>CAVVLD010000001.1:0-13236 GCA_963748795.1 uncultured Solibacteraceae bacterium
CTGATTTCGCGATCAAGTAATTGACGAATGCGGGAGCACGAAACCAGAAAGAACTTGGCTTCGTCCGCACCGACATTCGGCTCCTGGGATAAAGCGTGTCTGATGCCTTGTGCATCGCTGGTGTACCCGTAGATCGCGCCGAAACCCTTCTCAAGTGCGGGATGGATGTCGAGGGTTTTTCAGGGCCTTCCCGAGACTGATGCCCGTGTCGTTGGTGATAATCTGACATGTAGCCTCAACTGCACTGATAGACTCCTTTATCGAATTGCGGTAATCCGGGTTAGCGCGGTCAGCCAGGCGTTTGAGTGCCGTCTCGATGTGGAGGGAGACCGGGCCGAACGCGCCACCACGACTTGCCGCATCCTCAACCGCCGCGATCTCCTCGTCCGAAGTGATCGACCCGACCGTTCTACCCACAAAGCGGTAGGCGGAAACGTGTTTTTTCAGGGCTCTGTTGCAGTCTGCAATGAACGGACCCGCTTCGACGACTCCACAAGTAGCGATGAACTCGATGAAGTCATACACCGATGCCCACTCGCTGGGACAAAGAGGCGCTTAATTGCTCGTAATGCGGCGGAGAAGAACTCGGGAAACTCATCCGCTCTCTGGCCGAATGCTCCGTCCAGAGAGCAAACAACAGCTGTCCTTCCTTAATATAAGTAGCATGCTGTTGTTTATCGGCGTAATAGTTCCAGTACCGACCGTAGGCCGCATTCCAAAGCGCATTTCTTAGGCCCTCATCCATCGAGTCCTTCTGGATCACGCGACGTGCCGCACCGATCCGATCTGAGAAGTTCATGATCGCCTTAGTAATAATCCTACTGCACGGACGCTGTCGATTCCAGATGGCCGCGTAGTCGCCTTATGGTGAGACTGGCTGGACCACGGCGTTACGGGAGGTGTCTCTGCTTATTCGCCGGCTTGTGACTAATGACCGAGGTCTCTGCATCAGGACACCTGTTGCAGGGCAACTAGGCCGGCTCGGGGGCGCGACTTTGTGGCCAATCGGCCACGATTCCAAGAATCGCAGCCGGTGCGAGCGCCACGGCACCATTCGATCGCACCGAGAACACTTCCACTGAGAACAGATTGGGGCCGCCAGCCTTCCGCGTCGCGGCTTGCCGCCCCTGCTACCATGGTAGTTACCCCGAAAATGGATCCGCACAACGTAGATCTGAAGCAGACGGTCAATCTGCCGAAAACCGGCTTTCTCCATGAAGGCCAACCTGCCGCAGGCCGAGCCGAAGATGCTCGCGCGGTGGGAGAAGGAGAATCTCTACGGCCAGATTCGCGCCGTCGCGCGCCGGCCGCCCCACCTACATCCTGCACGACGGGCCGCCCTACGCCAACGGCCGCATCCACCTGGGCACCGCGTTCAACAAGATCCTGAAGGACTTCATCGTCAAGTCGAAGACCATGGCGGGCTTCGACTCGCCCTACGTGCCCGGCTGGGACTGCCACGGCCTGCCCATCGAGATCAAGGTCGATAGCGAACTCGGCGCGCGAAGAAGGCGCAGATGTCCGCGGCGCGAGATCCGCCGCGCCTGCCGCAAGTACGCCGAGAAGTACGTCGACCTGCAGCGCCAGGATTTCAAGCGGCTGGGCGTGTTCGGCCGCTGGGACGATCCGTACCTGACGATGAGCGCGGAGTACCAGGCGGTGATCGCCGGCGCGTTCGTCGATTTCCTGGACCGGGGCTACGTCTACAAGGGCCTGAAGCCGGTGCACTGGTGCATCCAGGACCGCACCGCGCTGGCCGAGGCCGAGGTGGAGTACGAGAACCACACCAGCCCGTCGATCTGGGTTCGCTTCGCGCTGACCTCCGACCCGGCGACGATCGACCCGGCGCTGGCCGGCCGCAAGGTCTACGGCCTGATCTGGACCACCACGCCGTGGACGATCCCGGCCAACATGGCCATCGCCTTCCACCCGAAGTTCGAGTACGTCGGCGGTGGACGTCGGCGGGCGACGGTCTACATCGTCGCCGACGGATCTGCTGAAGGCCGACGGCCGAGAAGTGCGGCTGGAGCGACTCCGCAGGTCGTGGCGCGCGTTCCCGGGCGCGCAGCTGGAAGGCGCGGTCTTCCGGCATCCGTTCCTGGAGCGCGATTCGCTCGGCATTCTGGCCGACCACGTCACGCTCGAACAGGGCACCGGCGCGGTCCACACGGCGCCCGGCCACGGCCAGGAAGACTACGTCGTCGGCCGGCAGTACGGCATCGAGACCTATTGCCCGGTGGATGCCGCGGGCCGCTTCTTCCACGCCGAGGGCGCCGCGGGACGCCTGCCCGAGGAGCTGATCGGCAAGACGGTTTGGGAAGCCAACCCGATCGTGATCGAGATCCTGAAGGCGCACGGCGCGCTGCTGGGCGCTGGAGAAGCTCGACCACTCCTATCCGCACTGCTGGCGCTGCCACAACCCGACCATCTTCCGCGCCACCGAGCAGTGGTTCATCGGCATGGAGCGCAACGACTTCCGGCAGCGCGCGCTCGACGCCATCAAGCAGGTGCAGCTGGATGCCCGCGTGGGGCGAGGAGCGCATCTCCAACATGATCGCCACGCGCCCGGACTGGTGCATCTCGCGCCAGCGCGTCTGGGGCGTGCCGATCATCGTGTTCTATTGCGACGAGTGCCGCGAGCCGCTCACCGACCGCAAGATCCTGGACGGCATCGTCGAGCTGTTCCGCGAGCACACGCGCCGACATCTGGTACGAACGCACGCGCGGCGGAACTGCTGCCCGCCGGGCACCGCCTGCGCGAAGTGCGGCGGCACGCGAGTTCAGCAAGGAGAACGACATTCTGGACGTCTGGTTCGATTCCGGCTCGAGCCACCTGGCCGTGCTCAACGAGCGCTTCGGCCTGCCCTGGCCCGCCGATCTGTACCTGGAAGGCGGCGACCAGTATCGCGGCTGGTTCCACAGCTCGCTGCTGGTGGGCGTCGGGCTGCAAGGGCGGCGTCGCCCTACCGCGCGTGCGCGCTCAACGGCTGGGTGCTCGATGGCGAAGGCCGCGCGATGCACAAGTCGCTCGGCAACGCCATCGAGCCCGACGAGGTCATCAAGCAGCACGGCGCGGAGATGCTGCGGCTGTGGTCGGCCTCGGTGGATTTCAACGAAGACGTGCGCATCTCGCGAGACCATCCTGACGCGGCTGACGGACGCCTATCGCAAGCTGCGCAACACGTTCCGCTACGTGCTCGGCAACCTCACGGATTTCGACCCGGCGACCGATGCCGTGCCGGCGGACGAACTGCCGGAGATCGACCAGTGGATTCTGCTGCGCGCCGAAGACCTGGTGGCGCGCTGCCGCGCCTGGTACGACGAGCTTCGCGTTCCACAAGGTCTATCACGCGGTCTACGCTTTCGCCACGGTGGACCTGAGCTCGATCTACTTCGACGTGCTGAAGGACCGGCTCTACACCTCCGCCGCGAAATCGCAAGGCGCGGCGCAGCGCGCAGACGGCGCTGTACCGGCTGCTGGACGCGCTGGTGCGGCTGCTGGCGCCGCTGCTGAGCTTCACGGCCGAAGAGGTCTGGAGCCACATGGGGCGGCCGGAGCAGCGTGCACCTGGCGCTACTTCCCGGAGCCCGCCGAGCTGACCGCCGGCATCGCCGAAGCGCGCGCGGAAACGCGCCGGCCAACTGGGACCGTCTGATGGAAGTGAGGGACGATGTGCTGAAGAGCCTGGAAACGGCGCGCAAGGAGAAGCTGATCGGCGCGCCGCTGGAAGCGCGCGTCCGCCTCTCGGCCAATGGCGACCTGTATCCGCTGCTCGAACAGTACGCCGCGCGAACTGCCCGGGCTGTTCATCGTTTCGCAGGTGGATCTGGAGCCGCGGCCAGGGACGACGCGCTCGGCCGTCGCAGGTGGAGCGCGCCGCCGGCAGCAAGTGCGAGCGCTGCTGGAAGTACACGACCGACGTCGGCTCCGACCCGCAGCTTCCCCACCATCTGCGGCGCCTGCGCCGGCGCGGTGGACGAGACGCTGAATGGCTGACCTGCGGATGAAGGCGTACGGCGCGCGCGGCGGCGGTGTTCGCGCTCGACCGCCTGACCAAGTGGATGATCGAGATCGCGCGTCTCCGCTTCGGACACGTACCACGTGATTCCCGGCTTCTTCGACATCGTGCATTCGCGAGAACCGCGGCGTGGCGTTCGGCATGTTCAACGATTCCACCTCCGAGTGGCGCACGGCGCTGCTGGTCGCTGGTTTCGCTGGTCGCGGTGGTCGCGGTGAGCGGCGATGCTGTGGAAGTCCGCGCGGCTGGACCGCGCTTCCGCTGTGCGGCCTCGCGCTGATCCTGGGCGGCGCGGCGGGCAACGTGTTCGACCGGATCGTGTCGGGCCGGGTGACGGATTTTCTGCAGTTCTACATCGGCGCACTACCAGTGGCCGACGTTCAACGTGGCGGATTCGGCCATCGTGATCGGCAGCGGGCTGCTGCTGCTGCGACATGCTGCGCCCGAAGCGGCAGGCGGCGCAATGTACCCTGAGATTTTCCATCTTTCGTTTCTCCACACCTACGGCGTGCTGGTGGCGCTGGCCTTCCTGGCGGCGCTGTGGATGGCCGGCGCGGCTGGCGCAGGCGCGCGGGCCTGAACGCCGACGCGGTCACCAACCTGGGCATCTACTGCGCGCTGGCGGCCATCGCCGGCGCCAAGCTGATGATGTTCCTGGTGGACCTGCCGTACTACATGCAGCACCCGGGCGAGATCTTCTCGCTGGCCACGCTGCAGGCCGGCGGCGTGTTCTACGGCGGCCTGATCGCCGCGCTGGCGGTGGCCTGGTGGTACATGCGCAGCACGCAGCTGCCGCTGCTGAAGACGGCCGACGTGTTCGCGCCCGGCCATCGCGCTGGGCCACGGCATCGGCCGGCTCGGCTGCTTCTCGGCGGGCTGCTGCTGGGGCGTGCGAATGCAACCGTGCCGTGGGCGGTGACGTTCACCAACCCGGTGGCCAACGACCTGGTGGGCGTGCCGCTGAACGTGCCGCTGCATCCCACGCAGCTTTACGAAGCGTCCGCCGAGTTCGCTGATCTTCGGCATTCTCTACTGGCGCATTCGCAAAGCCGCACCGGCCGGGCGCCATCATCAGCCTGTACCTGATGCTCTACTCCACGGCGCGCTTCATGGTGGAGTTCTTCCGGTTCCACGAGCAGGGGAATCTGTGGGGCGGCCCGCTGGACACTTCGCAGTGGATCTCGATTCTGCTGGTGCTGGCAGGCGCGGCTTATTTTGTACGCTCGCGCCGCCTGCCGCGGGAAAAGGCCGCGTGAGCCGGCCGGCGCGCGGCCGGGCTCAGTACTCGTCTTCGTCCAGGTAATCGTTGTCCTTGAGATATCTCTTCACCGTTTTCTGGTCCGTGGCCGACGGTTTGAAGTCATTGCAATACTGCTTGATCTGCTGATTCATCCAGCGCGACAGGGTGCCGATCAGGGTGTACTGGTGGATGGCGCTGGGCTGCCGGGTCGGCCGGCAGTCCAGGTACACCGCCGTCGAAGAACCGCCGTGCTTATTGCGGAGCGAATAACGGATCACGTCTCCCAGGTGCTTGGCGTTCCCGTTATTCATCACCGCCGCCTGCACGCAGACCTCGAACAGATCTTCCGCCCGGTACTGTGACAGCGCATTTTCGATGGCAAGCTGCTCGGTATTGTTGTAGTTCCGCCCCGCCACCACATTCAACGCATTGTCCTGACCGCCCATGGCATGCGCGATCAGGTGGCACCATTCGTACGCGCCGTCGGTGTAACCCAGCCAGTTCGCATAGGCGGTGGCCCCATTTCCAGGACATCCCAACAGGTTCATGGCCGGAGCCATTCCCTGGTTGGCCGTCCGCCGCGATTTTTTTCGTTGCGCCGGAAGCGGGTACCACAAAGCCGCTCCCACCTTGGTCTTGTTGGAGAACACCTGCGCCAGCACGTCCTGGGAGCGGGCCCCTCCCGCAAACCTCTGTTGACGATCGAGATTGAATACCACCCGCCCGTACCACGGCATGCCTCCATAAAACTGAATCGTCCCCACGTCTCCATTGCGCAGGATCACGGCGGCGCGGTGTCCGAATTTGTCGCGCACCATCAGCGCTCCCGTGGCGTGGCGGCGGTAAATGACATCGACACCTTTGATGACCTTGCGTGGCTTCCTTGGCATTCCTCTCCTCCTGGGAGCGACGTTATCATTCCCTCAGCGGCCCTCGCAATCGGGAGAACCTCCCTCATACGTCCTAATGTGAACGTCCGCGGGCGCGCCTTCGCTACCATAGCGGAATGCGTCCACTCGCCTGGCTTTGGCTCGCCGCTCTGGCGGGTACCGGCTGTTCTCGCGTCAAGCCCATCCCCGTGAAGGTGGTGGTGGTCACCATGTTCGAGCGTGGCGCCGATACCGGCGACGAGCCCGGCGAATTTCAGTTCTGGGTGGAGCGAAACAAGCTGGACCGCGTGCTTCCCTTCCCCGCGGGCGATCACAACCTGCGCATGAATCGGGATGGCGTGCTCGGCACGGTGACCGGCGTGGGTAACACCAAGGCCGCCGCCAGTATTATGGCCCTGGGGCTCGACCCACGCTTCGACCTGCGCCAGGCATACTGGCTGGTTGCGGGGATCGCCGGCGTCGATCCCGCCGATGCGTCGCTCGGGTCGGCCGCGTGGGCCGAGTGGGTGGTGGATGGCGACCTGGCCCACGAAATCGACGCCCGCGAGATTCCGCCCGGCTGGAAGACCGGCTACGTGCCCTTGCGCCGCTCCGTGCCGTACGAGCAGCCCCTTGGCCCTATCACCGATGGCCAGGTTTATCACCTCAACGCAGCGCTCGTGAACTGGGCCTTCGCGCTGACCCGCAACGTGCCGCTGATGGATACCGAAGCCATGCGGCAGGAGCGCAAACTGTATCCCGAGCCGAACGCCCAGCGGCCGCCCTTCGTGCTGAAAGGCGACCAATTGGCGGCCTCGACCTTCTGGCACGGCAAACTGCTGAACCGGTGGGCCAACGATTGGGTCAGCTACCACACCGCCGGCCGGGGAAACTATGTGACCACCGCCATGGAAGACACCGGCACGCTCGAATCGCTGACGCGCCTGGCGCATGCCGGGCGCGTGGACCTGAATCGCGTCCTGGTGCTGCGCGCCGCTGCCGATTACGACCAGCCCCGTCCGGGGAGGACCGCCGCCGAAAGCCTGGCACAAAACAAAATCGGAAAGTATACTGGATACCTGCCCGCTCTGGAAGCAGCGTGGCGCGTAGGCAACACCGTGGTCGGCGACATCCTGGCCCACTGGCAGCGGCACCGCGATCACATCCCGGAACAATAAGGAGGTGTTTCTATAACCCCTGCAACCGCACAAGACATTCAGGCCGCCGAGCGTCACCCCAGTTATCTGCGTTGATCGGCGTTGATCAGCGGCCATATGGTTTGCGAGGTTGGCGGAACACGATATTGGCCGCAGATAAACGCCGATCAACGCAGATAACACAGACGGTGTTCTCGTAGCGCAGTTGACAACGGGCGGCCTGGGCATATATAAGTAGTCCATGCCTAGGCTTCCTATGCCTCCAGGAGCGCTCGCCATGCTGGTGTTGCGCGTGCTCCGTTCGGGCCCCCTCCACGGCTACGCCATCGCGCAGCGAATCCGCGCGCTCTCCGATTCGGTGCTGGAAGCCGAAGAAGGTTCGCTCTACCCCACGCTGCAGCGCATGCTGCTGGAAGGCTGGGTTAGGGCGGAGAGGGTATTTCGGAGAGCGGGCGCAAGGTCCGCTTCTACACGCTGACGCGCGACGGCGTCAAGCAACTCAAGAAGGAGATGGAGGATTACGAGCGCGCCACCATCGCCATCCAGACTATCCTGAGGACCGCCTGACATGCGGAAACTCTTCCGCCGCGTCTCAGCCCTGCTGCATCGCCGGAGGATTGAACGGCAGCTTGCCGACTCGCCTTCCGGTTCAGCTTTGACGTACTCAACCGCAGCGTGGCCACTTCTTCAAGACAGCCTCCGTAGTGTGCAAGATGTGTGTGCTCTCTACGGACCTGCGCCGCTCCATGTGGTACGCTTGAACTCTGCCTATGACTGTCCGCTAGCCAATCCGGCGGCCGACCCACACCGTCAGGCGTGGTGTCCTTCCTCGTAGTTGCTGTCCAAAAATCTGGAGTGAACAGTCATGTTGTTGGAGTCTCTGGGCGCCGGCGCGGGAGTGTACGGCGCTTTTCAAAGTCATGCCGCGCGAGGCCTGGTGCTGGGCCGCGTGGCATTCGCGCATCGCGATCGATACCGCTTGATTACGGAACTGGAAGAACTGGAGGCGGAGCCGTGCGGCGCGCTGTGGTTCCGCTCCCTGGACGCTTCGGCGCTGCCGGTGGTGGGCGACTGGGTGGCGGCTCGCGTGGTGGGGCCCGCGCAGGCACTGGTGGAAGCGGTGCTGCCGCGCCGCACCTGTTTTTCGCGACGGGCGGCGGGAAAACGCGAACAGGAGCAGGCGCTGGCCGCCAACATCGACCTGGTGTTTCTGGTGTGCGCGCTGGATGGCGATTTCAGTCTGCGACGTCTGGAGCGGTATTTGACGCTGGCGACGGAGAGCGGCGCATCGCCGGTGGTGGTGCTGAACAAAGCCGATCTGTGCGATGACCCGGCCGGCAGAATCCGGCAGACGTCAGCGGTAGCGCGCGATGCGCCGGTAGTGGCCACCAGCACGTTGGGCGGGGCTGGTATGGAACGGCTCCGCGAGTTTCTGGCGCCGGGGAGGACAGTGGCACTGCTGGGGTCGTCCGGCGTCGGCAAATCGAGCATCGCGAACGCACTGCTGGGCGAGGACTGCCTGCGGACGGCGGAAGTGCGGGCGCAGGACGGCAAGGGCCGGCACACCACCACGCATCGCCAATTGCTGGCGCTGCCGGGAGGCGGGGCGCTGATCGATACTCCCGGCCTGCGCGAGTTGCAACTTTGGGCCAGCGGGGAGAGCGTGGACGAGACGTTCGACGAGATTGCCGCGACCGGCGCCGCCTGCCGGTACCGCAACTGTTCGCACCGTGGCGAGCCGGGGTGCGCCGTGCGGGAGGCTCTGGACGACGGGGCGATTCCGGCGGAGCGGTGGCAAAGTTACCAGAAGCTACGGGCGGAGGCGGAGTGGCACGAGCGTCTGACGGAGCCCCTTGCGGGCGCAGGAGTACAAGCGCTGGGTGAAATCGATACACAAGGCGCAACGACAGGGGCGGAAGCAAGTGACCTACTCGCGAATCTTAATATTCCCGGGGCCTTCCGGTGAGAAACCGCTCTATCGCGGCCAATGCCCGAGTGGGAAGCGACAGCCGCTCCTCGCCCGAACCGCAAATGGGGCTGAGCTGCAGCATGACGGTGGGAAGCTGCAGGTCCGCCTGATCGTCAATTCGAATGTCGGCCTTCTTCCACGCGAGGAACCCCGGGGACTGCACGGTGAGGCTGTAAGTACCCGCGGCCAGACCGGAAAAGATGTACGCGCCTGCGGAGCCGGTGACTGAAGTTCGTCCGGCTTCAGCCAGCCTCGCGATATCCAGCGACACCTTCGCGCCGGATATCGGGGCGCCAGTGGGATCCTGCACGACGCCGCCGAGTGAAGCGGCGCAGGCTGCCGCCGCCAGCATCAGCACAAGACAAAGGCGCGCCGGTCCCTGGTTCACAGGCATCGTCTCAGTTATAACTCAATTGCCCGTTGAACTGGCGCCGGGCGCGCTAGAATCGCAGGTATGAGAATTACCTGGCTGGGCCACGGCAGTTTCCAATTCCGGCTCCCTTCGGGCCAAGTGATTGTGATGGACCCCTGGACCGACGGCAATCCAAAATTTCCGCGCGGCTACGAGATCGACCGGGTGGACACCATCTGCATCACTCACGGGCACTTCGATCATATTCACGATGCGGTGCCCCTGGCGAAGAAGTTCTCTCCCGAAGTAGTCGCGATTTTCGAAACATGCCACTGGCTGGAATCCAAAGGCGTGAAGAACACGCGGGCGATGAACAAGGGCGGATCGCAGAAGGCGGGCGACGTGACGGTCACGATGACCCACGCGGTACACAGTTGCGGCATCACCGACGGCGACCGGATCATTTACGGCGGAGAAGCCGCGGGATACGTGATGCGGCTTCCCGACGGGCGCGCGCTGTATTTTTCCGGCGATACCAACGTATTCACCGATATGGCGCTGATTCAGGAGCTCTACCAGCCGGAACTGGCCTTTCTGCCCATCGGCGACCTGTTCACCATGAGCCCGCGCGAGGCTGCGGTGGCCTGCCGCATGCTGAAAACGAAGAAGGTGATTCCCATGCACTTCGGCACCTTCCCACCGCTCACCGGAACGCCGGCGCAACTGGCCAAACTGATTGCGGGCACGGGCACTGAAGTGTGGGAACTGGAGCCCGGAAAGATCGTGGAATGGTGAGGCCACCCGGGGCTATTGGCCCATGAACTTCGCCACCACGTCGATCACTTCGGGGGCGACGTGAGCGGCCTTCTTGTATTCTTCCTCGCTGCTCTTGCCTTCTCCGGCGACGAAGATATGGTTCAGCGATGGATAGCTCTGGACGGTCGTGCCCTTGGCGCCGGCGAGGGCCTGTTTCCAGATGTTGAAGTCAGTCATGCTGGTCTGGAAATCGCGCTCGCCTTGCAGAACCAGGATCGGGATACCAAGTTTCTTCGCGGCGGCGGGCGCATCGTAGCCCTTCAGACCGACCCAATAGGCCGCGGGCAGGCCGAAGATGCGCGGCGCGTCCTCATCGGATGTTTCCAGTGCTTTGATCTTGGTCACCGCCGATTTGGCCGCGGTCACTTGCATGGCCGGCAGGTTCTTCGCCTGGATTTGCTCCAGGATCAGGTCTTCCAAGGGGCGGGCACTGGCGCCGAGAATAATCAATCCGGCGAGCTTGCCGTCTTCGGCGGCCACGCGCGGCAGCAGGTATCCGCCAAAATCGTGGCCGAGAGCGAAGACGCGGTTGCCGTTCACTTCGGGCTGGCTGCGTAGAACGCCGACGGCCTTGTCGGCGTCTTCGATCACCTCGTCGTCAGGGGTGTAAGAGGTGATGCCCATCTTGGCGGCGTACACTTTGGTTCGTTTTTCGTAGCGCAGAACGGCGATGCCGCGGGAAGCGAGGCCTTCGGCCAGGTCGCGAAACATCTTGGTGCCGCCCACGGTCTCGTCACGGTCGTTCGGTCCGAAGCCGTGGACCAGCACGAGCCCCGGGAAAGGTCCGCTGCCGTTCGGCACGGTCAGCGTACCGGGCAGTTTCCATTTATCGCCGATGACCACGGCGCGCTCCTTGAAGGAGCTGGCTTTGACATAGGACGGCGGCTGCCACGCCACCTGCCCGGGGCGAAGCAGAGGCGCGGACACCTGGCCGCTGGCATTGACACTCATCTGGACATCGATGGGGCGGCTGGCGAACTTCACGGGAAACATCACGATACTGACCGGACCCATGGCCTGTACGGTGGGCTGTCCGATTTCTTCCACCGCCCCCCAGGTTTTGATTTCGGCGCCTAGCTTGGTGAGGTCGCTCTGGGTGTGGTCGGTGCGGTAGGCGGGCGTGATCATCTGCACCAGGTCGGCGTATTTCTCGCCCAGCAACAGGTCGAGAGCCTTGCGGGCGATACCGGCAGGGTCTTGAGACTGGGCCATCAACAGGCCAGCGGATAGCAGACACAATACTCGGGGAAGCATCACTTATAGCTTACAGCGTATGACTCACCGCCGGCCTGAGGCTTATGTTCTGCGCGCCAGCCAGGGCTCGAACCAGGCTTTGAATTGTTCCAGCTTTTTTTGTTTTTCGGGGGAGAGCGGCACGGAGACGGACCGGTTTTCAGGCGGCGCAGGGTGGTGGCAGTCTTGACGATGACCGGCGCCGGAAACTGATCGGCCCAGGCGAGAAACTCGCCCAGCCGCGCGTTCAAACCCGGGTCCTGTGGCGCGCGATCGAGAGCGTTCATGAGTTCCGGAAGGGCGCAGGCGGTGGAGGAGATGGCGGCGTGAGCGCCGGCGCAACGCGCCTCGGCGAATGTGGCATCGCCGGAAGCCAGGATGCGCCACGGCCTCCCCTGGCAGGCAGCCTGGATGCGATGAATCGAATCCGCGCCGTCGCCGTCCTCAATGCCCGCGAAGTGCCCGGTGGCAAGCAATTCGAGTGCGGTGTCGATCCGCAGACAGGAACCCGGCGGCGGCAATTGCGACAGGAACGTGGCTGTACCGTCGCCCAGTTGCCGGGCGAATTGAAGATAGAATTCGCGGAGATCGTCCTGGTCGTAATCAAAAAAATGAGGCGGCGGCAGTAGCAGGCCGGCAGCCCCGGCGTCGCGCGCCTCGCGGGCCAGGCTCACCGAGCCATCCAGAGTGGCGCTGCCCACCCCCACCAGGACGGGCACGCGGCTACGCTTCACCGCCAGGTAAACCAGGCGCGACCGCTCGTCAATGCTCAACGCGGCGAACTCACCCACCGCCGAACACAGAGCGATGCCGCTGACGCCGCCCCGGCATAAGAAATCAATCAATTCGAAGGAGGCGCCGAAGTCGATCTCACCGTGTTTGCCGCGTGGGGTGATCGCGGCGGCATAGGCACCGATGGACATCGTTCATGGCCGGCGGAAGTTGCCTAGGGGATCACTGTACCATAACCCACACTTACCGTACCTATCGCGGTACGGGCAGGACTTTAGAAACGAATTCAAATCGATTCAAATGAATTCACGGAGACGGAAATCCATATGCACTCAACGGTTGGCATGGCAGTGGCCTTAACGGCGATCGGAGCGATCGGGCTGGTACGGAGCTTAACCAACTGGCGGAATGCCAGGAGAATGCGGCTGGATCGTGGGCTGCGGGAGTATCTTTCGACTAACCAAAGATAAGGAGGACATATCCTGATCACCGTACCGATACGGGGATCGGAGCACCGATTATGACGCCAGTAGCACAAACACTCTATTCCGTATCGCTCTTTTTGGCGCTTGCATGCCTGCTTACGTGGACCGGACGGCGCCAACGCCGCGGCGCATTATAAGCGCCCGCTAAGTTCCTTTTCGGCTCGAAGCCAATCTTCCCGGGCTGAACCGCCCTGCCGTCCGCGTTGTTCCCAGTAGGAATACGCCAGCGCCGCGATTTCCTCATGCGTCGGCGCGGCGCGTCGTATTGGAGTGCTGGTCCTGAGCCGGGACGGATTGGGGCCGGAGGCGCCGGACTGTGTGTTCTTCCACAAAAATGAGGCATTGGTTCCGAAAATTACTATAC
>CAVVLD010000002.1:0-20686 GCA_963748795.1 uncultured Solibacteraceae bacterium
CGCCGCCGCGGTAAAGCCCGGACTGCGCCGGAGTACACGAAACGTGTAGCGGAGATCCTGCAGGGCGATTTCGACGGCGGGCAGCCCGCGGGTTTCGCGATAGATTTCCTTGGTGCGGGCGACGCCGCCAAAGCTGCGCAGCGCCGCGGCGCGGGCTTCGCCGGGAGTCAGTCCGCGGCGCAGGCCTTCCTCGATTTCCGCCTGCAAGTGAAACTGCACCTCGTCTTCCAGATCCCGTTCCAGGCCCCTGCGGCCGAAGAGGCCGAAAATCCGGTGCAGCAGTACGCGCAGTTGGTTCACCGCCTTTGCTCCTTTTGACTGCCTACAGGAGTCTACCGCGCTTCCTGTGGGGAGTCAACAGGGATTACGGCGGCTTCGAGCAACGCGGCAATTTCCGGCGCCAGGTCTTCGGGCAGGGCCGGACGCGCCAGCATCTCGCACAGGGCCGTGAGATCCAGCGTACGCGCCAGGTCGCGCCAGTTCTCCGGCAGGCTGCCGCCGGCATCCCGGTAGGCGCGGGAAAAGTGCGGCTCCAGGCCGTGCCGGCCGGGCTGTTCGTAGCGCAGCAGGTGGCCCACATCGTAGAGCGGCGCTCCGGAAAAGGCGAATTCCCAATCCAGCACGGCGGCCACTTCCCAGCGTCCGCGGGGCCGGTGCATGACCAGGTTCGGAGACCCGAAATCCGAGTGGACCAACGAGCATTGCCGCTCCAGGGCGGCCAGTTGCGGCGCGCGCGACCAGGCGAAGTCGCACACGCGGGCCACTTTGGCGGCAGGCAGGCGGGCCGCGGCGGGAGGCATGGCGAGGAATTTTTCGATCATGCGCGGCACCGCGTCGGGGCCTTCCACCGGACCGGGGCTGATGGCGAGTCCGGGGCCGAGGCTGCCGCCGCGCGCAAACTGGAACGAGCCGATCCGCGCCAGCACGCCGCCCAGGGCGCGGCCGCATTCGGCGATCTCGCGCGCATCGCGCCGCGATTTGATCTGACGATATGTCTCGCCGGGAACCCAGCGCATCAGGATGCACGGGCCTGCGCCGGCCTCGCCTTCCGGGTCGGCGAACACAACTTCGGGAACCGGGACGCGCGCGGTCACCAGTTGGTGCAGGTCGAGTTCTTTGCGGCAGCCGCCGGGGTCGCGGGTATGCATGCGCAGCGCGAATTCGCCATCCACGCCTGCCACCGCGATGCGGTAGACCGTATTGAGGACGCCGCCCGCGGCCGGCTCGCAGCGCACCAGCGAATGGCCCGGAAACGCGCGGGCGATGATGCGGGCGGCGGGACCGTCGGGTCCGCCGCCATCAGGACCCGGCGCCGGAATCCGCGACGCCCTTCTCTGCGGGGTAGTACACCAAACCGTGGGTATTCCAAACGTCGCGAAGCGCGGCCAGTTCTTCGCCCGCCGGCGATGACGCGGCGTCCGCGGCCCAATAACGCGGCGGGCGCGGCGCCAGAATCGCGTTGCGCCTGGCTTTATCATCCGCCTCCGGGTCCAGCAGGACGGCAAGCCTGTGGACGCAGGCTTGCGTGTCCACCAGGAAGTCGCAAACCAGCAGCCAGTTCACCGGAGCATGCTGGCGCAGTTCCCCGGCCTTGGCGAAAGTCTCCTGCGCGGCCATCAGCAGTTTCCGGTTGCGCTCACCGGCATCCGCCGCGGCCATGCGGCTTTCCATTTCCGAGAACGCCGTGGGGAGCTGCGAGAATTGTTCCAACGCTGCATCGCGCGCCTCCTGGAACTCCTTCCACCTGGTTCCGATATTCGCAAACAGAGCGGTCTGATTCTCGAAAGGGCGTCTCCAAAGGCGCAGGTCGCAGTTCGCGGCGTTCCACTGGCGATACTCTTCCGGGCGCTGGGACCGGATCTGGTCCAGTTGCCGCCGCAGCGCCTGTAGATGCTCGGGCGAAAGCGCCAGGGACGCCGCCAGTCCCTCCCACACTTCGGCCGGCGCCTGCTCGCACAGGGCATCCAGCCCCCCCGCAGCCTGTGCCATCGCGGTGGATGCTTCTTCCAGCAACTGCCCCGAGCGCGCGATGGCGGCCGGCACTTCCTGCCGCAGCCGGTGGGTGCGCGCCGTATAGTACACCATCATCGCGAGCGCGATGGCCAGCATTCCGATGCCGGCGGCGAGCAGCGAGCCGCCAATACCGCCCTGTTCCGGCCGGCTACCCGCGTCCGGCGGGAGCGTCTTCGGGGGAACCTCTCCCAGGCGCTGGATCACGCCGTCCACCACCGCGCTCACCCCGGCCGAGGCCTGGCCCTGGCCGAACAGCTCCTCCGCCCGGGTCAGAATTCTCGCGCAATCCTGGTCCGTGAGGATGCTGGTGAGGCCGGACCCTACCTCGATGCGGGATTTGTGTTCGCTGGGGATCCACAAAAAGAGCACGCCGGTATTCAGGCCGGCCTCGCCGATTCTCCAGGAATGGTACAGACCTTGGGCATACTCTTCCAGCGATTGTCCCTGCAGGGACGGCATGATGGCGACGGCAATTTCGTCCGACGTGGCCCGCTCGAAAGCCCGTACGCGTAATTCCAGCGCCTGCTGCACGGCGTCCGGAAGCGTGCCGGTGAAGTCGTTGACGTAGCCGGCCGAAGCGGGATAATCGGCGGCCGCCGCAGCCCCCGCCAGCAGCAGGGCCAGAGGCAGAATGCGCAACCTGGTCTCCTTTATTTGTGCCTGGTGTCTATGAGTACCCAGTATGCCATTTCATAGCTCCGGGCCGCCCATGGGAGGAAGCATTGCCGCACGGAAACGGGGAAAAGGCGCATGTCCGTGGCTGTGCTGTACCGCCACGGCTTGCACGGGGATCGCCTGAGACCCTCAGGATTGATTCCGGCTTTCATTTCAGAGAGTTCCAATTTTTCAGAACTGGACGGGCCACGGCGAAATAGCCGGAGCATACGGTAACATTCGTACGCGGCCGGTCGCCTACCCTTTAGAATCCAAATGGCCCAAAACCATATTTGCAACTTCTTCGGGCGCCTTCTGATCGCCTGTATTGCCGTTACCGGGCTTATGGCCTCGGAACAACGTGGCCAAGTCATGTCCGGCGGGCTGCCGGTGCCGGGCGCGACCGTGACCGCTACGATGGGCGACCAAAAGCACGTCACCACCACCGACGAGCAGGGCGTGTACTCGTTTCCGGACCTGGCAGACGGCAATTGGACGCTCACCATCGATATGCTGGGCTTCACCAGGATCACCACGGAAGTCGGAGTCGCCCCCGGTGCGCCGCCGGCCATTTGGGAAATGCGCCTGCTCTCGCCGGAAATGATCAAGGCCGAAGTGGCCGAGCGCCTGGCGCCTCCGAAACCACCCGCGACGGCAACTCCGGCTACACCGGCGGCAACGGGTGCCACTGCCGCGGCGTCTTCCACTACCCCGTCGTCCGCTACGCCAAAACCGTCCACGCAGGCGGCCGCCACTCCCGCGGCGGGAGGCCGTGGAAATCAGGGCGGACGGGGAGCCAACGGGCGTCCCTCTATCCGGCAGGCCGTTCAGAATCAGAATGGCGGATTCCAGCGCGCGGACGTCACCCAGCAGGCGGATTTGGGCTCGCTGGGGGCGGATTCATCCATGGCCAACGCCGACGCCTCGCAGGCGGGCGATGCCATGGTCGCTATGGGAAGTGTGAATACCGGCCTGGGCATGCCGCAGCAGAATGATTGGGGCATGGGCGGGCGCGGCGGCATGGAGGGTATGGGCGGTCCCATGGGTATGGGCGGCCCCATGGGAATGAACGCAGAAGGCGTGCCCGGGCAGACCCAGCCGGGCGCGGAAGCCGGCGGCGGCGGACGCGGTGGACGCGGGGGCGGCGGTCCCGGCGGCGGCGGACCGGGCGGACGTGGAGGCGGCGGATTTGGCGGTGGCATGCCCATGGCTCCCGGCGGGCGCGGCGGACGCGGCGGTGGACGCGGCGGACGCGGCAACCCCAACTCCTTCGGCAACGGCCGGCGCGGCTCGCGGCCTCGCTACAATGCCAACCTGGCCTTCATTCTGGATAACTCGGCATTGGATGCGCGACCCTACTCCATCGCCGGCGCCGATACCGCCAAAGCAGCCTACTCCAGGGCCCGCATGACGGCCAGCGGCGGCGGCCCCCTCAAGATTCCGCACCTGTTGACCGGCGACAAGACCACATTCTTCATCAACTACCAGTTAACGCGCAATCGCAACGGATCCACGCAGACGGGCCTGGTGCCCACGCTTGCGGAACGCGGCGGCGACCTCTCGCAAGCCGTCAATGGCAGCGGCGGCCCGATTTCAATTTACGATCCGATCGGCGGCAGCCCGTTCCCGAACAACGTCATTCCTACCAACCGCATCAGCCCTCAGGCCACGGCGCTGCTCAATCTGTATCCGCAGCAGAACTTCCCGGTCAACACGCGGTTCAACTACCAGATTCCGTTTGTCGGCATCACCAACCAGGACAATATCAATACGCGCATCAGCCAGACCCTGAATCAGAGGAACCAGTTCACCTTCGGGCTGGGTTACCAGCGCGCCGACCTGACCAATACCAACGGCAATATTTTCGGATTCGTGGACAAACAGCACTCAATCGGCATCAATGCCAACACGAGCTGGATCTACCACGTCACCCAGCGGGTCATCAACACGTCGCGATACAACTTCAGCCGGTCGAACCTGCAAATCACTCCCAACTTTGCCAACGGGCAGAATATCGCGCTCGATGCCGGCATTCAGGGAACCAACCAGACCCCGCTCAACTACGGGCCGCCGTCGCTTAGCTTCACCAGCTTCCAGGGCCTGAACGACTCAAACGCGTCTACCAGCAAAAACAATACCAGCGCGGTGGGCGACACGCTGATGTGGATTAAGGGAACCCACACGCTGCAATTCGGCGGCGACGTCCGGCGGCAGGATATCAATCCCTACTCGCAACAGAATCCCCGCGGCAGTTTTACATTCAACGGCACGGCCACGCAGCAACTGGTGAACGGAGTGGCAGTGAACGGCACCGGCTACGATTTCGCCGACTTCCTGCTGGGATATGCCGACACCACCTCCATCGCCTTTGGCAACGCCGGACAAGTATTTCCGCACCACGTGGCTGGATGGTTACGTCAACGATAGTTGGCAGATGAACGGCCAGCTCACCCTGGTGGCGGGCTTCCGCTGGGAATACGCTACTCCGGTCACGGAACTCTACGGACGCATGGTGAACCTGAACGTGGGGCCGGGCTTCTCTTCGATCACGCCGGTTTGCGCCGCGGCCGTGCCCAACACGGCTTGCTCGGTCACATCCGCGCAGGTGGGACTCCCCAACTCGCTGGTGAACGGCACCAAGGGCGGCTTCGAGCCGCGTATCGGTTTTGCGCTCCGTCCGTTCAAGAAGGGCACCACGGTGGTCCGCGGCGGCTATGGCGTGTACTACAACACCTCGGTGTATTCCAGCATCGCGAACCAGATGGCACAGCAGTCACCCATCTCTACCACCGCGCGGCTTTCGAGCACGCCGAACGATCTGCTGACTCTGGCCACCGGGCTGTTGATTCCGCCCAATCAGACCACCAACACCTTCGCCATCGATCCCAACTTCCGGGTGGGTTATTCGCAGACCTGGCAGATGGCTGTTCAGCAGAATCTGAAGTTCAACATGGTGGCTACGGTCACCTATTCCGGATCGAAGGGCACGCGACTGCCGCAGACCTTCCTGCCCAACTCGGTGCCGAACGGGTTCGTGGCGTCGAACCCGCTGGTTCCCGGACCGTTTGGGCCGTCCGGCTACACCTATGAGACATCCAACGGCGACAACACCTACAACTCGGTGATCTTGCAGTTGCAACGCCGCTTCCGCAGCGGCTTCTCGGGCAACATCCTCTATGTTCACAGCAAGGCCATCGACGATGCCCTCGGCGGCGCGGTACAGGCGCAGAACTGGCTGGATCTTTCCGCGGAACGCGCGCGCTCCAGTGGGATCCGCTCGGATACCCTGAGCTTGCAGGCGCAGTACAGCACGGGCGTGGGTACCCGCGGCGGCACCCTGCTCAAAGGCTGGAAAGGGACTCTGCTTAAGGATTGGACCGTGATGACGAACATCACGGTGGGTAGCGCGCTGCCACTGAACATCAGTGTTCCCCTCACAGTGAAAGGGACCGGCGTGACCGGCAGCGAGCGGCCGAACCTCACCGGCCAGTCCATTTATGACGTGACCGGCTCGAATTTAAATCCGCTGGCGTTCATCGCCCCGGCGGCCGGCACGTGGGGCAGCCTGGGCCGAAATTCCATCTACGGACCCGGCGCGTTCAGTCTGAACGGTCAGGCCTCCCGCACCATCCGGATCGGCGAGCGTCGCAGCGCCGACCTGCAGTTCCAGGCCACCAACCTGCTAAACCACGTGACATTCCCCACCTGGAACACTACCCTGGGCAGTTCGCAGTTCGGTTTGCCCAACACCGCCAACGGTATGCGTGTCATTCAAGCCACTCTGAGGTTCAGATTCTAATGAAGCGATCAATCACTACGGCATTTCTGGTTTGGGTGCTCTTCGCTTCGGCGCAGCAGCGGCCCACCCCCGCACGAGCGCAGCAGCCCGCCCAGCAGAAGGGGCAGGTGGTCAACGTCAAAGGCGGCTATAAGATTTCGGTGTCGTCGAACCTGGTAGTCGAAGACGTCATCCTCAAGGACAAACAGGGCAACCCGATCCCGGCGCTGACCGCCAAGGATTTCATCATTACCGAGGACGGGAAAACGCAGACGGTCAGCATTTGCGATTACCAGACCCTCGAAGAGACCGCCGTACCGGCGGAAGAGACCGCTCCCGCGCCATCGGTGATCGCGCCCAAGCCGGCGCCGGCCACGCCTAAGGTGAAGAGCGTTGTGGCCACCGACATCGCTCCTGAAAAACCGGGCGACCTCAAGTACAAAGATCGCCGCCTGCATGGTGATGTTCTTCGACATGACCAGCATGCCGATTCAGGATCAGTTTCGCGCGCAGACCGCCGCGCAGAAGTTCCTGAAGACCCAGATGACCAAGAGCGACCTGATGGCCATCATGACCTTCTCCAGCGATGTGAAGGTGGTGGAGGATTTCACCGACGACCGCGACCTGCTGGCCAAGGACATCAAGAATCTGACCATCGGCGAGGGCCAGGGTTTCGACGTCAGCAGTGCCGATGACAGCGCCTCCGATACCGGCGCGGCCTTCCAGCAGGACGATACCGAATTCAACATCTTCAATACCGACCGCCAGCTATCCGCGCTGGAGACGGCGGTGAAGATGCTCGGCTCGTTGAACGAGAAGAAGGCGCTGGTCTACTTCGCCAGCGGCATGCAGAAGCAGAACGACAACCAGGCGCAATTGCAGGCCACCATTAACGCCGCCATCCGCGCCAACGTTTCCTTCTACCCCATCGACGCGCGCGGCCTGGTGGCTTCGGCTCCCCTGGGCGACGCTACCAAGGGTTCGCCCGGCGGCACGGGCATGTATACCGGCAGTTCGGCGCGCTCGGCCACGGCCAATTTCCAGAATCAGCAGGAGACGCTTTCCACCCTCGCGGCCGATACCGGCGGCAAAGCCCTGCTGGACAACAATGACCTGGGCATGGGCATCGTGCAGGCGCAGAAAGATATTTCGAGTTATTACATCCTGGGCTACTATCCCACCAACGATAAACTCGACGGGCAGTTCCGCCGCGTGAAGATCAGCCTGCGTCCGGAGCTGGCGGCCAAATACGGCGAACCTAAAAACTATCGCCAGGGCTATTTCGCGGGCAAGGAATTCAGTAAATTCACCTCCACCGATAAGGAACGCCAGTTGACCCAGGCGCTGCTGCTGGGCGACCCCATCACCGATATCCCGATCGCCATGGAAGTGGATTACTTCCGCCTGGCGCGCGACCGTTACTTCGTGCCCATCACCATCAAGATTCCGGGCAGCACGCTGGAACTGGCCAAGGCGCGCAACGGCGCCGAAAGCACCAAGATCGATTTCATCGGCGAAATCAAGGACGCCAAAGACAAAGTGGTGGAGAACGTCCGCGATTACATTCCCGTAACGCTCAAGGGAGAAAACGCCGGCCAGCTCTCCAAGCGCCCGCTGGCGTACGACATGGGCTTCACGCTGGCGCCCGGCACCTATTCCATCAAGTTTCTGGCACGGGAAAACGAGACCGGGAAGATGGGAACCTACCAGCGCAAATTTATCATTCCGGATCTGACCACCGAGACGCGGACTCTGCCCATCAGTTCGGTGGTGCTGAGCAGCCAGCGCCAGGATCTTTCCTCGGCGCTCTTCAAAGCCCAGAACGATAAGAAACTGGACGCCGCGAATCCGCTGATCGAGCAGGGCAAGAAGCTGATTCCCAGCGTCACCAACACCTTCAACAAGGGGCAGGACATGTACGTCTACCTGCAGGCCTACGAGCCGGCCGCGGACAGCACCCAGCCCCTGGTGGCCACCGTGAGCTTCATACGCGGCAAAGTGAAGGCCTTCGAAACGCTGCCGTTGCAGGTGACCGAAGGACTGGACGCCAAAAGCAAAGCGCTGCCGCTGAAGTTCCAGGTGCCGCTGAGCAAGCTGGCGGCCGGCCAGTACACCTGCCAGGTGAGCGTCATCGATCCCAACGGCCACAAGTTCGCCTTCTGGCGCGCTCCCGTAATGCTCGTGCCGTAGCCACACCGCTTCCTAACGTGCGCGGGTTACGGGGCCGCGGCCGCCGGGCAGCGAGAGCTTGTCCGGCCCCGGCCCGATAGCGCATACTGGATTTACCGGCAGCGCGCCGGTGTGTCATGGCGAAGCCGGCGGTTTCTCCCGAAACAGAAGTCATCGAACAGGAACGGCTGGTTCCTCTCTATCGCGTCGTCCTGTTGGACGATAACGATCACACCTACGACTACGTGATCGAAATGCTCCAGACCATCTTCATCTTCAGCCTGGAACAGGCCTACCGCCATGCGGAAGAAGTGGACCGCGCCGGGCGTACGGTCTTGATCACCTGCGAGTTGCCGGAGGCGGAGTTCGCCCGCGACCAGATCCACGCCTATGGCCCGGACTGGCGGCTCGAGCGCTCCAAAGGCTCCATGTCGGCAATTGTCGAGCCAGCCCAGTAGAGCTACGGCACGAGCCCTTGTTATGATAAGGAAATGACGTTTTTCCGCAGTATGCTCTTATTGTGTCCAGCCGCGTGTATGCTGGCTCAAACCCCTCCTAAGCCCGCCCCGGCCAATGCGACACCTGTTCCCAAAGCGATTGTTCCCGCCGTGCCGGGCCCGCCTAAGGCTCCCGCTGCAGTATCCCCGGACACGGTTGTGCTCACCGTCGGCGATACCAAGATGACCGCGCGCCAGATGGATCAGATCGTGGATACGCTGCCGGAGCAGTCGCGGCCCATGTACCGGTCCGGTCCCGGCCGCAAGCAGTTGGGAGACAACATGGTGAAAGTGCTGGTACTGGCCGAAGAGGCCAAAAAGCGCGGCATGGACCAGACCCCTGCATTCAAGACTCAGGTGATGTTCCAGATGGCCAATGTGCTCGCCGGACTCTTTTTCGCCGACATGAATGCTCATGCCACCGGTGGATGACGCCATGGTGCGGAAATATTACGACGATCATAAGGGCGAGTTCGAAGAGGCTCATGCCCGCCACATCCTGATCCGCATGAAGGGATCGCCGGTGCCGTTGAAGGCCGGCGCCAAGGATCTCACCGACGAAGAGGCGTTGGCCAAAGCGCAGGAGATCGAGAAGCAGTTGCAGGCCGGCGGAGATTTCGCCGCTAATCGCCGCGAAGGAATCCGACGATACCGGATTTCGGCGCAAAGCGGCGGAGACCTGCCCAGCTTCCACCACGGCCAGATGGTGCCCGCCTTCGAGCAGGCGGCTTTCGCGCTGGAACCGGGCAAAGTCAGCGAGCCGGTAAAGAGCCAGTTCGGGTATCACATCATCAAACTGGAGTCCAAATCCACCAAGAGTTTCGAAGAGGCCAAGGTCGAAATCGCGAAAAAACTGAAGCCGCAGGAGGTTCAGAAGGCCATGGAAGACCTGCAAAAGAGAACCAACGTGGTCATGGATCCGGCGTATTTCGGCACGGCGAAGCAGTAAGCGTGAACACCCGAAAGCTCGAATTGAATTGCCCGGTTTGCGGTTCCGGCGGCGTTTTTTATAGTTGCACTCCGAACTGCTGTTTCAACCATGTCTGCGGCGATTGCGGCACGACGTTCGAGCCGGTAACGAAAGCCAGCGGAGGGAGACTGAGCGGCGTGGTGCCGCCTTCTCCCCTGCCCGAAGCGGCCGATCCCACCACGGCGTGCGCCAGGTGCGACTCGACGGCGGTGTATCTCACTGAAGACAATCGTCTTGTATGCGCCGATTGCGGCATCCTGCTGGAGCTGGAACTTACCGAGGTGGCTCCAGGCTCGTATTTACAGGATTTCGCTACAAACATTAAATTCGTTGCCTGCCCGTGGGTGCAGTGCTATTCTGAAGTTGACGTGGATTGATTTAGGGTTTCGAGCCCTGCTAATTGCAACCACGATAAAAAGTGCTAAAGGCGAGTCGGTCTGTTCAAAACATTCTGACCCTGGCGCCTTTTGGCCCCAGGGTTTTTTGTTTGTTCAGGCGCCCCTTCGCCGGATGCTGGAGGTTTCCGTGAGCGTCTGGCCCGATGCAGTTCCAGCCAGCCTGTCCCTCTCCGAAAGCGAAGGGGCGCTGGTTTCCGTTTCCATACAGGTTGCGCCGCGGCATCTGGAATCGCTGCTGGAGGCGCTGGCCTCTATCGAATTCCCGATCAACCCACAGATACATCATGAACTCGGAGTCCATGCCGTGGTCGAGTTTCCGGCATACGAGAACCACCTTGCCGAGGTGCGGCAGGCCCTCGGGGCATTTGGCTTCGAACCGGAGTGTCTCCGGGTGACCAACATGTTGGAGGCAATTCGCGGGCGCGCGGCGGGTCAGACTCCGTAGCGCTCTTCGCGCCACGGATCGCCGCGCATGTGATACCCGTTGACCTCCCAAAAGCCCGGCCGGTCCCGTCGGTCAATTCCACGCCGGCCACCCATTTGGCGCTCTTCCAGGCGTAGAGCGAGGGAACGATCAGGCGCGCCGGACCGCCGTGCTCCAGCGAAATCGGGTCGCCATCGTGGAGAAAGGCTACCAGCGCGTCCCCGGCCAGAAAGCTTTCCAGCGGGAGATTCGTGGTCCAGCCACGGTCGTATCCATAAACTGTCACGAACGCCGCTTGGGGATTCGCTCCGCCGCACTGTTCCAGCAGGGTGCGCGTCGATACACCTTCCCACAAATTGCCCAGGCGCGACCAGCGCGTGACGCAATGGAAGTCGGCAAAAACTTGCACGTGTGGAAGTTTTACAAACTCCTCCCAACTCCAGGACGTTTCCTTCCCGACCAGGCCACTCATGCGGAATTTCCAACTGGCCTGGCTGATCGCCGGCGGTCCGCTGGCATCCAGCACGGGCCACTTCTTGGTGCGCGACTGGCCTGGCGGAATCCGCTCGCCGCGGCGCGTATCAGGGCTTACGATGATGTCTGAAGACAGCCCCTCGGGTCCTGGAACCTCGTCTCCCTGATTCTTGGAACGGTCCATTCCGAACATGAGTACCATTTTACTGTCGATATGGTACGTGCCGATAGGTTAGAAGGAGAGCGCCGGGTTTTATCGGTTGCGCCATCGGAAAATTGCGGCATAATACTTGAATCAGTTGTAGAGTTGTAATGGAAAAGTTGGTGCCACAGGTGCTCAGGCGAATATCGATGGTGCCGAGGTCGTTCGATGGACACGGGCGCAGGAGCAGCGCAAGATGGATCTGCGGAGTGCTTTTGTTCACTCCCGGAGCGCTGGCCGCCCAGGAACTCATGCCGGCCGCTTCTCCAGGCGGAATGGTCCGGCTATTCACGACAGATGCCGCCGTCCTGGAATCTCAGGAAGCGCGCAAAGACCTTCCCTGTACGGTCACCCCTACCAAGCCGGTTCTGGGCTTCGACATGAAATTTCACACGGGCTATGAGGTAAGCGTTCCGCTGCGCGAGCTGGCGGGTACGGAGAACCAGCTCACCATGGTGTTCCGCGTGACGCCGACCGACCGGCCGGATGATTCCACCTACTTTTCGCAGCACGTGGCCGTGCCGGCGATTGAGGAAGACGAAAGGGGCCCGGCCTTCCTGCAAGGTGAGTTCAACGTGGGCGAGGGGAAATACCACGTCGACTGGCTGATGCGGGATCGCGCCGAACGTGTGTGCTCGTTCCACTGGGATTCGGAGGCCAGCCTTTCGCCGAAGGACAAGCCCATGTCGCTGGATATCGCGGCGAATGCCATCAAGCCCATGGACACCGAGCCGTTCAAGCAGGAGCCGCCGGTGCAGCGGGACCAGCGTGACAAACCCCTGAACGTGAAAATCATGGTGAATTTTGCGCCTCAGGATTCGTCGTCAGCCACGCTGCAGCCGCTGGATACCAATGCCCTGGTGTCGATTTTGCGCAGCATTGCCCGCGAGCCGCGCATCGGAAAATTCTCGATTGTCGCCTACAATATGCAGGAGCAGCGGGTGATTTACCGGCAGGAAAATGTTTCCACAATCGATTTTCCGGCGATCGGAAAAGCGCTGGCCTCGCTCAATCTGGGCACGGTGGACCTGAAAAGGTTGACGCAAAAGCACGGCGACACCGAATTCCTTTCCAACCTGATCACCAGCGAAGTGAAGGATGCCAAAAATGAGCCCGACGCAGTGATCTTCGCCGGACCCAAAGTCATGCTCGACAATGGCATTTCGGCCGACACACTGAAACAATTAGGGGACATTAAGTTCCCTGTTTTCTACATGAATTACAACCTGAACCCGCAGGTAAATCCGTGGAAAGACGCCATTGGGAATTGCGTGAAATATCTCAAAGGCGTTGAATTTACCATCAGCCGGCCGCGCGATCTGTTCTTCGCCTGGACGGATATTATGGGACGCCTGGTAAAGTTGAAATTCGCTAGAACGGGAAGTGTGGGCGGCGCGTCTCAGTAAGTAACATGCGGGTCTTATCAAGTGTAATGCTGGTGGCGTGCGCGGGTTTCCCGGCGCTGGCCCAGCAGTTTTCTCCGGCCGAAAACCTGGGACCGAACATTCCCACTCCGCCGGCGATCATCGAACGAATGCTGGACATGGCACATGTCAAGCCGGGTGAGACGATTTACGATCTGGGCAGCGGCGATGGCCGCATCCTGATCACGGCGGCACAGAAATACGGCGCCCGGGGAGTGGGCATCGAAATCGATCCGGACCTGTGCGAGAAGGCTAGGGCGAAGGTGAAAGCGCTCGGCCTGTCGGACAGGATTTCGATCATTCATGGCAGCGCGTTACGCACGGATTTGCGTCCGGCGGACGTGGTGACGATGTACTTCCTCACGCTCTCCAACGAGAAACTGCGCCCCAACCTGGAGAAGATGCGGCCGGGCACGCGGGTGGTTTCGTTCCAGTTTCCGATTCACGGCTGGAAGCCCCTGGAGGCCCAGATCGTGAACGTAGCGAACGTGGACCGAACGATCTACGTCTACGAAATCGGCCACACCCGCTAGGCGGCGGGGCTGATCTTCAGAGTCCACTTGCCGCGCTCCGGCGGGTTCTCTGCCCTCAAGAGGATCCGGTACAGTTTTTCGCCCCATACGCTGCGCAGTTGTGCATCTTGCAGCTTGATCTCTTCAATAGCCGGGGACAGCGCGGCGTCGTAAGCGATTTGTAACGTTCCTTCCAGCGACAGTTTTCCGGGCCCGGCCCGCGTCACAAGGCAGGGCGTCATCAGGGTCAGGGTGATGATTCTGGCCGGCCCGGTGAGCGCGTAGTCGTCCACCACCTCGATTTCGCCGCTGTTGCGGTCCAGGCGCACCGAGCGGATCCATCGTTCCAGTTTGGCCTGCGGCGGGTAGGCGCCTGCCAGGTTCGAACGCAGCTCGGCGTCCTGCTCGCCGGCGCGATAGGACACATCGGTGGCGGAGAACCGCCGTCCGGCGGATTGCATCACACCGTCGATAGTCGGGCAGTTGTGAAATGCCGACTGCATGGTCCAGATTTCGTACCGTTGCGGGCTGAAGGTCTTGGCGGTGTACGTCGTCCACGCCTACGTCGATAATGGCAGGCCCGTTGGCATACACCACGAAGTTTCCCACGTCGTTGTGGTTGTGGCTCTTGCCGTTGTTGCCGGCCTCCGCCGCCAGGTAAAGACCTTGGCGTGGACCCTTCCTGCCGCCGCGCGGCCATCACGCCGATGCCCGGCATCCATACATCCCGCAGCAGTGCCTGCGCGCGCGGCGCCCGCCGCAACTCGGCCAGGTCGAACAGGGCCGGGAGCTGCCGTCCGATGCTGTCGCCGGGCCGCGCGTGCTCCCCACGCAAAAAAGCGGCGAAGGCGCCGTGTTTCTTCATGACGTCATCGTTGAGTGCGCCTGCCGTAGCGGTAGACCAGGTCGCCGTTGGGGAAGACGCGCGCCGGTGCGTCGGCGAAGTTGGTATACCACTCGCCGGCGATGTGGCGCGCGGCAAATGTAGCGGCCGATCTCGCGCACCAGCGGCGATCGGAAGGCATGTCGAGCGCGCCGCCGGTCGCCTCGTGGAGCAGTTCGAGGCCATCGAAGAGCGAGGCGCCGGCGCGGCCCCAGTAGCTGGGACCTTCGTCGCAGCCGCCGTCCTCGGGATAGCCGTTCAGGAAAGCGTCGAGGCAGCGCAGATCCGGTGGACCGCGCGCGCGCGGCGCTGTTCGTCGCGCTCCACCAGCAGCGCAGCGGTCAGCCAGTTGGAGCAGATCCACGGGTTCCAGTTGTTGACGGCTGGCCGCGCGAAGCCCATCCAACTGAAGTCGTCGCGGTCTGGGCGGGCGTCGAGCAGTGCGCCGGTCAATCTCCAGGCGGATGCGCTCGGGCATGCAGGGGCGACACGGCGGTGGGGCCTTCGAGCAGATGGAGCCGGTCCAGGCGAGAAGGCCGGCGGTTTCGGCGGCGAACAGGTCTACGATGGGCTCGGTGACGTCGGGCAGCCCACGCCGGCCTTCTGCGCGCCCAGGTGCGCGGGCACGCCCCAGAAGGTCTCCTCGCAGGTGAGCCAGACGCCGTCGGCGATCTCGTCGGCGAAGCGGCCTTTGCCTTCGAGGCGCTCGGCCATCACCAGTTCCTGCAGGCGAGTGCGCCGCCGGTTGCGCAGAGCCTCATAGCGCGAGCGGTTGCCGTTGCGCGCGAACTCGAGCGCCATGCTCGCGGGCAGAACTTCCCATGCGCCTTTGAGCGCGCGCTCGCCGGAAGCAATGAGGGCCGCGCGGGCGTCCTGGGGCAGCGCCTCCCAGCCCTCGCGGAAGGGCTGATACTGACCAGGCGGCATCAGGCTGCCTTCGATCTTCAACAGGTTCCACCGGGAAGTCAGCAGATTACGCGGGACAGTCACCTGCGCGGCCAGCACCGCGGAACTTGCCACGAAGGCACGCCTGGTAAGCATTCCTGAACGCGTTATAGCATATGGCAACATGATACAGTGCCTCCGAACGTGCTCAAGGCGATCGCGGGTCATCCCGAGATCCTCCACGCCGCAATCACCGGCTCGCTGGCGCGTCATCAGGAAGATTGCTTCAGCGATCTCGATGCCCTGCTGGTCGCGCGGAACCTGAGTGCCGTGCAAGATGTGCGCGCATGGTTTCCTGAACCGCGTTCTATCCTGATTTGCGCATTTCACCTCCAGCACTATTGCACGATTCTGCTGGAGGATTTCGCGAAAATTGACCTGGCGATATTCTCCGCCGCCGACTCCCCTTCGCTCTGGGTAGTTCACGATTACCGGGTGGTGAAGGGCGGCAGCGAGTTCGAAGCTCAACTGGCCGCCGCCGCGCGTCAATCGCGCGATGGCAGGGCCGCGCACCGGAATCCGGACGTCAGCATGGACAACGTGATTCTGCTGCTCGTCACGGCGTGGCAGCGCGTCAAAAGGGGCGAGGAACTGAGTGCGCACGGCTTCTTGGCCATGGCGGCCGACATGGTGGTTTCTCTCGAGAAACGTCTGCACGGCGTGGAGGCCACAGACGACCTTCTCGACCCCCGACGCCGCCTGGAGCAAACCCGCGCCGCACTCGCCCGTGCGTTGCACCAATGCCTGTTCAAGCCGCCGGACCGCGGGATACCGCTTCTGGCGAAACACCTCACGGAGCGATGCGGCGAATCGCTCAGCGCGGAACAGGCACGAGCATTACGCCACCTGTTGGGCTGACCCCGCCCTACCGGGCGCCGGCGCTGCGCGGCAGGCTGATCAGGTTGGCCAGCAGCTGATACGCGCCGTCGGTGCCGGCCGGCAGCTGCCGCCACAGCCCGAGGCCGAGATAGATCCAGCGGCCCTTGCCGACCTTCGCCTTCGACCAGCGAGCCCAGCTTCTCGCCGGGATTGTCCTTGAACGAATCGATCATCGACGACCAGGTCGACGTACTTCGGGTCCTTCTCGCCCAGGAAGTACAGGCCGCGCTCCTGCACCCAGTCCGCCCAGGTCGGCGGCGCCGATCTTGTTCGGGAAGTTGAACACCGGATGCGTCGGGCACCAGCACCTTCACCGGCACCGTCTCGTCGGAGACGCGGTTGCCGCTGACCTTGGCCGGGATACGGGCCGTACTCCGCCTGGTTGAACTCCATCTTGTTGTACTGCACGATCACCGTGCCGCCGCGCTCGGCGTAATCG
This sequence comes from uncultured Solibacteraceae bacterium, assembly GCA_963748795.1. GTDB lineage: Bacteria > Acidobacteriota > Terriglobia > Bryobacterales > Bryobacteraceae > Sulfopaludibacter. Next base: position 16,662 of record CAVVLD010000002.1, read on the forward strand.
AGCAGGCGGTGGTTGTAGGCGCGCAGGTCGGCGCGCCGCTCGTAGGCGCGCACGCCGGTCATGATGACGTCGTACTTCGACAGGTCGCCCCAGGCCAGTTCGTCCTGGTCGATGAAGGTGAGCTTCGCGCCCAGCTGCTCGATGGCCGGCGGCACCTGGTCGCCGACGCCGACGATGTAGCCGACGTTGAGGTCGGGCGCGGTCTTCACGTCGACCACCTTGAGCGCGGTCTCGGCCGGCTTGATCACCTGCCGGCGCTCGACGTGCGGATATTCGATTTCCTGATAGCCGTCGGCGAACTTCTCGCCCGGTCGCCGGGCGAGGTCACCACCGCGCGCAGCGTGTACTCGCCGGTCTTCGACCTGCGCCGGCGCGGTCACCTGGAAGCGCGCCGAGAGCGATTCGTCCTCGTGCGCGAAGCGCGATCGGCACGCTGGCCGGGCGTGGCCTTCCAGCCGGCCGGCAGTTCGAGCGCCACCGTGGCCTTGCGCCGCGCCCTTCGTGCCGTTGGTGACCGAGACGTGGATCTCGCGCTCCACCGGCTTGGCGCGCGGCTGCGCGGGATCACGGCCAGCGGCGGCGTCACCGTCACCGAAAACGCCGGCACCACGTTCAGCTCCATGCGCTTGTCGCCGGTGTAGATGTCCTTCACGTAGCGGAATTGGACCGGCACTTCGCGCGTGACCTCGACGCTGCCCGCCTTCACGTGGAACGTGACGCGGAACGGCGTGGGCGCGAACGGCACGCCGAACGGCACGCCGGGTCGAAGATCTTGATGGCGTGGTTCGCGGGATGCTTCCAGTAGTTGTCGGTGAAGTAGGGCGTGGTCAGCTTCGCGTCCTTGGGGACGTGCGCGTCGGCGGTGCAGGTGTAGACGGCGTCCTTCTTCACCGGCCCGGGCGCGCAGGCGCCGGGCGCGTCGAAGCCGGCGATCGTCGACGCCGGTCACGCTCACCTCCGACGCGCCGCGGTTCGACGGCCAGCAGCGACAGCTTGCACCGGCTGTCCGGCGATCACCAGGCCGTCGTCGGCCACGGCGTCGAAGGTCAGGCCGTGCGCGGCGAGCACGGCGTCCTCGTAGTCGCGCTCCTTCGTGCTCGAGCCGGAAATCGATTTCGTAGCGCGCCGCGTCGGTCAGCCCCATGCGAGCCCAGCCGCGCGCGCAGCGCGCGCACGGCGGCCAGTCCGGCCTCGACGGGCGCGGCCGTGCCGGCGTCGTTGCCGGCATCGAAGGCGCTCTGCGCCCGCCTGGCCTGCGTCGGCGATCGCCGCCAGCGCCGGCGGTCAGAGCCGCGCGGCGGATTCGCGCCGGCATACTGCGCGAGCCCGCCAGGCTGATATCGATGCCGTCGAACAGCGACGTCTCGTCCTTGTCCTTCTCGCCGGGGATGGTGGTGTCGACCAGCTGGTAACCGCCGCCGCCGCGCCCGCCGCGGCCGCCCGCCGACTGCCCGGGCAGCGGCGGCAGTCCGCCCATGCCCTGGCACTTGTGATTGCTGCGCGCGTCGGCGCCGATCTCGGCGTAGGTGCGGCCCAGCAGCGGGTCGTACGTCGCGGTGTTGACCGGCGTGAGCTTCACCGGCGGGTGGCGGCGGAGGCTGCGGCGGCGGCGCCTGCCCGCGCCGCCACGGCCTCCGCCGCCGGGCCGCCGAAGCCGGCGGTGAAATACAGCTTCTTCGGCTGCCAGGGGCGCAGCCCTTCGCGGATCTGCTCCGGGTACATCGGCGGGATCGCCGGCCGCGCGGTAGGCTTCGCGCACCAGGATGGTGGTCGCTTCGTGCGCGCGATCGCCGCCGCGGCCCTGGATGTTCATCGTGAGGACCACGTCGGGCCGGAGCGTGCGGATCAGGCGCACGAAATCGCCGACGATCTCCTCGCGGCCCCACTTGTCGATGACTTCCTGCGGGATCGAACGAGTAGCCGTAGTCGATGGCGCGCGTGAAGTACTGCTCGGCGCCGTCGATGCGGTGCGCGGAGAGCAGCTCCGAGGTGCGCAGCACGCCCATGTCGCGGAACAGCTCGGGGCCGATTTCGTTCTGGCCGCCGTCGCCGCGGTTGTTCTGCACGTCGATCGAGCGCAGGCCCATGCCGTGGCCGAAGAAGGCGAACAGCGCGTTGGTCTCGTCGTCGGGATGCGCGGGAGCCTGCATGAACGTGCCGGAGACGTTCAGCTTGCGCAGCGCCAGGCCGAGCGCGACGTGGCCGCTATCCTGCGCCACAATCGGGAAACGCCATGCGGGTTTGCGCCAGCAGGATTCCTCCCATCAGTACAAGGGCAGTTCCAGTGGCAATCAGGGCAGGGCGTCTCATGGGATTCACGGCGTAGTATATATCATGTGACATGAAGAGGGTTCACCGATATCCGCAAGATTCAAGCCCTGCTCGGTCATAGCCGCATCGACACCACGGCCCGTTACACCCAGGTGAGTCCGCAAACGGTGTCCGGCACCGTCAGCCCGCTCGACAACCTGTACCGCAAGACTCGTAAAGCGAAAGGGCAAGAATGAGACCTTGCCCGAGCCAACCCTGGAGTTGGCCGACATCATTCGACTGCACGGCCCGGCGTACCGGCAGATGCATTCCTTGCCTCTGCATCAACTCCGCTTGATGCAGGCCATCGAAAACTGCCGTACACCCGTACTGGGCGGCACCGTCGAATGGTGCGACCACTGCCAATTCACTCACATTCGCTACCGATCCTGCCGCAACCGTCACTGCCCCAAGTGCCAGGGCATCGCACGCGAGCAGTGGCTCGAAGACCGCCGCGCCGAACTGCTCCCCACCCAGTACTTCCACGTCGTCTTTACCCTGCCAGCGGAGATCGCTGCCCTCGCCTTTTACAACAAAGGACTCGTCTATGGAATGCTCTTCCACGCTACCGCCCAAACCCTGCTCTGAGATCGCCAAAGAGCGCCTGGAACTGGAACTCGGCTTCTTCTGCGTCCTCCACAGTTGGGGGACAAAACCTCCACTTCCATCCCCACCTCCATTGCGTCGTTCCCGGCGGCGGACTCTCGCTCGACCAGGAGCGCTGGATCTCCGCCATGCCTAACTTTCTCCTGCCGGTCAAAGTTCTCTCCAAACGCTTCCGCACGCTGATGCTGGAAGCCCTTGCCAAAGCTCACGTCGCCGGCGATCTGCAGTTTTTCGGAGAGCTGGAATCGCTGCGCGATCCCAGCACCTTCTCCCGATTCCTGGTTCCCCTGAAACATAAAAAATGGGTAGTTTACGCCAAGCCCCCTTTCGGCGGACCGGCTCACGTGCTGGAATACCTGGGCCGCTACACTCATCGCGTCGCCATCAGCAACCACCGTCTCCGTAAACTGGAAGATGGCCAGGTTTCCTTCGATTGGAAAGACTACCGCGACCAACAGATGAAGGTGATGACGGTCCCCGCCGAGGAGTTCATCCGCCTCTTCTTGCAGCACGCCCTGCCAACAGGCTTTCAGCGTATTCGCTATTACGGATTCCTAGCCAACTGCCATCGCGCCGTCAAACTCGAACTCTGTCGCAAACTGCTAGCCACTCCCTATTCGGATCTGCTGCCTAAGCCCACTGACTACCCGGACTTCTGCGCCAGACTCCACCGTTGCCCCAAATGCCACATCGGAACCATGGTGCAATACCAGGTTCTCTTTCCTTGTTACGGCCCTGTGCCAATGCTGATGGACACTTCATGACCATGCCCCGCCCCAACTCGCCGCTCCAACGCTGCCCTGCCGGCATTGTGTCGCTGGAGTGCGCCCGGATCACTCCGAAGATTCAATTCCGGCCCTTGATGAGCTCTTTTTTTTCACCTCCAAGATATCCTTGGAGCACCCCAAACTATCCGCTCCCAGAGAAACGACGCCCCGTCGCCGCTTCCAAACCAACCAACACCCCACCCCAGAACCGAACAAAACCCATTAAAGACAGACTTTCATCCTTCGGTTTAGCTCACTGCACGGTTTACTCGGTGTTCGCGGCGCACAAGATCACCTGCTGAACCGGCTTTTCGGCGCCGCGAAACCGAGCAAACCTTTTTC
>CAVVLD010000003.1:0-26550 GCA_963748795.1 uncultured Solibacteraceae bacterium
CACGCCATGTGCGGCCAGGACGGCATCCTGGTAATCGCGCCTCCTTCCGTTTGAGACGGAAATCGATTTCATACGCGGCGGAATCGGACAAGCCCATCGAAGGCAGTTGGACGCGCAGGGCGCGGACGGCGGTGAGTCCCGCCTCCACGGAGCGGCGGTGCCCCCGTCATTGCCCGAGGCGAAAAGTTCCTCGCTTCCTGCCGTCGGCGTGATCGTGGCCAGGCTGCCGGTCAACGCCTGCGGCGGATCGGTCCGGCGTACCTGGCCAGGGCGCTCAGGCGGGTATCGATGCCGTCCAGCAGCCGAGTCTCGCTCTTCCCCACCTGTCCGGGTATGCTGCTTTCCACCAACTGATAACCGCCGCCCCCGCGCCCGCCGCGTCCGCCCCCGACGCCCGGCAGGGGTCGGCGATCCACCGGTACCCTGGCATTTAGATAGCTGCGCGCGTCACTTCCGATCTCCGCATAGGTGCGCCCCAGCAGAGGATCGTAGGCCGCTGTGCCCACGGCGTCGCTTCACCGGCGGCGTCGCCGGTTCCGGGGGCGCCCCCGGAGGCGCCTGTCCGCCGCGCTCCGCCCCGTCCTCCCCGGCCGCCTCCAAAGCCCGCACTGAAATACAGTTTCTCCGGCTGCCACGGCCGGAGCCCTTCTTCGAACTGTTCGCGGTACGCCGAGGATCGCCGCCGCGCCGATACGCTTCGTCGACCAGCCAGTGGTCGCTTCGTGAGCCCGGAGTTTCTCCACCGCGGCCCTGATATTCATAGTCACGATCAGGTCCGGACGCAGCGTGCGGATCAGGCGTACGTAGTCGCCGAATCTCCTGCCGCCCCCACTTGTTGATGACCTCCTGCGGATCGAACGAGTAGCCGTAGTGATGGCGCGCGTAAAGTACTGTTCCGCGCCATCGATGCGGTGCGCCGAGACGAGTTTCCAAAGTCCGCAGCACTCCCATATCGCCGAACAGCTCGGGACCGATTTCGTTCTGGCCGCCATCGCCGCGATTGTTTTGCACATCGATAGAACGCAGGCCCGGCCATAGCCGAAGTAGGCCAGCAGGGCATTAGTCTCATGGTCGGGGTGCGCGGAGCCTGCATGAAAAGTCCCGGAAACGGTGGTTTTCGCAGCAACAGGCCCAGCGCCGCGTGACCGCTATGCTGCGCGCAATCGGAAACGCCATGCGGGTCTGCGCAGCAGGACCCTCCCCCATCAGGATAACGGCAGTTCCAGTCGGCGATCAGGGCAAGGCGCTCATGGGATTCAGGCGTAGTATATATCAGTGACATGTGGGCCGTTCGTCGCCAATCGCCGTCCCCGCCTGGCGATCCGGCGGTGGAGCGGATGAACCTAGCCAACTGCCATCGCGCCGTCAACTGGAACTGTCGCCGAACTGCTAGCCACTCCCTGTTTCGGATCTGCGCTAAGCCCACTGACTACCGGACTTCTCGCCAGACTCCACCGTTGCCCCAAATGCCACATCGGAACCATGGTGCAATGACCAGGTTCTCTTTCCTTGTTACGGCCCTGTGCCGAATGCTGATGGACACTTCATCACCATGCCCCGCCCGAACTCGCCACTCCAACGCTGCCCTGCCGGCATTGTGTCGTGGAGTGCGCCCGGATCACTCCGCCTATTCAATTCCGGCCCTTGATGGCTCTTTTTTTCACCTCCAGGATATCCTTTCGAGCACCCCAAACTATCCGCTCCCAGAGAACGACACCCCGTCGCCGCTTCCAAACCAACTAACACCCCACCCCAGACCGAGAAAACAGAACCCATGAAAGACAGACTTCTGGTTCGAATCGGCTCACTGCACGGTTTATCGGTGTTCGCGGCGCACCAGATCACCTGCTGCGACCGCTTTCGGCGCCGCGACCGGCAAACCTTTTTCAGTGAACGGTACCGATATCCGCAAGATTCAAGCCCTGCTCGGTCATAGCCGCATCGACACCACGGCCCGTTACACCCAGGTGAGTCCGCACGGTGTCCGGCACCGTCAGCCCGCTCGACAACTTGTACCGCAAGACTCGTAGAGCGAAGGACAAGAAGTAGACCTTGCCCGAGCCAACCCTGGAGTTGGCCGACATCATTCGACTGCACGGCCCGGCGTACGGCAGATCCATTCCTTGCCTCTGCATAACTCCCGGCTTGATGCAGGCCATGAAAACTGCCGTCGCCCGTACTGGGCCGCACCGTCGATGGTGCCGACCACTGCCAATTCACTCACATTCGCTACCGATTCCCTGCCGCAACCCTCCACTGCCCCAGTGCCAGGGCATCGCACGCTAGCAGTGGCTCGAAGACCGCCGCGCCGAACTGCTCCCCACCCAGTACTTCCACGTGTTCTTACCCTGCCAGTCGGAGATCGCTGCCCTCGCCTTTTAACAAAGGACTCGTCTATGGAATGTCTTCCACGCTACCGCCCAAACCCTGTTTGAGGAATACGTCAGAGAGCGCCTCGGACTGGAACTTTTCGGCTTCTTCTGCGTCCTCCACAGTTGGGGACAAAACCTCCACTTCCATCCCCACCTCCATTGCGTCGTTCCCGGCGGCGGACTCTCGCTCGACCAGGAGCGCTGGATCTCCGCCATGCCTAACTTTCTCCTGCCGGTCAAAGTTCTCTCCAAACGCTTCCGCACGCTGATGCTGGAAGCCCTTGCCAAAGCTCACGTCGCCGGCGATCTGCAGTTTTTCGGAGAGCTGGAATCGCTGCGCGATCCCAGCACCTTCTCCCGATTCCTGGTTCCCCTGAAACATAAAAAATGGGTAGTTTACGCCAAGCCCCCTTTCGGCGGACCGGCTCACGTGCTGGAATACCTGGGCCGCTACACTCATCGCGTCGCCATCAGCAACCACCGTCTCCGTAAACTGGAAGATGGCCAGGTTTCCTTCGATTGGAAAGACTACCGCGACCAACAGATGAAGGTGATGACGGTCCCCGCCGAGGAGTTCATCCGCTCTTCTTGCAGCACGCCCTGCCAACAGGCTTTCAGCGTATTCGCTATTACGGATTCCTAGCCAACTGCCATCGCGCCGTCAAACTCGAACTCTGTCGCAAACTGCTAGCCACTCCCTATTCGGATCTGCTGCCTAAGCCCACTGACTACCCGGACTTCTGCGCCAGACTCCACCGTTGCCCCAAATGCCACATCGGAACCATGGTGCAATACCAGGTTCTCTTTCCTTGTTACGGCCCTGTGCCGATGCTGATGGACACTTCATGACCATGCCCCGCCCGAACTCGCCGCTCCAACGCTGCCCTGCCGGCATTGTGTCGCTGGAGTGCGCCCGGATCACTCCGAAGATTCAATTCCGGCCCTTGATGAGCTCCTTTTTTTTACCTCCAAGATATCCTTGGAGCACCCCAAACTATCCGCTCCCAGAGAAACGACACCCCGTCGCCGCTTCCAAACCAACCAACACCCCACCCCAGAACCGAACAAAACCCATTAAAGACAGACTTTCATCCTTCGGTTTAGCTCACTGCACGGTTTACTCGGTGTTCGCGGCGCACAAGATCACCTGCTGAACCGGCTTTTCGGCGCCGCGAAACCGAGCAAACCTTTTTCAGTCACACCACTCGCTATTTCTTAATCCCCTCGCAACAAACCACTTACGCTAACCTTGTTGGTGGAATCCATAACTACGTATGATTTAATGTAATTGGAGTAAGAAGTATGGAAGATCAACTTACACAACCGAAACCGCGCGATCCCCGCGCCCTCAATGCATACCGGCACGGCCTCACAGGCCAGGTCCTCATCCTCACTCCTGAAGATGAAGCCGCCTATAAGGCCCACTGCCACAACATCCACGAATACTATGCCCCCGTCGGAGGCATGGAAATCGAGCTCGTCCAGGAGATCGCCGATGATCGCTGGCGCCTCAAGCATGCCTCTGCCCTCATCAACAACAGTTTCGCCCTCGGCATGACCAGCCCCGATACCATCACCGCGCACCACCCCGAAATCGACGCCGCCTTCGCGCAAGTCCGCACCTGGCATGACGACCCCAAAACCATCGCCCTGCTCAGCCTCTACCAGCAGCGCATCAAGAACAAGGAAACCAAAACCACCACCCTCCTCCGCCAGTTGCAGCAGGAGCGCCGCGAAGCCCTCAAGCAAGCCGTGGAAGAAGCCGCCCTACTCTCTCAACTCGCCGCAAGCAAAGCAGAATCCTTCGATATCCAACGCGATCTCCCCCACTTAACCAGCTACCCCCAATTTGATTTTTCAGCCCCCGAACTCGCCCCCTTAATCCTCCACGCCCAACGCCTGGCCGAGGCCAGAAAGCTCCTCCCAAGCCCCAAAAGCCGCTACGCATGGCCGCCTAAACTTGACTAATCCCCCACCCCCAACCCCCATCCCTAACCCCGCGCGCGAAGGCGCCCGCGCCCGCCAGCTCCGGCTGTTTCTTGTCCAGAAACTCGCCCAGCGAAATCGGCACCGCCACCTTCAGCATCAGCGTGAAGACCAGGAAGCCGACCGCGAAGATCCCCGCCGCGACGCGCAGCTCCGCGAGCGTCGGGTGTACTCGTAGATCTCGCCGAGCGTGTCCGGCGTCAGGCCCGGGATGACCAGCCCCATGCCCTTCTCGATGTAGACGCCGGCGTAGATCACCAGGCAGCCGAGGTTGAGCGTCAGCCAGTTGCGCCGCGCCGTCGGCGAAGATGAAGAGCCGAACGCCGCCAGGTTCAGCGAACACCGCCGACCACGCGTACGGCACCAGCGTGCGGTGCTCGCCCAGTCCAAAGTACCAGTAGCGCGTGAATAGCAGGTGCTCGGTGTCCGAGTAGTACTCCTTGAAGATCTCGGCGCCGAGCAGGAACAGGTTCAGGAACATCGCGTAGGCCATCAGCTCGGCGATCTTCCAGATCGCCTCGTCCTTGATCTCGAAGCGCGTGAACCGCCGCAGGATCTGGAGGAGGATCAGCAGGATCGCCGGCCCCGAGCAGAACGCCGACGCCAGAAACCGCGGCGCCAGGATCGACGCGTTCCAGTACGGCCGCGCCGCCAGGCCGTTGTAGAGGAACGCCGTCACGGTGTGGATGCCGACCGCCACCGGGATCGAGAGCAGCACCAGCGGCACGACGAGCCGCTTGCGTGTAGGGCTGCCCGTGAAAGGCGCGGTAGAGGATGTGCGTCACGACCACGAGGTTCAGCAGGAAGTACAGGTTCAGCACCAGCACGTCCCAGGCCAGCATCGAGCTGCGGGAAGTTCAGGTGCCCGAACGGCGGAATCAGGTGCCAGAACCGGTCCGGCCGGCCCATGTCGACCGGGACGAAGAGCAGGCACATGATGATGGCGCTGATCGCCAGCAGCTCGCCGAGGATCACGACCTCCTTGATCGGCTTCCAGTGGTAGACGTAGGCCGGGATCACCAGCACCACGGCCGCCGCGGCCACGCCGACCAGGAAGGTGAAGTTGCCGATGTAGAAGGCCCAGGACACCTGGTCGCGCATGGTGGTGACGATCAGCCCGTCGCGCACCTGGTGGGCGTAGGCCAGCGCGCCCGAGGCGATCAGCAGCCAGCAGAAACGCCACCCACAGCCCAGTAGGCCCGGTTCCCGCGGAGCGATCAGCTGCAGGCTTCCGCGCGGCGAAGCCGCTGAACAGCCGGATGCGTGTCTGCATGGATCCTCACGTGGCGTAGAAGTAGAAGAACTTCGGCTCCGTGTTCAGCTCCTCCTTGAGGACGAAGACGCGCTTGTGCTCGATGATGTAGCGGATCTCGCTCTCCGGGTCGAGCAGGTTGCCGAACTTGCGCGCGCCCACCGGGCAGATCTCGACGCACGCCGGGTAGCGGCCCGGCCCGCGTCCGCTGGATGCAGAAGGTGCACTTCTCGACGACGCCCTTCGGCCGCGGCCGGTTGCCGAGGAAGTGCGTGTTCGGGTTGAGCTCGCTCGGCCGGAAGCGTGGGCTCGCCCCAGTTGAAGTGGCGCGCGCCGTAGGGGCAGGCCGCCATGCAGCAGCGGCAGCCGATGCACCAGTCGTAGTCGATGACCACGATGCCGTCCGGCTCCTTCCAGGTGGCGCCCGCCGGGCAGACCTTGGTGCACGGCGGGTTGCCGCACTGCTGGCAGGCCACCGGCATGTAGAAGTGGCCCTCCTCGGGCACCTCCGCCGGGTTGTAGTAGGGGTCGGCGTGCGCGAAGTCGACGCCCTTCTCCTTCTCCATCTCGAGCACGCGGATCCACTGGATCTGCGGGTCGCGCGACTGGTTGTTCTCCTCCACGCAGGCGTAGCACGCAGCGCCGGCAGCCGATGCAGCGCGAGAGGTCGAGCGCGTAGCCGAACACCACGCCCGGCATCGGGCCGGCATCCGACACGGTCACTTTCTGCCCGTGCTCGGCATACTTGCGCTCCATCTCCTGGATGGCCGTCCTCAGGCGCTCCTTGGGCGCCTCGTACAGGCGCTTGGGTCCGCACGCCGTCATCACCCAGCTCGCGGCGGCCGCAGCCGCGGCGATCGTGAACAGCCGTCGCGAAGGGTTCTTGGTGTCTGTTTCCATCGGATCCCTTTCAGTCCAATCCCGGCCGGTGCGGCGGCTTGGGCGCGGGCTTGGGCGCCAGCGCGCGGAACCGCGGCTGATGCGGATTGTGGCAGTTGGCGCAGAGCAGGTACTGCTTGGCGCCGTTCCAGTTCCCGGTGCGGCGTCCGTGGACCCCCGCCCGCCAGTCGCGCAGTTTCTCGCCGTGACACTGGCCGCACAGCCGGTACGATTCCTCGAACGGCACCGGCTCGCCGCTCGCCAGGTGCAGCGTGTTCGCGGTTCGTCGGCGTCGTGGCAGTCCAGGCACCAGCGGTGCGTCTCGTCGTGCTTCAGCACGATATCGGTGTGCATCGCGGTGAGTTCGCGCCGCGTGCGATTCACCGGCATCCCGTCGTGGCAGTTGGAGCACGGAAAGATCCCTTCGGAGAACGGCGGCGGCGGCACTTCCAGCCGCTCCTCCGCCGCTTCGCCCAGCCGCGTGGGCCGGGCGGTCTTCGCCCCGTCGCCCGCGCCCAGGGCCCCCACCATCAGCATCGCCGCCAAAATCCGTCTCATGCCAATCCTCAGGCGCAGCGCGCTTCCACCATGCGCTGCATCTCCCGCACCCACATGGTCTGGAACGTTTGCAGCCGCTCTCCAATCACCGAAGCCAGGTTCATGGATACCGCGTACCCTGTCCCGGGGTTGGCCGCAAAGTGCTCCATCAGCGCCTCCCGCGAAAGCGCCAGCACCTCGGTCTCCAGCGGCGCCGTAGCCGTCAGCGTAAAGCGGTACGGCGGAATCAGCGCCGACCATCCCACCGTCTGCCCCGGCGCCCGCTCTTCCACCAGCATGTCTTCTTCGTGGTTGCGGACCTGCATCGGGAGCGTCAGCCGCAAGCGGCCTCGCGCGATCAGGTAGATGCTGCCCGCCACGTCTCCCAAGTGAAAGAGTTCCGCCCCGCTCGTCAGGATGGTCCGCTTGGCCAGCTTCATCACCTGGCCCGCATCCTCTTCACTCAGCCCGTTCAAAAGGTCTGCCTTCACCATGGTGTTCCTCTTCTCAGTTCACCAGCGTCGATATGGTCCGGCTGTGCAGCAGCGCCGACGTGGGGGTTTGCAGAAACGACTCCACCGCGGCCTGCTCCAGGCGGACGTGATTCTCAATCTGCAGCAGCAGCACTTCCAGCGGAACCCGCGTATGCGCCGCAACCGGAATCGCCGGTTGTGCCGGCGGTTGCACGAAGAAGCGCGCCGCAGCCGCCGCTTTCGCCAGTTCCGGTTTCACCTCCACGGCCGGCGCCGCGCGATCGCTCGGGCCGCGTCGCCGCTCCAAATGCCAGGCACGTCACCGCCAATCCGAACATGCTCAAGCAGGCACCCATCAGCAACATTTCCATCGTTCGGGCCTCCTCTTCCTCGGCGCCTGCATATTGCACGGCGAGAGCCAAATCGAAAACAGCATAAAAATGCTCGATTATCTGCAATTGCCCCATCGCATCAGCCCCGGCGCCTGTCAAAATGTCATGCCGGCTCCTGACGTTTCGTCAGTCGCCGCTCCATAATTTGACGGGACCCGCGGACTGTGACATGATTCGAGCATTCCGGTCAAGAACATCAGACCGCCTGTCGCCAGCATGACCATCGGACTGGCGGTAGGGGTTACGGCCGCGGTTGTGCTGGCCTGCTCGGTCGGCGCTTATCTCTTCTCCCGGCACCATATGGAGTCGCTGCTCGAGACCGCGCATGACACCGCGCTGGCAGAGGGCGACCTGATTCGCGTGGCCCTCGAGCACCAGATGATCGAGAACGACCGCACCCTGATCGCCCGCATGATCGAGAGCTTCCGCAAGCAGGCCGCGGTAGACCGGCTGGTGCTGCTGGACCGCTTCGGCACCGAGCGCTACCCTGCCGGCTCCGGTCCGCCCGATGCCGACCTCCAGATCAATTCGCCCACCTGCCAGGCCTGCCATCGCTATCCGCCCGAGCAGCGTGGATCCAGCCGCGTGATCGAAACCCGCGGCGGCACCATCCTGCGCACCGTGGTGCCCATTCGCAACCGCCCGGAGTGCTACCGCTGCCACGATCCGAGTCACAAGATCAACGGCATCCTGATTCTGGACTACCGCGCCGATCACATTCAGGAAGCCATGTCGCGCGACCTGCGCTGGCTGGTCTGGGGCACCGCCGCCATCACCCTGCTCCTGGTGGGCGCCATCGGCATCGTGATCCGGTTCGCCGTGCTGCGCCGCCTGCAGCGTTTCGAAACCACCGCGCGCCAGATCGCGGCGGGCGACCTGGAACAGCGCGTGCCTGCCCAGGGCGGCGATACCCTTTCCTGGCTGGCCCGCGAATTCAATACCATGGCGGATTCGGTCACCGGCCTGGTGGGCGAGGTGAAGAGCCAGAGGGAGCGCCTCGAGATGGTCATCAACAGCATCGATGACGGCATCGTGGTGCTGGATACCCACCGCACCATCGTGGCCGCCAACGACGCCTTCCTGCAGCGCGCCGAACATTCCCGCCAGGAAGTGCTGGGCTGCCAGTGCCGCGATGTGCCGCCCGGAGGCTGCACCGTTGACGACTGCCCCACGCTCGCCTGCCTGGGCTCGGGCTCGAGCCAGGTCCGCATCTGCGAACGCCACACCCCCGGCGGCGCAACCGTCTGGGAAGAGGTCCACGCCTCGCCCATTCGCGACGACGCGGGCAAGCTCCAACAGGTAGTCGAAGTCTGGCGGGACATCTCCGAGCGCCGCGCCGCCGAGGCCCACATGGCCGAATCGCACCGCCTGGCATCTTTGGGCACGCTGGCGTCCGGCTTCTCTCACGAGCTCAACACGCCGCTGGCCACGGTCCTGACCTGCGTGGAGGGAATCCTGCGGGAACTCGGCGGACAGGGCGACGCGGAGCAGATCCGCGACAGCGCCTCCATCGCCCGGGAACAGATCCTGCGCTGCCGCGGCATCACCCAGCACTTTCTGCGCCTGTCGCGAGGCCAGCACTCCGCGGGCGATATTGTGAATCTGAAGGCCGCGGTGGACGGCGTGGTTCGCCTTATCGAGCCCACCGCGCGCGCCCACTCGGTGAGCATCGAAGTTCGCCCACTCGCCGGGGAACTGCACATCCGCGCCGATGAGGCCGAGTTGCAGCACGCCCTGATCAATCTGCTGCTCAACGCCGTGCAGGCTTCGCGGGCAGGCGGCCGCGTGACCGTCGAGGTGGAGACGCGGACGGACTCCGTTCGCATTCGCATCGCCGATAACGGCTGCGGCATCGCCCCGGAGAATCGCCAGCGGATCTTCGAGCCCTTCTTCAGCGCGCGCGAGGGCGGCACCGGTCTGGGTCTTTTCCTCTCGCTCAACTTCGTCCGCAGGTGGGGCGGCGATATTCTGGTGGAGAGCACCCCGGGCCAGGGGTCCACTTTCGAAATCGTGTTTCCCGTGCTGGCAGCATGAAAACGACGGCTTCCTTACTTCTGGTGGATGACGACGCGGCGTTTCGCCACGTGATGGCATCGGAACTGCGCCGCCTGGGACACCAGGTGGAAACCGCCTCGTCGGGCGAAGAGGCCGTCAAGAAGCTCGAAACGCTGGAGGCCGAAGTCGTTCTGCTGGACCTCCGGCTGCCTGGCATGAACGGCCTGGAAACGTTAAAGGCCATCCGCGCGCGCAACACCGCGGTCGAAGTCATCCTGCTGACCGGGCACGGTTCCATCGATACGGCCATCGAATCCATCCGCGTGGGCGCCTTCGACTACGTGATCAAGCCGTGCCCGCTGGATGAATTGCAGATCCGCATTCAGCGGGCGCTGGAACGCCGTTCCCTGCGCCATCGCGCCAGCCTGCTGGAACGCGGGCTGACGCCCCCGGACCTGGCCGGCTCCTTCCTCGGCGAGGACCCCGAATTCCAGCGCCTGCTGCGCCTGGTGGACCGCGTGGGTCCCAGCGATTCCACGGTTCTCATCGTGGGTGAAACCGGCGCCGGCAAGGAGCGCGTGGCCAAGCTGCTGCACGCCCGGAGCGGACGCAAATCGCGCCCCTTCGTGGTGGTGGATTGCGCGGCGCTACAGGAGAGCCTGCTGCAGAGCGAACTGTTCGGACACGAGCGCGGCGCCTTCACCGGCGCCGATAAAGCCAAGCCGGGTCTTTTCGAAGTGGCCAACGGCGGCACCATCTTTCTGGACGAAATCGGCGAGATCAGCCCGTCCACGCAGACCAAGCTGCTGCGCGTTCTGGACAGCTCGGTGTTCCGCCACGTCGGGGGCACCAGCGAAATTCACGTGGACGTGCGCGTCCTCGCCGCCACCAATCGCGACCTGCAACAGATGGTGCGCCAGGGGCAGTTTCGCGAAGACCTGTACTACCGCCTGAGCACCATCGCTATCGAGATTCCCCCGCTGCGCCGGCGCGGCAGCGATATCGAACTGCTGGCCCGCCACTTCATCGGCGTGCTCAACGAGCGCTTCGGTGCGTCCAAGTTCCTGAGCCCCGCCGCCGTGGAGGCGCTGCGGCGGCATCACTGGCCGGGCAACGTGCGCGAACTGAAGCACGCCGTGGAGGCCGCCACGGTAGTCTGCGAAGCCTCGGAGATTCTGCCGGAGCACCTGCCCGCGGCGGTGCCGCAGCGCCCCGCGCGCGGAGAACGGCGTGCTGCCCACGCTGGACGAGTTGGAACGCGCCCACATCCGGCGCGCCCTCGAAGCCAGCCACGGCCACCGCGGCAGCGCCGCGCGCATCCTCGGCATCAGCGAACGAAACCTGTATCGCAAACTGAAGGAGCACCGCCTGCTGTCGTAAGAAGCATGCCTGAGACCCAGCATGGAAACAGTCCGGCCGGTCGCCCGAATGCCCGGTGGCGCATTTTGCGCTGGCTCAGCGGTCTGTGGGTGCTGCCGGTTTATTGGTTGCTCAGCCGGGTTCTCCCTCCCTCGGCCCCTGACGAACAGGACTGCTTTTGGCCGGCACAGCCCTTCTGGCTCCTGTTCCCGCACTTCTGGTCTCCCTCCGCCAGAGGAGTCGCGCCCTATCGGACGCGCAGAACGCCCGCGAAGAGGTAGAGCAACTGAAGTTGCAACTCGAAACGGTGCGTTACCGGACGGCGAGATTGCGGGAGGAGCTTTCGGCCGCGGACCAGCAGGCCCGCCTGTCGCACCAACTCACGCTTCTGGGCCAGTTCACAGCCGGCTTCATGCACGAATTCAACAATCCGCTCGCCATTGTGACCAGCCGCATCGAGGTGCTGCTGGAAGAGCGGGCGGAAGACGCCGCGCTCTGCCGGGACCTGCAGCAGATGCTGAAGGAGATGCGCTACATGGGAAACATCGCGCGCACCCTGTTGCAGGCGCTGCGGACGGGAGCGCGGGAGTGAGGTATTCGAGCCCTCGGCTCCTTCCGCAGCGCTGGAAGAAGCGATGGCGGCACTGGTCCCGGTAGCGCGGGAGCGGGGAGTTCGCGTAATCCAGGAACTGGCCGAGGCGCCACGCGTCAACCTGCCGGGCCATGTGGTCAGTGAAGTCGCGCGCGGCCTGTTGAGCAATGCCCTGGAAGCGCTCCACGGGCGGGAAGGCGCCACCATCTGGATCCGGCTGGAACCGTATCGCATCGCCGGAGCCAAGGTGGTGCTCCGCATCGAAGACAACGGGCCGGGTGTACCGGAGACCATCCGCGAGCATCTGTTCGAGCCGTTCGTTTCCCAGAGTCCGGGACGAGAGCGTCTGGGGCTGGGCCTCTTCCTGGGCGCCAGCCTCCTGGACATGTATGACGGCCGCATATGGTATGAAGAAAGAGCGGGTGGCGGCGCCAGTTTCGTGATCGAAATACCCCCGGCGCGTTTTACAAGGGGCCAGCCCTACCATTGGTTTGCCGGAGGTGATCCATCATGAATCGCATCTTCGTAATTGACGACGAGGCGGCGATGGGCGAGAACATTCAGCGCATGCTGAAGCTTCCCGACACCACCGTGACGGCCTACACCGATCCGGTAAGGGCCCTTGCGGATGCGCTGGCAAAGCCTCCCGAGCTGATGTTGCTGGACATGCGGATGCCCGGAATGTCGGGCGAAGAACTGTTCGCGCGCCTGCATCCCGCGCATCCCGGCCTGCCCATCGTTTTTCTGACGGCCTTCGGATCCGTGGAGGGTGCGGTGTCGGCCATGCGCAACGGCGCCTTCGATTACCTGCAAAAACCCTTCCGGCGGGAAGATCTCGTGCTGGTGGTGAAACGGGCGCTGTCTCACGTGGAACTGGAGCAGGAGGTGGGCCGGCTGAAAGGAAGACTGGAGGCGCTGGGGGAGAGCGACCGTCCCCAGACGCGCAGCACCGTCATGCTGGACCTGACCGAGAAGGCCCGGCGCGCCGCCGCTACCGATGCGACCGTGATGATTCTGGGCGAGAGCGGCACCGGCAAGGAAGTGATGGCGCGCTACATTCAAAGCCAGAGTCCGCGGAAGAACAAGCCCTTCGTGCCGGTAGAGTGCAGCGCCCTGCCCGGTTCGCTCATCGAGAGCGAACTGTTCGGGTACGAGCGCGGCGCCTTCACCGGCGCGGAACGTACCAAGAAAGGCCTGATCGAATCGGCCGACGGCGGCACTCTGTTCCTCGACGAGATCGGCGACCTGAGCGTGGAATTGCAGACGCGCCTGTTCCGCTTTGTGGAAGAGCGCCAACTGCGGCGCCTGGGCGGGCTGGAACCAGTACGCGTGGATTGCCGGATTCTCTGCGCCACGAACCAGGACCTGGCGGCGAAGATCAAGGCCGGCACATTTCGCGAGGAGCTTTTCTACCGCCTGGGGGTGGTGACCGTGAAGCTGCCGCGCGTTGCGGGACAGGCCGGAGGACATCCCCCACCTGGCATGTTTTTTCCTGGAGCGATTTTCACGG
This sequence comes from uncultured Solibacteraceae bacterium, assembly GCA_963748795.1. Lineage (GTDB taxonomy): Bacteria > Acidobacteriota > Terriglobia > Bryobacterales > Bryobacteraceae > Sulfopaludibacter. The sequence continues at coordinate 13,348 of CAVVLD010000003.1, forward strand.
CGGTACGGCAAGAGCCTGAGCGCTTCTCCCCGGTTCTATGAAGCGCTTCTGCGCCAGCCGTGGCCGGGCAATGTCCGGCAGCTCAAGAATGTAATGGAAAGGCTCACGGCCCTGCACCCCGGCGGCGTGCTGGAACCGGAAGACCTCGCCGAAGATCTCCAGCCGAACGGCACGGTCTGCCAGCTTTCCAGTCTGCCGTGGAAAGAGGCCAGGGAGCAATACCTGGCCAGCTTCGAACTCTCTTACGCCCAGGCGGTGCTGGCGCGTTGCGACGGCAACATCAGCGCTGCGGCGCGCGAGGCCGGCGTGGATCGAAAAACCTTCTACACGCTGCTCCGGCGATCTGGGGAATAGATTCCACAGCTCTCCGGCGATTTCGGGGAATCAGCTCCCCATATCTCTCATTTCGGTTCTTCTAACATATTGAGATAAAAGGAGCCCAATAGTGGCTGTTGAGATGCCACAGGAGCGGCATGGCTCTACCGCGTAGAAGATCCTGGCTCCCGGCTGTCATGCCTATTCTGCTGGTCCTCGTTTTGTCCCCGCAGCCGGGACGGGCGATTCCGGCGTTCGCCCGAAAATACGGCGTGAAGTGCTACACGTGCCACACCATTCCGCCGGCTCTGAACAAGACCGGATACATGTTCAAACGATTGGGATACCGGATGCCTCCCGACGAAATGGACGGGACCAAAGCGGCGCCCAAGGTTGCCACGCTAGGCAACACATTAATTCAGATAGTGCAGCTGAAAGGAAGACTGGAGGCGCTGGGGGAGAGCGATCGTCCCCAGACGCGCAGCACCGTCATGCTGGACCTGACCGAGAAGGCCCGGCGCGCCGCCGCTACCGATGCGACCGTGATGATTCTGGGGGAGAGCGGCACCGGCAAGGAAGTGATGGCGCGCTACATTCAAAGCCAGAGTCCGCGGAAGAATAAACCCTTCGTGCCGGTAGAGTGCAGCGCCCTGCCCGGTTCGCTCATCGAGAGCGAACTGTTCGGGTACGAGCGCGGCGCCTTCACCGGAGCGGAACGCACCAAGAAAGGCCTGATCGAATCGGCCGACGGCGGCACCCTGTTCCTGGACGAGATCGGCGACCTGAGCGTGGAATTGCAGACCCGCCTGTTCCGCTTTGTCGAAGAGCGCCAACTTCGGCGCCTGGGCGGCCTCGAACCGGTGGGCGTGGACTGCCGTATTCTCTGCGCCACAAACCAGGACCTGGCGGCGAAGATCAAGGCCGGCACCTTTCGCGAAGAGCTTTTCTACCGCCTGGGAGTGGTCACCGTGAAGTTGCCGCCTTTGCGGGACAGGCCGGAAGACATCCCTCACCTGGCCTGTTTTTTTCTGGAGCGATTTTCACGGCGGTACGGCAAGAGCCTGAGCGGCTCTCCCCGGTTCTATGAAGCGCTTCTGCGCCAGCCGTGGCCGGGCAATGTCCGGCAGCTCAAGAACGTGATGGAAAGACTCACGGCCCTGCACCCCGGCGGCGTGCTGGAACCGGAAGACCTTGCCGAAGATCTCCAGCCGAACGGCGCGGTCTGCCAACTTTCCAGCCTGCCGTGGAAAGAAGCCAGGGAGCAGTACCTGGCCAGCTTCGAACTCTCGTACGCGCAGGCCGTGCTCGCGCATTGCGACGGCAACATCAGCGCTGCGGCGCGCGAGGCCGGCGTGGATCGAAAGACCTTTTACGCGCTGCTCCGGCGATCTGGGGAATAGATTCCACAGCTCTCCGGCGATTTCGGGGAATCGGCTCCCCATATAGCGATTCCATTTTCTCTAATGTATTGAGATAAAAGGAGCCCAATAGTGGCTGTTGAGATGCCACAGGAGCGGCATGGCTCTACTGCGTAGAAGATCCTGGCTCCCGGCTGTCATGCCCATCCTGCTGGTTCTCGTTTTGTCCCCGCAGCCGGGACGGGCGATTCCGGCGTTCGCTCGAAAGTATGGTGTGAAGTGCTATTCGTGCCACACCATTCCACCCGCTTTGAATAAGACCGGATACATGTTTAAACGGTTGGGATACCGTATGCCACCTGACGAAATGGACGGGACCAAAGCGGCGCCGAAGGTTGCTACGCTAGGCAACGACATCAAATTCAGCATCACGAATTCGCTCGCCGTCATTGCCCAGGGAAGCTTCACCGTGGACAAAACGAAGGGCACGGGCATCACTCCCACGTCCAACTCCAGTTTCAATCTGGATGAAGCCGCGCTGTTCGTCGCCGGGGCAGTGCCGGACACCGGATTTTCCTACTTCACGCACTTCGAGCTGTACCAGGGCGGAAATACCAACCTGGAACAGGCGGTGCTGGGCTACACCGCCGGCCGCGCCAACAGCAGTTATTTCGTCAAGGCCGGCGAAATGCACATGCAGGAGGGAGAAGGCACGCGGGCAGCCATGTTCTACAACCTGTTCCCCGATCCCTCTATCCTGCTGACCAACACCAGCCCCATAAACTTCACCCTGGACCAGCATCCGGTGGGGGTCAACGTGGGATACACGTGGGCATCGAATTACTTCAAGCAGGTGTTCGCGGTCTCGGCCAAAGTCACCAACGGGCTGAACGCCGACGGCAGCGAGATCCTGTTCAGTTCCACCAAGAACTCCAAGGACTACTGGTTCGACGCCGATTACTGGTTCGGACCCGATGGCGGCGTCACCTTTATGGCCTACCACGGCACCAAAGACCAGGTGCAGAACATGGGCGCCCCCGATGAGTTTACCTACCGTCCCAACATCCGCCGCTATGGCGTCTTTGGCAACTACCTGTTCTTCGACAAGCTGGACGTTCTGGGCGGATACATGCGGAACGACGACGACTGGCAGGACGAAGCCGGCAACCCGCTCACACACTTCATTTCGAATGGGTACCGCGCCGAGGTGGACTATTACATCCAGCGCGGCTTCGCGGTGATGGCCCGGTACGACCGGTTGGCCCAGACCATCGCCAGCGGGCCGGTAAACCATACGTCCGCATGGAATATCGGCACGGAGAAAGCGCTCACGGAACTCGGCAACGTGGTGGTGCGCGCCAGTTATGGACGCGAGACCGATCAGGACCCGACCACGGGCGCGCTGTTTACCGACAAACTGTTCAAACTCGATGTGCGGGTGATGTGGTAGGACGGGCTCCCGGCCCGTCCCTTTTTAAAGGAGCGATATTCATGAGACGACTGATTCAGATTGCCCTCCTGCTGGCGCCCCTGTCATTGGTGGCGCAGACCAGCAATGTGGTGCTTCCACAGGACAAAGGGCCCGACAAGATCGATGTGAGCGCCTACCCGGCTGCCCAGCAGGGGGCCTATAAGATGTTTTCCAGCAAATGCTCCAAGTGCCACACCATCGCGCGGCCCATCAACACCATGATGAAGCGCGATGAATGGGAGCGTTATGTCAAACGCATGATGCACAAACCGAACTCCGGCATCAGCGACAACCAGGGAAAGCAGATTTTCGAGTTTCTGATTTTCGACCAGACCGAACGAAAAGACAAGAACCCGAAGGCGTTCTACCCGGCTCTCAGCGACGAGGAAATCGCAAAACTGAAGAAGCAGTGAAAGGGAAGCCGCCATGCGCTACAGCGTTACAGTCCCGGACCGCGAATACTTCGACCGCAACATCCCGTGCCGTACCGCCTGCCCCATCCACACCGAATGCGGGCGGTACGTGCAATCCATCGGGGTGTCGCGGGACGAAGAGGCTTACCTGCTGGCCCGCGCGCCCAATCCCTTTGCTTACGTGCTGGGACGGATATGCGCGCACCCTTGCGAGGATGCGTGCCGGCGCGGGAAAGTCGACGAGCCGATCGCTATCTGCGCGCTCAAACGATACGCCACCGAGCGCCACAACCTGGGCATCGGACACGATCCGGCCCGCAAAAATCTGCCGCCGGCGCGCAAGCGCAAGCAGCGAGTCGCCGTTGTGGGAGCAGGGGTGTGCGGCCTTACCTGCGCGCACGACCTGGCGCTGCTGGGCTACGCGGTAGAGGTTTACGAGTCCGCCCCGGTTCCCGGCGGGATGCTCTATCTGGGCATTCCGCACTTCCGGCTTCCCCGGGAAATTATCAAGATGGAAGTCGATAACATTCTGGCGCTGGGGGTGAGGCTGCATACCCGCATGATGCTGGGGCGGGACATCTCTTTTGCCCAACTACGTTCCAAGTTCGACGCAGTGCTGCTGGCCACGGGGCTCAACAAGGGCCGCGAACTCAACATTCCGGGCGCGCACCTGGCAGGAGTCTTCAACGGCATCGACTTTCTGATCAACGCCAACCTGGGCTACGAAATCGAACTCGGGAAACGGGTGGCGGTGGTGGGCGGCGGCAACGTGGCCATCGACGTGGCACGCGCGGCGGTGCGGTTGGTGCACGAGTCATGGTCGAGCGGCGCCGCCGAATCCGGCGCGGAGAGCCTGCAACCGGCCCTGGATGCCGCGCGCATGGCGATGCGCTCCGGCGCCGAACAGGTATGCCTGGTCAGCCTGGAATCGCGCCAGCAGATGCCCGCCTGGCAGAGCGAAGTCCAAGAAGCGGAGCACGAGGGAATTGCCGTGGACAACGGGTGGGGACCGAAGGAAATCGTAGGCGCGGATGGCGTCGTGACCGGACTCAGGGTGCGCGCCTGCGTTTCGGTCTTCGACGAAAACGGCCGCTTCAACCCCGCGTTCAGCGACCAGGAAAAAGTCATTCCTTGCGATAGCGTGGTGCTCGCCATCGGCCAGCAGGCGGACCTCTCCTTCCTCGGCGGCGATACGGACGTTCAGGTGACGCCACGCGGAATTCTCAAAATCGACGAGAACCTCATGACGACAGCGCCCGGCGTGTTCGCCGGCGGCGACGTGGCATTCGGACCGCGCGTGCTGGTGGAAGCCGTGGCCAACGGGCACCGCGCGGCGCGGTCCATCCACGTCTACTTCAACGGCAAGAGCAGCAAGACGGTGCTGAGCCGTTTCCGGATCTTCCACAACTGGGAGATGCCTCGCGGCTTCCTGGGAATCCCGCGCCAGACCATGCCGGTGCTGCCGGCCAATCGCCGCATCGGGATCGCCGAGGTGGAACTGGGTTTCGACGAAAACCAGGGGCGCGCCGAAGGCCTCCGCTGCCTGAAGTGCCAGGTCAACACGATCTTCGACGGCTCCAAGTGCATCCTGTGCGCCGGATGCGTGGATGTGTGTCCCGAGAATTGCCTGCGACTGGTGGACCTGGTCCAGGTGCAAGGCGATGAGCGCTACGAGGCGCTGATTCAAAATCGTTACGGGGTCCCGGCTGCCGATCTCCCCTCGGGGCAGGCGGGCGCAATCATCAAGAACGAAGAGAAGTGTATTCGCTGCGGCCTGTGCGCCCAGCGGTGTCCTACCCACGCGATCACAATGGAGGCTTTGGAGCAGCAGGAGCGGGAGGTGTTCGAATGAATCGACGATCCTTTTTTACCTGGGGTAGCGCCGGGGTGGCGGCCCTTTGGGCCGCGGTGAGCGTGAGCCTGGCCGCCGTGGTGCGGTTCCTGACGCCGAGCGTATTTTATGAGCCGCCGCAAACCTTCAAGATCGGCTCACCGGCGGATTTTTCCTTCGGCCCGCCCACGTTCCTGCGCGGAAGAGAAGATTTATGTATTCCACGATCGCGAGAGAGGGTTCGCGGTGGCCAGCGCCGTCTGTACTCACCTGGGCTGCACGGTGGGGTATTTTCAGAACGACGAGCGCTTCCATTGTCCCTGTCACGGCAGCGTATTCGGCGCGGATGGCAAGGTGCTGCACGGCCCGGCGCCGCGGCCGCTCGAGTGGTTTGAAGTAACCCTGGCCCGCGATGGCCAACTGCGGGTGGATAAGGACCACCCCGTCCTGGCAAGTTACCGCCTCATGGTGTGACGATGAATCTCACTACGAGATATCCGGCAGTCGATCGTTCGGCGGGACCCGCTGTCCACCGACAAGGGGAAGAGCGAATTCGTCTTCCTCAACGTATGGCTTCACATTCACCCCGCCAAGGTGAAAAAAGAAAACCTCAAGGTGAAGCACACGTTTTACCTTGGGTTCATCACCTTCTTCCTCTTCCTGGTCCTGGTGACCACCGGGGTGGCGCTGATGATTTACTACCGCCCCTATCCGCCGCAGTCCTACCAGGACATGAAGGACCTCCAGTTTGTGGTGTACCTGGGGAGCTTTCTGCGCAACATGCATCGCTGGTCGGCTCACGGAATGGTGATCTGCGTCTTCCTGCACATGTGCCGGGTGTTTTATACGGGCTCTTACAAGAGGCCGCGACAGTTCAACTGGGTGATCGGCGTGGTGCTGTTCCTGCTCACGCTGGGACTGTCGTTCACCGGTTATCTTCTGCCCTGGGATCAACTGGCCTACTGGGCCATCACGGTGGGAACCAACATCGGGAGCTACGCTCCGGTGCTGGGAAAAAGCATTCGCGAATTGCTGTTGGGAGGACACACGGTGGGCGAATCGGCGCTGCTGCGGTTCTACGTGCTGCACGTGGCCGTGCTGCCGTCCCTGGTGACCCTGTTGACCATGGTGCACTTCTGGCGGGTCCGCAAAGACGGAGGACTTTCGCGGCCGGTATGGAAGTTGAAGGACGAGAAATCCGCGGACCTGGTGACTATTGGCGCGCCGGCGAACGATGCTTCCCTGACCGCCATGCCGGCATCCCGGGACAAGACCTATGGACTCATGGAGGTGGTGACCGGCAAGCCCATTTTTGAAACGGTGAGCGCGGAGGAGGAAGAGGATACCGTCTTTTCCTATCCGTATGCCTTCTTCCGCGAGGGCATCGCCCTGCTGGTAACGGTAGCCACGGTGATGGCGGTTTCGCTTTTCTGGAAGGCGCCATTGGAGGAGTTGGCCAATCCGGCGAAGACGCCCAACCCGGCAAAAGCGCCGTGGTATTTTCTCGGTCTTCAGGAACTGGTGAGCCACTCGGCCCTGCTCGGCGGCGTGATCGTGCCTGGCCTGGCCGTGCTGGCGCTGCTGGCCATTCCCTACGTCGACCGGAATCCCAGCCGGCGTCCGGCCGATCGCAAGTGGGCCATCCGCGCCTTCACCCTGTTCGTCGCGATCAATGTCGTTCTGATTATCGTGGGGACGCTTTTCCGCGGTCCTGGTTGGGCCTTTGTGCCGCCATGGGTCCACATTACGGGGGCCGAGTAAATGGAACGGAGACTACCGCAGTTCTTCTTTGCGCTGAGCCTGGTGGTGCTGGCTCTGATGGTGGGAGCCATCTGGCAGGCCGGCACCCCCACCTGGAAAACGTACCAGCAGGAGTTTCACCGGCTGGAATCGGTGGGAGAACCCAACTCCGCGGCCAAGACGAACGTGTTGAACGCCGCCCTGGTGATCCGGCAGGATCTGCTGCCCGGCTCTGCAGCGCGTAGACCGCTGCACCACCTGTCATCTGGGGGTGGAAGACCCCACCATGAAGAGCGCTCCGCAGCCCTACACGTTTCACGCCAACCTGGCTCCGCACGTGCCCGCCCGGTTCGGCTGTACGGTCTGCCACGGCGGACAGGGGCTCGCCACAGACAAGCAGAACGCGCACGGGAAGGTGGAATTCTGGCAGGAGCCGCTCCTGCCCAGGGATTACATCCGCGCTTCCTGCGGGCGCTGCCATAAAGAAGGGGAAGTGCCCGGCGTGCCGGAGTTGACCGATGGCCGCCGGCTCTTCGAAACACAAGGGTGCCGGGGTTGTCATAAGCTCAACGGCGTGGGCGGCAGCGTTGGTCCCGACCTCACCGAAGAGGGCGCTGCCCACCGGGCACCCGATTGGCTGGAGCGCCATTTCCTGGACCCCAATGCCGTCTCGCGCAACTCGCCCATGCCCAATTTCCGCTTCACCAAGGAGCAGGCACGCGCGCTGACCTTCTACATGCTGTCGCTCACCAACGAACAGATGGGAACCTACTATTCCAGCGTGCGGCTGATTCCCAGCGCCAGCTACGGGCGACAGTTGTTCACGGAAAAGAACTGCATCGCCTGTCACAACATCGGGGGCGTGGGAGCCAAGACCGGGCCCGACCTGGCGGGCATCACCAAAGAGCATTCTCCCGGCTGGCTGGACGAACAACTGGTGAATCCGCAACTGATCTATCCCGGGAGCATTATGCCGGCCTACGATCTGGAAACCAATGCCCGAAAGGCCATCATCGCGTTCATGGCCTCAGCCACCGCCGAAGACGCGCAGGCGATTTTGTCGCAGAGGTCCCGGCCGCTTACTCCCAGAGATGCCGCGATCGAAGCCGGCAAGCAGAACTTCTCGCGCTTCGGATGCGTAGGCTGCCATGGCTTACAACTCCAGGGCGGCGTTCCCAATCCCAACAGCCAGGGTGGCGAGGTGCCATCGCTCCTCCACGCCTCGGACGACTACACCGAAGAAGAGGTGATCAAGATCATTCAAAACGGCAAACAGCCGCCGCTCGACAACTCGGCCAAACCGGCCCCGCCGCTGTACATGCCGTCCTGGAAGAACGTCCTTAGCGATGAAGACATCCAGCGGATCGCCGACTATCTCTGGTCGCTGCAAAAGAAGAAAGACGCCTGGTAAAACTATTTTATAGTTTGAGAGTTTAAACTATGAATATATGTTGTGTGCCTCGGAAGCATGTGCGCAATTGTACGGATGGGATTCGCAAAGCAAAGCCTGGCACGGGCCAATCGAACTCAGCCTCAACGGCGCCCGGCCGGGAAGTCTCGAGAAAGCACTCCGGCGCGCTCCGGGGCAGTCGTGGTACGGTCCCGTACGCTGTTCGAAATCGGGCCCGCAGGCGAACCGCTTCTTCGCGGTGATTCACCGCCTGCCGGATTGCGCGGTCGCCATGGTGTACTGCGACGAATCCAAAACCGGCCCGCTGGAGCTGATCGCGGTCGTTCCGGCGGAGCGGCGCGCTGCGCTCCGGCCTGACTTTGCGTTCGAACTGGTGGCCTTCGCGAGCTTTCTGGGTTCGCTCGGCGAGGGCGCCGGTCTCGCCTTGAGCGAAGGGATCGCCGGCGCCGTTGCCGAAACGCCGCATTCCGACTCGCTGGTGTTTTCCCTCTGCACCGGGCTTTGGGCGGGCGACCTGGACTTCGCTCTTTCCCACTGCGTGGAGAGAATCGCGGCCGCCATGCTGGATTGGATGCAGCCGCGATAAATCGACTATACGAAGATTCGAAAAATCGAATATACTAGTATTCAGACGTGCCGCTCACTCTTCAGTTGTATGCCGCCGGCCTGCTCGTTTTCATTCTGGGAACCGTAACAGGCGCCGCCTGCCATTTTTGGGCGCGCTCCGCCGGCCGGATTTCCACATTCCTGTGCGTGGCCGCGCTGGTGGGCGCGCTGCTGGAAGCCGGCGCTGCGACCGGCGGCCTGCTCGGCGGGTCCGATTTCGCGTGGACGCTTCCTTCCGGCATTCCGTATATCGCTTACAGCGTCCGGCTGGATCCCTTGTCTTCCTTCTTCCTGCTGGCGCTTTCCCTGCTGGCCGGCGCGGTCGCAGTGTACTCGGTGGGGTATCTGAAACACGGACCGGCCGGGAAGAACCCTGCATTGTCAGGTTCATTGCTGCACGCAATGCTGGCCGGACTGACCCTGGTCTTCACCGCCTCCGATGTCGTCTTCTTCCTGATTGCGTGGGAGATCATGGTGGTCTCCTCCTACTTCCTGGTGGTGACTAACCACGAATCCGGTGAGACCCGGCGAGGCGGATTGCTGTATATCCTGATGTCGCGCGCCGGAACGGGCATGCTGTTTGTGGGACTTCTGCTGTTGGCCCGGGCTGCCGGGAGCACGGATTTCCGGGCGATGCATGCCATCGGCGACAAACTGCCGGCGGCCACCGGCGGGCTGGCATTTGTGCTCCTGTTCCTGGGCTTCGGCGTGAAGGCCGGCATTATTCCGCTGCACATCTGGCTGCCCGCGGCGCATCCGGTGGCGCCCAGCAACATCTCGGCCCTGATGTCCGGCATCGTGATCAAGACCGGAATCTATGGCATGGCGCGCGTGTTTTTCGATTTCTACGGAGGGCTGCCGGCATGGGCCGGAATGCTGGTGCTGCTGATCGGCGTGGTCTCGGCGCTGCTCGGCGTGCTTTACGCCCTGATGGAGCATGATCTCAAGCGGCTGCTGGCGTACCACAGCATCGAAAACATCGGCATCATTCTGATGGGCTTCGGCGGCGCCCTGCTGTTCCGCTCCTTCGGGCATCCGGTGCTGGCGGCCATGGCGCTCATTGCCGGTCTGTTCCATACGTTGAATCACGGACTGTTCAAGTGCCTGCTATTCCTGGGCGCGGGCAGCGTGCTGCACGCCACGCACACGCAAAACATGGAGGAGATGGGCGGATTGATCCGCCGTATGCCGTCGACGGCGCTGTATTTTCTGATCGGGGCGATCGCCATTTCCGGCCTTCCGCCGCTCAACGGATTCGTGAGCGAATGGCTCACGTACCAGGCGATGCTGGCGGGCTTCGGCGCCACTACGGAACTGACGCGGGTCGCCTTTCCCATCGCCGGCGCGCTGCTGGCTCTGACGGCCGCTCTGGCCGCGGCCTGTTTCGTCAAGGCATTCGGCATCACCTTTCTGGCGCTGCCGCGGAGCAGCCAGGCGGAAGCGCGCGGAGGAAGTGGCTGGTTCCATGCGGGCCGGCATGGCGAGCCTGGCGCTGGCGTGCGTGCTGCTGGGACTGGGGGCAACCTGGTTTCTGCCGGTCTTCGACCCCATCACGGTGCGGGCCTTTGGGACCCGTGTCAGCGCGAGCGTGGTCTCGGGAAATGGCTTTCTGTTGATGGCGGGCTCGCCCGTGAGGGGCACGGTATCCACCCTGCTTCTGGCGGTGTATGCTGGTGGCGCTGAGCGTGGTCCCGCTGTTTCTGTGGAGGATGTGGGGGCGGCAGCAGAAACGCGTCACGGGGCCGGCATGGGATTGCGGCCTGCCGGGCCTGACCGCCGACAATGAATACACCGCGACCGCGTTTTCCAAGCCGCTGCGGATGATCTTCGCGCGCCATATTCCGGCCGCGCCGGGAGATTCAGGCGGAGTTCGAAGTCTCGCCATATTACCCCACATCGATTCACTTCGAATCGGAGATTCAACCGGCCTTCGAGAAGCACTTTTACGATCCTCTGCTGGAGGGCATTCTGCGCATGGCCCGGAGCATGAGGATGGTGCAGGCCGGAAGCCTTCATGCGTACCTGGCGTATATCTTCATTACGCTGATTCTTCTGCTTGTGTTCGCGGTGCGCGGATGATCGGGCAGATCGCGCTCGGAATCGTTCAGACGGCGCTGGTGCTGCTGTTCTCGCCGATGATCGCGGGCTTCAGCAAAACGCTGAAGGCGCGCCTGCAAACGCGGCGGGGACCGGCGCTATTGCAGCCGTACCGCGACCTGTACAAGCTGCTGCGCAAGGGAATGGTGATTCCCGATACGGCCTCCTGGATTTTCACGGCCACGCCGTACGTGCTCTTCGCCACTACCCTGCTGGCCGGCCTGCTGATTCCGACCGTCTCCGCGCAGGCTCCGCTGAGCTGGATCGGCGGAGTGCTGGCGGTGGTGTATCTGCTGGCGCTGGGCCGTTTCTTTCTGGCGCTGGGAGGAATCGACGCCGGAAGCCCGTTCGGCGGGCTGGGCAGCAGCCGCGAAATGACCATCTCGGCGATTGCCGAGCCGGCCCTGATGCTCGCGGTCTTCACCGTGGCGCTGGGGGCCGGATCGACCAATCTCAGCTCCATGGCGCAGGCGGCCGTAGGGCAAAGCTGGCGCTTTCTGGCGCCCTCGCAGATGCTGGCGTTTGCGGCGCTGTTCATCGTGCTGATTGCCGAAACCGGACGCATTCCCGTGGATAACCCGGCAACGCACCTGGAACTCACCATGATCCACGAGGCCATGATCCTGGAGTATTCGGGACCGTACCTGGCGCTGATCGAATGGAGCGCGTGGATGAAGCAGATGATCCTGATGACGCTGCTGATGAACGTGTTTTTCCCGTACGGCCTGAGCGCGGACGGGTCGGCCGGAGCCATGCTCCTCAGCGTCATTCTGTTTGTCGCGAAACTGGCGATTCTGGCCCTGGCGGTGGTGCTGGTGGAAACCACCAACGCCAAAATGCGATTGTTCCGGGTGCCGGAACTGCTGGCCGTGGCGTTCGTGCTGAGCGCGCTGGCGCTGATCTCCACGTTTGTTTTCGGGGGCAGGGCGTAACCCATGTTCTTCTGGCAGGACCCGCAATTCGGCGACCGCATGATCACGCTCATGGCAGCGGTGGTGCTGGTGCTGCAGATCATGATGGTGGCGCAGCGCTGGGTGGTCACCAACATCCGGGCGTTTGCCGTGCAATCGTGTCTGCTGGCCGGCATCGCCAGCACCATCGCGTATTTCAATCGCGCGCCGCACCTCTACATCGCCGCGGCCCTGATGCTGGGGCTGAAAGGAATTCTGCTGCCGGAGATTCTGCGGCGGCTGGTATCGCGCATTGGAATCCGGCGGGAGATCGAGCCGTTCGTGAATGTCCCGGTATCGGTGATTATCTCGGGCCTGCTGACGCTGCTGGCATATGTGATCTCCGAGCCCTTGCAGGCCGGGCCGGTGACCGGGGTGGCCGGCTTGGGGCGCAACACGCTGCCGGTGGCGATCGCGCTTTTTCTGATCGGGTTCTTCATGATGATCAACCGGCGTAAGGCGCTCACGCAGGTTCTGGCCTTGCTGTCGCTGGAAAACGGGCTGTTCCTGGCGGCCATCTCCCTGACTTACGGAATGCCGATGGTGGTGGAGATGGGAATCTTCTTCGACGTGCTGGTAGCGGTGATGATTCTGGCGATTCTGGTGTATCGCATTCGCGAGACGTTCGATTCGATGGATGTCAGCCGCCTGAGCCGGCTGAAGGGTTGATGGCGACGATGACGATTCCGTTGCTGTTGCTGATTCCGCTGGCGGCGAGCGGATTGACCGCGCTCGCCAGGGAGCGTCGCGCCATGGAAATCATCCATCTTGCTTTCGGCGCTGGCGGCGTTCGGACTGGCGATCCGGCTGGCGGCGGAGGTGCTGGCGACGGGGCAATCCTCCGCCTGGAGCGGCTACCTGTTTGCCGATCACTTAAGCGCGCTGGTCCTGCTGCTCACGGCTTTCGTGTACCTGGTCTGCGCCCCGTATTCCATCGGGTATCTTCGCGCGGAAGAGGGCATCGGCCTGGTGAAGCTGCGCCGGTACTTTACGCTGACTCCGCTGCTGGCT
>CAVVLD010000004.1:0-65278 GCA_963748795.1 uncultured Solibacteraceae bacterium
TCACCAACCAGGACGGGTTGTGGAGTCTCAGCGGCGATCGCTGGCGCCCATTACCGGAAAGCCGACGGGCTCCTCACCGATAGCCCCTACATCACCATGATTTCTCCTGACGGAGCCATGTGGCTGCACCACCGGTACGATGCGCGAATCGAAGGGTTGAGGCTCGCCGAGTTCATCTCCGATCCACCGCGGTCCTCCCCGGGGATGCTTCCTCGGTCGAAGTCACCGCCTTTCACGGCCTCGACGCATTCGGGCGCCTCTGGCGAGGCAGCGCCAATGGTGTGTCCGTTCTGGACGGCGGCTACTGGCGGCGCCTCAGCACCGAAGACGGGCTGATTTGGAACGATACCGACGGTGAGGCGTTCTGGCCCGATGCCGATGGGAGCGTCTGGATCGGAACAAGCGGCGGCCTGGCGCACTACCGGCCTCCCGGCGGGGGTCTGGCGAAGCCGCAGACGGCCGATCCGGTCATTACCAGCCTCGAGGTCGACCAGAAGTCGCGAACTCTCAGGGCCGGGTTTTCCTCGCTTAGTTACAAAAGTGGAGCAACTGACACGGTTCTCTTACCGCTGGGACCGTGGACGCTGGACCGATACTACCGAGCGGATCATCTCCTTCGCCGGCCTGTCACAGGGTTGGCATCGCCTGGAAATCCAGTGTCGGGTCCGGGATGGACCGGTTTCGCCAAAAGTGGCCGTAGCCGATTTCCTTATTGAGCCAAAGCCCTGGGAAACGTGGGGGGCGGGCGCGCCTGTCGGCCCTGCTGTTTGGCGCCGGCGCGCTGGGGGGGCATCATCCTCTGGAAGGGCCGCACGTTCGTCCGCCGGCGAACACGCCGAACTGGAGATCGAGCGCGCCTGGCATGCTCGGAAAAGAAAGAAGGAGGTGCCGACGAGGCGGTCGAAGCCAAAGGCCGTTTCCTGGCAAACATGAGCCACGAGATCCGGACACTCCTCAACGGTGTCATCGGGCTGACCATCGAACTGGAGTCCATGCCGGTGCCTGCCGAGGCGCTGCAGGTCATTCGAATGATTCACTCCTCCAGCGAGGCGCTCCTTCGCGTGATCAGCGACGTCCTGGATTTCTCGAAACTCGACTCGCGCAAGCTGGACTTGGAGGTCGCGCCCTTCGACCTTCATCGGTGCTTGCGCGAGAGCGTTGGGTTGTTTCGTGCCAGTGCGGCGGAAAAAGGCCTGCGCCTGATTTGCGAACTCGCGCCGGAATTGCCTGTGTGGGTTGCCGGGGACGGTACCCGCTTACGGCAGGTGGTCCTGAATCTGGTCTCTAATGCCTTGAAATTTACCAGCTCCGGAGAAGTCGTCGTTACCGCGGGAGTCGCTGGACAGCAAGAGACATCACGCCGCATAACCATCGAAGTGCACGACACCGGCATCGGCATTGCCCGGAACGAGTTGCCTCGCCTGTTCTCGTCTTTCACTCAGGCGGATGCCTCGATTAGCCGCCGTTACGGAGGGACCGGCCTGGGATTGGTGATCTCCAAGCGGCTGGTGGAATTGATGGGTGGGTCCATCACCGTCGAGTCCGTGCCCCGTAAAGGCAGCCGGTTCCAGTTCACCGTCGTTGTGGGCAGCGCAGAGCAGCCCGCTCCGCCGCTCCCTGCCTCAGCGCCAAACCTCTCTGCCCGCCATCTGAAAGTGCTCGTGGCGGAAGATCATCCGGTGAACCAGAGGGTGGCTCTCAAGCTCCTGGAAAAACTCGGGGTTCACGCGGACCTCGCGGCGGACGGCTCCGAGGCCATCGCGGCGGCGGTCGGCCGCCCTTACGATTTGATCCTGATGGACGTGCAAATGCCCGACGTTGACGGCGTCACCGCCACCCGCGAAATCCGCAAGCGCCTCCCCCTCGATCGCCAGCCCGTAATCTTCGGTCTGAGCGCGCACGCCACCGCCGAGTATCGCGATATCTGCCTGGACGCCGGCATGAACGGATATTTGACCAAACCAGTGGCCCAAGCGAAACTCCATGACCTGATCGCCGGTTTACAATCACACCATTTCGAGACTTGAATTTCCCATCTTAATCAGCCACTTACACGCCTCCGCCCCCCGCCCTGCTGTAAGCTGAAACCAGATGACCTATTTTCAGCAGCACCAGTCCGACTTCCTCGAAGGCCTCAAGACCTTCCTCCGCATCCCCAGCATCAGCACGCTCTCGGAGCACAAGCCCGACATCCGGCGCGCCGCCGAGTTCGCCGCGAACGAGCTGCGCTCCGCCGGCATGACCTCCGCCGAACTGATCGAAGGCGAGGGCAATCCGCTGGTCTACGCCGAGTGGCTCGGCGCGCCCGGCAAGCCGACCCTCCTCTTCTACGGCCACTACGACGTGCAGCCCGCCGATCCGCTCGACGAATGGAAGTCGCCGCCCTTCGAGCCCGACCATCCGCGGCAACGACATCTTCGCCCGCGGCGCCGTCCGACGACAAAGGCCAGGTCTACCTCCAGATCAAGGCCGTCGAAGGCCTGCTGAAGACCACCGGCAAGCTGCCCGTCAACGTCAAGTTCCTGCTCGAAGGCGAAGAGGAGATCGGCGGCGAGCACATCGAAGCGTACGTCACGACCAAGCCCGCCGCGCCTCAAGGCCGATGCCGCCGTGGTCTGCGACACCGAAATGTTCGCGCCCGAGCTGCCCACCATCTGCGTCGGCCTGCGCGGCATGGTCTACGCCGAGCTGTTCGTCGAAGGCGCCAGCCACGACCTGCACTCCGGCGTCTACGGCGGCGCCGCGCCCAATCCCATCCAGGCCATCGCCGAGATTCTCTGCGCGCTCAAGGACCGCGACGGCCACATCCTCATCCCCGGCTTCTACGACCGCGTCGTGCCGCCCAGCCCGAAGGAGCGCGACGCCTGGGCGCAGCCTGCCGTTCGACGAGAAGGAGTACACCGAAAAGGAAATGGGCGCGCGAGCTCTGGTCGGCGAGCCCGAAATTCCGCTCTTCGAGCGCATCTGGGCGCGGCCCACGCTCGAAGTCCACGGCATCCGCGGCGGCTTCACCGGCGAAGGCGCCAAGACCGTGATTCCCGCCCGCGCCGTGGCCAAGATCAGCACCCGCCTGGTGGCCGATCAGCGTCCCGACGAAGCCGTCGAACAATTGCGCGCCGCCGTCAGGCCGCGGCATGCCCCAAGGGCGTCACCGCCGAATTGAAGGTGCTCCACACCGGCGCGCCTTCGCTCACCAATCCCGACAACCCGCTTCATCCACGCCGCCGCCGACGCCATGAAGCAGGTCTTCGGCAAAGAGACCGTCTACATCCGTTCGCGGCGGCTCCATCCCCATCGTCGGCGTCTTCGACCGGTACCTCGGCATTCCCAGCGTCATGATGGGCTTCGGCCTCCCCGACGACAATCTGCACGCCCCCAACGAGAAGTTCCATCTCCCCAACTTCTACCGCGGCATCGAAGCGGTGGCCCGCTATCTCGAACTCCTTGGAGCGTAGGACAGGCCTCCCGGCCTGTCCCTTCCCGGCCTGTCCTCTTCACGCTTAGAAAGTCAGCCGCGCCGAAAGCTGCAACTGGCGCGCGCCCCAGATCAGGTTGCTGGTCGCGGTGGGCGCCAGGAATGCCGGGTTCGGCACCAGGCAGCCGTTGGTATGCCCCGCGCAGACGCCCGACCCGGCCGCGGAGTACGTGAACCCGGTCGTGTTCACGCTGGAAATGTTGGTGTGGTTGAACAGGTTGAAAGCCTCGCCGATCAGCGCGAGCCTCAGCCGTTCGCCGAATGCGAACTGCCGCCCGATCCGGAAGTCCACGTCGTGGAATCCGGGCGCGGTATACGCGTTGCGCGGCAGCCATCCGGCGCGTCCCGCGTTCGGGTTGGCGTTGCTGGCTTCGCCGCCCGTCAAGCCGCCATCCAGCGGGCTCGGTGTGCCGCTGATGAACGGCGTGACCGGCTGGCCGGTGGACAGCGTGACGATCGTGGAGAACGCCCAGCCGTTGAGCGCGAACTTGGCCGCCTGGTTCGTGAGGCCGCCGATGGTCGGCATCCACACCCGTTGGCCACGAAGCGATGCCGCTGGTCCAGATCGCTCAGTGCGTATTCCAGCTTGCGGTTCTTGGGATCGACCGGAATGTCGCTGCCGTTGAATGTGCCGTTGGAGCCGATCACTTGGCCGCCGTCGTATGCCTTGCTCAACGTGTAGTTGGCGGTGAATTCCAGACCGTGCCGCATGGGCCGGCGCACCGTGATCACCATCGAGTTGTACCAGGAATTGACGTCGCTATAGCCTACGAATACCTCGCCGGTCGGGTCGATGCGCTGCGTGTAGAAAGGCGCGGTGAAAGTCTGTGCGGTCGTATCCGCCGGCGCCCAGGATGTCGTAGCTCTTGGTGGTGGTCGACGGGGCCAGGTTGGCATCGACGAATATCGGCAGGTGCAGACCGCGGCTCACCACGTACCCGACCGATGCGCCGAAGCCGCCGTGCAATTGCCGCTCTACCGTGACTTCGCCTTCATGCACCAGCGGGTTGACGAAGTTGGGGTCCAGGCCGCGCGTGGATTGCGTCGCCGAGGGCGGAGTGAACGGCGTCACCTGCGGCGTGAGCGCTCCGGCGAACGGCGCCGCCAGCGGCGGCCCTGGAGCCGTGAAGATCACGTTCGGGAACGTAGTGCCGGGCACGATGCAGGCGTGCAGTTGAATGTCTGCTGGAAGACGCCGTTCTCCACGCGCGTGGCATAGTACGTCGTGTTCGTGGTCTTGGCGTAGAACATGCCATAGCCGGTGCGCACCACGGTATTGGGAGTTACCTGCCAGGCGACGCCGATGCGCGGCGCGAACTGGTCCTTGGGAATGTTGATGGTCGACGTGTAGAGGTGGTGAGCGGAGTCAGCGTGTTCGGCTGCGGCGGCTGCGGAATCAGGAATACGTCGTAGCGCAGGCCCATGTTCAGCGTCAGCTTCGGAGTCGCCTTCCAACTGTCTTCGAAGAAACCGGCGTAGTCGTTATTGTAGAAATCGTCCTTGCCGACGTGCGTGATCGGGTCGGTCACCTGGACGAAGTTGCTGTAGTGCTTGCCGGTCAATCCGTCGCCGGTGTTGATGCCGTACACGTCCAGCACCCAGTTGTTGAAGACGGTCTGCGCGGTGCCGCTAGTAGCTGTACTGGCCCGTCCCGTTGAACAGGTTGATCATGACTTCGTGAATGAGGTTGAGGTCGATGCCGGTCTTGAAGGTGTGCCGGCCGCGTACGATCGAAACGTGTCGGAAATCTGCATGCGATGCTCGTCCGGCTCGGCCGTGCGCGGCAGTGCGTAGTTCTCGCCGTAGGCCATCACGTTCTGCAGATGCTGACGTAGGGCGCCGGCGCGTTCGATCCCGCCACTTCCAGGTCGCGCCCCCACTGGAAGCGCAGGTTGTTGATCATGCTGGGGGTGAGCGTAGAGTCCCAGTTCGTCACGAAAATCCGCTCGTGGAATACGTAGCTGCCGTTCGTGCCCAGCGAGAGGTTGTTGTTGGAAGGCGCCGTCTGGTACGCGTTGGGCGCCGCGTAGTTCATCCAGTCGTACGACGTGCTGATGTGGTTGCCCGGCGATGCCTGGTAGTCGAGCTTGCCGAACAGCACGTCCTGGTTGGTGGCGCGCGGATACCTGCCAATCTGTCCCGACAGAAACGCATTGGCGCTGGCGCACTGGGCGCTCGTCACCTGCGCGGGACACGGCAGCGCGCGTACCGTGGCGCTATACGTGCTGCTGGTGTACGTGATCGGGTTGACTTTGCGCGACCCGTCGTAGGTGCCGAAGAAGAACAGCTTGTCCTTGATGAGCGGACCGCCGACGCTGGCCCCGAACTGCTGCCACTGGTGAATCGGCTGGCTATAGATGCCCTGCGACTTGGGCAGCGGATCGAGCGCGTTCCAGGTGGGATAGCGCAGATAGTAGAACAGGTCGCCATGCAGACTGTTGGTGCCGGTCTTGGTGACCGCGTTGACCACGCCGCCCGCGGCCTGGCCCAGTTCCGCGCTGTAGTTGCTGGCGCTCACCTGGTATTCCTTGATGGAATCCATGCTGTATACGTAAGCGCCGCTGATGGCGCGTCCGCGCGCCTCGGAGAACAGCGCCTGGTTGTTGTTCGCGCCGTCCACGGTGTTGCAGTTGTAAAGTCCGGAGATGCCGCGGTAGGATACCAGCCCGCTGGTGCCATCGGTAGTGACGTTGGGCGTCAGCAGCACGAAGCTGTCCCAACGGCGTCCGGCGATCGGCAGGTTGCTCACCGCCGTCTCGCTGATCACCTGCGATTGCTCGGTCTTCTCGGCATCCACGATGGGCGCCTCGGCAGTCACCTCCACGGTCTGTTGGCTCGTCTGCACCGGCAGTTTGAAATCGATGGCCAGCGTCTGCCCCACTTGAAGATTCAGGTCGCTGCGCACCATCTTGGCAAACCCGGATTTATTGACTGTCAATTCGTAAGGGCCCGGCTGCAGAAAGGCCGCGGTGTAGACGCCCGCGCCGTTGGTGGAGACCGTCCGGTCCACCCCGGTATTGGTATTGTGGATCACCAGCGAAGCTTCCGGCACCGCCGCTCCGGACTGGTCCGTCACCGTGCCGGTAATGGTTCCGGCCGCCGCGCTCTGCGCCAGCGCCCGGCCTGAAAAACTGCTGCCCATGAGAACGGCCGCCGCCAGTAACGCTATGCCGCGCGCCGTGCGTTTTGAGTCTTTCATTGGCTCTTCCTCACGTGATCAGATGCGTAGTAATGCGTCTCTAACCTGGAGATGGGAAGTGCAGGCATGGATGTCCCGGATAGAAATCCGGTATCAACTGCTTCCCCGTGAATGGCCCCGTTTAGGACTCAAGTATACAACGAAGGTCGTTCTACCGCATCAGTTGCCCGCCGTTGACCTCAACGGTTTCGCCGGTCATATAGCTGGCGGCATCCGATACCAGAAATGCGATTACCGTGGCGCATTCCATGGATTTTCCGACTCGGCCCATGGGGATTCCCTTGACGAAATTCGCAATCATCTCCGGGGTCGAGAACACTTCGTGAAAGGGCGTGGCGATCACTCCGGGCGAAATGGCGTTCACGCGAATGCCGTAGGGCGCGAACTCCTTGGCCTGCGCCTTGGTCATGGCGATGAGAGCCGCTTTCGACGCGGCGTACGGCCCCGCTCCCGGCCCTCCGCCGTTGTGCGCGGCGATGGAGACCACATTTACGATGGTGCCGGTTTTGCGCGCGATCATCGAAGGCGCCACGGCCTGCGTGCAGAGCACCGCGCTCTTGAGATTCAGATCCATGATCTCGTCCCAGCCCGCTTCGGTGAGGTCGCGC
This sequence comes from uncultured Solibacteraceae bacterium, assembly GCA_963748795.1. Lineage (GTDB taxonomy): Bacteria > Acidobacteriota > Terriglobia > Bryobacterales > Bryobacteraceae > Sulfopaludibacter. The sequence continues at coordinate 7,283 of CAVVLD010000004.1, forward strand.
AGGGGGTACCGCTTCACCAGCGAGCCCGCATTATTTACAAGTATGTCCAGCGGACCAAGTTCGGCCGATGCACGTTCCACCAGCGGGCGGACTTCCGCCGGCTTGCGCATGTCGGCCTGCAGTGCCACCGCTTTGCCGCCTGCCGCAACAATTCCATTGCAGACTTCTTCGGCGCCCCGGCGATTGTTATGGTAGCCGACCGCCACGCGCGCTCCCAGTTCGGCAAACACCGCCGCCGTGGCTGCTCCAATGCCGCTCGAGGCGCCTGTGATCAGCGCTGCCTTGCCCGTCAAGTCCATGTAATTTTGCATTTTCAACTCCGTTCGAAAGATAAGCGCCGGATGGGACCGCCCAAACGGAAGATCACCACCGTCGCAATCACCGGCAACAGTCCGGCGAGTACCAGGATCGGCGTATAAGAATGAAACCGATCGACCACAAATCCCGTTCCCTGAATCAACAGCATGGCGCCCACTCCGGCGCCCATCCCGCCCATGCCGGTTACCGAACCCACGGCATTTTCAGGGAAGTAATCGCTGGGCAGCGTCTGGACATTGTTGATCCAGCTTTGAAATCCGAACAGCACCACCGCGATCAGCGCCAGCGCCACCGTAGCGCTTTGCGCCGCCGGCGCAAAGAACCCGGCGCACATGCAGAACATGCCCGCGACGATCACGGTCTTGCGCGCCTTGTCCACGCTCCAGCCGCGCGAAATCAGATGTCCCGACGCCCAACCGCCGGCCAGGCTGCCGGCATCGGCGGCCACGAAAGGCAGCCATGCAAAGGCGGCGATCCTGCCCAGGCTGAAGTGCCGCACGTTGTACAGATACAGCGGCAGCCACGTGATGTACAGCCACCACACCGGGTCGGCGAAGAATCGCGCCAGCAGGATGGCCCATGCCTGCGGATAGCGGAGCAGTTCGCGCCACGAGACCGCCGCCCCTTTGCCGGGGTCGCGATCCTGCTGGATCAGCGCTAATTCTTCGCGTGTGATCAGCGGATGGCGCTCGGGAGTTTCGTAGAAGCGCAGCCACAAGGCCAGCCACCCAAAACCCAGTCCGCCCATCAGCAGGAATGTGGCGTGCCATCCCACGCTCCGCTGCAACTCAATGATGAGCGGCGTCGCCACTACCGACCCGATCGATGTGCCGCTGTTAAAGATGGCCATGCCGAAGGCGCGCTCCCGCACCGGAAACCATTCGGCGATCACTTTCGCGGCACCGGGCCAGTTGCCGGCCTCTCCCACTCCCAACAGAAACCGGAAGCAGTTCAACACCAGCAGGCTGCGAGCCACCGCATGCGCCATGGAAGCCAGCGACCAGATCACAATCGAAACGCTGAAGCCGCGCTTGGTGCCGATCCGGTCGTAAAGCCGGCCCGAGAGTAACTGGCTGAGCGTGTAAGCCGCCAGGAACCATGTGGTCAGGCTGGCGAACTGGCTGGCGCTCAATTGCAGTTCGCGCGTGATCACCGGCCCCAGCACCGCGATGATCAGGCGATTGAGAAAGTTGATGAGCGTGGCCAGAAAGATCAGGCCGGCGATCCACCAGCGCAGCCCGCGCACACCATGCGTCACTCAGGCTGCTCCGCCGCTGTGTGGGTCGAGGCACGCACAATCAGCCGGCAGTCGAAAGAGACTTCGCGATGCTCCGCTTCGACTTCGCCTTCGATCCGCTCCAGCAGCAACTCCGCGGCGCGGCGGCCTTGTTCCGCGGTAGGCTGCTCCACCGTCGTGAGCGGCGGCGTAGTGAACGCGGATAGCGGCACATTGTCGAAGCCCACAATGGCGATATCGCCGGGAATACTCAGCCCGCGGTCGCGCGCCGCACTGAGCGCGCCCATGGCGGTGAAATCGTTGCGCGCAAAAATAGCCGTGGGCCGGCGGGAAAGCTCCAGCAGGCGCTGCATTCCGGCGTAACCGTCGGCCAGCGTGGAGTACCCCGGGCCGGAATCGCCCGCCGGCCCCACAATCCACTCGTCGCGGATGTCCAGGCCATGCTGCGTGCAGGGCATCGCAGAAGCCCTGAAAGCGGCGCAGCCGCCGCGCGTGCAGCGCCGACGCCCCGATATACGCGATCCGCTTGTGGCCCAGCGAGATCAGGTGCTCCACGGCGTCGAAAGCGCCGCGCCAGTGGTTGGCGGTGACGCGATCCACAACCGCCAGCCCCGGTTCGCGGCCCACCGCCACGATGGGCATTCCGCGCCGCGTGAACCGCTGCAGGGCTTCGTCGCCGGCCTTGGTTTCGAGCGTCGCCACCACGATCCCCGCCACCCGGTGATCGAAGAAGGCGCTCAGTCCGGCCTGCTCGCGCTGCACGCTCTGTTCGGTAGTGCAGACGAACGCCGAGTAGCCGCGCTCCAGCAGCACCTGCTGGATGCTGCCGGCCAGTTCGCCGGAGAACGGGTTCTTGATATCGGGCAGCAGGATGCCCACCACGTGCGTCCGCTGGCTCTTCAGGCTGCGCGCCAGGGCATTGGGATGGTATTCCAGCTTATCGATGGCGCGCCGCACGCGCTGGCGCACCTCCGCACTCACGTAGCCGCTTTCATTGATGACGCGGGATACGGTCATGGGAGCCACCTTGGCGATCTTGGCGATGTCCAGCAAGGTGGGATGTGTTTGTTTTGCCATCGGCGCCTGCTACTTCGAAAACGACACTTCCACCGTTTTGATCTCGTAAGGTTTGGTGGGCACCGTGATGCTGCGGCCATCCGGCGCCAGCGCGATGGCGGCAGCGGGCTTCTCCATCAGGTTCGTCTCGACGGCGCGCGACGGCCTTTTGCGGCAGCTGCAGTTTCACCTGCGCCGGCTTGCCTTCGAATTCGTAGAAGCGGAAGATGATGCCGCTATCGTCTTCGGCCTTCTTCATCACCGTCAGGATCACGTTGCCGGCGTCCGATCCGCACCCAGGATTGCTCCGCGGGCTGGCTGCCGCGTGCGCCTGCGTGACCGTACGCGATCAGCGGATAGTTCAGTTCGTATCCCTGGCGCATGGTGTTGCCGGCTTTCCAATCGCCCGCATGCGCATAGAGCGCGTAGGTGAATTCGTGGAAGCCCTGGTCGGCAATGTGATTGTCGGGCGCAGGCATCTGCGGCGAGCGCAGCAGGGAGAGGCGAATCACGTTGTCCATCGCGTCGTACCCGTACTTGCTGGCGTTCAGCAGGCTGAAGCCCTGCGTGCGCATTCGAGATGTCGCCCCAGCGAAGCGCCGGCACTTCGAACATGGCCTTCTCTTCCGGCGTGTTGCGCGTGGTCGGCCGCTGGATCGTGCCGTAAGGAATTTCGAAGGTCGCGCGCGTCGGCCTGCACGTTCACCGGGAACGCGGCCTTCAGCAGCACGTGCTCCTCATGCCAATCGACCTGCGTCTTCACATCGACGCGCGGCACTCCGGCGTATACGGTGACGTCCTGTTGAATGGTGGAATCGGCCCTTCGGTGCGCGTGGCGCCTTGAAGGTGTGGCTGATGCGCACCACGCACGCGCTCCGGTCCGCTCTCCACCACCTTCACTTCCTTGGGCTGCTTGAGGTCCCACTCGTCCTCGTCGAAGCGGATCTCCCAGGCGTCCTGCGTGCGCGGAACGTCTTTGAACGCCTGCAGCAGGTTGCCGCAGCCGCCGGGCGCGACGGCCTCCTTGCCGTCGGCCTTGTCGACCAGGCTGGTGACGCATCCCGTCTTGGGGTCGATCTTCATGCGGAGAAATTCGTTCTCGATGGTCCGTGCCGTTCACCTTGAGCGCCGACGCCGCGGCGCGCGGCGTGGTGACGGCGACCACGTGCAGCACCTCGTAGCCCAGCGCCGGAACGTTCTTCGCCATCGCCTGCGAGCGTGACGTCCTGCGTGCCGCATGTTGCGCGACCACCTGCGCGAGCAGCGGCTGCCCGCCGAATCGCGCACTTCCAGGTGCTGGCCCGCGGCGGGCGCGTGTACTTCGATCGTGACCGGCGCCGGTGCGCTCCCACGAGAGCGGATTGTAGACCACGACCGGGAGTGCCCGCGCCGGCGGTATCGATGCCGGCGCTCGAGATCGTCCGAGCGCGCCATCCAGAATCTTCTGGCTGCGCAGCTGGCGTCGGTGAGGTTGCGCTCGGCATCCTCGTAATTGACACCGATTCCCGAGCCCGGCATGATGTCGTGGAAATGATCGAACAGCACGCGCTTCCAGATGTCTTCGAAGTCGCGTGTTGTCGTACGGACGCCCGGCGCTCAGGTAGGCCATGCGACGCGAACTTCTCGGTGTTTTGCAGCAGCTCTTCGTTCTAGCGGATCAGGCTCTTGGTTTCGGATTGCGTGGTGTAGCAGCCGCGATGATACTGCAGGTACAGTTCATCCTTCCACACCGGCGGCGCGAGGCTCCTTTGTTGATGCTCTTTTCCACGTCGTCAAAGAATTGACGCGCGGTACTGAAAACGGTCTTCGGGAAGGTGGCCGAAGGGCTCTCCATCTTCACGGCTTCGTCCAGCATCTGGCGTGTGGGACCGCCGCCATGATCGCCCACGCCATAGAGGTGCATGATCTCGGGGAATTTGGTCTGCGGCGGAGTAGTCGGCCACATCCTGCGAAAGGCTGCACCGGATTGATGCCCCCGCTATAACCGTGCGGGAAATAGGTCAGCACGCGGCTGCCATCGGGCGATTCCCACCAGAACAGCTTGTACGGAAAGGCGGTGGTTTCGTTCCACGACATCTTCTGCGTCACGAACGTATCGAAGCCGGAACGTCTTGTAGATCTGCGGAAGCTGCCAGCTATAGCCGAACGAATCGGGATTCCAGCCGATGGTGGTGTCCTTGTCGAAATACTTCTTGAAGAAGCGCGTGCCCACCAGAAGCTGGCGCACCAGGCTTTCGCCATCGGGCATGTTCAGGTCGGGCTCGACCCACATGCCGCCGACCAGTTCCCAGCGGCCCTCTTTCACGCGCTGCTGGATCTCGCGGAACTCGGCCGGATACTTCTCGCGCAGCCAGTCGTAATCCTGCACGCTGGATTGCGCGTAGGTGAAGCCGGGATATTCGCGCATCAATTGCAGCGCGGTGGTGAAGGTGTCGCGGACTACTTCCACGGTCTCGGTCCACGGCCAGAGCCACGCCATATCGATGTGCGAGTTGCCGACGAGCCGGATGGTGTACTGGCTGCTCCAGTCCTTGAGGGGCTGGAGCGCGTGCGCGGCGGCTTCGAGCGAGCGGCTGAACCCGGCCTGATCGCCGCGATCGAGCGCGGCCAGGTCGATGGCCTTCACGGCGTTGTCGAGTTGGCTCTGATGCTCGGCCGCCGCCGTGGGCGAGCCGTCGAGCAGCACTTCGGCCGCCTGAATTTCGCTGCGGAGGGTTCCGGGGTCGGCTGACCGGGATACTCCACCTGAATCTGCGCGCCTTGAAAGCGTCCCGTGGCCGCATGAAACGGCACCTTGACGGCGATCACGAACTTCTGGCCGGGCGCGGCCTGATCGGTCAGCAGGATCGGGTCGAGCGTGCGCCCTTCGCCCTGCGCCACCAGTCCGCCGTTCACGAAGACGCGGCCATCGTTGGAAAAGCGCGGCATGATTTTGAGTGCGCGCGCCGTGCAGATCTTTGCCGCCGGCAGTCTCGGGAACGGTGAAGGTGGCGCGGTACCAGGCCATGGGCCCGGCGGCCTGACCCTGCCGCCCGCGGCCGCCACTTAGCGTGACCTTGGTCCAGGCCGGAATCGTCCAGCGACGGATCTTCGCCGTGGGGCATATCGGCGTGAGCGCTCCACTGCTGGAGCGGAAGCACGATCATAGATTCCAGGCGAGCCAGGACGGCGGGATATTTCCTCCGCGGGCGCACCGGTTGGACGCCCCTTGAGCCAACGCTGCTGCGGCGCAGAACAGACCGCCGGCCACGGCGGCAATCGTCTTCACGCGGGAGAACTGCATATGGTAACGCTAACACAACGCAGGCCGCCCGCGCTCCCGGAAAGACGCTGGAAGAAACCCTCTTAGACGGTTCTGGTGCGCCGGCGCCGCCGTACAGGTCGAATGTCGTCCCCCGCGGCAATCACTTGCGAGCCGCCGGGAAAAAGCACCGTGCCCACATCCGGCCGAGTCATAATTCACGGACACGGTATCGCCCACGAAGCTCGCCTTGGCCGGAGTAACGGCCGCGAGGCATGCTCCAACAACTACCGTCGCAAATGCAATACTCGATCTCATAAAGGTGCCCCCCAGTTTTCGCGTCAGAACGAAAGGTTCGTAAATGCTGCGTCAATTTTCGACCGGCACCTTATCGGCGCGGTCCACCACCAGCACTTCCACCTGGATCTCACGCTTTTCCAGTTTCAATCCGAGTTGCTCCTGCAGGGCCTGTGCGAGTGCGGGGCCGGACTCGGCCGCCGCGACGTTCAGTTCCGGCGAATAAGTCAGATCGACGTCATAGAAGCCGGTGAGTCCGGTGGCGTCGATTACCGGGCGGTCCGCCGCTTTGCATAACAGGTCGGCGAATGTGGCCATGGAGGCAGACTTCAAGTGGACTCTGCCGTTGATGCCTCCCGCCATGACGTTGCGGCCCTCCGGACCCGCGACCGCCGCGAGTTTCGCGCCGCTCCTGACCGCCACCAACGCGTACGCCGGCATCCTGCGCATTTCGCGATGCAACTCCAGGTGGAAGCGCTGCGCCAGCAGAGAGCGCAGCATCTCCGGAGCTTGCGCGCGATCCGCGCCGGCGGGCATCAGGGCGGCGATCTCATATTTTTCCACCGCGATCCAGGAGGGGCCGGAGATCTGGTGCTCCTTCACCTGCCAGGCAATGCGAATCAGATCTTTCAGCGTGTTGTCGGTGACGGTCACGCGCCGGCCCACCACGCGCAATCCCTGCGCCGAAAGGGCGGCGCGCATCCCGGCATTGTAGCCTTCCGTATAGGCATCCTTGGTGGCGATAGGCGCGGATGCCGGTTTCACCGACGCTACTTCGAACGACAACGGCGTGCCAGCCGTCTGGCCAAACGCGGCACAAGCCGCCAGGGCCGCCAACCAGAACCGCATGGCAGGATTCTGTCACGTCTCAATTACAGAGTCAAAGGTCCGGATTGGTGAATGGCTTGCACGTCCTCCACCTGCGGCAGCCACTCGGGCCATTGGTGCGCCACCCGGAGCAGTGCGCGGACGGCGATGGGCAGGTGGGCCGTTTTCCGATAGATCAGGCCGGTGACGCTGAACAACTGGCGGGTCGACAGGCGGAGCGGCCGGAGAGTGCCGCGTCTCACATCTTCGGAAACGCTCCACAGCGGCAGCAGCGAAATGCCCAGCCCGAGCTTCACCAGCTCTTTGATGGAATCGGCCTGATCGTTCTGCATCACCACGCGCGGTTCGAAGCCCACGTCCACGCAGAACTGGCGAATGGCCGCTTCGATGACCACGCTTCTCTGGTACAGAATGAACGGGCGCTGCGAGAGTTCCGCCGCCGATACCACGCCGAGACCGGCGGAGGGATCGCCGGGCGGCACGACGAATACCATTTCGTAGCGCCAGAGGGGCTCCTGCACCAGGTCGGGGCCATCCACCGGCAGGTTCATCAGGATCAGATCGACCCTGCCGCTGTAAAGATCCTCGAAGAGGGACTGGTCGTTGCCGGTGATCAGGCGCAGTTCCACATTGGGATGCTGCGCCAGGTAGGCGCGCAAAAGGTGCGGCACAATGGCCACGCTGATGTGCGGTCCGCAGCCCAGGTACAGGGAGCCGCGCTGCACGCCGCTCAATTCGTGCACCGCGCTCATGGCCTCATCGTGCACCAGAATCAGGCGGCGGCAATATTCGATCATCAGCCGGCCGGCCGGCGTGAGCACCAGTTTGCGTCCGGCGCGTTCGTACAATTTCTCACCGGCTTCTGTTTCAAGTTGATGAATTTGGGCGAACACTGCGGGCGGGGAAAGATGCAGACGCTCGGCAGCTTTGCTGAAACTGCCCAACTCGCCGATGGCGATGAGCGCTCGTGAATGCGACAACTCCAAGCGGATCACCTCTTGGGACGGATTATAGCAACTATTCAAGTTTTTCGAAGAATTACAAGCCAAGCTTCGAAACAAGTGGATTCGCAGGCCGGCGAGTGTTATGGGGTTTCCTGACGCCGCAAGAATGCGGGGCTATCCTGATGAATGCCCCCAATGTTCAAAGTCACAACACAGGCTCATCCTGGACGCTACAGTTTTGGGAATAGTGGGAGCATTCAGCGCTCAGGCGTTCGTTGTGCTTCTGCGATGGTCGCAGAAGCTGTTTCTGGGGTTGCTCGCCGGGTATCTGCCGAGCGCTTTGACGGCCGATAGCAACACTACTCCGCAAGCCACGGGGCCGCACGGCCTGTGGTTGATTCCGGTGGCTACCACTCTGGGCGGATTGCTGGCCGGCGTTCTGGTCTATTCGCTGGCGCCGGAGGCGGAAGGGCACGGAACCGATACCGTGGTTTATGCCTTTCACAACCTGGCGGGCCGCATCCGGACGCGGGTGCCGTTCGTCAAACTGCTGGCATCCGCCATCACCATCGGCTCGGGCGGATCGGCCGGGCGTGAAGGTCCCACCGCGTTGATCACCGCGGGGATCGGTTCAATTTATGCCCGCGCGCGACGGCTTTCGCAAGACGAGACGCGACTGCTGGTGCTGGTCGGCATGGCCTCGGGGCTGTCGGCGATTTTCCGATCGCCCATTGGCGCGGCGATTTTTGCCATCGAAGTGCTGTACGAAGAAATGGAATTTGAGGCGGGTGCTCTGCTCTACACCATGCTGGGCTCGATTGTGGCGTATACCGTGAGCGGGTATTTCATGGGGATGCAGCCGCTCTTCCGGGTCCCGAGCGATCTGAGCGCGCCGGCGGCCGTGGATTATGGATGGTTCGCCATACTTGGCGTGGCGAGCGGCATCGCGGCGACTATCCTGCCCTTTGTGTTCTACAGCGTGCGCGATCTGTTTCATGCCATTCCCTGCCCTCCTCATATCAAGCCGGCAATGGGCGGCCTGCTGGTGGGACTGACTGCGCTTTGGCTGCCGCAACTGCTGGGCGGAGGGTACGGCACCATCCAGGCGGCCATCGATGGCCGCATTGCCACCGGCCTGCTTCTGGTACTCGGGTTCGGCAAAATCCTCACGTTCGCGCTCACCATCGGCTCCGGCGGTTCGGGGGGCGTGTTCGCGCCAAGCCTGTTCACCGGCGCGATGATGGGCGGGTTTCTGGGTCAGGTGCTGCATCAACCGGTGGCCGCGTTCGTGGTGGTGGGAATGGCCGCCGTGTTCGGCGCCGCTGCGAAGATTCCCATCGCCACGCTGCTCATGGTCACGGAGATGACCGGCGGCTACCATTTGCTGGCGGCGGCCGCTTTGGCCGTCATGCTTAGCTCGATAGTGCAGACCATTCTGTCTTCGCGGCTGAAGTACCGAACCCTGTATGAGGCGCAGGTTCCCACCCGGTCTTACTCGCCGGCGCATTACGGAGAGCAATTGCGCACGGCCCTGGATCTGCTACGCTCGCACCACGGATCTCCGGGGCAGCCCGAAACGAGGCTCGAACTGATCTCCCTGCTCGCCTCGGGAATGCCGGTGAGCCTGCCGGAAGACAAGCAGATCAAGATTGGAATTCTCCGGTCCAAAAGCACATGTGTGGGGCAACGGGTAGGGTCGGAATGCTGGGGCGGCACGCGCGGCGATTTCGAGACGATTTTGATTCTGCGCCGGAGTCGCGTGCTGGCTCCGCATCCGGACATCAAACTGGAGGCCGGCGACCAGGTCATTGCGATCGCGTCGCCAACCGCGTGGAAAGCCGCGCAGGAGCATCTGGACATGGTCCCGCCGCCACTGCCGGAACTGGCGGTAGCGCCTTCCGGGTCGCTAAGGACGGTCCGCCAGAATTAGCGGCGAGGGGCTGGCCGATTCCACGGTTCTGGGATTTTCGAAGCCCGCCGCCTTCAGCCAGTCACTGATTTCGGCGAAGGTGAAAGTGTCGCCGTTTTGCGTGGCCACCAGCATGTTGACCGCGAAGATCAGCGCCTGGAGCGGCGCACTGCGCCCTTCATTGACCAGGAATTCGGCGATGGCGATGATGCCTCCGGGCGCCATGGCCGCGAATGTTTTGCGGAGCAAAGCACGGCTGCGTTCTTCTCCTTCGCTGTGCAGAATCTGTCCCAGCGTGGCGATGTTGTGACCCGCGCCGAAATCGGCATTTTGCAAATCGCCGGCCACGTAGGTGTAACGGTCCTCGAGCCCGTAGCGCGCCGTGACTCTGCGGGTGACTTCGAGCACGTCCGGCCAATCCACCGCGGTCACGGTGACGCGCGGCGATTTTTGCGCCAGCGCGATGCCCCACACGCCGGAACCGGCGGCGAGATCCAGCACGCGCACCGGCGCCTGCGCCGAAGCAACATCCAGCACCTCGGCCAGGCGCTTCGCGGAGGGATAGTTCCTGGGGAAGATGTCCTCTACGAACTCGCGAAAGAATGCCGAACCTTCCGCCTCCTGATTGACACCAGTCTCCGGCGCGCCGGCCTGCACGATTTCGGTCAAATGGAGCCATTTCGGGACAAGCTGCCGGCTGGTGTGCCGGATGGTGCCGCCTACGAAGGTGGGCTTGCTGCTGACCAGGTATTCGGCGCTCTCGGGAGTCAGCGAGTAGGCCTCGCGGTCGTCTTTGGAGAGCAGTTGCAGACCCACCAGCGCATTCATGATGATGCGCAGTCCGCGAACCGAGGCTCCCGATTCGGACGCGACCGCGGACACCGTCTTCGCGCCCTCCGCCAGCAGGTCGAAGATATGAAGCCGCAGCGCCGCCTCGATGATAAACGGGGGCGCATACCCCCATGCCATTTGCTGAATCCGTTCCGGTGTCATTCTGGCAACTCTCCGAAATCGTAAATTCTGCACCGCGCCGCGATGACCGCGACCAGGCGCATACCAAAATTATCCGCCATCCATTTTAATTAAGGAGAGGACTTTTCCTCGGCCCGCGCAACCTCCGCATTTCTCCGCGTCAAGTGTTCGCGTTGAAGTTCTCCGTGTTTCCTCCGTGTCCTCCGTGACTCCGTGGTGAAGTCACGGCAGTGGACGATTTGGAAGCTTCCTCCGCGCCCTCCGCGCCACCTCCGCATTTCTCCGCGTCAAGTGTTCGCGTTGAAGTTCTCAGTGTTTCCTCCGTGTCCCCCGTGACTCCGTGGTGAAGTCACATCCGGTCTACAACGCCGGATGCAGTTGCGTGAATTCGAAGTGCATAGGATCCAGGCCGCGCGATTTCAGCATGCGGATGCACTCGCCCAGGCTGTCGCCAATCGCTTCGATGCGGCGCAGGGGCAGCGTGTCCGGGCTGTAAATCTCCAGCGCGATATACTTGCCCAAAAGCCGCGAACGTTCCTCCAGCGTGAGACGATCCGGAGAGCGCCCGATCGCGCGCTGTGCAAACTGGGAGGAGGTGGCTGGCATTTCAGGGGAATTGTAGCAGATGCTAGTCGCCGGCGACCGGGTCGGGCTTCGGGCCCAAGCGCCAGCCCATATCGTTGAGTGCGCCTTTAACCTTTTCCCAATTGGTGCGGATCAACGAAAGCGCCAGCATCAGCAGAATCACGATGACCGCTGCCGTAACGGTCTGCACCACGTTCAGGCGCTCCTTCAGGAAAAAGAACCAGCGGCCGTAGACCAGTTCAATATGGACCCAATACACCAGCAGCGAGGTCACACCGAACTGCCGCACGAAACTCCAGGCGCCTTGCGTGGCGCCCCACCGGGTCCACACGAAAGCCGTGGAGAGCATCAGCAGCGTGACCCCCAGCTTGGTCAGAATCTGCGCGGGGTGGTTCAGCCAGAACTCGGCCTTGGAATAGATCTGGAAGGGCGCGCTGGCGAAATATTGCGATACCAGAATCAGCGCGCCGCCCAGCAGCGCGCCCCACTGCATCACGCGTTCGGTAGCTTCCGCCGGCACGGTGCGAATCACGCTGCCCGCGCTCATGCCGAACGCCAGGTAGGCGCCCCAGGGAAACAGTCCGAAATAGCGATAGTCGGGCACCAGGTAATTGCGCACCATCCATGGTACGTGGGACCAGTTCATCTGCGAAACCAGCGGCGCCGCCGCCGCGATTCCCAGGCCCAGAATGGCGCAGAAGCGAATGCGTTCGCGCGTAGTGAAAACGGCCATCACCGAAAACACCGCAATGCAGAATCCCATGCAGTTCAGCACATCCACTTTCAGCAGATCCTGCCACGAGGCGGCTGGAAAAGCGAATGTGAACGCCTGCAGGCGGAAAGCAAACGCCAGGAAAAACAAATAGCCCGACCGCCGAAAGGCCTCGATCACCCGATAGGCCGGCCCCATGCCTTTCCGCTCCGTGCTATCCATCAGGAACGCTAAGGTGACTCCGGTGAGAAACAGAAAGATGGCCGGCGGCATTCCACCCACGAATTGGGAAAAGACGAAGGCGCCGCCGGTGCGCAAATCCTGCCGCGTGAAGGAATCGAACACGTGCCCCTGGAGCATGATCAGGGCCGCGATTCCACGCACCCAATCGAGGTATTCCAGCCGGTAACTGCTCGCCCTGGTCTTCTTCATGCCCGTGCCCGAAACCTAGAGATGGATCGGCTTCTCCCGCTGCGCGTTTTTCGGCGCCGTGAGTTTCACCTGCGACTCGGATATACTTTGCAGCTTGACGTTGGTATACGTGGCGATGCTGTAATCCTTGCCGCCCCTCTCGTAAAACTTCACCTGCACGGCAGTCCCGGCGAGGGGTCCGTCTTCGCAAACCCAAAGCTCGAACTTGGGCACATGGGCCAACAGATCTTTGTCTTTCGGAATCAGTTCCAGCCGCACTGTTTTCTCTCCAGCCACCATCTCCTGCCCGCCGTATGTGATCTCGAACGTATTTTTCAGATCCTGGCTCGAAGTGCCCCACCCCAGCAGTAGCAATTGTTCGGCCATCGGGCGGCTGGCCTTGCCGAGTATATAAGGGGTGATGCTGTTCCGTTTGGGATAGTAAATCTCGGCCTTTGTACCATCTAGTACTACTTGTTGTTGATCGGGCGGGTCAAAATCCACGCGCATCTGCAATTCATGCGGCTTGGCGCGGCGCACCAGAATTTTTCCCGTCTGCACGTCGTCGTCCGGTATCAGGGCTGTGTGTTTCACTTTGTGGACGTCGGCCGACAATCCGCGGAAGCTGGCCGCGGCTTTGTCGAGCGAACGGAACACGGTCGCCAGATCGTCGGCAGCGGGCGCGCCATAGGGTAGAAGCGCGAGTGCGGCCATGATTCCGATGGGGACGAGCGAAGGTCGAAGGTACGGCATCCAAATTACTCCTAATAGGTGGGCCGGTTCAGGGTCGCGCGAATGCCATGTAACCCTGCAGTTCGCCTTCCGAATTCAGAATCGGTTCAATCCGGGTGACTGTGAAATGGGTCCGCCCGGGCAGCGTCCGGATCTGCCGGGTCAGGGAAACGACCTGCTGATTGTCGGGGATTTTAGCCAGAACTTCGACGGGAACGAAGAAGCCGTCTGCCGGCAGGGGGATGATGCTGCTGGCAGTGGGAATCCGAGGCTGATCGCGAAACCAATCTCGCGGAGTGAGGAAGATAAACGCCAGGATGATTGCGACCATGACATCGTACTGCCAACTGGCGCGCGCAAAATCCCACAGGATAAATCGCTTGAGCATTCTATACCGGTATTTTAACAGGGCTCACCAGGCTCTCGGCAGCACCAGGCGAATGCCGTTCGCCGGATCCACCAACTCGAACCCATCCAGATCCGTCAGTGCGTCCTGCGGGCTCAGCATGGCTGGGCCGGCCGGTGCGACAGCCGGGCGAAGGCGGCGAGCCGAATTCGCTGAATGACATTCCGGACGACAGGCTGCGCAGGCCGGGAAGTTCCAGGCGCACGTCCAGCGTCTGCGAACCGTTTGCGGGAACCTCGAACGGAAGCACCACGTTGGGGTAGCCTACAACCGGCTGGTCCTTCTCCTGCAAGGCGTGGATCTCGGTGAGGGTGGGCCGGAACCGCGCGGCGCGGCTGGTAAGATTGCGCACCGTGTACCGGAATACCAGGCCGCCGGACTCGTAATGTACCGATTGGAGCCTGGCGTTCAGGTTGCTTTCGTTCCAGGGATTTTGATGAAGGAAATCCCAGAACAGCCACGCCGGCCCCGCCACCACCACGGCAAATCCGAACACGAGTCCCGCCAGAATCCAAACCGTGCGGACAGGTCGAGCGGCAGACATGCTCCCTATTCTACTCCGGCAGGAAGTACGTCTTGCGCGCCCGCACCGTCAGATCCGGTCGCGTCACTTCCACGCGGATGTCGTGCCGGAGTCTGCCGCTCAAGCGCTCCGGTTGCACACCCAGGACGTACCGGTGCCGCAGATCGGTTTCCATCCGCGAGACGGCCGCATCGTATTCTCCCGCAGGCGCCGGGAACCAGGTGCCTCCGGCTTCCTCCACCAGGCGATACAGATCCGGCGCGTAGTGCCCTCCGAATTTGCTCTGGTACTGGATCGCATACACCGTGGTTTCGGCCCGTTCCGCTTCGTCCGCGGCCTGCCGCCACGTGTGCGGGCTGCCGCTATCGAAGCCGTCGGTGAGAATCAGCAAGGCTTTATTTCCGGTGATGCGTCCCAGCTTCAACCGGGTTGTATCGTAAATTGCATTCCACAGGGGACTGGAACCGCATTCCCTCGCGGGACACTGCGTTCCCAGCAAAATGCCGCTGCCGGCCTCCATCTGGCGGCGCAGGTCCGCCACCGAGGGCGAGAGATCCGCCGCCAGCCGCACCTCCTGACTCACCGAGACGATAAAGGCCCGGTCGCCCGCGCGCATCAGTCTGTCCAGCAATGCCAGCGCCGTCCGGCGGTGCTCCGCGAGTTGTTCGCGCTGGCTCTCGCTGGCATCGAGGATCACCCCGATCGTCAACGGGACATCGCTGTCGAGCCACAGATTCCGAATCACCCTGCGGACTCCGTTATCGTAAACGCGGAAATCCTCGCGCGTGAGATCGTGCACCGGCGCGCCGTGCGAGTCCACCACCGAGCAGGGAATGGCGACCAGTTCCACGCCCGAGTGAAATGCCGGCAGCGTCTGCGGCCAACAGGCGGCCGCGAACCACAGAAACAGGCCCGCCGCCAGTGCTTTCATGTTCACAACACCACGATGGGATGGTACAGGTTCGGCAGCACGGCTTCGCCGATGGCCACCAGTTCTCCGAGGCGCGAGACGGCCTTCACGTGCTTCGCGGCAGGACCGGAGCGGAACGGCGACGCGGGAAAATTGCGGCCGTTGCGGATCTGCGCCGACCGTCAGATCGTCCACAAACACGCTGGGAAACCCGGGCAGCAGGCTGGCCGCCGGCACGAGCGCGTCCACCAGCCGCTCTTCGGCGGCCAGCGCTCCTGGATTTGCGGAATGCGTGCGCGCCTTTCGATTTCGAACTCGCCGCTCAGGGTACGGCGCAGTTGCTCCAGGTGCGCGCCGCAGCCCAGCGCCTGCCCCAGATCGTGCGCGATGGAGCGCATGTAGGTGCCGCCCGAGCAGTGACGCGCGAATCCGCGCCAGCGAGCCGTTCACCTCCAGCAGTGTCAGTTCGTAGACTTGCACCTTCACCGGCTCCAGTTCCACCGCGATGGACTTGCGCGCCAGTTCGTAGGCGCGCTTGCCATCCACCTTCTTGGCGGAGACCGGCGGCGGCGTCTGCAGAAACTCGCCGCGAAAGCGCTCCAGTGCGGCTCCAGTTCCGCGGCGGTCGAAAGTGACCTCGCGCTTCTCGCCGGTTGCCTCGCCGGCGCGATCGTAGCGTGGTGGTGGACCAGCCGAAGCGCACCATGCGCTTCGTAGATTTTGTCGCTCCGCGTGTAGAACTGCGCCAGCCGCGTGGCTCGCCCGATCACCAGCGGCAGCACGCCGGTGGCGATCGGGTCCAGCGTTCCCAGGTGGCCGACCTTTTGCGTCCGCGCGATGCGGCGCACCTTGTTCACCACGTCGTGCGAGGTCCAGCCTTCGGGTTTATCGACTACAATGACTCCGTCCAATGTTTTCCTTACTGGTGCGCGGTTGCGCGCCGTGCAGATGTATCCGAGCGTGAAGTTGCGGTCCCGGTCGAGAGAATCCAGAAGCGGCAGGATCAGCGCCGGCGGGACCAGCAGGATCGCGGCCGGAATGAAGCAGAGCCAGCGAATTCCCCCTGTAAAGAATTGTAGCCCGTTGAGCAGCCGGCGCGCGAGCAGGCGGAAATAGCCGCCCGCGGCGCGCATCTCGCAGACTTCGAAACCGGCCTTCTCCAGCAGATAGGCCAGGCCGTAGCGCGTGTAGCGGAAATAATCGTGCGGCGCCTGGTGGACCTCCCATTCGTGCGGCGCGGCCACCAGCAGCACGCCGCCCGGCGCCAGCGTGCGCGCCATTTCCCGCAGCGCGCTCGCCCGGCTCGCGCAGGTGCTCGATGGTGACGATGTGAATCGCGGCGTCGAAGGCGCCGGCGCGGAACGGCAGCGCCGCGCAGATCGGCCAGCGCGTCCAGGCGGCTGTAGTCCCACGCAGCGTCGCCCACCGCCAGGTCCACGCCGCAGTATCGCTGGCGCGCGAAGTGTGCCGCGTACTGGCCTTCGCCCGCGCCCGCATCCAGCACGCGCGCGCCGTCCGGAAGCTTTCGCGCGAAGGCCGCCACGGCGTCTTCGATTTCCACTTCGAAGTGCAGAATGTGGCGGCGCAGCGGGCGCGGCAGGCGATAGGCGAGCGCGGTATAGCTCACGGGCGGCGCGCCTCGATCATCACCGTGGAGCCCGCGCCACAGGCCGCTTCCAGCATCGTGAACGGCAGCGCGGCCACCACCAGCGCCAGGTACGCCAGGTCTTTGACCAGGCGCGTGCCGCCGGTTTCCACGGTACGGCGCACGCGCCGCGCCATCGGGTCCAGCCAGGGCGCCAGGCTGCTGGCCAGGCCGGCCGGATTGTCGCGCAGGGAAAAGTATTTGCGGCGCACCACTTCGAAGCCGCAGGATTCCACCAGCTTCTCCACGTCGCCGGCGCGGAAATCGAACAGGTGGCGCGGAACGTCGACGCCGTTCCACGCCTCGCCCAGCAGTCGAAACTGCCAGCAGGCGGCGTTGGGCACCTGCACTACCAGCCGGCCGTCCGGCGCCAGCAGCCGGCGCGCGGCCGTCAGGTAGGCGCGCGGATCGTAGAGGTGCTCGAGCACGTGGAACATGGTGAGCACGGCCACCGATTCGTCACCGAACGGGGCATGCTCCAGCATGGCGCAGACCGCCGGCACCTGCTGCCGGCGCCAGGCGATCGCAGCGGCCTCGCGGGAGTTGTCCAGCCCCACCACCCGGAAACCGCGCTCGCGCATCATGCCCAGAAACAGCCCGCCGCCGCAGCCCACATCGAGCAGCGGGCCGCGGGCGCGCGTCCGCCGCAGCGCCCGCGCCACAAAGTGGACGTGGTCGCGCAGCACCAGGCGGCGGTACGCTTCTTCCATGCGGCTGGCCGCGCTGGCATCCGGCGCGAACCAGTAGTTGTCCGGGTAGTAGCGGGGCAGTTCCTCCGGGGACGGAACCGGATCCAGCCGCACCAGGCCGCACTCCGCGCAGCGCACCACGGAGAATCTCTTCTGCGTGGTGCGATACAGCCGGTCCGAGGCTTCGAACAGCACCGCACTCCTGGCGGACCCGCAGATCAGGCAGTTGCTCACACCACTTCCCTGCCTCGGTGGGCGGACCCCCTGGTCCGCAGCCGACGCCCTCGTCGGCCAGATAGCGCTCTCTCATGCCACTTCCCTCAGGCTCAGACGGTGCGACAGAATCAGCCGCCGCACTTCTCCCGGCGAGAGACGCGCCATGCGCGCGATGGCCGCGCGCTTGCGCAGAATCCGCGGCGCCAGGCGCAGCGCCGCCAGATCGCCGCCGATCAGCGCGCGCGGCCATGGCCAGTTTGCCGCGCCATCCTCGGAAAGTGCGCCGTATCGCCGGCGCCGCGCCGGGCCATCGCTATCCCCGCGCCCACCCGGACGGCGAAGAAGAGCGGATTGAGCCACAGCAGGCTCCACGGAAACAGCTTCAATGCCAGCAGCACCCGATTGCGCTCGATCAACTCCAGCCGCCCCGGCGAGCCTTTGCCCATGGTGGAGCCGCGATGGTGGCGCACCACCGCCCGCGGCGTGTAGATGCACTTCCACCCGGCGATGCGCGCGCGCAGTCCCAGTTCGGCGTCGTCGCCGTAGGCGAAAAAATCTTCGTCGAAGCCGCCGATCTGGTCGAGCATCGACTTGCGGTACATGGCCGCGCAACCATCCGGCCACAGCACTTCCTCTTCGCGATCGAACTGTCCGCGATCGCTGGCGCCGCTGCCGCGCCCGCGATTCTGCCCGTCGGGAAAGATCAGATGCCCCACCTTATCGATGCGCCCGGGTTCTTCCCACACCAGCACCTTGCTGGCAGCCATGCCGACATCGGGCGCGCGCGAGCACGCCTCGTGGAGAGCCGCCAGCCAGCCGGGCTCGGCTTCGGCATCGTTGTTCAGCAGGGCGATGAACTCGCCCCGCGCGCATGCGATTCCCTGGTTGTTGGCCGCGCAGAAGCCGCGGTTCTCCGCGTTGCGGATCACGCGCGCTCCAAATTCGGTTTCGGCCATGTCCGCGGATCCGTCGGTGGAACCGTTGTCCACCACGATGGTTTCGAAAGCGACGCCGGTCTGCCGCTGCAAGGAAAGCAGACAGGCGCGCAACAGCTCCTTCCGGTTCCAGTTCACCACCACTACGGAGATCAACCGATTATGCTAACAGGTTCACAGATTCCGGGTATTTCCTGTTGTAATATAGATTTAGAGGGTTAGGACCCGCCCGTATGACCTCCGTTGGCGAGACTTTGCGCCGTGAAAGATTGAGGCGCAATCTGGCTCTGGACCAGATCTCGCGCGAACTGAAGATCAACGCGAAGATGCTCGAGGCCATCGAAGCTGAAGCAATTCGACAGGCTGCCAGGCACGCGTCTTCGCCAAGAGTTTCGTGCGCCAGTACGCCCACCTGCTGGGGCTCGACGAAGAGGAAATGGCCGCCGAGGTGCAACGCGCCCTCGCAACCGCCCAGGAGATCCCGCACTTCGCCGAGGGCGGAAAGCGGCGTCCGCGCCCATTCAGGTGACGCCCATCCAGCTTCCCAAAGTGGAGGAGTGGGAATCGGCCGGCGATCGACGGTTTTTCGCTGGGGGTCGCCGCTGCCGGCCCTGGCGCTGTTCGTAGTGGCGATGCTGGTCTGCTCGGGAGTGTACGCCTGGTATCAGCGGACGCGCCACCCGGTGCCGCGCCCAGAATACCGCCGCTGCCACCGAACCGTGAAGCCAGCGCTCGCCTCCACCGGCGCAGCAACCCGCCAGTGGCAGCAGGCTCCACGCGGCACAACCTGCGACGGCTCCGCCGGCACAAACCGCCGGAGCAGCCGCCTGCCGCACCGCCAACAGACTCAGCCCGCGCAGACCACATCCGCGCCCGCCAAACCGGCGCAGAACACCGCGCGCGCGTGCCGCCCCTTCCGCGGCCAGCCGCCGTCCCGGCCGGCCCGATCACCGTGCACCTCCAGATCACCGCCGAGGAGCCCAGTTGGGTGCTCGTGCGGACCGATGGCAAGTATCTGTTCTCGGGCACCTTGGAGCCCAATGAGACCCGCACCGTGGAAGCCAGCAAGAGTCTCGAACTGCGCTTGGGCAACGCCGGCGGCGTCACCATGGTGCTGAATGGAAAGGCCATCGGCGCGCTGGGACCCAAAGGCCAGGTGCGCACCGTTCAGTTCACTTCGGGCGGCTTCCAGATTGTGGCCGCGCCCAAATCCGCGCCTTTGATCGATCCCCTCTGACGCATCAGCGCCCGCTGCCGCTTCCGTTCCAGTTGCAGCAGTTCGTTGCGGCGCCGCATTCTTGATGCGCTCATCCACTTTGTGCCAGAACTTGCGGAAGTAGCTGATCGCCGAGAGCATGGCGAAGAAAACCACCACCCACATCAGCACCTTCGCCGGCAGCAGCAGCGACCGGGTGGCGGACCGCCAGCAGCATGCACGGAGATGGCCACCACCTGGGAGAACATCTTGGTCTTGCCCAGATCGCTGGCCTTGATGGTGTAGCCTTCGGCGGCTGCGATGCTGCGCAGTCCGGACACCGCGAACTCGCGGCCGATGATCAGAATCGCCATCCAGCCGGGCAGCACCCGCACCTGCACCAGCGAGATCAAGCGCCGCCGAAATCAGCAGCTTATCGGCGATCGGGTCGAGCAGCGTCCCGATCGTGGTCACCTGCCTCCAGCGCCGCGCCAGGTAGCCATCCAGCAGGTCCGTCGCCGCCGCCACCAGGAAGATGGCCAGCGACAGCCACTCGTTGGTGACCAGGTAGCGGACCCAGATGCACCACCACGTTCTCCTGGACCAGCGCCGCCACCAGCAGCGGCACGAAGAAGATCCGAAGAATGGTCAGCGCGTTCGGAAGGTTCATCGGTCCAAACCCAACTATAATGCCGAACGCGGTCCGCCAACAACCGGTAGCGTGCGGTTCAATCTCGCGCACCGCTTATACTTGTATTTTGCCCATGCTCGTCTCACGCCGTCACTTCTTTTTCGGCAGCCTCGCCCTGCCGGCGCTGGCCGCCAAAAAGCCCGCCGCTGAGCGGCCCAACATCGTCCTGATCCTGGTGGACAACCTGCCCGGCTGGATGCTGGCATGCTACGGCAATAAGGAGGTGCGATCTCCCAATATCGAGCGCCTCAGCGAGACCGGCACGCGCTTTCTGAATCACTACGCCGCCGCGGCGATGCCGGAACTGGACCGCGCCACCCTGCTCACCGGGCGCACGCCCATGCAGATCGGAGAAGCCGGCACACCCGCGGCGGCCGACATCACCCTCGATAAGCTTCTGTCCGGCGCCGGATACGCCACACACGCAACGGCCGTGCCCGCCGAAGCGGAGAAGTTCCTGGATGCCCAGGCGTCCGGCAAATCCTTCGCGCTCACCGTGAGCTTCAATGACCTGAAACCGCCTTACAATACCGCACCCGAAAAATACCTGGAGATGTACGCCCAGGAACGGTTTGAAAATTACGCCGCCGACCCGGTGGCGCCCAATGCCCGCGCCGGCAAAGAGATGCTGCTCGACCGCATCGCCAGCCTGCGCAAAGTGGCGGCCACTATTACCGCCATCGACAGCCAGATCGGCGCCCTCGTGGACAAGGTTACCCAGAAGCAACTGCTGGATAACACGCTGATCCTGTTCGTCTCCACCTGCGGGGCGCTTTATGGCCGCCACGGCCTGTGGGATGCCGGCCTGGCGTCGGACCCGGTCAATATGTACGACGAAGTGGTGCGCAGCCCCCTGATCTGGAGTTGGCCGCACCGCATGCCGCCGCAGGGCCTGGTCGTCGAAATGACCAGCGCCTACGACCTGGTTCCCAGCATTTGCGACCTGCTGTCGCTCCCCGTGCCCGGCCGGAATTTGTGCGGCAGAAGTTATATCCCGGTGGCCCAGCAGAAGAAACTGCCCAAGAAACAGCCCTGGCGGAAAGCCATCTGCGCCCACACCCAAAACACCGATATGGCCCGCGAAGAGGATTACAAGGTGGTCCTGCGCGATGGCGGCAAAGGCGCCAACGAACTGTACGACCTGACTAAAGATCCGGTGGAGAAAGTCAATCTGTACGACGCCCCCGAGTATCTGGATGTCAGAACCCGGTTGACCGCCGATATCACGCGCTGGAAGCAGACTTATTCGTCGTGAGGATATCTGGAAGGTGAAAGGAAGGAAAGCAGCCCAGGCCGGTTCTCTACCGAACCAAATGGCCGACGGGTGCGAACGCCCACCATGCCGGGCTGCCGGAAGCTACTTGCCTTTGTAACCGTCGAGCGAATGATCGTGCGCGGCGTAATACTTGCCGGCTTCCGTCAGGTTCTTGAGCATGACGTCTTTGTGCGTGGGATCGGCCTTCTCGTGGCAGAACGTGCAGGTGCTTCTTTTCTTTGGCCGCGTAGGCGGGCTTTCCGTAGCTTGAAATATTGCAAACCAGGAAGCCGGCTGTGAGGATCGCCGCCGGGAGGGCGAGTTTCAACGTGCGCATTACTATCTCCTAATCTCCTCAGAGTACCGCATCCTGAGGTCTTAATTCTGCTTTGATTATCACCCAGACTGTCGGAATACACAACAGGTTTTAATGAAAAAAGAGCTAAAACTCTGAATTGGTGGGGGAAATTCCCCAGATCTCTTAATCAAATGGCCGCGGCCGATTCCAGACTGCGCCAAAGGTACCAACTCGCTACACTGCAGTAGGGACGCCAGCAACCGGCGATCCGCTCCATTTCGGCAGGCTGCGGCATCTCTTTCAGGCCGTACGCCTTGCGCATCGCGGTCCGGATTCCCAAGTCGCCCGTGGGCAGCACATCGGCCCGCCGCAGGGCGAACATCAGGAACATGTGCGCCGTCCACACGCCGATGCCCTTAACCTGCGTCAGGTGCTCGATTACCTCGGCATCGCTCAGAGACGGCAGTTCCTCGAACACCACCGCGCCGTCGCGCGTATGCCGGGCAAGGTCGCGGATGTAAGCCGTCTTTTGCGCGGAAAGGCCCAGTTTGCGCATCCGGCCCGGCCGCAGCTTGAGGATGCTTGCCGGAGTCATGTTTCCGGCCACCGCAGCCTCCAGCCGGCCGAAAATCACCGAGGCGACCCGCCCGCTCAACTGCTGGTAAACTATAGACCGCACCAGGGTTTCAAAAACGGGGTCGCGAAATTGGATACGATATTCTCCAACGCGGCCGATGATCTCCGCCAGGACGGGATCCTGCCGGCTGAGGTGCAAAATGGCGTCTTTCATGTTGAAACATCCGCCCCGGAAGGCACGTCCCTATTGTACCGGCATGCGAATTCTCCTCGGTTTGCTTCTGACTTTCGCGCTTTGCGCCCAGACACCGCCCCGGCAGACTCCCCAAAAGCCTGCCGAGGAAGACTTGCCGTCGATCAAAGTCGACGTCAATCTGGTCAACGTCCTGGCCAGCGTGCGCGACAAAAAGGGCACCCTGATTGCCAACCTCGAGAAGAACGATTTCACCATTCTGGAGGACGGTAAGCCACAGGAAATCAAGTACTTCACAAAGGAATCGGACCTCCCGCTGACGATCGGCCTGCTGATCGACGTGAGCCGCAGCCAGGAGAACCTGATCGGCATCGAGCAGAACGCCGCCTCCCAGTTTTTCACGCCAGGTGCTGCGCAAGAAGGATGAGGCGTTCCTCATCAGCTTCGGAGAGGAATCCGAACTGCTGCAGGATTACACCAGCAGCCCCCGCCTGCTGCAGGACGGGTTGCGCGGGCTGCGAGTCAGCTCCGGAGTCGGCGGCCTCGGTCCCGGACCGGTCCCCACCGCCGGCGGCCCTCGCGGAACCGTGCTCTATGACGCCGTCTACCTGGCGGCCACCGAGAAACTGACGGACCGAGGTGGGCCGCAAGGTGATCGTGGTAATCACCGACGGCGTGGATGAAGGCAGCCGCCTGACCATCAACCAGGCGGTCGAAGCCGCGCAGAAGGCCGATGCCGTGATTTACAGCATCGATTATCAGGATGCGCGCTTCTACGGGCCTTTCGGCGGCTTTGGCGGCGGCGGCGAATCGGCCCTGCGGAAAATGTCCGACGAAACCGGCGGCCACGTCTTCAAGGTGGATCGCAGGATGACCCTCGATCAGGTTTTCAAGGAACTCCAGGACGAAATGCGCAGCCAGTATTCCATCGCTTACACCCCGACCAACGACCTCAAGGACGGCTCCTACCGCAAGCTCGACGTAAAGCTGTCCAACAAGGACTATAAGGCGCAGGCTCGCAAGGGATACTACGCCATCAAGCCCGAAACCCGCTAGCTGCCCGTCGCAAAACGCGCTCCCCGTCGCAAGACGCGCTCCCCGTCGCAAAACGCGCTCCCCGTCGCAAACGCGCTCCCCGTCGCAAAACGCGCTCCCTGTCGCAAAACGCGCTCCCTGTCGCAAAACGCGCTCCCTGTCGCAAAACGCGCTCCCCGTCGCAAAACGCGCTCCCCGTCGCAAAACGCGCTCCCCGTCGCAAAACGCGCTCCCCGTCGCAAAACGCGCTCCCCCGTCGCAAAACGCGCTCCCTGTCGCAAAACGCGCTCCCTGTCGCAAAACGCGCTCCCCGTCGCAAAACGCGCTCCCCGTCGCAAAACGCGCTCCCGTCGCAAAACGCGCTCCCCGTCGCAAAACGCGCTCCCGTCGCAAAACGCGCTCCCTGTCGCAAAACGCGCTCCCTGATCAGAGACGCGCACGTTAGTAAGCGTTCTTTTTGAACTTTTGCAACGCACTGCCAGCCGGCCTACTCGCCCTTCCGGTTGCGCTCTTCGAAATACCGCTTCAGCACTTCCGGCAGGGGCGGGAGCGGCTCCAGGCCCACGCGCTCCATTTTGGCGTTGGACAGGGCGGAATAGCGCGGCCGTCGCGCCGTAGTCCGGTACTCCCGCTCGTTGGTGGCAATGAGTTGCGGCTGAATGCCCGCGGCTTCGAAAATGAATCGTGCAAATTGAAACCAGGAGGTGGGTATGCCGCCCCCAATATGGAAAACGCCGTACTGATCCCGCTCTACCAGGTCGATGGTGCGGGCAGCCAGCGCCGGTGCGAACGTGGGAGAAGCGACGTGATCTTCCACCACGCGAATCGGCTGGCCGGACTTGGCCAGACGCAGCATCAGCTCGACGAAATTGCCCCGCGCCGTATTCAGCCCGCCGGGGCCGAAGACTCCCGACGTCCGGATCACCAGCACCTGGTCCAGATACGCCTGGGCGTAAAGCTCCCCGGCCAGTTTGGACACCGCATAAGCCCCCAGAGGGTGCGTCGGGTCCTCTTCCACATAGGGATGGCGCGCCTCGCCATCGAACACGTAATCGGTGGAAAAATGCACCAGCAGGGCATCCACCTGGCGGCAGGCCAACGCCAGGTTCCGTACCGCCAAGGCATTGACCAGAAACGCCGCCTGGGGTTCCTTTTCGGCCACGTCCACCTGGTTGTAGGCCGCCGAGTTGAAGACAATCTGCGCGTCGAACCGCGCCAGCGCGCTTTCTACGGCGGCCGGATCGGTGATATCCACCTGGGCACGGTCCCAGGCCTGCACCTGGTAATGGCGCGCGCGCAACTCCCGCACCAGTTCCACGCCGAGTTGCCCGGCCGCGCCAAACACAACCGCTCTTCGGTCCATAGGAACTCAACAGGATAACGCATGGCACTCACCACGGCTTGGCTGGATCCTCTTCCGTCTCCTCCCGGAACTCGCGGAAACAGCGATGCAGCTCCCCCAATCCCCGCAGTACCTGCTCCAACTGCACGCCCGCGAAGTGGCCGTTTTCCGCCGGACGGCAGTACATCACCTCCCCCAGGACGATGGCGTCTTCCAGTTCGATGCGCAGCACCGTGCCGGATGCGATTTCTGTTTTCACGAAAAGGCCGAGGCCGGTTCCGGAAGCATTCCGGATAACGGCCGTTTGCCGGAACTGGCGTTCCCCCAACGTGACGATGGTGACGCATTGCTTCGCCGCGAAACGGGGTTCGCGCCGTTTGTCCATACTGGACTAATCGGCTGAGAGGAAGAAAGCTGTAGGGCGAAACGACGGGAACCCAGGACAGTTCCCGGACTACCGGCCTGGCCCGGAACGGCCTACCACATCACCGTAGAAATCGGCACATTTCGCACAGCGGGACTTCACGGGATCAATCTTTCGTCGCCGGCTCACCTGGATCGTACGCAAGAGCCTAGCGCGTCTATGGGGAGTAATCGCTCTACAGCAGTGCCGTTAGTTGGTCGACTGGCAACTGGCAATCCCGAAGAATCCGGCACAACGGTGCTTCGACCGTCTTCGTGACGTAGGAAGTGATGGCTACCTTTGACGCGGATAATAGAGAAACCAGCCTTTCCGAGCGCGGCAATCACTTCCGTCCCGGTTACGCGCGGTATACGGCTCATGCGGCGATGGTTACGCGCTGAATGCCAACGAACTCCAAATCCTGATCCGGGACGCCTTCGACTTCGAGGCACAACTCTATGCCTTCGCGGATGCGCTCGTTGATCTCGTCAAGGGATCGCGCCTGCGTATGGCACCCACGGATTCGCGGAACCGAGGCGACGTAGAAGCCCTCCGCGTCGCGCTCAATGACAACGTCGAACTGGCGTGGCATCGCGTGTGTCCTCGCCTTTTATTGTAGACGGCTTGGGTAGGCGTTGGAAGCCGCACCGATTCCAAGGGTCTGCCAGTTCGAAGCGCGTTTCCCGGGAGTAATCGTCTGTAGGCGGCCAAGCTCACACGGGGCGGCGCGGATTACAGCCGCTTGCCTCTGGCCGACTGACCAGACATCAGAAAAGTGCTCGGGAAGCGTCCCGTCCCACAGAGCTTGAATGTTCCAAAATCCTTGTACCAGTCACCGTCCGGCACATCCGGATCTTGTGATTTCCAGTTGGCCAATTCGAATAGGTCCTCCATCGAGACTTTGCGCTCCTTGGCGCGATCACGCAGGTGGGCCCACTTCTCTCTTGGGAGATTCTCCCACTGGATTTTGGGCATTGGTTTAGCGGCCCAAGATCAAAGTACGGAACTCGTCCACCAGCCGGTCCTGGTCGCTGGGATCGTCGTTGCCAAGATTCTCCTTCAGCCTTTTGAAAAACTCGCGCTTCC
Organism: uncultured Solibacteraceae bacterium; assembly: GCA_963748795.1. Taxonomy (GTDB): domain Bacteria; phylum Acidobacteriota; class Terriglobia; order Bryobacterales; family Bryobacteraceae; genus Sulfopaludibacter. The sequence goes on from CAVVLD010000004.1 coordinate 33,923, forward strand.
GATCCTCTTGACTTTGCAGGCCGAGGCGTACGAGCGCGGAGATTGCCTTGCTCATACTGACGTCTACTGTCTCTGCGTACCTTTGCACTTGGCTAGCCACAGGCGATGGGAGACCGACCGTGTAGCGGGTTTGGGGCTGGCACCGGTCGTTGATACGGGGCTTCCTGGGCCGGACTCGGGAGTTCTCCTTTGGCACTCTGGTTTGCGGCATATATCTTCAGTATGCCTCAGGATGCATCGCGCTGCACAGAAGCAGCACGTAGGACGACCGGCGAATCGAGAGGCAAGAGGCCGAAACGAGAGGGCTCCTCGGGAGCCTGACGCGTTTGAACGGTCCTAATAAGCGAACTTCCGGGCGGACCTCTTACGCGCCAACTTTGGGATCTTTCGCGGGCCGTCGATCGTCGCAGAGCGCTCGTCTCGACGACGGCTTTGCATAGCGAAGGCATTGCGGACATCGGGCCACAACTGTCGCATCGCTCCACGCTCAAAGCGCGATGTGATCTTGGCGTAAACATCGCAGCTCGCCCGCAGGAGGGTCCAGGGGCCGTTCAAGCCATACGGGACGGCGTGTTCCGTCCCAAGTGGTATAGATGCACTCACCGATCCCCCGGCCCTCAAAGGAGATGTAATTGTTCACAAGACCCCGCACGACTCAATCGTTGCACGCGAAACAATAACGACGCACCCCTTGTGTCCAGCCTCACGGGCCTTCAACATCTGGTCAGTGCTTCTGAGCCGGCGAGAAATGATCCCCCAGCCCAGTCCGAACTCGAAAAAGAGGGTCAAAGCCGAGATGAATATAGAGCTTCGAATCCCAGCGAAACGGCGTCGTTTCAACGCGCAGCCGCGGCGCGTGCTGGTACAGAGCTTCGAACGCTGACCAGTCGCCACCGGACTTGCCTGGAAGGAACACAACAATGTACCGTGTGCGCTTGGTCCGCAATCTCAATAGGACTAAGTAATGCTCGCCGACATCATTGAATGTCGCTGGCATCGCCAGGACATCTGCGTCCGGCTGGCGTTCGGGAAACGCCTCCATCACGACCTTCTCCACCACGGGCACATCCGATTCGAGCATTGCGCGCACTTGGGCCGCACCTTGACTCAAGGCGTAGGCGTATCCCTCTGCCTTGAAGACCGCCAGAAAGGCCGATCGGAACGCCGCTCGAAAAAATCGCTCCGGTATGTATTCAAACCGCATGTGCAGGTTGAGCGTATAGCCGTCACCCAAGCTGTTCAGCAGGTCATCAGAGGCTTCCAAATTGCTGGCCTTTCCGATTATTCGAATCTGATTCGGTTTGTCGGGGGTTCCATCGCCAAGCAAGAGCTCCGCAACGATCCTACCTTTATCGCTTCCTAACGTTGTGGCAATCGGCTCCAATCCCTCGATGGCATCCATCGCTCTCATCGCATTGATGAGATGGCTGTCCAGGCGCGAGCCATGAGTGTTGTTGCATTTCCGCCTGCATGTCAGCGTCTCTGAACGACCGCCAAGGCTCTTTGGCACGACATGCTCGCGACTAAGCTCCGCAATGCTGGTTACTGGCCACTCTGCGAGGCACAGCGGGCACGCAACGGCATCAACAATTTCCGGTCGAGCCTTCCGATAATCCGCCGCGAGTTCTTCAAATAATGCCTTGCTCTTGTCCGTACGGGAGGGCATTCCTTCATCATATGTCTGACGGATTGAAGGTGGATTTGTGGGCTGCGTAGCGTATGCGACAGCGTTTGGTGTGGACCACTTCGCCCTGACCCCCACGACATCGCCGGCAACCGGCGCGAGTACCGGCCGCATCAGGAACTTGCCGGAGTCAAACGCGCCCTCCCACACCTCGTGGAGCACGGCGAGCAGCGGCGATGGACCTGATCGTGCGGCCCATCGGCGGCAATCTGATCCAACTCGACGACATCGATTCAACGAAGCTACACCGGGGTCACCCATCGCGTTCCTAATGCTGGCGACATCGCCCCGCAATCATCAGGTTTGGACGGGCAACATCGGCGGCGAGGGCCGTTAGGTCAGGGAGGCTGAAGCAGGGCAGGATTGACGCCCAGTTGCGCAATGTCCTCAAACGGCCTTCGGGGAGCCTCGCCCGATTAGGACCGATAAGTCGGCATCGCGCCTGGGGTGAACGACGTGCGCGCGGTCAATTTCGATGGACACGGAGACCCACCAAGCTTCAAAACTTGGGAGCAGCACCATTCCGCCGCCATCATTTGACGCTCGATCCTCCTTATGCCAATATGGGCATGTACCGACGGATGAAGGAGCTCACCTGGCTTGCCGATTCCCGTTCCAGAGTGAAGTCGTTTCCGGCTGGCGTGCAAGATGACATGGGCTATGCGTTGTACGCTGCGCAGTTGGGCGAAAAGAGTGTCAAAAGCTAAGCCCTTGCACGGGCTTGGAGGATCGGTGATGGAGATTGCCGCTCATGATGCCAGTGGAACCTGCCGCACGGTCTATACGGCCTCGATTGGGGAATCGATTTATGTGATTCACGCGTTCCAGAAGAAAGTCCAAAGTCGGGATCGCGACCCCGAAATCGGAGATGGAAGTGATCCGGCAACGGCTCAAACAGTTGAGAAGCGAGGTGAAGGATGCGGAAAAAAGAAATCCTTGAACGGGAGCCCAGCACCGGCAACGTCTTCGCTGACCTCGGCTTGGCGGACGCAGGCGAACACCTGATCAAAGCTGGACTGGTCGTTCGGATCGACCGAACCATCCGGCAGCGCAGGCTGACCCAGGCGGAAGCGGCACGGTTAATGGGAATCGATCAACCGAAGGTATCAGCTATGCTGGCTGGTCAGTTCCGCGGATATTCTGTCGAGCGCCTCATGCGCTTCCTGGTCGCCCTGGGTCACGATGTGGAGATCGTCGTAAAGCCTAGAAGGCGCGGCGCGGGCGAACTTCGCGTCGCGTAGAGCGCGCGCTTGCCGGCAACACACGTGGTGGGCCGTTGCCGGTTTACTCCCATAAGTCGGCCTGGAAACTGTAAAATCACAACTTCTCGAGGGCGGCGCAGAGCTAGTCGCTGTCCGAAGTCGGCTCTCCGTCGCTGTTCCGGACCGGTACGATGTGCCCGTGTTAACGTAAAGACATGAGCGCTAGCGCTGGCCTCGATGGCCTCCTGGAACCTTTGAGCCGCTGTCTCGACATGGAATCCGCACGGCGGATCGTCGAGTTGCGCGTAGCTGCACCGGTGCAGGAACGAATTGATGCACTCGCGGAACAGGCCAACGAGGGCACGCTGTCGGATGACGAACGCCTGGAATACGAGGCACTGATCAACGCGGCAGACTTCATTTCGATCCTTAAGCTCAAAGCGCGCCGGCAATTGGGTTCCAAGATTCAATAGGAAATGGATGCGGCAACGCGGGAACTTGTGCGCCGATCGCTGGTCCGACCACTTCGTTTCAACGGTCCGCGCATCGAAGGCATCAGCGTGACCGGGCGCGCTACTGTCCAGGTCTTAGCGATGAACGATGCCCGCCGCGTCGAAGTCAGGCAGGAAATTCTGAAGTAACGCCATCTCGCTTAGGCCGCGCTATGTCGCCCTTCCGGTAATGCAGCGCCCCGGATTACTCCCCATAAGTCGGCGTCTCGTCCGATCTTTCAAACAGGCGTATCCTCAAACCACACTCTTCCCGATAGCCGGGGTGTCAGGCGACTACCCGCAAACCGAGGTGCTGGGCGAACGGATCGAAATCCCGGTCGTCGTGCAATAGTTCATACCCGCTCTCGATGCATCGGGTTGCAATCACCGTGTCGATTGTCTTGCGCACCGTTATACCCTTCCTGCGCAGGGCGCGAAAATTCTTCGCCGCTTGAATGGCAACTTCCTGTCCGCCCAACTCCACCACCATCAGCGCTGTCAGCATTCTTCGGGCTTGATTGAAATCCCGGTCGTCATGGAAGCCTTGCAGGACCTCAGTCAGAATCAAGTCGCCGATGGCCAACGGCTCGTTGCCAAGCAGCCCGTCGAGTCTCGCATTCTGCGCCGTGATCGTTCCTCTGAAGTAATCGATCCAGACGCTGGAATCGACGAGGATCAACGGTCTCTCCTCATCGCGTCCAAATCACCCTGCCAGTCCAGCTTTCCGCGGAGTTTGCGGATCTCCGCCTGTCGTTTTAACCTCAGCAGACTCCGCAGCCCCTCCTCCACGGCCTCGCGTTTGGTCTTAAAGCCGGTTGCCCGGAGCGTGTCCCGCATCAACTTATCGTCGATCACGATGTTCGTTCGCATGATGTGTACTTCCATTGCCAAGTATACACATCCCCGGTTCCAATCGCCAACCTGCCGTGTGTCCGTTTTTGCTGGCCTTTTGAGCCAGTAGTCCGCTCGGGTTTGCGCCGGCGGCATACCGCAGTCCCGCCCCACCAGAGACGATGTATAATGTACATCATGAGGCGCACGCAACTCTATCTGGACGACCAACTTTGGGGCGCGCTCCACGCCCGAGCGCAGAGCGAGAAGACCTCCGTCTCCGAACTCGTCCGGCAGGCTGTCCGGGAGCGCTACATCGGCGACGTCGACAGGCGAAGGGCAGCCATGCAGAGCTTCGTAGGAATCCACAAGGCTCGTGCTGAAGACCGTGACGCACGCGTGGAGGTTCGCCGCCTGCGCCGGGGCAGCCGGCTGGACAGGTTCGCTGAACGGTGACCGTCCTGGTCGATTCTGACATTCTTATCGAAGTCTCTCGAGCGAGAGACGAGTCGATCTTGTCCAAGTGGTTGGACCTGAGCATGTCCGACGCGCTCATCCTGTTCTCCCCCGTGAACCAGGCTGAACTCTGGGCCGGAGCGCGTCCAGCCGAATATGACAGCCTCGGAGAGTTGTTCGGCGCGCTGGTTTGCGCCCCGGCCGGCGTGGAAGTCGGGCGGCGCGCTGGAGACTACCTGCGACGTTATCGGAAGAGCCACGGTGTTGAGTTGGGCGATGCACTGATTGCCGCAACCGCCGCCATTAACGGCGCCATGCTCTGGACAGGAAATCGTAAGCATTATCCCATGAAGGAACTCTCGTTTTTCGACTGAGCGTTGCACACATCGAATACCAGGATTACTCCCCGTAAGTCGGCTTGTGCCGGCCGATCACACCCGAAACAAGATTTCCCCCGTAAGACGCCGCTCGCGTCAACCGGAGCAAGAAAAGCATGCCAAGTACCATGCCCACCATCAGCAAGGTTATTGCCGCGCTCATGCGCCTTGGCCTGGAAAGCGTTTTCTCCCTCCTCGGGTCACGCCTTTCAAAATTTTCCTTCCCCCTTACAACCAACCACTTACCCTCACTCGCCCCCGGAATCTCTAACTCCGCATGATCCAATGAAATTGGGAGAGACAACCCACTTATGGAAGATCAAGCTACAGCACTCAAACCGCGCGACCCGCGCGCCCTGAACGCCTACCGGCACGGCCTCACAGGCCAGGTCCTCATCCTCACTCCAGAGGACGAAGTCGCCTACAAGGCTCACTGCCACGACATCCACGAATTCTGGGCCCCCGTAGGAGGCATGGAAATCGAGCTCGTCCAGGAGATCGCAGATGACCGCTGGCGCCTCAAACACGCCGCCGCCCTCATCAACAACTCCTTCGCTCTAGGCATGACCCGGCCCGATACCATCACCGCGCACCACCCCGAAATCGACGCCGCCTTCGCCCAAACCCGCACCTGGCAGGACGACCCCAAAAGCATCGCCCTGCTCAGCCTCTACCAGCAGCGCATCAAGAACAAGGAAACCAAAACCACTACCCTCCTCCGCCAGTTACAGCAGGAACGCCGCGAAGCCCTGAAGCAAGCCGTCGAAGAAGCCGCCCTCCTGGCCCAACTCGCAGCAAGCAAAGGAGAAACTCTAAACATCGAACGCGATCTCCCGCGCCTCACCAGCTACCCGCAATTTGATTTTTCAGCCCCCGAACTCGCCCACTTAATCCTCCACGCCCAACGCCTCGCCGAAGCGCGAAAGCTCTTCCAGGGGCCCCGAAAGCCGCTCCGCATGGCCGCGTAACCACCCGTCCCAGCCTCGCCAGGCGCGTCGCCGCCCCCAAAAGATCTTTGAAAATTGAATATTCGCCAACAGGCCGGGCGGCCCGTCTTACTGCCAGTGGTGCGTGAAAACGAAGCCGACCAGCGCCAGCGTGGAGAGCAGGACGCCGGCCAGTATGGCCCGTTTGCGGGCCGGCGTCAGCCATTCCAGCAAAGTGGAGGATGCCTCCGCGCCCAGCACCGACTGCATCAATCGCCGCTGGGCCGGTCCCGGCAGCTTGCGCATGGCCCGCGTGATCTCTTTGCGCCCGCGGCGGTCGGCAATCAGAATGGTGGCCGAATTGGCGCCATTGGTGGACTTGAGAAGTTTGTTCCGCAGCCGCGCCGGCACCTCATCCACCGAGCGGTAAACCAGGTCGGCGCCGCCCGCCGAAATCAGCACACTCGAGGTGCGAAACATCCCGGATGCCTCCGGGTTGGGCTCGCCGCAATAGGGGCAGCGAACTTCCTCTTCGGCAAACCGCTTCCGGCATTTCTTGCAGTTCATCACGCCATTACCTGTGGAACTTTGGGCTTCACTTTCGGCTTGCCCACCGTCTCGTCCCCAACATTATCCAGCACAACCTGGATAAAACCCAAGGCTGCTTTAGATAGTGCTTTGTCTTTTCGATAAATCAAACCCAGCCGGCGGACCATCGGTTCCGGAGCCAGCGCAATCGCCGCCAGTTCTCCGTCCGCAATTTCGTCCTGGCAATTGGACGCCGCCAGGAAGCTCAAACCCAGTCCGGCAATCACAAAGCGCTTCATCATCTCCGTGGAATCCAGTTCCATGGAGATCCGAATATCGCTCTCCACCGGCTCCAGCCAGGCGTTTAAGCGGGCGCGCGTCTTACCCTGTTTGGGCAGCAGAAGGTAATCTTCCACCAGGTCCTGCGGCGTCACCGTGCTCCGTTTGGCCAAGCCGTGCCGCGCCGGTACAATCAGCCGGATCTCGTCGCGGTGGATACTTACCACCTGCAGGCGCTTTTCATCCACCGGCAGTTGGGTCAGCCCGAAATCGGCCGAGTTGTCCATTACCGATTCCACTACATGCGCCGCGTACGACCGGTCCACCTGCAGTTGCACCGCCGGAAAGAGCTGGCGGTATTGCGAGAAGACCTTCGGCAGCACGTAGATACAGGTGGCTTCGTTGGCCGCGATGACCAGTTCGCCGCGCGGGTTGCTTTCCAGTTCGGCGATGGTGTCCTGCGCCCGGCGCCTCAGGTCCAGCATCTGCTCGGCGTAGTCGGCGAAGATCTTACCGGCCGTGGTCAGGGAAATGCGGCTGCCGAAGCGTTCGAACAGCTCCGTGCGCAGCTCCTGTTCCAGTTGACGCACCTGCGCGCTGATCGCCGGCTGCGTCCGATAGCACGTTTGCGCAGCCTTCGAAAAACTCTTCAGCCTGACGATTTCCAGAAACGTGTGGAGCTGATCGAAATCCATAGCCATGCCGGTTCCCACCCGGGTTCCGGCTCTCGAATCAAAACTTGGATCGGCGGGATAAAAAGAATAGATGATCCGGCGCGTCCAGTGTTTGGTAAGTATTGTAACAGAGCCTGGATGGGATAATGGGGTTTCTGCATTTGAAGGTTAACAGGCTCGCGATTCCGCTATTTCTCGTCCTGGGGATGACGCCCGCGTCTCCGGCGCAGACCGGCGCCAACGTCCTGCTGGTAGTGAATGGCAACAGCGCCATTTCCAGGCAGATCGGCGCCTATTACCGTCCCCGCCGCTCGGTTCCGGTGGCCAACGTGTGCACCCTGGCGTCAACGGAAAAGGAAGAAATCGATTGGAACACTTACGTCAGCCAGATTGAAGCTCCCATCGGCGAATGCCTCAAGCGCGAACACCTCACCGAATCGGTGCTGTACCTCGTGCTGACCATGGGGGTGCCGTTGAAGGTGGACGGCAGCGGAGGAGAATTTCTGACCCGCGAGGCGGCGTCGGTGGATTCCGAACTGGCGCTACTTTACTCCAAGTTGAAGGGATTGAAGTTCGAACGCGCGGGTCCCATCCGGAATCCGTTCTTCATGCAGCGGGATGCGCCGTTCCGCCATCCCCGGTTTCCCATCTACCTGGTCACCAGGCTGGCGGCTTACGACTTGGCGGACGTGCGGGCCATGATCGATCGTTCGCTGGCGGCCGAAAATCGCGGCAAAGTTCGTAATGGACCTGAGCCACAGCAAAAATGACGAGGGCAACAACTGGCTGCGCAACGCCGCCACGCTGCTGCCCGCGAACCGGGTAATTTTGGACGAGACCGACCGCGTGCTTTACCAGCAGGAAGACGTGATTGGATATGCCTCGTGGGGCTCCAACGACCCGCATCGCAAACAACGCTGGCTGCACAACACCTGGCTGCCCGGAGCCATTGCCACGGAATACGTTTCCACCGGCGCCAGAACGCTCCAGCAGCCTCCCGATACCTGGATGTATACAACCTGGACTGACAAGGCGCATTTTTGGGCCGGCACCCCGCAGGGTCTGACCGCCGATTTCATTCATGAAGGTGCCACCGGCGCGGAAGGCAACGCCTACGAGCCTTTCCTGGCCGGCTGCGCCCGTCCGGATTACGTCCTCCCCGCCTACTTCGAGGGCCGGAACCTGGCGGAGAGCTTCTACCTCGGAATCCCTTTTCTGAGCTGGCAGGGAATCGTTTTCGGCGATCCCCTGTGCTCGTTGGGGAAACCCTAGCGGACCCTTACGCACCGGTCGCGTGTCTCCAGTTGTGGGCGCGGGCTGCCATCTGGTCGGCCTTGGCACGCTGCGCGGGGGTCAGCGTCTGGTAGAACTTAGCCATTGCGGTGGCGCGAGAGGCCATCACCTCTCCACGCAACTTGCCCGCCGTGGCGCTCAGTTGCTCTATTTTGGCGGAGTTGTCGGCCTTCACCGCCGCTCGCAGCGCGGCCCGGTTCTGCCTCAATTCCTGCACCACGGGTTGCGCCGATTGTCTGGCCTGCTGGAAGATGGCCTTGGCCTGCTGCTGCTGCGCCTCGGTCAGGTTGAGTTGTTGCATCATGCGATGCCGCATCATGCCGCGGCGTGCAAAGCGGTTGTGAGTTTGCGCAGGCGGTTGCGTTTTCGCCTGCGGATTAGCGGGAGTCGTTTGTGCGAATACCAGCCCCGCGGCTAGCGCGCCGGCGGCTGCAATTTTGATCCAGTTCTTTTTCATATCAGAGCACCTCTGCTCTACTTCCGACTCTAAAGTCCGGATGTAAAGGCCGTTTGTTGCCGCGGTAAATGCGTGTAAAAGAAAAGTCGCGCGGAACGCGCGATCCCAAAACCGGACACTGGCCGGGATTCTGAACTTTGAAAATCAAACATTTGCAGCGGCATGTCGATTGCATTGCGCAGGCCATGCTGTTCCAGGAACTTCGCCAGGGCGTGCGCGCCCTTTTGCGCGCCCCCAGCCTGACCACGATTTCGATTCTCACGGTGGCGCTCGGCGTGGGCGCCGGCACGTCACTATTCAGCGTGGTGAAGGCCGTCCTGCTCAATCCGCTGCCCTACCCCGATTCCGCGCGGCTCACCTGGGTAGCTGAAGTGAACCAGAAAGGCCGCCAGACTCAGGTGGCGTATCGTAACTTCCTCGACTGGCGCGAGCAGAGCCACAGCTTCACCTCGATGACCGCCTTCGCGGACTTCCCGGTGATCGTGGCGGGAGGCGACCTCCCCCTGAGCACGCACGGCGCACTGGCGGACGAAAGTTTCTTCACCACCCTGGGAGTATCCGCGCAACTCGGCCGCACCTTCGCCGCGGATGAGGTGAAGGTAGGGGTGGCGCCCGTCGCCGTAATCGGGTACGGGCTGTGGCAGAGCGCGTTCGGCGGCGATCCCGCGGTGATCGGCCGCAGATTGCGGATGTCCGGTGTGGCGGCCACCGTTATCGGCGTCATGCCCCCAGGCTTTGCGTGGCCCGAGAAGACGGAGATCTGGCTGCCGATCACCGCGACAGGCGATCCGGGATATGCGTCCCGCACCGGACACAACTGGCGCGCGATGGGACGCCTCCGGCCCGTGTCCACGGTGGCACAGGCGCAGGCCGAAGTGGGCGGGATCGAGCGGCGGATCAAGCAGCAGTATCCGTCGCCGTTCCAGGGGAAGGATGCGGCCGTAGCCACGCTACAGGAGCACATGGTAGGCCAGGTACGGCCGGCGCTACTGATGCTGTTCGGAGCGGTCGGATTCCTGCTGCTGATCGTCTGCGTGAACGTGGCCAATCTCCTGCTCGTGCGGGTCACGGCGCGATCGCGCGAACTGGCGGTGCGCGCGGCGATGGGAGCGGGACGCCGCCACCTGATCCGGCAGATGCTCACTGAAAGCCTCCTGCTCGGCGCGGCCGGTGGCGTCATGGGTTTGCTGCTGGCATCGCTATCCATGGAATTGCTGCGGGTGTTGCTCCCGGCTGAACTGCCGCGATTGGACCAAATCCAGATCGATGGCGGCGTGGTGGCGTTCGCCCTGGCGATTGCGGCCGCCGCCGGGCTGCTGTTTGGGTTATTGCCCGCCTGGCGCGCCTCCGCCATGAATGTCAACGACGCGCTGAAGTCAGGCTCGCGTTCGGCGACCGCGGGCCGCGCGTCGAAGCGGACGCAGTCGGCACTGGTGGTCTCAGAGGTATGCCTGTCGCTGGTGCTCGTCGCCGGCGCCGCGCTGTTGGCACGCAGTTTCTGGAATCTGCGCTCGATCGACCCCGGATTCCGCTCCGGCCACGTGCTGGTTGCGGATACTTCGTTCCCCGAGGGCGAGATGCCGGCCGTAATCGCGCACTATCGGGACCTGCTGGCCCGCGTTCGCGCGATTCCGGGGGTCGAAGCCGCCGGCACGGCCTCAGTTCTTCCCATCGCCGGCTTTCATCCCGATGGCCATTTCAATCTGGAAGGAAGGCCGGACGAGTCGAAATCGGCCGACGCCGATTATGCCATCGTCAGCCCCGGGTACCTGAGCGCCATGCGCATTCCGCTGCTCCGTGGCCGGGACTTCAACGATGGCGACACGGAAAACGGCCGGCACGTCGCGGTGATCAGCCAGGAGATGGTCCGCGAATATTTCCCCGGGACCGATCCGATCGGCCAGCGGATCTGGTTCGATAGTTTCAACCGCAAGGAGAACTGGCTGACCATCGTCGGAGTGGCGGGAGACACGCGCCAGTCGAGCCTTACCAAGTCCGTCGATTCCCTGGCGTACGTCTTATACACGCAGCAGACGTACCCGGAAGCAACTCGCGGACGGCAACCTGGTAGTGCGCACCAGGATGGACGCGGCCAGCGTCGCCGGCGCGGTGCGCAGCGCCATCCGCGCGGTGAATCCGGATTCCGCCCCGACACCGCGCACCATGGTATCGGTTGTGGCGGAGTCTCTGGCGCGGCAGCGATTTCAGATGGACATTCTGGGGGCCTTCGCGCTGCTGGCGCTGGTGCTGGCGGCGGTCGGGCTCTACGGAGTCCTTTCCTATACCGTGACGGCGAGCCGGACGCAGATCGGCATCCGGCTGGCGCTGGGCGCGCGGCCTTCCACCGTGTTCCGCATGATTACCGGACGCGCGCTGGCTTTGTCCGCGGCGGGTGTGGCGCTGGGAGCGCTGGGATGTGTCGCGCTGCGGCGCGTATTGGCGGCAACGCTATTCGGCATTGGTCCCAGCGATCCGGTGACCATCGCGGCGGCCGTGGGTGTGCTGCTGCTGGTGGCAGCCGCGGCAGCGTTCTTCCCGGCGCTTCGCGCCATGCGCACCGACCCCATGACTGCCCTGCGGGAGGAGTAAAGGCTAACCGCCATCGCCGCTACCTTACAATCTCTTACCGCCATGCAATTTCAGGTGTGATAAGTTTTAGCCGTGCACATCTTATTGGTGGATGACGATGCCGAACTCTGCTCCCTTCTGCGGGAGTTTCTGCAGCGGGAGGGCTTCACGGTGAGCTGCGAGCACGAAGGCAATCGCGGCCTGGCGAAGGCTCTGGAACCGGGCGTCGACCTGGTGGTGCTGGACGTCATGCTGCCGGGCATCGACGGCTTCGAGATTCTCCGCCGGCTGCGCGCTCAAAGCAAGGTCCCGGTCATCATGCTGACCGCGCGCGGCGAGGATGTGGACCGCATCGTGGGCCTGGAACTGGGCGCCGACGACTACCTGCCCAAGCCCTTCAATCCGCGCGAACTGGCCGCGCGCATCCGCGCCATCCTGCGCCGCTATGAAGCGCGTCCGGCCGCGCCCAATGCGCGCCTGGAAGTCAACGGCATCGCGCTCGACCCCGGCACCCGCGAGGTCCTCGCCGCCGGCAAGCGCGTGGAGCTGACCACCTTCGAGTTCGACATTCTGGAAATGCTGATGCGCTCCGCCGGACGCGTGCTTTCGCGCGACGCCCTGATGGAGAATTTCTACAACCGCAAGGCCACGCCGTTCGATCGCTCCATCGACATGCACATCAGCCATCTGCGCAAGAAGCTGGAGGCCGGCGATTCGCTCATCAAGACCATTCGCGGCGTGGGCTACCAGTTCTGCCGCACGCCGGAGGACGCGGCGCGCGGAATGAAAACGCTCTTCGCCAAGATCCTGCTGTGGTTCTGGTGCACGCTGGCCATTACGGTGGTCGGGTCGGCGTTCATTTCCGCGCTTAGCGTGAACCGCGATTATTCCGATACGGAAGCTCCCGTCGCCCGCCTGGTGACGTTTCAACTGGAAGAGGCGCGCTCGGCCTACGAGACCGGCGGGCGGCCCGCCCTGCAGGCATTTCTGGACACGCTGCAGCACGTCTACGGGGCGCAAGGCGTGCTCACCGACGAGCACGGGCGCGACCTGCTCACCGGCCAGGACCGCTCCGACCTGGTGCGCCGCGCCGGCCACTCGCGAGCCGCTGCCGTTTATCCGCGTGGGCTCCGCCCTGATCGCCCGCCACGCCGACGACGGCCGCTACTGGTTCTTCTTCATCACCCCGCGTCCCAACGTCGGGCCGTGGTTCCTGGCGCCGGAACACATCTTCGTGATGGCCGCGGCGGTGCTGCTGTGCTACTGGCTGGCGTACCACCTCACCCGTCCGGTGCGCAAGCTGCAGAAGGCCGTGGAGCGGTTCGGCCGCGGCGATCTTTCGGCGCGCGCCGGCTCGACGCGCCGCGACGAACTGGGCCAGCTGGCCCGCACCTTCGACCGCATGGCCGACCGCATCGAGACGCTGCTGGCGGCCGAGCGCCGCCTGCTGCTGGATATTTCGCACGAGCTGCGTTCCCCGCTGGCCCGGCTCGGAGTGGCGGTGGAACTGGCCCGCTCCGGCGAAGATCCCGACGCCGCCCTGAACCGGATCCAGAAGGAATCGGACCGCCTGAATGCGCTGGTCGGCCAGCTGCTGCAGGTCACGCGCGCCGAAGGCGATCCCAATTCGCTGCGGCGCGATCCCGTGCGCCTGGACGAGCTGGTGCAGCAACTGGTGGAGGATTCCGGCATCGAAGCCGCCGCGCACGGCTGCACGGTCAAATACGACCCGGCGCGAACCGGCGCTCGTGGAGGGCGACCCCGAACTGCTGCGCCGCGCCGTGGAGAACGTGATCCGCAATGCCATCCGCTATGCGCCGCCGGAATCCAGCGTGGAGGTCGCGCACGGCGCGCCGCAACGGCACCGCCGTGGTGGATGTGCGCGACCAGGGTCCGGGGGTGCCCGAGGAGGCATTGCCGCGGCTCTTCGACGCCTTCTACCGCGTGGACTCGGACCGCAATCGCACCAGCGGCGGCATCGGCCTGGGGCTCTCTATCGCGCGCCGCGCCATCGAACTGCACAAGGGCACAATTCGCGCGCGCAACGCTCACCCGGGGCTGGAAGTGGAACTCGAAATTCCGGTCGTGCTGGGGCACGGAGGGCTCGCGGGCACTCAGCAATAGGAGCAGAAGAAGCGGCGCTGTCCCGTGTCGAACCCGAGTTCCAGGCGCGGCAGACGGCGCAAGGCCGATAGGGCCTCGGGGCTATCCGGCGCCAGTTCTACCACCTGGCGGTAATACTGAATCGCCAGCGACCGGGCGGCTCCCGCCTGTCTGGCGTTGCTTTCGCGGCGGGGATAGGGCGGCGCGCTCACGATCGGGTCGTCCGCCGGGGCCCGTGCGATGGACCACCAGCTTTCGTTGGCTACCGCCAGGGCGTAGAGCACCTGCCTGCGGAAAGCGGTGTGCGGGTGCGAAGCAAGGAAAGCTTCGCCTCTTTGGATGACCTCGCGGAACAGGTCGGGATTGGCCGGGCAGCCCTCGCCCGTGCTGGTGTTCCAGCCGCGATTCTCCATCGCGAGGAACGCCGCCTCGGCGACGGGGGCTTCGGGCACGGCGTAATCGGGCAGGGGCATCACCCCCATCCCTTCGAGCCGCGTAATCACATCGTCTTTGGCCCGCTCCCGCATCAAGCGCTCGTGCAGGACGATCAGTTCCACGCCTTTGCGCATTCCCATGGGCGAGTGGCTGCTCTGATTGGCGTGAAGGAAGTAATCCAGCGGTCCGCTCTTCCAATGGTCGCCGTTTACCGGCTGGCCGAAGCGCACGCGGCGGAATCCGATCTCCATCATCTCGGGGGCATGGTCCGGTGCGCCGAAGCGCGCGGTCAGCCGGCTTCTCAGCGCGTCCAGGAGATCGGCGGTGAATTGCGGCGATTCGTCCTCCGGCCGCAGGTCCACGCGAAGTTCGGCCGTGCGGGCCGGTTCGCCGAACACGTAGTAGAACGATTCCTGGATCAGGCCGCTGCCGGTTTGGCTGCAGTGTTGCGTCCATTGGACCGTGGCATAGATTTCGATCTGGATGGGCACCCGGTTGGTGCAGGACGCTGCCGGCGCGTACGGGCGGCCCCACTCGACGCCGCCGATGGCTGCGAGCATACGGTCGGCCATGCGGCCGGCGGGTGTTTGAGCGGCGCAGGAGAGAGCCAGCACAGAGACCAACAGGATCGGCTTCACGCTTGCCGGATCAGGCAGTTTGGGTTCCACGCTAGAAACAAAGGGCGAACTCCGCCGTCCCAGCGCGAGTGCGGCTGGCGCCACACAAATCCCGTGAAAAAGGGCCACGCAAAACGAACAAAAAGTCCTATTACCCAACCCTTACTTTTGGCATCGTTTAGGCCATTCCCAAGGTTAGAGGATCGTGATCCAATCAAGACATGAACGGCGTAGACGGGCTTCTCTTCGGGATGTTGGCCTTCGCCGATTTCGCCCTCATCGTTCATCTGAGACTCATGCACAACCGGCGAAAGCAGGAAGATCGCGTCGCGCGAAGCCTGTCCCTGGCAGTTCGTATGGCGGCGGGCGGTATTAAGCCAACTGCTCCAACTCGCCTTCGAGCAAAGCTACATGTTCTTCCTCTTCGGCAGCCAGTTCGGCGCAAAGGTCCCGTTCCAGCCCGAGCGGTAAATCGTTAGCCAGCTTGCGGAAGTGATCGCGCGTACGCCGCTCCATTTCCAGGGCGGCCTGGTACAGATCGGCAATTCCCGAATCGGCAGTCAGGTGAATTCCGCGGAAGAGCCAGTTGGAAAGCAGGTTCTCTTCGTCGCTGCTCAGCTCGACCACTTCGCGATCCAGGTGGGCGTGGTACTTCTCTTCCAGTTCGTGCAGATGGTCCAGTTCCGCCTCGTAGAGCCGTTCGAGCACCGCCCGCTGGTCCGGACTCTTCGCCTTATCGCGCGCCAGCTTATAGAAATGGAAAGAGTTGAGTTCAAACTGAACGGCATCGCGAATGGCCTGAAAACGCATGGAATCGCCCAGTTCCCGCCCCGGGATCACTTCCAGATCCCCGCCGCACAGGAAGCACTTTCCGTACGGGATAGCGAGCCCGGAGGTGAGTTTGAAGCAACTGCGGCAGCGCCAGGAATACCGGATCTGCGCGCAGCAGATCTCGTCTTCTTCCAGCACTCGGCGGCACTTCGGACAAGAGGATGGCATATCAGACTCTCCCTGCCGGCGCCAGTTCTTTGGGGGCGTCGGGCGATAAGATTCCCATGAACTCCAGCATGCCCTGGGCGGCCCGTTTTCCGGCGCCCATGGCCAGGATTACGGTGGCTGCGCCGGTGACGATGTCGCCGCCCGCAAAGAGGCCCGGGATCGAGGTCATCCCCGTGCGCTCGTCGATTTCGATATAGCCCCACTTGTTGTTCTTCAGCCCGGGTGTGGTCTGGGCAATGATGGGGTTGGCGGTGGTACCGAGGGCGTAGATGACGGTATCGACATCGAGCAGGAAATCGGACCCGGCGACGGCTACGGGACGGCGGCGGCCGGAGGCATCCGGTTCGCCCAGTTCCATTCTCTGGCAGCGCATGCCGGTGACCCAGCCCGCGGCATTCCCGAGGATCTCGACCGGGGCGGTAAGCCACTGAAACTGAATGCCTTCCTCAATGGCGTGCTCGAGTTCCTCGGCGCGCGCCGGCGATTCGCGGCGCGACCGGCGATACACGCAGGTGACCGATTCGGCTCCCATGCGCAGCGCCACGCGGCAGGCATCCATGGCGGTATTGCCGGCGCCCACCACGGCCACCCGTTTGCCCATGCCCACCGGAGTATCGTAGATCGGCTGGCGGTAGCCGCGCATCAGGTTGACGCGCGTCAGGAATTCGTTGGCAGAGAAGACGCCGTTGAAGGCTTCGCCGGGGATCTCGGCGAATTTGGGCGAACCCGCGCCGGTGCCCACGAAGGCCGCGTCGTAGCCCATATCGGTGAGCAACTGCGGAATCGTGAACAACTTGCCGATGATGGTGTCGAGCCGGATTTCGACGCCCATTTTCTTCAGGTTATCGATTTCCGCATCGATGATCATGTCCGGCAGGCGGAACTCGGGGATGCCGTACTTCAGCACGCCGCCGGCCACGTGGAGCGCCTCGAAAATCGTGACTTTCACGCCGTGACGGGCCAGTTCCCCGGCGCAGGCAAGTCCCGAAGGTCCGGAGCCGACGATGGCGGCGCGTTTCGGCTCGGCCATTTCCACCTGGGTATTCTCATCCCAGCCGCGGCCGCGCGCGGCATCGGCCACAAAGCGCTCCAGGCGGCCGATGGCCACCGGCTTGAACTTGGCGCCCACCACGCAAGTGGCTTCGCATTGCGATTCCTGCGGGCAGACGCGGCCGCAAACTGCCGGCAGCGCGTTGGTGCTCTTGAGGATCTGGTACGAACGCTTGATGTCCTTTTCCTGAATGGCGGCGATGAAGGCGGGAATATCGATGCCCACCGGGCAGCCCGGCACGCAGCGGGGCTTCTTGCAGCGCAGGCAGCGCTCGGCCTCGTGGAGCGCGCCGGCGAGGTCGAGTCCCAGGGCCACTTCCTGGAAATTGTGAGCGCGGACTTCCGGCGGCTGGTGCGGCATGGGCGCGCGTTCCGGCGGAATGGTCTTGATGTTCTTGGGAATGCGCGGCCCGGGCGTGGTGGTTAGCGGCACCGGCAGTTCGCAGGTGGGATGCAGCATGCCGTTCGAACCGGCATCCACCGTCAGGCTGGCCAGCTTCGCGGATTCGGAGCGGAACCGCTCCATGGCGGCCTTCTCTTCGCGTTCGAAGCGCTTCTGGCGCAGCGAGAGTTCGTCGAAATTCACCAGGTGGCCGTCGAAATCCGCGCCATCCACGCAGGCGAACTTCATTTTGCCGCCGACCGTCACGCGGCACGATCCGCACATACCGGTGCCATCGACCATGATGGAGTTCAGGCTGACCACGGTCGGCACGCCGAACGGCCGGGTGGTTTCCGAACAGGCCTTCATCATGGGAATGGGACCGATGGCGACCACTTCGCGCACGTCCTTTTCGCGGCCCAGGACGTCGGCCAGAGACGTGCGTCACGAAGCCTTTGCGTCCGTAGCTGCCATCGTCGGTGGCGACGATCAGTTCGTCGCTGAAGTCGCGGAACTGCTCTTCCCAGAACATCAGGTCGCGGGTGCGGAAGCCGATGATGGAGATGGTGCGATTGCCGCGCTGCTTGTATTCGCGAAGCTGCGGGTAAATAGGCGCCACGCCGAGTCCGCCGCCCACCAGCACGACTGTGCCGTCCAACTTCTGAATGTGGCTGGGCAGACCGAGGGGGCCGATGAAGTCGAGAATGGTATCGCCCTGACGCGAGCGTCATCATCTCATGTGTGGTTTTTCCCACCGCCTGGATCACGACTGTGACTGTGCCGCGATCGACGTTGAAATCCGCAACAGTCAGTGGGATCCGTTCGCCACGCTCGTCAATACGAGCCATTACAAAGTGTCCCGGGCGTGCGGCACGCGCCACATCGGGCGCTTGCACGTCCCAGAGAAAGGTCTGAGGACCAAATTGCACTCTACGGGTGATGAGAAACACTACACCCCTCCTGGAATCCACATGGTAGCAGATTTTAGGAGTTTAAATTCTGTAAGCCTGAAGGAATAGCCGGCCAAAGCTTGGCGTACTTCGCGTTTGCCTGCTAGCCTTGCTAGCCAGGTCTGCTATCGACACGGCGAAGAACCCGGCTCGGTCTATGCCGCTCGCAGTGTGACCTCCATCAGCGTCTCCGAGTCTCACGATCTTTCATGAAAGGCGGGCGGCCTACGCTCCCTAACGGTCGGTGCGCCAGGATAAGCCTGGGGGGGTTCATTGGCGTCTGCCAGAGTCGAGCGCGCGATCCGAGCGCGGAGAATCCCATGTGGTAAAGCTTGCCGCTCATGGAACGTAAGGACGCCTCGATATCGCGGAGGATCTCACGGTAAGTGAACTGAGCAAAGGCCATCGCCAGGTACTGATCGAAACAGGACAGATTTCTGTAGTGACGATCACCACCATAGCGAGTCACACACTGCTGGAACTCGATGTGGGAGAGACGTAATCAGTTGCGCGAAAACGGTTCGGCCGGCATTCATTCCCCCCATTGTTCCGCAACTCAAGGGCAGGGCCTTTCACCTCATTACGGCAGTTTCCGGTTCAAATCGTTTTTGAGCGAAACGCCAGCTATGCAAGGGACGATAAAGGACTTGCCGGCGCGCGCAAAGTACTTTACCGGACACTAGTGACAACATTTCTACTTTGCCTTGACACCAACTCCAAGACTATTGGCAAAGGGTTCGCTTTGGGATACGCTCGGGTCGAGGAATAGCGGCCAGTGTACCGATTACTACAGGTTCTTGCATTTGTTACAACGTGTGGATGCGCGAATCTTAGCGCCAGTTTGGTGTTTACCAATATAGATTACGCTGGAGCAGCGACAAGTATTGCTTACGGCATCAATAACAACGGTGTGATCGTTGGAAGCGAAGGCAACTTCTCCGGAACGTCAGCCTTCATCCGGAGCAGTTCGGGCGTGTATTCCACCTTTACGTACCTGGGGCAGTCTACTACGGCTTTTGGCATCAATGATTCCGGGCAAATCGTGGGCACCTATGGCGGATACCCGTACAACGCCTATCTCAGGAGTGCGGTGGGTACCTTCAGTGCAACTGATCCCAACGCCGCCTTTATCGGCATAAATAACAGCGGAACGATTTCGGGGTATCTCTGCCCATGCGTGGGAATTAGCAATCTCATTGGGGTACCCGGGAGCTTTGTGAACTATACCTATCCCGGCAGTAGTAGTTTCAATTTCGCCGGGGGCATTAATAATTTAGGCGTTGCGGTCGGCATCTACGACGTTGGTTCGAACGCAAATGCTTTCATACGCGACGCTGCTGGGGGTCTGACCTCTTTCGATTACCCTGGTACCAGCATAACCTCGGCTCTTGGAATCAACGACAACGGCGTCATCGTGGGATATTACGACACGAGTTCAAGTAGTCCCACTCAGGGATTTATTCGCGATGCGTCCGGCGTCTTCACCACAGTGGACTATCCGGGAGCCTCCTCGACTATTTTAACGGGAATCAATAACTCCGGTGAAATAGTTGGTACCTATAATGACAGTACCGGAGCGGCTCATGCATTTCTGGCCACGGAAACCCCGGAGCCGTCGTCTACCCCGCTTCTCATCATAGGCGCTGGGGTCCTCACGGCGACCGGCAGATCCAAGAGGCGACGACGCCCGTGATGCGAAGACTCTGCTGAGCGCTTCATGAAGGTCTGCACAGCCAGGGATCTCAAGTTCACGCCACCGACCAATCAGGATGCAATCCCAGACACCTTGCGTCCTTGCGCGACGTTCCGGTGGCCACCATCCGGTAGCGGCTTGGGAGCCTGTTCCTAATTGACGAGTCAAATGGTGATTAGGCGAGATATTTTAAATAAAATATTCGCAACTGTCGATTCAGACGTTGCTGATCTACTCGATTGGCCGCAAACCGGGCGAGACGGCAGGATTGACAGCGAGCGCTGCATTCCGACGTCGCACGTACAAATCACCGCGGCTGCTATCGGACCTCCATCAGTCTGTGATAAACGGGCTCACGCGGATTGGTAGCACGCGTTTCAAAGACGCTTACTCTGCAAGAACGGGCCCTTAGTGCGTCGAAACCGCCTAAACCCCTTCTGTCCCAACGGCATCATCGACGGGAATAAGGGAGTGGCAGCCGGAGAGTTTACGTACGGAAACGAGATGGCCGCCGTCGTCGATACAGGACTACGAATAATACACTGGTAACTATGCCCCACAATGGTCCGGTAGCAGGTTCCGGTGTCACGGTCCCAAGTGCATCGAAGGCGACCGCCGGACCAGTCGTTGTGTGCCATGCGCCGTTGTAGTAGTCCAGTGGGTTTTCCCCGCCCGTCGAACTATGCATCCACCCCACTAGGGTGTCCGTTCCCCCCGGCGACGCAACTAACCAGTAAGTTGTGCCTGCGGCCAGAAGCGACCCAGACGAAAACGTTTGGGTTTGCAGTGCGCAACAAGAGGAACCGGTATATGCCGGTAGATTGCTGAACGACCATGACGCGACAGTAATTCCACTCGGCAGCCCTCCGCTGTCAGTCTCTAGGCCCACGATAACCTGATTGGTGCCGGAGAAAAACTGCAGGGCCATGTCCACCTGGGTAAGGTTGTAGTTGGTGCTCGGGGTAAACGACGAAGCTACCATCCGCAAGGTAAGCGGCCCGCAGTTCGGCGAACTGGCTCCCGTCACGCACCAAGGATTGAATGGATCGAAGACAGTACTACCAGAGCCTAGATCACTGTAGATGGTGGCAGCCCATAGCGGCGCGGGTGCCGACAAAACAAATGCCAAGGCCGGCGCCCAGACCAGCAATCCGAAAACCTTAGAGTGTCGCATGAATACTTCCTCCTTCGCTGCTCGGCTGGGAAGAGAGTATATCACGTGGCGAGGCCAGTGGCGGTATTAAGGACTATTCTCGCCGTATTGGGATGAAGGGCTTGGCCCTAGCGGAGCTGGTTTCAAAAGCTTTCGGAGGTGGCACGTCAGTTCGTTCCAGAATGGGCAGGTTTCGGGACACCGGGACTCCCTAAAATCAAGGCCCGCACCATCTCGAAAGTCAGTCCCCAAAACCGACCCAAAATGGTGGTCGTCACCGTACTGCTTTTCTATCGAAATCGTTCCGAAATCCGGTGCCCAAACAAAGGCAACTCTTGGCGCACCCTTAATCTATTATTCGATTCGATTCCCCACCCGCAATTAATGGCATGCCTGCACGATCGCCGAATACGAACACGCGCAGATCGTCTTCCGGTGTCACTGCATCAAGGCCGAACTCAGGTTATCTTTTGCGTTCGGGGAGTCGCATCCCCGTTGCTGGTGAACCTGTATTTGCACTGGTTCGACCGGGCGTTTCAACGTGGACCGGCCGTGTGGAAGGACGCCAAACTGGTGAGATACGCCGATGATTTTCTGGTGATGACGCGGCAGTGGGACGAAGGACTGCAGAGCTGGATCGAGAAGTCGCTGGAAGGGAAGTTTCAATTGACGATCAACCGGGAGAAGACGAAGGTAGTGGACCTGAGAGAGGAGAAGGCCAAGGTGAACTTTCTAGGATATACGTTTGAGCGCGTCCAGGATATCTATGGGCGGGCGAAGCGATACCTGAACATGGTTCCCTCGGATAAGGCGATGAAGAAGGAACGGGAAAGCCTGGACAAGTTAACCAACAGTCGGCAGAGCCACAAACCGGTGCCGGAACTCATCGGCGAAATCAACCGGCAGTTGCAGGGCTGGAAGAACTACTTCTCCATCGGATACCCGCAAGCCGCCTACTGGGAGATCGACTGGTACGTACGAGAGCGTCTGATCGCGCATCTCCAACGACGAAGCCAGCGCGGATTCGAGTTCCCCGAAGATCGGACCATATTTCAGTGGTTCGAAGAACAAGGGCTGATCGCGCTGAGCGGGAGCGTAGCGAAACGGCATCCAATGAATGCCTGAGGCGAGAGCTTTTCGGGAGAGCCGGATGCGGGAAATCTGCACGTCCGGTTCGGAGTGGGGGAGGTAGGCCGCTCTCTGTCACCTACCTCTCTACTCTACCGGCTCCGATTCGGGTCGCCGGTGCTCCACGTTTGTGTCGCGCCCCCTGACGGAATTATTCGTTGCGGAGGGCCACCAGGGGGTCCACTCGCATGGCGCGGAAGGCCGGCACCAGGCAGGCGGCCAGGCCGGTCGCCAGGAGCGCGGCGGCGACTGCCGCGAATGTGAGCGGATCGAACGGCTTTACCTGGTACAGTTGGGCGGCCAGCAATCGCCCCGCGCCCGCCGCCGCGGCGACGCCGATGGCCAGACCCACGGCCATCAAAATGCCGCCATAGGTCAGCACGATGCGCAGCACGTCCCCGCGTTTGGCGCCCAGCGCCATGCGGATGCCGATCTCCTGGGTGGCCTGCGTTACCGAGTAGGCCATCACGCCATAGATGCCCACCATCGCCAGCACCAGGGCCAGCGACGCAAAAATGGCCATCAGCAGCATGGAGAAGCGGCGCTGCGCCAGCGACTTGGAAACCAGGTCGTCCACGGTGCCCACGGCGTCGAGCGGCAACTCGGGATCGAGCGAGCGGATGGCGGCGCGCAAGGGTGTGATGAGCGCCTCGGGATCGCCCGCGGTGCGCACGCCGAAATACATGGAGCGGAAGGGATCCTTGGTGGACGGATAGTAAACGGCGGGACGCCCGAACGACTCGAGTTCCTGGTCGCGCACGTCTCCCACAATGCCGACGATCTCCGCCGGCTTGGTTCCATTGCCCACCTGCAGGCGTTGGCCGATGGGATTTTCGCCGCGATAGAACTGGCGTGCCATGGATTCGCTGATCACGCAGACCGGCGGCGCGTCCGCCGTGTCGCGAGCGGTAAAATCGCGCCCCGTCTTCACCGGAATGCGCAGCGCTTCGAAATAGCCGGGCGTCACCGAATAGTAAGCCGCGCTAGGCTGATTGCCCACCGGCACCGGCGGTTTGCCGATCTGGGTGAAGCTCAGGATGTAATCGTCACCCGAGAGTGGAAAGATCTGCCCGGCACCGGCGGCGGTCACCCCCGGCAGCGCACGGATGGCCGACAGCGCGCGATCGTAGAAGCCGATGGTCAGCGGATCGGTTTTGTAGCGGGCGGAGGGAAGACTGGTACGGAAGGTGAGCACGTCGTGCGGGTCGAAGCCGGGGTCTACGCCTTGCAGATGGTAGAAGCTGCGCATGAGCAGCCCGGCGCCGCTGAGCAGCACGAGCGCCAGCGCCACTTCGCCGACAACCAGCACGCTGCGCAGGGAGTTGCGGCGGAAGCCCATGGAGTTGCCGCGCCCGCCTTCGCGCAACGCCGAAATCAGGTCGGTACGCGCCATCTGGATGGCGGGGGCGAGCCCGAACAGGACGCCTGTCAAAATGGCAATGGCGGCGGTGAACAGGAGCACGCGCGCATCCACGGCGATCTCGCCGGCGCGAGGCAGAATGTCCGGCGTCAGATTCCCTAACAGGCGCGTACCGCCCCAGGCCAGCACCAGGCCCACCGCCGCGCCCAGGCTGGAGAGCAGCACACTTTCAGTGAGCAGTTGGCGGATCAGGCGGCCGCGGCCCGCTCCCAACGCGTTGCGGATGCCGATCTCCCTGCGGCGCGCAGCCGATCGCGATAGCAGCAGGTTGGCCAGATTCACGCAGGCGATCAGCAGCACAAAGCCGACGGCGGCGGTCAGGGTGACGATGGCGGGGCGCACCTTCCCCACCACGGTCTCCCGCAGGCTTTGCAGGGTGGTGTCCCATCCCGCATTGGACGCGGGATACGCCTTCTCGGCGCGCGCGGCGATGATGTTCAGGTCCGCCTGTGCCGCCGCCAGCGTGACGCCGTCGCGCAGGCGTCCGATGCCGCCCAGGTAATGCGCGCCGCGCTGCTGCCAGTTTTGCAGGTCCATGGCCATGGGAATCCAGAATTCAATGCGATCGGGGAAATGAAAATCGGCAGGCATGACGCCGACAACGGTATACAGTTCGTTGTTGAGATTCATCTGCCGGCTCAGGACGTCGCGGCTTCCGGCGAAGCGGCGCTGCCACAATCCGTAACTCAGAATTACGACGTGCTGCGATCCGAGCTGGGTCTCCTGCGCCGTGAAGGTCCGGCCGAGCATGGGCGAAACTCCCAGGACCTGGAAAAAGTCCGCCGTCACTTTGGTGCCGCGAAGACGCTCGGGCTCAGCGCCGCCGGAATAGTTCATGGAAGCGCCGGACATTGCGGCGATTCCCGAGAAGCTGTGATTGTGATCGCGAAAGTCCAGGTAATTTCCGGGCGAAAGAGAGAACTGCGGGAAGCCGGCCTTCAGGTTCCGCTCGCGCACCTGGACCAGTTGCGAAGGCTTGTAGAAATGCAGCGGCTGCAGCAGGACCGAGTTCACAACTGTAAAGATGGCGGTATTGGCGCCAATTCCCAACGCCAGCGCCAGCACGGAAACGCAGGCGAATCCCGGGTTGCGGGCCAGAGTGCGCAAGGCGTACAGCACGTCGCGGCGCAGCGAGTTCAGCATGGAGTTTTGACGGGTTGCGGGCCGCGAGGTTAGGTCTGCTACGATTCAGGGAATGACGCGCAACGGAGCAACGGTGGCATCGCTGGCTGCGGTGGCCGGCGTGTGGCTGTTCAGCGAGCCGGCGGCGGTCCGCGCCTGGTGGTGCTGCTTTCGCCTACTTGAAGCAACTGTCTGCGGGGGGCCTCCGCGGTGGCCGATGTGCTGCGAGTGAATCGCCGGCGCGATCCGCGCGTCATGCATTTTTGGGATCGCGACCGGCGGCTTTCGGCCTGGTACGGCGGCGTGCAGAACCTGGCTGGCTCTGGCCAAAATGGAGAGAGTGGGAATTCGCATGAACGATGTGGTCTGGGAGACGGCCCTGCGCTAAGTGGAACTGGATCTCCAGAATGGCGGTTTGCTGCTGCTCACGGCGGCGGTGGTGGCGATGCTCACGCGGCGCCTGCGCCTGCCCTACAGCGTGGGGCTGGTGGCTGCTGGAATTCTGCTGGCTTTCCTGCCGTACGCCCCGCGAGTGGAACTCACCAAGGATCTGATCTTCAGCGTGTTGCTGCCTCCCCTGCTGTTCGAAGCGGCATTCTATATCCACTGGGAGGATCTGCGCCGCGATTTTTTCCTGATTGTGGTGCTGGCCACCCTGGGCGTGGTGCTGTCGGCGTGCGTGACCTCTGCCGGCATGCATTACTTCGCCGGGTGGCAGTGGCTGGGGGCGATCGTGTTCGGCGTGCTGATTGCCGCGACCGACCCGGTATCGGTGATCGCCACGTTCAAGGAAGCCAAGGTCCGCGGCCGGATGCTGCTGCTGATTGAATCCGAGAGCCTGTTGAACGACGGCACCGCCGCGGTGGCTTTCAGCGTGGTTGTGGCGATGGCTGCCGGACAGCAACCGACGGCGCTGGCGGTGGCCGGACTGCTGGCGCGCACCATTGGCGGCGGCGTTCTGTGCGGCGCCGGGATGGCGCTTGGCGCTCTTCTGATGACGGGCCGTACCGAAGACCACCTGGTGGAGATCACCTTCACCACGGTGGCCGCCTACGGATCCTTCCTGTTGGCCGAGCGTTTCGGCATGTCGGGAGTTCTGGCTACGATTACGGCCGGGCTGGTGATGGGCAATTTCAAGCGGTTCGGCACCATCTCCGAGCAGGGAAAAGTGGCGGTGCAAGCGTTCTGGGAGTATGCCGCCTTCGCGGCGAATTCGCTGGTCTTTTTGCTTATCGGTATGCACGAAGCGCACCAGAATTTCCGGGCCATCTGGGTGTACGCGCTCATCGCTATTCTGCTGGTGACGCTGGGACGGGCCGTCGCCATCTACCCGTGCTGCCTGCTGTTTGCGCACTCGGCGCAAAGGGTGTCGGGCGCGCGCCAGCACGTGCTGTTTTGGGGCGGATTACGGGGCGCGCTGGCCCTGGCCCTGGCGCTGGGATTGCCGCCGGCGGTACCGAAACGCGAGGAGATCATCACCGTTACGTTTGCCGTGGTGGCGTTCTCGGTGTTCGTTCAGGGATTAACGGTCACGCCGTTTCTCCGGCGCATGGGCGAACTGCCGTCGCGCAAAGTCAGCACTTGAAATCCTGAAAGGTGGAGTGCCGGTCCGAGCCGTGGTCCATGGCGATATCGCGCCGCTCATAATCCAGGTGCAGTACCGACACAATCATCAGCGCGTTGGGTACCTGCATGCGCACCGTGAAGGGGTGCTCCGGGTCGCTCTGGACGCCGGGGAAGAGTTCCGAGAGCAGAAAGTGACGGCAGGCGAGCGGCGGAAAATCGGCTAACTGTTTCTCCGCCACCAGGCCGCCGGGTCCGAAGAGCTGAAGCCGCGGCGTGCCGGTGAAGTTGTCTTCGAATTCGATGTTCATCACGGCCAGCAGGCAATCCCGCTTGCGTGCCGCGGCGGACCCGATGATGTGCGCGCCGGAAACAATGTAGTCGCTGGCCAGCGAGCCGCGCTCCTCCACCTGGCGATAGCTTTTGGCGACGGCGCCGCCGGGGCGGAAGTGCGTAAAGGCCACCCGTCCCCAATTGACCGCGCGGACTTCAATCTTGTTCAGCGAGTGTGCGAAGTCTTCGGAATGCAGGCCGCTCCGAATCCGCCGGAGAACCCATCGGGGAGCGGAAGATCGCGGGCGGCGATGTGGCAACTTTGAAACTCGGCCAGCCGGACTACGCCCTGGTCAGTGAGCGCGGCAGGCTGCACGCGCGAAGAGAATTGGTCGTCGCGGTTGGAGACCCAGGCAATCTCTCCCCGGTCTGTGGTCACGAAGGGCAGTTTCCAAAGAGCCTCTTCGGCCCAGCGGCTGGAACTCAGGTGGACTCGCGATTCCAGTTCCACGCCGCCAATCTTCAGCCCCTTGAACAGCATCGGCGTGTAGATGAGGGCCTGCGCCGGGAAGGAGCGATTCGGACCGTAGGGTGTAGACCGGGCCGGCTTGACGGGAGCGTCGGCGGAAAAATGCAGAGGATGCTCGACGGTGAAACTGCGACCCTGCCGGCCCTTCATGAAGGTATAGGCGAAGGGCACGCGCTCGCTTTCGTTGCTCACCACCACCACGCCGCCGTCTTTCAGTTGGTCGTGTTGCAGGGGCTGGATGGCGAGGGCCTCGCCCGCTGTATCGACGGGCTTCAGGTCTGCCAGCGTATACAGGGTGGTGCGGTGGGGAGGCAGGTTGAACTTGCGCTCCACGGCGGCGCGGCCCATGCAGTCCACCACGCGCACCTTGCCGTACGATTCCTCTTCGTTGGGATTGAAGAGTGCGAAGGCGCAGTGGTATTCGCTCATGGGCTGGAACGGCATGGAGTAGTTGAAGCGGCCGACTACCTGTTGCGGCGGCGCCGGATGGGCGTGTACGTTGTCGAAATTGTCCGGCAGGAGCCAGCGCACGAAGCCGGCGCTGAACAGGTCGCCCGCTCGCGGCACCTGGTGCGGAGAGGCGCGACCCGCATTTGGCCCCGCCCACGAAGGCGTCGCGGCCGGAGAGTTCCTTCACGCCAGCAGCGTGGGGCGCAGGGCGGGAATGGAGAGCCGGCCGCCGTTTTCCAGCTTGATCTCTTTGCCCGACGCATCGAACAGCAGAATCTGGTATTCGGTGGCGTAGTGGATCTTATAGCCGTCGATGCCTGGAAAGCAGGTAGCGGTGAGCAGCAGTTGGAGAGCTGTTGGGCAGGGTCTACTACTACGAAGGGCGCCGCTACATCGAGCCAACATGCGCCGGATTGCTGTGTGGCAGGCGGGGCGGCGGCGGAAACGGTTTCGGCGGCAAGAACGGAACCGGCAAGCTGGCAAGCTGCCGGTCAATGGTAAACATGAGTGATTCTCCCTGGGTCGTCCCAAAGACCTGCGGCCGAACGGTGAGGTTCGACCGGCGGTGATTGGGACCTGTACTGCGTTAGAAGTTGAGCCGCACAACAAACTGAATGATGCGCGAGCTCGGGATCCACCGTGCCGGAAATATCACGGTAGGCTGAGGTAATCTGGCCGAGGTAGTCGCCGTGGTATTGCCGCCCGGCAGGAAGTTGGTCACGTTCAGCAGATCCAGCGCATGCGCGCCGATTTGGAGTTCGACCTTCTCAGTGATGCGTGTGTTCTTCTGAAGACTCAGGTCGAAGTGCCGCTGCCAGGGCAGATAGTAATACCCGTTCCAGCCCATCTGGCCGGCTGGAGCCGGGCTGATGTAGGGCGCGCTCGGGTCCACCTGAGCGGGGGTCAACCCGCCCTCGTTGAAGGCCGCCATGGTGTTGGTAATCACGTTGGTGTTATTGGAGCTGTTTAGCGTGGCGAAGTAGGCGCCGTTGGGAGCCTGCGACGGAGGTGGCAAGTAGTAGATCAGGCCGCCGTTGGCGCTGGGATAGCTGGTCTTATAGACGCCGACCATCGACTGGGATTGGGAGGCGTTCATGTTATGCATGATGACGCCCGATGAGTTGTTGTTGAACGAATCCAGGCCGCCGAAGAAATTCGGGGTCCCGGATTGCAGTCGCACTACGCCGGGAATCTGCCACCCGCCGATGATCCTCTTGACGAGCGGGTTGTGAGCACTGGCGCCGAACGCGCGGCCGGGACCGAACGGCAGTTCGTAAATCCAGTTGAACTTGATGTCGTGACGGATGTCGAAGTTCGAAGGCGTCCGGTCCAGGCCCAGATTTCTAAGTGTGGTGGGCGACGAGGAATCGGTGCTGCTGGACGGTTCGCCCTCCTGAAGGGCCTTGGCGAACTGGTAGCTTCCATTGATGGTGGAACCACCCGCCAGGCGGCGCCGGACTTCCACCTGGAAAGCGTTGAAATTCGAGAATCCGTCGTTGGTCAGCAGATTGGCCGTGCCGCCATTGAGCGGGTTGACCTGGAACATATTGATGGGATAATTAGCCTTTGTCAGGGCGGCCATGCGGGTAGCGTTAGTGGCGATTGAGTTGGCCGATGACCCAGCCTGACCCAACTGCAGATAACCGGCTGTGGTGGAATCGGTGGTGTTGCCGATTGCAGTCTGGAGAATGGGAATAGTCTGCTGCCCGGCAGTCCTTGATTACCGAAGTTGTTACGCCGTGTTCTGGTTGATGTCCTCCCCCGCGCGCGATCGCCAGGTTATTCTGGGCGACCTGGAACTCGCTCAGGAATCCATTGTTTTACGGTATTGACTTCGTTCAGATCGATCTCCGCCACAGGTCTACGCCATGATTCCCGGTGTAACGGAAGTCCACTACAGTGTTGTCGGTCCAATTCCCGCTGGAAGCTGAAATTCCAGCTTTGCACGTAGCCCATTTTGAGGTTCGGATCGACGCCGTTGACGCTGCAGCCCGAGCAGGAAGGAATCGGGTAGCTGGGCGTGGGGTTGAGGTGGAAGTCCGCGAAGGCAGGGTCGGATCGTTGAAAGTACACGCTTCCCGCCGGCTCCGAAAATCGCGGGATAAGTCGGGGACTCACCGAATCGTCGACCGTGAGGCCCTGGTTGGCGCCGTACAAGCCTCCGCCGGCCGTCCAGACGTTCATGCCCTCGCGCACCGTGGCGAGGGAGAACCGGCGCGGAACACTGAAGCACCGCTGTGATGCCCGGTCAGCCAGCCGAGGACCAACCCTCGTGCGAAGGCAACTCGTAAGCGAGGCCCACCGAAGGCGCGCCACACGGGCGGCGGATCGTATGCGTTGCTGCCGTTGAGTTGCGTGTAGACCGGCGCGGCAGCTCACCGAAAGGTACGCCGGGGAGAACAGGTTCCCTGGCCGGATACGCCCCACAACCCGGCATACGCAACATTGCTGATACAAGACCATTCAGGTTGACTGGAGCGCGCCCTGCTTTTCGACGCGCAGACCCAGCGTGATGGTCAGGTTCGTCTTGGCGCGCCATTGATCCTGGGCGAACACGCCGAACTCCCGAATCCGGTCGCGATCGATGGGTGCGGCGGCGCTGTACTGGTGGGTAGCTTCGCTGAGGGCCAGTTGCTGGCTGATGCTGGATACGCGGCCGGTTACATCGGCATAGAGATTGGCAGCCTGGCTCAACTGCGTGGCGCTGGCGCGGGCAGGTTCGCGGTGGTGAACAGGTTGGTGCTGCCGGTGGTGATGGGATCGCCGCTGCGCAATACCGAAGGTGATGCCGGGGAACAGAGCGGAGCCTTCAATCTGCTGGTAGACGTTGATCTGGTCCGAGTTGCCCACCGAAGTCGGAAGCTGATGGGTCCCCTTCACCCAGGACACGGTGTCGCCGAAATTCTTTACAGGCGCGTTGCGGCGCTGCGGTCCGGATGTGGTGGCCACGCCGGAAAGAGCCGTTCCCGGATCGGCAAAGCTGGGCACGAAACCGCCCCACGGCGAGAACATGCCGGGCGAAACCAGGTCGAAGAATAGTACCGTGCCGCCATTCAGGCCGGCGCGGAATTCATTCGTTAGCGAGGGACTCAGCGCGGAACGGAGAGAGACGGTGCCGTCGAAACGGTTGCTGCGCTGGCCGGTGCTGACCGGCGAGAAGAGAACGGTGCCGGAGCCGGGAAAATCCGGAACGATTCCGTTGAGGAAGTCCGGGATGGAAGCGTACCAGTCGTAGTTGTACACCAAGGAGAAGCGTGTGCTTCTGCGAGATGTTGTAATCGATGCGGGTGGTGAAGAAGTCGCGCGAGTCGGTGCCGGTGGGCTGGTAGCTGGTGGTCAGCGTGTTGTAATCGCTGGCCGACTGATTGTTTCTGACGATGCCGTTGGCGCCCAACTGCTGCATTAGCCCATAGGTCTTGGCTAACCGCGGATCGGCCGCCGTGGTATAGGGCCGAACGTTGGACGGCAAATTTGCGTTCACGGCCTGGGCGAGTTGCAGCATGTTGACCTGCTGCTGTCCCGCGGCGGTCGCGTAGGTGAAAATGCCGCTGGACGCGGACGGCGTCAGATACGTGCGGTTATACAGGTTGGTGCCGGGGAACCGGTAGACTTCCACGTTGCCGAAGAAGAACAGTTCTGTTCTTCTCGATCGGACCGCCGAAGCGCCCGCCTTCCTGGTTCAACTTGATGATGTCGCGCGGCAGACCGGCCTGCTGGTTATAG
>CAVVLD010000005.1:0-19292 GCA_963748795.1 uncultured Solibacteraceae bacterium
ATGGACTGAACCCCAAAAGTGAGACACTCCGAATAGACGCACTTTGCATTGAATGGAGTGCGAAGAAATGGCGAAGAAGGCAAAGTGGCGTCGTCACACCGTGGAATTCAAGCGGCAGGCCGTTGAACGGATGAAAACCTGCCAAAACATTAACGCACTGGCTCGTGAGCTGAACATCGAGCGCAAGCTGCTCTACACCTGGAAGTATCAGTTCGAGGGACGGCCGGAGCCGCGGCATGCGAATCTGGGAATTGCCCCAGAAGACCGCAAAGAGCAAAAACACCGCGAGGAAATCGCCAGGCTGAAGGTGGCGCTGGCCGACAAAACCCTGGAAAACAGTTTTTTTCGAAGTGCCTTGCTCAAGATCAAGGCGGATCGCCATCTGACCATCGACAGCGGCGAAACAGCATCTACGACACCATCCAGTCGTGGGCGCAAGAGCAAGGCAAGCCAGCAGACGCCCAGCCGACGCTGAGCGTCGAACGGATGTGTCACTTGGCTGGCGTCAGTCGGGCCAGCTATTACCGACATTGGGAGGCGGCAGCGCCAGACGAAGCGGAAATGGCGGCGCGGGCATCCATCCAGGAGGTGGTCCTGGGGCACCGCCGCCGTTACGGCTACCGGCGCGTCACGGAGGATTTGCATCGCCAGGGGATGGTCATCAACCATAAACGAGTCTCGCGGATCATGCGCGAAGACAACCTGCTGGCTATTCGCTACCGCAAGTACATTCTGACAACGGATTCGAAACATGACTGCCAGGTGTATCTGAACCTTGCGGCGCGCATGACGGTGACCGCCATCAACCAGCTATGGGTGGCGGACATCACATATATTCGTCTGCGGACCGAGTTCGTATTTTTGGCGGTGGTGATCGACCGGTACTCGCGCAAGGCCATTGGTTGGGCCTTGGATCGAAGCTTGACGGCCAGGGTGGCGGTGAGGGCGCTACAACAGGCCATCGGCCAGCGTCAGCCACCACCGGGAGTGGTGCATCACTCCGATCAGGGAACTCAGTATGCGAGCGCCGAATACGCTGAAGTGCTGAAAGCCAGCCAAATGGTCCCGAGCATGAGCCGTCCGGCCAATCCCTACGACAACGCGGCTTGTGAGAGTTTCATGAAGACCTTGAAACAGGAGGAAATCTACTGCAATCAGTATGCGGATTTCGACCAGCTTTCCGAACATCTGGAAGAGTTTCTGGGAGCGTACTACAATCGCCTGCGGCTGCATTCGGCATTGGGATACCGTACGCCGGAGGAATTTGAACGCGAGGCAGCGGCGGCGCCTGCACTGCCTGGCGAATTGCACGATGCGGCTGTCATAAAGTTCTTCTCGCCCCCCATCATTGCGGTGGGACATGACGGGGGTAAACCAATCGAAAGGAAGTGGCGCGAAGGCGAAAGTTGCCCATAACCGGGAAACGCTCCGCACGACCGGACCGGTGAGCCCGGGTGATTTCTTAATCGCTCAGGAGGGTTTGCAACGATCCCTTCCCCGCCACCATCTTCTAGCAGCTTCACATCATACTGAGCGCTCAGTATGCGTTTTCAAGGCATGGCGGAATCTATCGGTCCGATGTGGTTCAGAACGAAAACCAAATCCCGGGGCGGAGCCGACCGCCTCCCGCTGGTCGGCCCCGGGCCCAGGCAAAAGAACGCGTCGGGAGGACCACGCCCTTCTCATCGTCCGCGATGAGTTCCGCACCGGCTATTCCTTGATCGGGTTGCTCGCCAGCATTGCCCGTCTCCGCTTCCCCGGCAATGCCAGAATAACTCTGGACGGCAGGTAGAGAATCGGATTATCATCGAACTGCAACTGCGTCTTTTCCCTCGTGTCTCACCGAAGGGGTTCACCCCAATCAAGCGCGTCCGTCAGAGTCTCAATGGACAAGGATGGATCACCTGGCGGGACCTGGGGATTCCAGGGCAGATCATTTTCTGCGGTATCTGCAAGGCGCTTAGGTCGACGCAGCGTACCATTGCAGACGTGACCACATTGAATTCCAACGTGCTCTTTGAAATCGGCTACGCGCTCGGTCTTGGAGTGCCCGTCCAACCGGCCCGTGACAAGAACTATATCAAGGACGAGATGGCCTTCGATGAGCTTGGGATGCTGGATACATTCGGATACTCACCGTTTGAAAACTCCGAAGATCTTGCTCGTGAGATCATCGGCTATCAGGCACAGGTAATTACCCCGCAACCGTCCGTAACGAACCGCGAGCAACCACTATATCTGGTTCGTAGCCACATTCAAAACGAGGGCATGGTTAAGCTGATGTCCGCGCTTAAGAAGTCCGGTCTTCGATTTCGCGCGTTCGATCCAAGGGAGACGCCCAGGCTTTCGCTTCACGAAGCAATGAAGCAGGTTCAGGCTTCCCTCGGCGTTATAGTTCACCTCGTTGCGCCAGAGAGGAGTGGCGCCTTGGTCAACAATGGGCGGTGTGCACTGGTTGCCGGCCTTGCGATGGCGCAGAGCAAGCGCGTTCTAATACTTCAAGAGGGCGAGGCAAAGCATCCAATCGATTTTCGGGATGTGGTAAAGACCTATACCAATCCGTCCCAAGTTAACGACTTTGTGATACCTCTCATCAAAGAAGTAGTTGAAGAGCTTCAAGAGAGTCGGTTTGTAGCCACAGCGCTACCGTTAAACTTGATCGAAAAGGTCGATCTTGGCGACCTTGCCGCTGAAAACGAAATAAAAGGCCTGACCTCATATTTCGTTCCAACTGGACAATACAATGAGGCTAAGCGCGGCCGGGCTCAACTGGTTGTGGGCCGCAAGGGCTCAGGGAAAACAGCGATCTTTTACGGGGTCCGCAGTACCTATAAGCCGAGCCATGCACATATCGTTTTGGATTTGAAACCAGAGGGCCACCAGTTCACAAAACTTAGAGAGGCATTACTACAGCATTTGAGCGCCGGCGTACAGCAACACGTGCTCACGGCGTTTTGGAATTATCTTTTATTGATAGAAATCACGCGAAAAATTGTGGAGGACGATAGGCGCCTTTCTTTTCAACATCCCAATCGAAGGGCGGCGTGGTGTCGTTTGGTCGAATTATATGGAGATGACGCCAAAACCGAGCAAGGCGATTTTTCAGAACGATTGCTAGCACTGGTTGACACGATCATTGCGCGTGGACCGTCGATAGGGCTGATCTCGACAACCGCGCAAGTCACAGAACTGGTATACGGGCAAGATATTCGAACTCTGAGCGATGCGCTGAGCACGTACATGGTTGCTAGCGGAAAGGAGGCAATATGGGTGCTTGTCGACAATCTGGACAAGAGTTGGCCCGTTCAATCGGCGCGGGCCGAAGACATCCTCCTGATCCGATCCTTACTGGAGGCATCAAGAAAACTTCAGAGACAATTTGAAAATCGCGGAACGGAGTGCCACACAATTATTTTTATCCGCAACGACATCTATGCTCATCTTGTAAATGAGACATCGGACCGCGGGAAAGATACGGCTGT
Organism: uncultured Solibacteraceae bacterium; assembly: GCA_963748795.1. Lineage (GTDB taxonomy): Bacteria > Acidobacteriota > Terriglobia > Bryobacterales > Bryobacteraceae > Sulfopaludibacter. The sequence continues at coordinate 3,483 of CAVVLD010000005.1, forward strand.
ACTCCTCGACTGGACTGATCCTGAGGTCTTTAAAGAGGTGATTCGAAGAAGAATTATACGTAGTACCGACTTGGATGGGGATTTTGAAAGCTTGTGGCGAATTGTCTTCGATTCTCACGTCCGTGGAGAAGAGTCGTTTTCTTATGTCCTAAGCAGAACCTTGATGCGTCCCCGGGAAGTTCTCAGGTTTTGTCGCAGCTGCCTTGACGTAGCTGTTAGCCGGGGCCGAGATAAGGTGACTGAATCCGACATCTTACAAGCCAAAAAACTCTGTTCGGCAGATGCGCTGGTTGACATTCGCTTCGAGCTAAAGGACGTAGCGATTAGTTTCGAGGGAGTGCCCGACGCGTTCCCTAGAGCAAGCCTACCGCTCTCGCGGGATGAGGTGGAGGAGAGACTTCGGAGCGTTGGACTGCTCACGAGGAAAGTAATCTTGCCTTAGACTTGCTCATCTGGTTTGGCTTTCTCGGGTACTGGTCTGGGCCGGACGCGGAGCGCTTCTCTCATCAGTATCAGCATGACCTGCGGAAGATGAATGCAGGACTCCCACTTCAGCAAACATACACAGTTCACCGCTCATTCCGGAGCGCCCTGGAGTGCGTCGACGCCGAATAGACCTCCAATCGGCTCGGGAGGTGCCCGACCAAGTGGAAAAGATCAGCGACTGATGGAAGCGGATTCGCCCTGAAAGTCCCACAAGCGCGCTTTCGGGGGAGTTTCGCCGGATTACTTCCCGACAAGTCGGCCAGCATCCGCCGAGACCATACCCCCGCACAATCAGCGCTGATCCGCCCAACGCAGACGGCGCCATTCACTATCGAATTCCCTGCCATTGCGGGTGGTCGATCCGCCTGCGACAATAGTCTGTTAAGACCAAAATGACGAACTTCGGACGTATCACTGTAGATCCGGCGCAGATGGGCGGAGTTCCGTGTGTGCGCCACTTGCGCATCCCCGTCGCGACCGTGCTGCGTCTGCTCGCGGGCGGTCTGACCGAGCGCGAGATCGTCGCCGAGTATCCCGACCTTCAAATCGAAGACATCCGCGAATGCCTCCGGTTCGCGGCGTCCTCCCTGATGGAGCGGGAACTGCCGCTTCCGCATTCCGCATGAGATTCCTCATCGATAACGCTCTGCCACCAAAGTTGGCAGAGTTGCTGATCGCGGCAGGTCACGATGCAGTTCACGTCAGAACGTATGGGATGCAGGCCAACACCGACGACGTCATACTGGCAAGAGCGCTCGCAGAAAATCGCGTGGTTGTCTCGGCCGACACCGATTTCGGAGCGATTCTCGCGAACCAGGAGGCGAACCGCCCGTCTTTCATCTTGTTCCGGGACCCGAATCTTCTGGTCGCATCCGATTTTGCCTCCATGCTTCTTTCGGTCCAAGCTGTCCTCGAACCGGAACTCGCCGGCGGCTGCGTCGCCTCCTTCCGAAATGGCCGATTAAGGGTTCGCAAGCTGCCGCTGTCCTGATTGCTCCCAGCAAGCCGGCTTGTAGACCCTGACCCATATTACGCTGGTCGAATCGCGTGCCGCTCGGAGAAAGATCGCCTCTGGCCCCAACTGAACAGGCATTTGACCTAGGGGCACCTGCTATCCTGGATTTCCTATGTATTTAAAGATTCTCGGGCATCCCATCTTCACCGTTCTCAACTTCCACATGCCCATGATTGTGGATCTGTCCCATCCCCTGGTCATGCTGGCCGGCGAAAACGGATCCGGCAAATCCACCCTCCTGCACGCCATCTACTACGCGCTCCATGCCGAGAAGCCGGAAGGGCTACGTCTACCGGCTGGAACCCGGCGCAGTGAAATTCCCCCAGGCATATCTGTTCGATGCCGAACAGCACAACCCGCGCACCCAACTGGAGCTGTTTAAGGATCAACCCGAAATGCTGGAGTTTCTGGCCATGGCCAGCCACGGCCAGGTGATGCTCTCCCTGTTTCGCGAAAGTTTCCCCAAACTGCCCGACGGCACCATCCTCCTCCTCGACGAGCCGGAAATGGCCCTCTCGGTCTCCAACCAGCGGCGCATTCTCAAAATGCTCCTGGAACTGGTGGACCAGAAACATTTCCGCATCGTCTGCGCCACCCACTCCCCCGTGCTCATCGACGCGCCCGAAACCTACGTCATCAACCTGGACCGCCACGTGAACCGCAACGTCGCCACTACCGATCTGGGAGTGGAAGGCGCCAGCACTATCCAATAGGAGCGCCCCATGACCTGCTGCCCGGAATTCGACAAGCTGATCGACCGCGACCTCGCCCGCCACGCCCAGCCTTACCAACTGACCGGCGGCACCATCATCACCGAGATCGATACCGAGTATTTCCTGGTGTTCGGCGAGGAACGCCACCAGTTCGCGGGCGTCAACTATTGCCCCTTCTGCGGGCGCGTGCTGTCACGCCAGTTGTGGAATCTGGAAAAAAAGAAGCAATAGCTACCGGCCCACCAGGCCCGCCAGGTTCCGCCCGCAAATCCTGCTGCCTTCCAGCTTGTTGCCGTCCGGACCCGGCCAGTGCGTCTCCAGGCTCACCCAGCCGCGATACCCGTCGCGCACCAGCGCCGCGATCTGCCCGCGCCAGTCGATGGCGCCCTCGCCAAGCGGCCCCCAGACGGGCCGGTGCCCTTCCACGCGGCAATCCTTCGCATGGACGTGCCCAATCCGGTGGGCCGGCAGCTTCTCGTATCCGCCGGGATACGGCGTCTCTCCCGATACCAGCGCATTCGCCGGATCCCACACCACCTGTACCCCGGGATGCTCCAAGGCATCCAGCAGCCGGGCCGTCTCCGCGCCCGTGGCGATGTTGCAGGCATGTTCGTTTTCCAGCCCGACAATCACGCCGTGCCGCGCCGCCTCTTCCGCCAGCCGGCGCAGCGCCTCCACCACGCGATCGAAACACGCCTCCGGACGCACCGTGCGCCAATACGAAAACACGCGCAGGATCCGCGCTCCGGTGCGCCGCGCGATCTCCAGCGAACGCGCCGTCAGCCGCGGCTGATCCTCCGTACCCATACGGCGCCGCGAACCGGTCCTGCTGGAATCGCGCATCGATCTCGGGAGCGTCCGGCAGTTCGCACTTGAGCAGCGGAGAAGCAATCGAAACAATCTCCAGTCCCGCCTCCCGCACCATCGCGATGGTCCGGTCCAGTTCCTCATCGGTCAGGTCCACGATGTTTTTCCCGAACACCGTGCGGAGTTCCGCGCCGGTCATGCCCACTTCCTTCATCGCGCCCAGACGCGGTTTCGAGGTCGGGGGAAAACTCATCGGTAATGGCGGCAATCGGAAAATGTCCACTCATGGCGAAGCACCATTATAGGCAGCCTCTATGCGTCGAAATGTGTGAACAGGTTATTCAACGATTCGGCCAGCGTCGGGTGCGCGAATACCCCGTCGCGCAACCGCGTGTACGGCAGTTGGCCCATCATCGCCAGTTGCAGCATCGACATGATCTCTCCGCCTTCCACACCCAGCACCATCGCTCCCAGAATCTGCCCGGTATCGGCATCCACCACCGCTTTCATGAATCCGCGCGTCTCGTCGGTCTCCAGTGCCCGCGCCACGTAAGACATGGGCATGCGCGCTACCCGGATCTTCCGGCCTTGCGCGCGCGCCTCGTTCTCGCTCATTCCAATGCGGCCTAACTGCGGATCGATGTACACCGTGTAAGGCACCAGCCGTCCCTCCGTGCCGGCGTTCCCCTTTTCGATCAGGTTGGTCCGCAGGATGCGAAAGTCGTCGTAGGAAATGTGCGTGAAAGCGGGACCGCCCTTGATGTCGCCCAGCGCGTAGATGCCTTCCACATTGGTTTCCAGCCTGGCGTTGACGGGAATGAAGCCGCGGCTGTCGGTAGAGACGCCCGCCGCCGCCAGGTTCAACGAATCGCTGTTCGGCGTGCGTCCGGTGGAGACCAGCAGGTGCGAGCCGGCCACCTCCCGGCCATCCACGCGCAGGCGAATCTCGTTCCCCGACGCCGTCACTCGCTCCGCCCTGGCCGCCAGCAGCACCTCGATCCCGTCCTCCCGCAGAATACCCGCCACCTGCTCGGCCACGTCGCTGTCTTCGCGGCTCAGCAATTGCGGTGCCGGAATGGACGATGGTCACGCGGCTGCCGAAACGGCGGAACATCTGCCCGAACTCCAGCCCCACATAGCCCCCGCCCAACACCAGCAGGTGCCCGGGCACGTCCGCCAATTCCATAATCGACGTGCTGTCCAGGTACGGTACGCCGCTCAGTCCGTCCAACTCCGGAACGGCGGGACGCGCGCCCGCGTTGATGAAGATCCGCTCCGCCGCCAGCGTCCGTTCCCCGCCGCCGTTCAGCCGCACCTGCACGCTGCGAGGGCCGGTAAACCGCGCTTCGCCGAAGATCAGCTCCAGGTTCGCGGTCTTCTCCAGCCGCGCCTGGCCGCCCCCGCGAAAGCTGTCCACAATGGCCCGTTTGCGCTGCCTCACCTTTTCCAGATCCACGGAGAGGCTTCCGGTCCGCACCCCGTAATCCGCCGCCGCGCCGCGCCAGGTACGCCACGCGTGCGCTGGCCACCATGGTTTTGGTCGGTGTGCAGCCCTCGTTGATGCACGTGCCGCCTATGTGTTTGCGCTCCACCAGGGCCGTACGCAGCCCCGCGCCCGCCAGCGCTCCACACAACGGATTGCCGCCCTGGCCTGAACCGATCACAATCGCCTGATACTGCTCTACAGTGCTCATACCAGTCACCGACAGCTTCTTCCCAGCCTACTCCCGATTGGCGTGTCCCAATGATGCGAAAATAACAAAATGTCTCGTGTCGCAAGCTCGGTCCTCCAGGTGCCTCACTCGCGCATCCGCGAACTGGCGGAAATCGCCATGTCCATGGATGGCGTGCTGCGCCTGTATTTCGGCGAATCCAACCTGCCTACGCCGGATTACATCAAACAGGCAGCGGTGCGCGCCATGCAGGACGGCTTCACCTTTTACACCGAGAACGCCGGCCTGCCATCCACCCGCCGCGCACTGGCCGATTATTACCGCCGCCTGCAGTCCGTCGAGCTCGACCCGGCCACCGAAATCGTCATTACCGCCTCCGGCGTGCAGGCGCTCAACGTGGGCATTCGCTGCACGCTCGATCCCGGCGATGAGGCCATCATCCTCACGCCCTCCTGGCCCAACGGCAGTTCCATCGTCACCATGGCCAACGCCGTCGTCCACCAGATTGCCCATCCGCTGTGCGGCGAACGCTACCGCGTGGATTTCGACGCTCTGGAGGCCGCCATCACCTCGCGCACCCGCCTGCTGATCTACACTTCGCCTTCTAACCCGCTGGGCTGGGTGGCCACGCTCGAAGAGCAACAGGCGCTCCTGGCCTTCGCCCGCCGCCACGGCCTGTGGCTCATCGCCGACGAAGTGTACGATCGCCTCTACTACGCCGGATCGCGCCTCGGCGAGCCCGTGCCCTCCATCCTCAAACTCGCCACGCGCGATGACGCGGTGGCCGTGGTCCACTCGTTCTCCAAGAGCTACTGTATGACCGGGTGGCGCCTGGGCTACCTGATCGCCCGCAAAGACCTGGCCGCCAAAGCCACCCAGTTGAATGAATTCATCGTGTCGCACGCCCCCACCTTCACCCAGAAAGCCGGCGAAACCGCCCTGGCCCATGGCGAAGAGGAACTCCTGCGCATGCTGGAGCGCCTCCAGCGGAATCGCGACCTTTGCCTTCAGGCTCTCGGCGGCATGAGCGGCATCACCGTCCCCACCCCCGACGGCGCCTTCTACCTGTTCCCGCGCATCGACGGCCTCACCGATTCGTTCGCGTTTTGCCGCCGCCTGCTGGAGGAAACTCGCGTGGGCCTGGCGCCCGGGAGTGGCCTTTGGCGCGGGAGGGGAAGGTTCTGTGCGAATCTGCTATGCCGCCGAACACTCCATCCTGGAACCGGCTATGGAACGCTTCGGAAAATTCTTGCGCTCCGGTACGTAACGCGAGCATGATAGCTCTATGTTCAAAGGCTTTAAGCTGTTCCTGCTGCGGGGCAACGTCATCGATTTGGCCGTTGCCGTCGTAATTGGCGTCGCCTTCGGCGCTGTGGTCACCGCTCTTGTCAAAGATCTGATCACACCGTTGATCGCCGCCATCGGGGGAAAGCCCGATTTCTCCGCAATTCAATTCACCATCAACGGGAGCAAATTTCTCATCGGCGACTTTGTGAATGCCGTGATTTCATTCTTGATGGTCGCCGCTGCCGTCTACTTCTTCGATTGTGGCGCCCATGAATGCGCTCATGGCGCGGATCCATCGCGGCGAAGCCCCACCCGATCCGACCACCAAGAAGTGCTCCGAATGCCTGAGCGAGATTCCGATCGCCGCCAAACGCTGCTCTCAGTGCACCAGCCCGGTAGCGTAAGCTCGGGCGCGCGTCAACTCTCCGCCCGCGGCACACGGGAATAGTGTTCCGCCATGCAGTCCGGACACACGCCGTGCGAAAAATCGGCCGCCGTGTGGTCCGTCAGGTACTGCTCCAGTTGCTGCCAGTCGCCCACCTCTGTCCGCACCTGCCGGCAGTGAGAGCAGATGGGAATGATGCCACGCAAAGCGCGCAGGTCCGCCACGGCTCGCCGGGCCGCGAAAAGAGACTCCTGCTCCGCGCGGAAACGGATGGCGATTTCCCGCTCCAGCGTCACGCGGCGGTACACCATGAACACGCCGATGGCATTCACAAACAGCAGCACCGTCACGTCCATCGAGAGATCGCCCCGGGCGTTGCTTGTAAACCACAAGGCCCGTTCTGCAATCAGACCGGCCGTATAAATGAGGGCCGGAACAATCTGCCGGCGGAAACTGTTCGGCAAAGCTCCATACATCACCACCAGGAGCATCAGCGGTGAACGGAGGGGCAGCATCGAACCCCGCGGGCGCAGCAGGTTGGTGGAGAGGTGCAACACGGGCACGGAAATTGCCACCGCCAGCACCGCGCCGCGAGTAGGCCTTGCGGGATTGCGGCGGTGCGAACCACCAGAAGCGCCACCACGGGAACCAGAATACTGATGCCTCGCACCAGCAGACGTTCGCGCAGCCGCGGCCAGTCGTTCCCAAACAGGACCAGATCCAGCCCCAGAAACCAGAACAGCGGCGCCAGTAGAAACACCAGCAGGGCGGAAACCAGCCTCCGGTCGTTTCTTACGAGCAATTGATCGATTCCCACCAGGGGATCCATCGGCCCGCTCTCCGGCGTCCGGCAGCGCGAACAGCCATCGGGCGAAATCCCGCAATTGCTCCATCAGACGCGATCGGCAACCCCTCTCGAACCGTAATGCTCGCGCATGCAACTGGGACAGACTCCGTGCGAGAAATCCGCTTCGGTATGTTCCGCCACATACTGCTCGAGTTGCTGCCAGTCGCCGATTTCCGTGCGGACTTTCCGGCAGTGCGAACAAATCGGAACGATGCCCCGCAACACCCGCAGGTCCGCCAGGGCCTGCTGCGCGGCGAACCGGGAGGCCTGCTCCCCGCGAAGCCGGATGGCGATCTCCCGCTCCAGCGAGACCCGCCGCTGCACCATCACCACGCCAATGGCGTTCACGAAAAGCAGAATCAGTACGTCGGTAGCGAAATCGCCCAGCCGCGTCGCTGGTTAGCCAGAACGCGCGCTCCGCAATCACCCCGGCGGTGTAGAACAGAGGCGGCCAAATCTGCCGGGCAAAGCTGTTGGGCAGCGCCACATACATGATGACCAGGAACATCAAGGCCGCGCGCATCGGCAGGATGGAGCCCTGGGGACGCAGCAGGTTGTTCACCAGGTTCAATTCCATGGTCAACACGATGGCCAGTACGGCGCGCGAGTAGGCCGTTCGGCTATTCGCGGAGCGCACCAGCAGCAGTCCCAGAACCGGCACCAGAACGGCGAGCCCGCGCATCGCAAGACGCGCCTCGATCCGCGGATGATCATTGCCGTACACCGCGATTTCCAGCCCGAGGGACCAGAACAGCGGTACCAGGATAAACACCAGTACGGCCGACACCAGCCGCCGGTCGCTACGGACCTGGAGCTGATCGATGTCCTCCAGCACATCCGTCCCGGTGCCGGATAAGTCGGATTGCGGTACCCCGAAAAGCCACCTCGCGAAGTCTCGCGACCGTTCCCAAAGCGTCACTAAACGAACCTAATACCCTAGGAAACAGGCTAGCACGCTCCGAAAATTGCCTTCGAAAATTTAATGACCGTCGAGCGCCAGGGCGACCACGCGCAGCAGCGCATCCACGGTAAAAGGCTTGGATAACAGGCTGAAACCCTTGGCCGTCACAAAGCGCTGTACCAGGTCGGCATCGTGAAATCCCGAAATGAACAGAACCGCCAGATTGGGCTGCAGCGAGCGCAGCCGCTCGGCGACCACCGGACCGGTGAGGTCCGGCATCATTACGTCGGTGAGGAGAAGGTTGACCGGACCCCGGTTCTTTTCGAATACCTGGATCGCGCTCCGCCCGCCATCGGCGGTAAGGACCCGGTAACCCGCCATGCTGAGTACGCTATCCAGCAGCCCCAGAACAGTTCGGTCGTCGTCCACCGCCAGAATGGTGGCGCCGTTCTGGGGTTCCCATTGCATCCACCTCCAATTATAAGTGGCGAACCCCGCAACATACGAGGGCTCAATAGGGCCAAACTGTGCTGTAAGACGTTATGTCGTGGAGAGTGTTTGCCGCCGCTCCCGATGATACTGCGAGAGTGTGCTGTTAGCGCTTGCAATGGTATCGATCTCTGCGGCGATCTTCTCCAGATCGGCTCCGCGCAGCGTCACATACAGCTCGTCGTCGCCGATATCGGTATAGACGCGGTTGCCCACGCAGCCGGAACTGGTAACCGCGCCGTTCGCCATAGCCGCCGGAATCGCCATACAGGTAGGCCGCCCGAGAAGCGGTAGCGTGGACATGGCGCCCGCCCGCAGCGCCGCTTCCGAGAGCATCATCACGCGGCCGGGCTTGCCGGAAGCCAGCACCACGGAGGGTGTTACCGGTATCTCTCCCAGCGGTCCGTATACAATCGCCGCGGGTGTTTGATCCAGATGAAATACGCCGGGTATTTCCTCCATCCGCACGTAACCGATTTCACTCATCAGTCCCAGCACCTGCTGTAACTCGGGCATTCGTTCCGCGGTCAGAGTATTGTGCGTATAGCCCCCAACAGGGCAATTCCAATGGTCCGAAGGTACGGTGTAAAAAGTTCGTCCGGCCGCCGCCAGCCGCCAGTAACTGCATGAAGAAGGCTCGGAGCCCTCGAATTTGGCGATCCCTTCCGGGATATCATCCAGAAATGCAATAGCAACGGGCCTGCGAGGAGAATTGAGAAGTCTGCTGAATCTTTTCTTCGATCGCGCGATAGTCAGGCATCCCAGCCATTATCGCAGGCCCCCACTAATCCCCCATCCCCACACCCCCAACCCCCGTTCTACCGGTACTTCCCCGTCGATGCCGTTCCACCGCACCTTCAGCGGATCCAGAAACGCCACCACCCCGCGCATCAGGCTCACCTTGGTGCCCGCCACGTCGTTCCAGCGCACCGGCACTTCCAACGTGCGATACCCCAGCCGCTTGGCGATGAACAGCACTTCCACGTCGAAGCCGAACCCGTCCAGCAGCTGCCGCCGGAAAATCTCGCGCGCGGCCCCGGTCTGGAACAGCTTGAAGCCGCATTGGGTGTCGTGGAACGGCAGCCCCGTCACCAGCCGCATCACCAGGTTGAAGACCCGGCCCATGATTTCGCGGAACGGCGGCTGGTGCACGCCGACCAGCGAGCGGTCCAGCGCGCGCGAGCCGATGGCCACCTGCGCGCCGCTCGCGCTCCACCGCGTCCCACAGCTTCTCCAGTTCCTCGATCGGCGACGGAAAGATCGGCATCGGTGAACAGCGCCCACTCGCCCCTGGCCTCCAGCATGCCGTGCCGCACGGTGTAGCCCTTGCCGCGATTGCCGGGATTGCGCAGCACCCGCACGCCTGCGGCATTCGGCCACCCCCACGGTGCCGTCGCGCGAGCCGTCGTCCACCACCACGATCTCGCAAAAATCCCATGGCGTGCGGTCGAGATACGCCTTCACCATCTTCAGCGTGGAGGGAAGCCGTTTCTCTTCGTTGTAGGCGGGAATGATAATGGAAATGGATCGTCGCAAACGAAGCCCTTATAATAGCTTATTTCCCCTTAGGAGACTTATTTGTCGCTCGAAGACGATCTACTCAAGCAGCGCCTGGCCCGCATCCGCGAGATCGAGGCGCTGGGATACCGCCCCTACGGCCGGCGGTTCGATTTCACCCACACCATCCCCGAGATTCTGGCCGCGTACGGCGCCAAGACCGCCGAAGAGCTGCCGCCCGAGGTGCGCGTCCGCGTCGCCGGCCGCCTCATGACCCTGCGCCACATGGGCAAGGCCGGCTTCGCCCACCTGCAGCAGAACGGCGAGCGGCTGCAGATCTACGTCAAGAAGGACGCCGTGGGCGAGCGCGATTATCAGCTCTTCAAGCTGCTCGATATCGGCGACATCATCGGCGTGGACGGCTATCTCTTCCGCACCCGCACCGGCGAACTGAGCATCCACGTCGAAAAGCTCGAGTTCCTCTCCAAGACGCTGCTCTCCATGCCCGAAAAATGGCACGGCCTGGAAGACGTGGAGACCCGCTACCGCCAGCGCTATCTCGACCTCGATCGCCAATCCCGACGTGCGCAAAGTCTTCGTCACCCGCGCCCGCATCATCTCCTCCCTGCGCCGCCAGTTGGAGGCGCACGACTTCATCGAAGTGGAAACGCCCATGATGCAGCCGCTCTACGGCGGCGCCGCGGCGCGGCCCTTCGTCACCCATCACAACACGCTCGATATCGATCTCTACCTGCGCATCGCGCCCGGAGCTGTACCTGAAGCGGCTGGTGGTGGGCGGCCTCGAGCGCGTCTACGAGATCAATCGCAACTTCCGCAACGAGGGACTCTCCACCCACCACAATCCCGAGTTCACCATGCTGGAGTTCTACCAGGCCTACACCGATTACCAGGGCCTGATGGACTTCTCCGCGAGCTGCTGGCGCAGGCCGCGCGCGATGCCGTGGGCACCACTGAGATCGAATACGAGGGCCACAAGCTCGATTTCAGCCGCCTGGAGCGCTACAGCATGCGCGAAGCCGTGGTTCACTTCTGGGAGGGCGAGGACCGGCCGGCCATGGAAGACGTGGCCAATCCCGAGTGGCTGCTGCGCCATTCCGATAAATCCACCCCGGGCGAGGCGCTCACCGATATCTTCGAGCGCCACGTGGAAGAAAAGCTGATCCAGCCCACCGTAGTCTACGACTACCCGGTGGAGACTTCGCCGCTCTCCAAGAACAAGCCCGAAGACCCGGCTTTCGTCGAGCGCTTCGAAATCTACGCCGCCGGCATGGAGATCGGCAACGCCTACACCGAGTTGAACGATCCGCAGGAGCAGCGCCGCCGCTTCGAAATGCAGCTTTCCATGCGCGAGCGCGGCGACGAAGAGGCCCACCAGATGGACGAAGACTACGTGCGCGCCCTCTCCTACGCGCTGCCGCCCACCGGAGGCGAAGGCATCGGCATCGACCGCCTCACCATGATCCTTACCGGCTCCCGCTCCATCCGCGACGTCATCCTCTTCCCGCTGCTGCGCCCGGAAGGCCCCATCGACCTGGTGCGCCAACTGCGCGAACTGGACGCAGTATGAGCGGGGCCAGGGGGCATTCAGGGGCAGGGGCCAGGGGCCGGGGGCGGGGTTTTGGGCCGCTTCGCTCGCTGGACTGTGGCGTGAGAAAGGAAAGATCGGCCGGAGGGCCGCTCCCTCCCTGGCCCCTGGCCCCTGGCCCCCGGCCCCTGAGGGCTTCATGCTGACCCGCTTCGAGCTCTTCATCGCCAACCGCTACCTGCGGGCGCGCCGCAAGGAGGCGGTCATCTCCATCATCACCGCTGATCTCCGTTCTCGGAGTCGCCGCCGGAGTGATGGCGCTGGTCATCGCGCTGGCCGTCACCAACGGCTTCCGCAACACCCTGCAGCGCAACCTGCTGGGCGCCATGGCGCACATCAACGTGCTGGAGAAGCAGCCGCTGAACGGCATCGAAAACTGGCACGACATGGCTGCTCGCATCCGCAAGGTGCCGCACGTGACTGGCGGTCTCTCCGGCGCTCTACGAACCGGCATTCCTCATCGGCTCCGGTGCAACTCGCACGCGCGGCATTGCTGAAGGGCATCGACGTGGATTCCGAGCTCGCCATCAGCGACACCCTGCGCCACCTGAAGGCCGGCTCGCTGGACCGACTTGCGCGACCCCAACCGCGCCGTCCCGGGCATCGTCCTCGGCAACAGCATGGTGCGAGGATACCGGCATGGTGCTCAATTCCGGATCACCGCCATCTGCCCGGAAGCCGGCGAGCTGACGCCGGTTTCACGGTAATGCCGCCGAGTCCGTCCGTTCCACGTCTGCGGCATCTTCGAATCCGGCTTCTTCGAAATCGACGACAACTGGGTCTTCGCCTCCTTGCCCGCCGTGCAGCACGCACTCGGGCTCGAGGATGTCGTCAATCAGATCGAGATCAACGTGGATAACCTGGACGCCGCGCCCGCCATCGCCAAGAATATCGAGCAGCGTGCGTGGGCCCGCAAGTACACCACCACCACCTGGCAGGAGCGCAACAAGCAACTGCTCGAGCGCGCTCACCATGGAGCGCGTCGTCACCATCATCATCATCGGACTGATCGAAATGGTGGCCGCGCTCAACATCTTCATCACGCTGGTGATGATGGTGATGGAAAAATACCGCGACATCGCCGTGCTGATGTCGATGGGCGCGCGCCACAGCCAGATCCGCCGCATCTTCATGCTGCAGGGCGTGCTGATCGGCGTGGTGGGCAGCGCTCATCGGACTGGTGCTGGGCTACGGCATCTGCTACTTCGCCAACAACTACCGGCTGGATCCCGCTCCACGAATCGGTCTACTCCATGAGCTTCGTGCCCTTCGAATCGCGCTGGGTGGATGGCGTCTGGATCGCCGCCCTGGCCATCCTGGTGAGCTTCCTGGCGACGCTCTACCCGGCGCGCAACGCCACCCGCATCGCGCCCGCCGAAGTGCTGCGGTACGAATGATTCATTATTCCCGCTGCCCCGCCGATTGCCGGCAATGAGCCGTCCGCAGCCATTTGAAGGCCGCTTGTGAGAAAAACCTGAGGGCTTACAATCCTCATGCTCATACTGGTCGTGCCGCACGCGGAGCCGCAGTCAGCACATAGACCGGATCACCCGCCAGGCTGCCCTCAAATTAGCAGTTTGCGCCGCAGTCATCTTCGCCTTCACCTGTATCATGCTGCAATCGACAGTTTGGAACCAGCCGGTGGTGAAACAGCGCGAGTCTTTCTACACGACTCTTCCGGGCGTGGACTTGAGCACCGTACCGCCAGCCAAACTACCTGCTCTCCTGAAGGACCTGAATACGCGACGTTGCCCCTGCGAATGCCTGCGAACAGTCGCCAGTTGCCGTAATCATCACGGCACCTGCACCTATAGCCTGGCCATCGCCAGGCAAGCCGCGGACGCCGCGCGGCGCACTCCCTCCCGCTGATCCCTAAAAAAGGTCCGCTCACCGGTTTCTTTCGCCGCTCGTGAGTTTCCTTTCCCATCCGGAAGGCACTTCGCTGTGGACCTAACAGGAGATGGATCCTCGCGTCTTGAGAGCCTTGATTGTGGATGACGAGCCCATAGCCCGGCGGGTTCTTCGCGAGGATTTGCAGCAGTTGTCCGATGTTGAGGTCCTGGGCGAAGCCAGTGACGGCAAACAGGCTTTGCTGCAGATTGAGAAGTTGAAACCGGACGTTGTATTTCTTGATCTGCAGATGCCGGTCATGAGTGGTTTCGAGGTGGTGCGAAATCTGACCGGGAAAATATGCGCCCGTCGTGGTGATCGTTACAGCGTTCGATCAGCACGCCATTGAGGCATTCGAGGCCGGTGCCGTGGATTATCTGCTCAAGCCGGTTAACGAAGCGAGGCTGCGCACAGCCGTTGAACGTGCCAGGACATGCAGTGCGATCCTTTGGAAATCGCCAACCAGGTGGCCAAGATTGCCGCCGCCGGCGACGCGCCCCAGTCTATCATCGGCGCAAAGTAGTGGGCCGGAACGGCGCGGACTACTTCCTGCTGGACGAAGATGAGATTCTTGCTTTCCAGGCGGAGCGGGAATTGGTGTGGATCGTGACGGCCAGGCAGCGTCTGCTGGCCACTCAATCGCTGCGCGCGATTCAGGAGCGCTTGGGCGAGCTACATTTTCAGCGAGTCCATCGCAACGCCATCGTCAACGTGAATCATGTCCGCAAAATGAGTGCGCTCAGCAGTCAGCGGTGGCTCATCACTTTGAGCAGTTCACTGCAACTGATCGTCAGTAAGCGGCAGGCGCACAGCATTCGGCAAATCCTTCAGTGGTGACGGACGGCAAACCCATTTTCTGTGTCCTCCACGTGCGGTCCGCTCACGATTGAATGTAGACCGCTTGCGGTAAAGCTTCGCCGCTCGTGGGATAAACTTTGGCGCCACCCGCCGATCTGTCCGCACAATCGAGGAATGATTAAAATTGCTTCCGTGATGTTCGTCGGTTTCACTGCCGCGCTTGGTTTCTCGCAAACTACCAGTGGAAACTCGGGAACAATTCGCGGTTCGGTGCTGGATCCCTCAGGTGCGGCCGTGGTGGGGGCGGCGGTGGATATCTCGAACCCCGTTTCCCACTATGACAACAAGGCATCCACCGACGGCCAGGGAAGGTTCGAACTGGATAATGTCCCGTTTAACAATTATCATTTGACGGTCACTGCAACCGGGTTTCAGTCGCACGTGGAAGATGTCGCGGTGAGAACTCCGGGTACCTCTGGAAGTGAAGACCCAATTGCAACTCGGCACGGCTTCGACCACGGTGAACGTGGAGGCAGCCGGCGACCTGATTGAAACTGTGTCGACGACTCACACCGATATCGACCGTGCACTATTCGACAAACTCCCCCTGGAGAATCAGTCCTCGTCCCTCAGTTCGCTGGTGACGCTCTCTTCACCCGGAATTGCGGCCGACTCCAACGGTCTCTTCCACGGATTGGGCGATCACGCGTCCAACTCGTTTTCCCTCGACGGACAGCCAATCACCGATCAGCAAAGCAAAGTCTTTTCGAACCAGATTCCGCTGGACTCGGTCGAGTCCATGGAAGTGATTGAGGCGCGCCACCGGCCGAATATGGCGACAAGACCAGCGTCGTGATTGTGGTCACCACGCGGTCCGGGCTGGGAGCGACCACGCCGCACGGGGATTTTACGGCCTCTTACGGCTCTTTCGGAACAGTCAACAGTGGGGTTCGATCTCCTCAATGGGGGCAAGACTTGGGGCAACTTCATCTCGCTAAATGGGATGAACACCAGCCGGTTTCTGGACGGCCCTGATTTCGCCACCATACACGATCATGGAAATGAACAGAATTTCTTCGACCGCGTGGACTTCAAGCCTTCGCAGTCCGATACGATTAACCTGAACGCGGGATTTACGCGTTCCTGGTCCCAGACGCCCAATTCATACGATGCCCAGGGCGCGACGGGCTGGAGCGGCCTGGTGGTCACAATGGCGGCCTGGGGCCGATGGGTGAGGTAGTCGGCCCCCAGGATCAGCGCTCCAAGATCCGAGCCGCGAGCCGTTCTCCGATCTCACACCAGATCTCCAGACCCAGACGGTGGGGCAGAGCTGCACATTGACGAACCTCGGCCTCCGTGGGAGCGTATCGTACGTCAAAGGCATCCATAACATCAAGATCGGCGCCAACTACTGTC
>CAVVLD010000006.1:0-39615 GCA_963748795.1 uncultured Solibacteraceae bacterium
ACAGCGCGTCCCCGACAACGATCCAAGCGGCCCAATTTCGCGGATCCGCGAACTCGGGGTCCGCTCGTAACTGCTGCTGGGCCTGCCGGAGTGCTTCGGATTTCGAGATGGACGGCGCGGCGAACAGAGCCTGATAGAATCGCTGCATCAGAACCGCAGTGGCCCGGTCCGGTACATTCCACAACGACAACAGCAGCGATTGGGCGCCTGCCGCCATAAAGGCCGTCTGGAAGCCAAGCAGGCCCTGGCCGTCAACCGGCCTTCCCTGTCCGGAGGTGCAAGCCGAAAGCACGACGAGCTGCACTTGGGAAAGGTCGAGTTTGAGGATGTCGGCGGCGGTCAAAAGCGCGTCGGGCGATCCGGAATTGGCCTGGGACAGGGCGAGTCCGGCGGAACGGAACGCGTCCGCGGCCGAGGCAGACTGGGCGGTGCTCCAGAAACCGTGCGTGGCCAGATGGAGCAAGCGGGCGTCACGAATCCGGTCGAAGATGACCGCGCGGGTGGCCTGGGAGCCGGTGAGAGTGACGGTTTGAAAGCCTGCGGCGGAAGCCTGAGCGGCCACGTTTTTGAGTTCGCTTTCCGTGCCTGGGAGAGGGTTGAAGTTTCTCGTACCGGTCCCGTAATCGAGGCCGCCGACGACCACTGCCCGGGCCGCGCCCGTTGGAGCCGGCGCGCTTTTGAGCCGGGCGCAATCATAGGCGGATGGCACGATGGACACGGCAACCGGGCTTCCCATATCGAGCAGCAGGGACGGGAACGGGGCCAGCGCGAGCGAGGAATCCGGGCTGAGCAGGATCTTCCTGGTCCCGGCGGGCAGGGCCGAGAGGATGGGCTGCACGAGCAGGCGTTGCAGCGACTTCCAAGCCTCGGTGGGATGGCTTTCGCCGGACTCGCCGAGGCGGACTCCGCGCGCTTCGGAGCCGGTTCCCCGCGGGCGGCCGGCAGCGAAGCCGGTTAGCAGCGAGGCGACGGCCGCGTCGATGGGTTCGGCGGGACCCAACTGAATCAGGCGGGAGGACTTGCTACTCGCGCTGATTACCGCCAGGTAGTGTTCGGCGGCAAATCTGTCTCCCTCACGGACGCGGTACTTATACACATCGACAAAGGCTTCTCCGGCCCGCAGCATGTCCAGAACGGCCAGGAGATTGGCCTGCCGCGCTTCGTCGCGGGTCAGTTCGCCGGCCTTTGTCAGGGACTTGGACCAGCCGCTTGCCATGGCTTGGCGCATGCGGTTCATCGCGTCCGGGTCCTTACCGGCTTCGGGGTGCGCCGCCACGTAATCCTTGACGGCTTGCGCACGGGAATTGGGCGGCAAGCTGACGATATGCTGTTGTTCGCCGGGAGGCAATAGGGCGAGGGAAGACCGGAAAAAGGCTCCATCCAGTGCCTGGACGGCTGTCGGTGCGTTCCTTGCTGAAGCCGGGGAGCACAGTGAGTTTCCGGGGAGCCACCATCTCGGCAAATATCCCCTTGGAATGCAGCATGGCCGCATATCCCGGTACGGCATTTCCGGGCGAGCCGCACACGGATTGAACAATCGAGGTCGATGCGAATATGTTCGCCGAAGAAAGGGCCAGCAGGGAATCCGAAGGCTCGCGTGGATTTCATCAGCGCATTCATCGCGTCGCTACTGGCCGCACTCTCATCGGGCCGGGTGCAAATCGCCGGATCGGTGAGATTGACAATCACGCGCGCGACGGAGGAATAGTCGAACGAGAGGGCGTGGTGACCTGTCCGGACCGGATTGCGTGCTCCGCCTGCACATAACGATCGAGAAGCTGATCCGCCGTGGGAGGGGGTTCGACGCCGGACCAGATCGCCGGCGGATTGGCGCTGTGCCGCTCCGCCTCGAGGAGCCTCGAGCGTCTCGGAGGGGAGTATGAGCCGGCGCGCGGCGGCGTCGCCCAAGGCCAGGTATCGATTCGTCAGGTCGTTGAGTTGGACGATGCGGTCCACGTCGTGCGAGAGCAGGGCGAGTTCGGTCAGATTGCGAAATCTGGCCGCCATCGGCAGGAAGGCGCCTGCCTTGGCGTACAGGTCGGCGGCCTTTTGCTGGTACTCCGCGGACCGTTGCCGGTTGCCGTACAATCGCTCGTAATCCGCCAGGGATTGCAGGCGGGCGGCAAGTTCCAGCGGGGTGGCGTCGGGCTGCGCCATGCCGTATCTCGATGGCGCGTTCGCACGGCGAAAGATCCCGCGTGGCAGCGGTGATTCCGCTCACACACAGGCGCTGGAGATCCTTCCAATAAATCGACGGATTTCGGGCCCTCCGCCTCGCGCAGGCGGGCGGCCTTGTCGAGGTACGACGAAGCTTGTGGGTCGCGACCGCGCAATTCGATGCCGGCATCTTCGAGGGCCGCGATGTAGCGGGGATCCTGGTCGCCATACTTTGCCGCCTCATCCACCCGGGCACGAAAGAACTTCGTCAGTTCGGAATTCAGGTTGGCAGCGAACTGCTGCATGATCGCCGCGTACCTGGCCGCGAACTGGGGGTCGTTCCGGTCGGGCAAAGCCCACGATTTTTGGACGGAGGTAAAGAATTCCTGATAGAGCGTCTCGACGCGCTGCTGGTCCGCCCTTGCCAGGGGATCGTCAAACCCGGGCAGAGGCGAGTCCGGAATCCGCCGCACAGAGAGCATGCCGCGCTCGAGGGTATCCACAAGTATTTGGTACTGGGCCTGAGCGGATTCCGATTTCCGTTGCTCTACGGTCTGGGCATTGACAAGGTGAATGGCAAACACCAGAAGGCCGGTTATGGCGAAACGCATTGATCCCTCCAGGCGCAAGCAGCTTGCCGCGATTCTACCATCAGTGCGATGCGGGACGGGCGCTACGCTCGGTCGCCAGCGAAAGAATGGCTCCGCCAAACAGAAGCGTGTCGGCGAAGTAGTTGACCCCCTCGACCTGCACGCCGGGACTCGGGTCCGCCAGCGCCCCGATCAGCACAGGTCCGTAGATCACCACAACCAGGAGCACGATCCAGGCGCCCAGATATGCGGCCGCTATGCGCGTCTTCCGCGCCAGCAGGAAGCACACGCCGGCAACCACGAGAAACGCACCCGTCACATAGTCGATGAAGGCGCGGCCAGGAACCCACGGGGGCATCTGTTTCGCGAGCGGAACTCCGGGAAGTCCCAGCGGATGCAGAAAGTGCTGCACGCCGAAAAAGATCGCCGCGATGGCGATCGAAACGCGGCCCACAATGATGAGACCCCTGCCCGGCCCTTTGCGATCCCCGCCCATCGCCATTCCCGCCAGGACCCAGCCGCCGCCGCCGAACGACATTTCCCGGAAGACGATGGTCCATGGGATTCGGCCGCCGGCGGCGATCGCTCCCGGGAGGTGCAACATCGCCACAAAGAGGTACATCATGGCCCCCAACAGCAGGCCGGACCACCGCACCTGACGCCTGGTGGCGATGCTCAGCGATGCGGCGATCAGGGCAAAGCCGACGAAATATACCCAGAACATACGCCACGGCATGTACCGCGGCACCAGGGCCAGCAGGGACTGTTGGCTGGAAAGATGTTCCGCGCCGAAGACCGCCAGCGGGACGGCGACGCACAGGTAGGTCAGGGCTACGATCTTGTCGATGCCGCGAGCGTGAGCAATATCGTTCTTCGCGGCCAGGAGCCCGATCGCGAGCAGCGCAAGGCCGGCGGCGGACATGGATAAGGCGGCGCCCGACAATGCACGGAATACGGCGAGAATAGCGGGCTGCATGGACGGAGTTACGTGTCTTTCTTGAGCTTCACATGCACGGCGAGCTCAGTGGAAACATGTTCGGTACAACGGTACCCGAGTCCTGCCATATCGATGCCGTCGAATATGTTCTCACCCGAGCCCAGGAGGATCGGACAAAATGCGAGATGCAGTTCGTCAATCAGCCGCGCGCGAAGATATTGCTGAATGGTCGCAACACCGCCGCCAATGCGTACGTCCCGATCCTTCGCGGCATCCTTCGCCCCCTGCAGGGCGGCCTGGATTCCGCCGGTGACGAAGTGAAACGTGGTCCCGCCTTTCATCTCGACAGATTTGCGTGGATGATGCGTCAGCACAAACACAGGCACATGATAGGGCGGTTCCTCGCCCCACCATCCGTTCCATGAATCGTCCGGCCAGGGGCCGCGCACCGGGCCGAACAAATTGCGTCCCAGAATCCACGCGCCGACGTTCTCCATTCCCGACTGCGCCCACTCGTTGTCAACGCCGGTCGAGCCCCCTTCGTACCCGTGCATCTGCTTCCACGTGCGCGTGGAGAAGAACCATTCGAACAACTCAGGTCCACGGATGCCGAGTGGAGCGTCGAGACTCTGACCGGGGCCGGCAGCGTAACCGTCGAGCGACATGGCAAACGAGTTGACGCGGACTATCGGCATAGCAGTCCACATTTTCTCATGGAGAGGCGGCAGTGTTCACGCGCCCGAACCACGTCAGCACGCGCTCCAGTTCCTCGACCGTGAGAGGCTTGGTCACGTAATCGTCCATGCCGGCACGCAAGCACAGTTCGCGATCGCCAGCCATGGCATTGGCCGTCATGGCCACGATGGGTGTCCGGGGCAGGGCACGCTGCTCCTCATGGGAGCGAATTTCCCCGGTGGCCTGGTAGCCGTCCATTTCCGGCATGTGGCAATCCATGAAGACGATGGAGTAACGAGTATGCAAAGCCATGCGGACAGCCTCCCGTCCATTGGGAGCGGTATCGACAGTCAGCCCGCGGCGCTGCAATAAATGGGCGAGTATTTTCTGATTGACGGGATTATCCTCTACCACCAGGATTCTGCCCTGCCACTGGCGGCGAGACGTCCCGACCGGCCGGGGAGCCGTTACGGTCTCGGGACAAGCCACAGGTATCAGGGGCAGGGTGGTCCAGAAGGTAGAACCGGCGCCGGGAGCGCTGCTCACTCCGACGGCGCCTCCCATCATTTCCGCTAACCGCTTGCAGATCGCGAGACCCAACCCGGTGCCGCCGTACTTTCGAGTGGTGGAGCTATCCGCCTGGCTGAATTTCTCGAATAACCTGGTCTGCTGCTCGATGCTCAAACCAATTCCGGTATCCCGTACCGCGACTCTTACGTTGACTTGTCCAGGAGATACATCGACAGAGTTGACCATGACCGAGACGCTGCCGGTCGACGTGAACTTCAATGCATTACCGATGAAATTGAGCGCAATCTGGCGGATCTTGCCGGGATCGGCGCGAAACCAATCGGGCAGTTCGCTGGGGTAGCTGAGACTCAGGTCGAGGCCCTTTTGGCGGGCCTGGGGCGTCATCAGGCTGACGACCTCTGCGAGCGCCGCACGAAGATCGAAGTCGCAAGCCTCCAGAACCGCCTTACCGGCATCTATCTTCGATATGTCCAGCACATCATTGACAATGCCGTGGAGGAGCAAGCCCGAATAGCGCGCCAATTGCAGTTGCTGGCGCTGCTCCTCGGACAATTCGGATTCGAGTAACACGGTAATCATCCCGAGCACGCCATACAAGGGCGTACGAATCTCGTGGCTCATATTGGCGAGAAACGCGCTCTTGGCTTCGCTGGCCGATTCGGCTTCCAGTTTCGCCTTCCTCAACGATGCCTGGGTGCTGAGTACCTCCCAGAACTGGGAATTCAGCACCCTGCCCTGAATCGTCACGAAAAGCAAGAGAGAGCCGACGACGGCGGCGATCATCCAGTGGTGCGGGCTCTCCGCAAAGACATTCACCAGCGCGGGTCCGGCCAGAAGTGTGACCTGGTACGCCCACAGGAGCGAGAGTTTCGGGGTGAACGAGTAGAGTCCGCCGAAGCAGGTACAGATCATGCAAAGCAGGAGCAGCAGCGCATCCGAGCTTTCTGAACCATGACCGGTTGCGATGATGCAATATAATACGTCCCACATCGCAATGGGGATCAAGACCGCAGTTGAGTTCAGCAGCAACCACACCGTGCGGCGCAAGCGAAACAGGTTGCCGCCGCACCAGATAAGCCATGCGCGTACGGCAAGGGAGCCGTAGGTCACAGCCAGTGCCGTGAGCATCGCGGCGGCGCGAATCCGGAAGAAATCGCAGGACAGGAGCAGGAGCGGGACCATGGATCCGAAGACGAGGATCCCGGCAGGGGCACGGCGCGCAAGCTCGGCATCGGCTTGAGTCTGCAAAGACGCCTGGTCCGCGGCTCCGGCGATGGACATAACTGTCACTGCTTGTCTTATCGGAGTTTTTCGGGTGTTCTTCAGCTCGCCTGACAAGCATGTCCCATCGGGATCTGCGAGGGGCTGTGATTTAAAACCTGTGAGATCCGGCTCTCCTTCCGATGTCCGGCCGCATCCTGTTACCATCACAACAGATGAAGTTTTTGAGCGTCCTCTGTATCCCACTGATTATCGGTCTGGGCTCCGCCTACGGGCAAACCTTTGAAGTCGCGTCGGTGAAGCCGGCGGGGCCACTGGACCCGCGGAAGATCATGTCGGGCGAACAACGCATCGGCAAGAAGGTGGACAAGGCCCGGGTGGAATACTCATTCCGTGGCCCTGGGCGAGTTGATCGCGGAGGCTTACAAGGTCAAGTCGTTTCAAGTGAAAGGTCCGGATTGGATGGAGGGCATGGGCGCCCCGCGATTCGACATCCAGGCCAAAATGCCGGACGGAGCCACCGAGAGTCAGATTCCCAAAATGCTGCAAGCGCTGCTGGCCGAGCGGTTCGGACTGAAGGTCCATAAAGACGACAAAGAGCGCAGTGTCTACGACCTGGTGGTGGCCAAGACCGGGCTCAAGATGAAGCCGTCCGATCCGCTGCCCACGACGCCGGAGGAGCCCACCGAAGGCATCAAGGTGAGCGGCAACATGCAGGATGGCAAAGGGGTCACGGTGAAAGGCGGCCCCGAGGGCGGCACCACGCGCGTCGCGCCGATGCCGGACGGCAAGGGTATGCACATCGAACTGAGCAGGCTTCCCATAGACCGCCTGGTGGAACTGCTGAGCCGCATGGTCGACCGCCCGGTGGTGGATATGACCGGCCTGAAGGGCGATTACCAGGTGGCGCTGGACCTTCCCATGAGCGCCATGATGGCCATGGCCGGAGCCATGGGCGGCGGTCCCGGACCGGGCGGCAGAGGCGGCGGCAATGCCAACACCATGGCTGAGGCATCCGACCCGGGCACTTCGATCTTCGAATCGGTGCAAAAGATGGGGTTGAAACTGGAACCGCACAAAGGACCCCTGGAAACCATCGTGGTGGACCACCTGGAAAAGACGCCTACGGAGAACTGACGTGGCATCCAGACCGCTGGCTCTGATTACTGGCGCTTCCGCCGGAATTGGCGCCACGTTCGCGCGCACTTTGGCGGCGCGCGGGTACGACGAGATCCTGGTGGCTCGCCGCCGGGATCGCCTGGAGGCCCTGGCCGCCGAATTGACGCAGGCACATGGCGTGCGTGCCGACGTGATGGCCGCCGACCTGACCGACGCCGGGCAACTGCAGCGCGTGGACGCACGGGTGCGCACGGCGCCGATTCCAGACCTGGTGATCAACAATGCGGGCTTCGGCATTCCCGGCCGTTTCTGGGAGACCGATGTTGAAGCGCAGGACCGGCTGCACCAGCTCCATATCGTGGCTGCGATGCGGCTCACGCATGCAGCCCTTGCGGTGATGGTGCCGCGCGGCGGCGGGGCGGTGATCAACGTATCTTCGGTGGCGGCCTTTTTCCCGAGCCCGGGAAGCGCCACGTACGCGGCCAGCAAGTGCTGGATGAATCGCTTTACCGAGGGCCTGTACATGGAGTTGGGCAGAATGCGGTCGCGTGTGCGCATTCAGGCGCTCTGCCCGGGATTCACGTCCACGGAATTTCACGACGTGGCGGGCATCGACCGGGCCACGGTTCCGGCGTCCCTGTGGACATCCGCCGAAGAGGTTGTGCGGGCCTCGCTCGAAGGGCTGGAACGGAACCGGCTTTTCGTGATTCCCGGCTGGCGCTACAAGCTGCTGGTGCGGGCCACGAGCCTGCTGCCGGGCTCGCTGATTCGCGCGGGAGCGATCTCGTCTACGTGGTCCGGCGGCGAAAGCTATAGAAACCGCGCGACGTGCTCGCGGAAGCGCGTGTAGATCCACGAGACGCCCAGAAGAATCAGCCCCAGGACGATGAGAGAGAAGATGCGCGGCAGCCCCACCAGGTGGCGCATATCCCACAGGAACAGCTTGAGCACGCAGACCATCAACAGGCTCATGCCGGAGAGACGCAGGACGCGCTCGCGCAAGGGAAATCCGGCCACCAGGAGCGCCACGCCCTCGACGCCCCAGGCGATGGTGAGGACGCTGGCCGAGCTTTCGTACCAGAGCAGCAGGGCGATGAGCGACGCGCCGAGCAGCGGATAATACAGGCGGCCGAAGCGCTCCCGCCGGGTTACCAACTGAGCCGCGAAGAAGCAGGACGCGGCGACCGCCGCCGCCATGACCGGCTCGGCATGTTTTTCGAAATTGATACCCCAGCAGCGCAGGAAAGCCAGGCCGGCGACCGAGTAGCCGTAGGTGAGCATCACGGGGTCGTTCCAGAGTACGCCCGCCGCCGCCAGGGCCAACGACGCCAGGGCCCAGAGCGGCACGGATCGGGATTCCGGCGCCGCCAGCGAGAGGGCGCTGAGCAGAAATAGCGTGCCCACCGGCGAGGGCGGCGGCATACACCTTGCGCTGCCGCACGGTCAAGGCGCGGGCGGCCATGGCATACGCCAGCAGCATGGCCGCCGCCGGAATGAGGGCGCCGCCCTTCGCCGGAGGCACCAGGTTGAATGCCCACACCCGCAGGGCGCCGAGTCCCGCGGCAGCGTACGAATGGATGACGAAATCTTCCGGCAGTCGCAACAGGCCCAATTCCAAAAGCACGAGCGCCAGCGCCATCCACGCGATGCCCAGGTAGTCGGACGGAACCAGGCGCCAGATCAAAGCTACCGCGGCAGAGCGTGGCCGCCACCGCAGAGGCGCGCTGCACGGAGCGGCGCTCGAGCGGGAGGAAGCGGTCTTCGGCGCTGCGTGCCGCGCATACGGCCAGTGCGTAGCTCAACGCCAGCGCGCCCCAAAGCGCCAGGGTGTTCGATTCCACTTCGAGAGTGACCGCGGTCAGTCCCAGGATTAGCAGCAGGTACGCCTGCAGGCGGAGGTCGAACAGCTTGCGCCACCATCCCACGGCGAAACTGCCGGCGGCCAGGGCCAGCCACTCCAGGCTGCGATAGTGCTCGGGCGCTTCGTTGCCGATCACCAATGCCAGCAGCGCCGCGGCCACATAGCCGAAGAACAGATCGGCCGCGCGAATGGCGTAGTTGGCATAGAAGACAACTGCTGCCACAGCGGCGACGGGGTCCACTGAGGCGCGGGCAGGATGGTCATATCGACCAGGAGCAACCGGCCCACCTGGAGGGCGAATAAGCCGGTGCCCAGCCAGCGCAGATAGCGAGGCGCGGAGGCGCACTCCCGCCAGGTAGACGAGCTCCGCTTCGACCAGCAGCGCCGGAGCCACCCATTGACGATCCAGCTTCTGGAAGATCGCCGCGGCAGCCAATCCCGAGGCCAGGGTGGCGGCCATTTGCCACTTGCCGGAACGCCAGCGCAACACCGCGCTTGCCAGGTAGGCGGCGGCAGTGGCCGCGAGCAGCATCCAGACGGCTTTCGGGGGCGTCGGAATTCCATTTCATGAGGGAGAGGCCCAGGAAGCCGGCGGCATTCAAGGGCAGCAGCCATGCCTCCGGATGCAGGATGTCGAAGGCTTCGAACACCAGCCAGAAGATCGCAAAGAGCGCTTGCGCCGGCGCCAGCGGCGTGCCGTGATCGCCGCGGAGGACGATCACGCTATAGGTGGCGACCAGGCCCAGAAGGGCGGTCCTGGTCCAGGCGAAGCGGTGCACGATGTAGAGCAGCGAGACGGCCAGGGGAATCAGCGCCACCACGGCGAGCGTGTTGGTCTCGGCGATGGCCAGCGTCCCGAAGGCGATGAAATAGGCCAGGCCGGTGACCGCCTGCGAGCGATAGCGCAGGGAATGGGCGATCATGCCGGTGGCGACGGCAATCAGCAGTACGGTGCCTAAAACGGGATCGGGAATCACCAGCGCGCCGGGCACGGCATGCATGGCGTAGACCGTGGTGTACAGGCCCGCCCAGCCGCCGCCCAGCAGTCCGCGGGCGAAGATGCGATAGCGCTCGCGCGGTTCGAAGACGACGCCCGCCGCCAGCATCGCGAGACTTACGGCCAGGCTGATGGCCACTCGGCCCAAGGGTCCGATATGCGCGAAAGAGTATTGCAGCAGCCAGGCCAGGCCGCATACCAGCACGACGACGCCGACCTTGTTGAACCAGTTGCCGCCCAGGGTGGATTCCCAATCCGTGGGAACCGCGGGACGGGGGATTGGCGCGCTCAGCGGAGGAAGGTCCACGCGCGGCGGCGCGGTGTGGACGATGACGGGTTCCGGCCGGGGCGGCGGGGGCGAGGCGGCGGGGGGGAGTGACGGGCGGAGGCGGTGCGAAGACCGGCTCCGGGCGTACGATGGGCTGCGTCCAGGGCACCGGCGGCCGTGCGATCTGCCGCTGCAGCTCGGCGATCCGCTCTTCGATTTCGTGAAAGCGGTTATGCAAAACGACCCAGCGAACCAGCAGGACGATGAGGATGCATGCCAGGAGAAAGGTATCCATAAAAGGAATCTCCGTCTGACTTCAGACTATGCGACGACGCCGGACAATTGCTGCGCCAGAGATTTCACTCCGCGCAGGTCCAGCTTGCCGGTCCCCAGCAGGGGCAGCGACTCTACCAAATGAACATTCTCCCGCTTCGGGAGCCACAAGCGGGGCAGATCGGTGGCGGCCAGGCGCTGCCACAACTGGTCGGGGGCGATCTCGGGGTGGGTGTAGAGGGCCACCAGGCGCTCGCCGCGCTGATCGTCGGCAATGGCCGTGACGGCGCAGGGCGCGTCGCCCAGCACCTGGGAAACGGCCTCTTCGATGCGCACGTGGGGAACCATCTCGCCGGCGATTTTGCTGAAGCGCGAGAGCCGGTCGGTGATGCGCAGGAAGCCCTCGTCGTCGAGCAGGGCGATATCGCCGGTGATGTACCAGCCGTCGCAGCAGACCTCGGCGGTGCGCTCGGGCTGGCCCAGATAGCCGGTCATGCGATTGGCGCCTTTCACCAGCAGGAGGCCTTCGTGGTTCGGCGGGAGCGGCTGGAGCGTGACGGGGTCCACGATTTTCGCGGCCACGCCGGGCAGGGGATGTCCGACGGTGCCGGGCTTGTTGCCCACCTGGGTGTATTTGCCCGCTTCGAAATTGGGCGCGTTCACGGCAACCACGGGGGCCATTTCAGTGCAGCCATACCCTTCCAGCAGATCCACGCGGAACTTTTCGCGGAACGCAGCGGCTACAGGCTCGCGCAGTTTCTCGGCGCCCACCAGCACGTAGCGCAGGCTGGCGAATTCTTCGGCCGCGCATTTGCGCGTGTAGGTGGAGCAGAAGGTGGGGGTGGAAAGCAGGAAGGTGGCGCGATATTTGGCCACCAGTTCGCCGATAGCCTTGGCGTCGGTGGGATTGGGATGGTAGACCACGCCGCAACCCGAGACCAGCGGGAACCAGATGGTCACGGTGTAGCCGAAGGAGTGGAAGAACGGCAGGACGCCGACGATGCGATCGCTGGGGCCGATCCAAAACACCTGCGCGATGGATTCGATGTTGGCCAGCACGTTGCGGTGGGACAGCACCACGCCCTTGGGCACGCCGGTGCTGCCGCTGGAGAAGATCACCGAGGCCGTGGCGGCGGAGCGGCTCAGCAGGAAAGCCGGAGCGAAGCGCGCCATCAGGAGGGCCCGCAGTTGGGCGAGTTTGCCGGCGCGCGCCAGCACGTCTTCCACAAACACCATGCCGTCCATGGCTTCGATCTTGGCTTTGGCCAGGAACAGTTTCGAGGTGACGACGGTACGGATGCCGCATTGCCGCATGGCCGAGGCCATGGCTTCGCGTCCGGCGGTGAAATTGAGATTCACGGGAACGCGGCCGGCCAGGGTCACACCCACATTGACCAGCGCTCCGGCGACTGAGGACGGCAGCAGCACGCCCGATCGGCTTCTTCCGGCGCACTGACGCGGCGCGCCCATCCGGCGAGGAGCACGCTGCCGGTGAGCATGCGGCCGTAGGTGAGCTCGCGACCGCTGGAATCGGCCATGGCGAAGCGGTTCCAGTGGCGGCGGGCATTGCGAATCACGCGCCGGTCCAGGCGATCGGCGGACGCGGCGTTGCGATGCTCGGCCGCGCCCGCCGAGAGTTCCTGGATGGCCTGGCGTACTTCATGCGCCGCCACGGTGGAGGGCATGGGCGCGCCGAACGACACGGTCACGGGATACGGAATGCGCTTGGGCCACTTCCAGAAGAATTTGCCGCCTTCAAAGCTGAAGATGCTGCCCCACATGCCGTCCAGGTGGACCGGAATGACCGGCACGTCCAACCCGTCGACGATTTTTTCCAGGCCGCGCTTGAAGGGCAGCAGGTTGCCGGTGCGGCTGATGGCGCCCTCGGCGAAGATGCAGACCACGTGCCCGGCTTCCAGTTCCTTGCGCGCGGCGCGGATGGCCTCGACGGCTTCGCGCGGATTGTCCGTGCCGACCGGGATGGCGTGCGTCTTGCGGAGGAACCAGTTCAACGCCTTGCATCTCGTAATACGGCTTCCACACCATGAAGCGGATGAAGCGCTGGACGCAGGCGCCGATCAGGAAGCCGTCCACGTGCGACATGTGATTGGAGACCAGCAGCGCCGGTCCGCGGAACGGCACGTTTTCCTGCCCCAGGATGCGGATGCGGAAGACGGTATGGGTGAAGAGCCAGAGCAGGAAGCGGATGAGAAAATCATCCACCACGGTGACGATGTATGCGGTCACCGCCAGGGTCACGAAGCCGAACAGCACCATGATGCGGTCGGCGCGCAGGTGCAGTCGATCGTGCAGAAGCCACGGCACCGCCGCGGCCATCAGCATGCCGATGGTGTTGTAGATATTATTGGTGGCGATGATGCGGCCCTTTTCGGCCGATTCGCTGCGCTGCTGCAGGTAGGCATTCAGCGGCACGAAGAACAGGCCGGTGGCCACGCCGAGGCAGGCCAGCACCGCGAGAGCGCCGAAGTAGGAGCCGTGCACGAAGCCCATGGCGATGCAGAACAGGCCGATGAACGCGCCGCCCAGGGGCACGAGGCCGATTTCGACCTTGTCGCCCGAAAGGCGCCCGCACAACATGCTGCCCGCGCCGATTCCGAGCGAAAGGCAGGTGACCATGAGGCCGATGCGATCGTCGCTGACGTGCAGGTTCTCCTTGCCGAACAGCAGCAGCGTGCTGCTGAAGAGCAGGCCCAGAAACCAGAAGTAGCTGATGCCCAGGACGCTGAGCCACATGGGCCGGTCGGCCAGCAGGTGCCTGGTGCCGATAGCGACTTCGGAGAACGGATTCCAGCGGAAGGGCTCTTTGGCGCCGGCGGCGGGCACGCGGGTGATGCGCAGGCTGGTGAGGTACCCGGCGATGGCGACGGCCAGCATCACCATCCCCACCTTCCACGCTTCGTCGCGCCAGCGGGTGAACAGGAAGGGGCCGATGGCGGTGCCCAGAACGATGGCCACCAGCGTGGACATCTCGACCAGGGCGTTGGCGCGTGAGAGGTCGCGGTCCGAGACCATTTCCGGCACGATGCTGTACTTGGCCGGGCTGAAGACGGTGGAGTGGACGGCCATGAGGAACAGCACGATGAACATCCACGCCACATTGGTGGAGAAGAAGGTGAGAATGCCTACGGCCATGGCGAAGATCTCGAACGCCTTGACGGCGATCAGCACTTTGCGTTTGCTGACCGCGTCGGCCAGGTGGCCGGCGTATCCCGCCAGGAACAGCGAGGGCACGACGAAGATGCCGGCGGCCAGAGAAAGGTACTTGCCGCTTTGATCGGCTTGGGCGACGATGTGCACCGCCCGCAGGGAGACGATGATGCGATAGGCATTATCGTTGAAGGCACCCAGGAATTGCGTCCAGAGGAACGCCTGGAATCCGCCGTTGTTCAGGACATCTTTGAAACCGCGCTGAGCCATGACCGCTTTAATGCACGCGCCACGCCGAAGGGCGAATGCAATCAGGTCAATAGTTTACGCGGAGTGGGTCGGGAATGATATGGGCATTCTCTGTACATAACCAAGACGTTAAATGTGCATGACAATCACAGACATCGACGAAGTGAACTTCAGAGGCTCACGCCACCCGGAACCGGCCTTGATTCAGTCCCTCGGCGATTCG
Source organism: uncultured Solibacteraceae bacterium (assembly GCA_963748795.1). Taxonomy (GTDB): domain Bacteria; phylum Acidobacteriota; class Terriglobia; order Bryobacterales; family Bryobacteraceae; genus Sulfopaludibacter. The sequence continues at coordinate 14,270 of CAVVLD010000006.1, forward strand.
CCGGGCCAGGGAAGCCGGGTCGGCATTGTCATCGCAAATTGGTTCCATGCTTCCCTCTTCAAAGAGCGCGTAGAAATTCTTCAACCTCTCATATTCTGTAATCGCGCCCTTCTCTCGCGAGGCCGCTCGTTCTACGCAAACCTGCAAGCTGGGCCGCAGCAACACAAAGTCAAAGGGCACCTCCTTCAGGATCTTGCGTGCGGTGTCTACGAAGACCGGTGGTATGGAAAAGTCGATCAGGACACGAAACCCCGAACGCGCAAACGGAATGGCTGCCGCCGTCATCGACCGCACCAGCACGGGAAAGTTGTCCCGTGGTCCGCGTTCACCTCCTTTCCTGATGAACGACCAGAACGTGTCGCCCTCAATGTAGGAAAGCGGCGCGGGGAGCAACTGGAGTAACTCCTGTGCCACTGCCGTTTTCCCGGCTCCGATCGGACCCGACAGAAATATCACGCTCATGCGGCCAGTATCGCACCGCGGCCGCTGTCACAAACAGGGCCCTGCCATCGTTTTCAAATTGTCCTTTCGAAACATTAGCCAGGTCCATGCGTCCCAAACATTTAGCAGGAGATACCGTTATGTTTCGTATGACCATTGCCGCCGTGCTCTTCTGTGCGTCCTCCGCCCTGGGGCAGCAGTCTAACCAGAAACTCACCTTCGAAGTGGCCTCTATAAAACCGGCCGCCCCACAAGCTATGCGCCGGCTCCAGGGCAGCGTGGACGGCGGTCCGGGAACCCCCGATCCCGGCCGGATCCGGTTCACCGATGTGTCATTGAGAGTGCTGATCCTGCACGCCTATAACGTGCAGAGCTTCCAGGTCTCCGGCCCGTCCTGGATGGATAGCCAGGGCTTCGACGTGATCGCCAAGGTCCCCGACGGCGCCACCAGGGAAGATGCCCGGATGATGCTCCAGAACCTGCTGGTGGACCGTTTCAAGCTGAAGCTGCACAAGGAGAGCAAGGAAGGCGCGATCTACGAACTGGTGGCGGCCAAAGGCGGAATCAAGCTGAAGGAAGCGGCCCAGACGGCGGAGCCCGCCGAAACCGCGCCCGGGCCTTCCCCGAGGGGCAAGGACGGCCTTCTGAGAACGCCGCACGGCCAACTGGGAATACAGGGGACGCTCAACGGACGCATGCACATGCAGGGCGATGCCGTGACCATGGCTCGTCTCACCGACATTCTCGGAATGGTGCTGGGACGCACGGTCATCGATAAAACAGGACTGACAGGCGCTTACGACATCGCGCTCGACTTCTCTCCCGAAGGCATGGGGCCCGGGCCCAAGGGGCCGGCGGCGGGCGGAGGCAATCCAGCCGAAGCTCCCCGCGACTCGAACGACTCCGGTCCCACCCTCTTCACGGCCCTGCAGTCGCAGCTCGGCCTCAAGCTCGAATCGCGCAAGGGGCCGGTGGAGCGGCTGGTCGTCGATAGCGTGGAAAAGATGCCTACCCGGAATTAGGGCCTGGCGAATACTTCCGAGAGCCGAGACCGTTGTGTGAGCGAAAACCACCGGACGCCATCGAATCGGTCCATAATAAATGCGTCTGTCCCCTTTTTCATGCCTCTTTCCACGCAACAGCGCACGCTGCTTCGGTCGGTTTCCGACCTGGCGTATTGCAATCCCTTTCTGCCGGAGCGCGTGCAACTGGAGCGCACCGTCCTGGGGGCCGAGTTCCAGGAGGGCGAGCCGGTCTGGAGCCAGCAGGTGGACGACCCCGAACGGCCGCGCGAGAATGTATGGCGCATTGCCGCGAAGCTGGAGCCGGTGGTGGCGGAGGCACGCGGCGACCTGCGCGAGCAGGACATGCCGCTTTACGAGGACGCGGTCCTGCACCTTCTGTATCAGCGCTACTATCCGAAGTTTTTCGCGGCGGGTTTCGGGAACCAGACCGGCAACCCGGCGCGCTGGCGCTTCTATAACGACTTACTCTCCGATTGGAACCACTTCGGCCTGCCACAGGCGCACGACCCGTGCCACACCTTCGCCTGCTTCCGGCAGATCCAGCGCGCCTTTGAGCAGGTATTCCGCTCGATTATCGGCGCATCCATGCCCGCGGCACGCCTGCGGGCCTCGATCTGGCAATCCATCTTCACGCACGATATGCGGCGCTACCGGCGCACGCTCTTCGCGCGGATGGGCGAATTCGCCACCCTGATCACCGGCCCCTCCGGCAGTGGCAAGGAACTGGTGGCCCGCGCCATTGCGCAGTCGCGCTACGTGCCGTTCGACCATCAGCGCCTGGCGTTCGCCGACGAGGACGCGTTCTTCCCCATCAACATTTCCGCGCTTTCGCCGACCCTGGTGGAATCGGAGCTGTTCGGCCATCGCCGCGGATCTTTCACTGGCGCGGTGGCGGATCGCAAGGGCTGGCTGGAGATGTGCCCCGAAGAGGGCTCGGTGTTTCTGGACGAACTGGGCGACCTGGACCCGGCGATCCAGGTCAAACTCTTGCGCGTGATCGAAACGCGCACGTTCCATCCGGTGGGCGATACCGCCGGGCGGCAGTTCCGCGGCAAGCTGATCACCGCCACCAATCGCGATCTCCCCGTCTTAATGAAGAAGGGACAATTCCGCGAAGACCTGTATTACCGCCTGTGCTCCGACCAGGTGGCCACGCCTTCTCTGGCCGAGCAGTTGGCCGATTCGCCTGGCGTATTGCGCGACCTGGTGTTCTACATGTCGCGGCGCGTGGCAGGCGCCGAGGCGGAGGAACTGGCACCGGAAGTGATGGACTGGATCAACGGCAATCTGGGTCCCGAGTACTCCTGGCCGGGCAATTACCGCGAGCTGGAGCAGTGCGTCAAAAACGTGCTGATCCGGCGGAACTACCGGCCTTCGGGCAGTGCCGCGGGCGACCCTTTGGAGGAACTGACGCAGGATGTGCGCGCCGGCCGTCTAACCGCCGACGAATTGCTGTCCCGGTACGTGACCCTGATATACAGCCGCACCGGGAGTTATGAAGAAACGGCGCGCCGTTTGGGACTCGACCGGCGCACCGTGAAAGCGAAAGTCAATACCAGCTTACTGGCCACTTACCGCGGCTTATAAGCGATCGCGTCGATTTCCACCTTGGCGCCGGGCAAGGGAAGCGCGGCAACTCCGATGGTGGTACGGGCGGGCTTGGCATCGCCGAAGAACTCGGTGTACACCTCGTTCATGGCGGCGAAATCTTTCACGTCGGAGAGGTAGACCTGGCACTTCACCACGTCCGCGCGCGAGGCGCCGCAGCCTTCCAGAATGCGGCTGATGTTGTTCAACACCTGCCGCGTCTCCTGCTGGATGTCGCCCAGCACGGTCTGGTTGGTGAGCGGATCCACCGGAACCTGGCCCGATACGTAAATGAAATCTCCGGCGCGCACCGCCGGCGAATAAGGACCCCGCGGCGCGGCAACGCCGGGAGGCGACAAGCGCTCGATCATGAGTTAGTGTCCTTCCTCTTCTAAGTACCGCTCGGCCTCAATGGCCGCCATGCAACCCGCGCCCGATGCCGTGATGGCCTGGCGGTAGGTGCGGTCCTGCACGTCGCCGGCATGGAATACACCCGCGATGTTGGTCCGCGCTCCGCCTTTGGAAAGGATATAGCCGTCCGGATCGGTTTCAATCTGGCCTTTGAACATTTTGGTGTTGGGAATGTGCCCAATGGCTACGAAGAATCCGTCCACATCCTGTTCCCAGATGTGCCCGGTCTTCAGGTTGCGCAGGCGCACGCCGGTGACCAGTTGCTGCGAGGTATCGAATACGTCTTCCACCACGGTGTTCATGACGAACTTGATTTTGGGATTGTGGCGGGCACGGTCCAGCATGATCTTGGAGGCGCGAAACTCCTCGCGGCGGTGCACCAGGCTGACTTCGCTGCCGAAGCGGGTGAGGAAGTTGGCCTCTTCCATGGCGGAATCGCCGCCGCCCACCACCATGATCTTCTTGCCGCGATAGAAAAACCCGTCGCAGGTGGCGCACGAGCTTACTCCGTGTCCGATGAGCTTGTGTTCGTTTTCGAGCCCCAGCCAGCGCGCCGAAGCGCCGGAGGCGATGATCAACGTGCGGGTCTCGATCCACTCGCCCTCGATGTTGATGCGGAAGGGACGGGTCGTGAGTTCGGTATCGATCACGGCGCCGTGCAGGTATTCCGCGCCGAAATTCTGGGCCTGCTTTTTCATGTTTTCCACCAGTTCCGGTCCCATAATTCCTTCCGGAAACCCGGGGAAATTTTCCACCAGGGTGGTGAGAGAAAGCTGCCCGCCGGCTTCATGCCCGCTGATCACCAGCGGCTTTAAATTGGCCCGCGCGGTATAAATGGCCGCTGTATTTCCAGCGCAGCCCGAGCCGATAATGACCACGTTTCGCATGACTTGTCAGTAGAGATTTCAGGGTAACACGAAGGCTCGCCGGGGGCCGGGTATCTGCAGTAGACTTGGCACATGGTCCGTCAGATTGTGCCCGTGTTCTTCACTATGGACATTCCCGCTACGCTCGCCTATTACAAGGACAAGCTCGGGTTCGAATGCCTGGGGACGTGGCAGGATCCGCCGGTGTATGCGATCGTGGCGCGCGACGAGCAGGCGATTCACTTTCGCTGCGCCGAGCCGCCCACACCCAATCCGCACAAATACGGGGACGAATTGCTCGATGCGTACCTGTTCGTCGAAGACGCCGACGCACTCTATGCCGAGTATGCACGTCAGGGGGTGGAATTCGTTCGGGGGCTTGCCAACATGCCCTGGCAGTCGCGCGAGTTCGTGGTGAGGGATTGCGATGGCCGTCTGCTGGCTTTCGGCGCGAACCTGCAGGTCCGCTGATTTGGCCAACCTTAAAGTGGGATAGAATTACGAAACGACGAATCCGTGAGTCCGGAGCAGCGGCAACAAATCGACGCTTTATTCCATGCGGCGCTGGAGCGGGAACCCGCCGGGCGCAGCGCGTTTCTCGCCCAGGCATGTGACGACGATCAGTTGCGGCGTCAAGTGGAGGCGCTGCTCGCGCAGAATACCTCGCGGGAGAATCTGCCGGACCGCCCAGCCTGGGCCGGGGGTCCGACCGGCTTGGACGCCACACAGACGATACTGACACGCGGAATGCAGATTGGGCCGTACAAGATCGAAGGACGGCTGGGAACAGGCGGAATGGGGGAAGTGTTTCGCGCGGTGGATACACGGCTGGGGAGGCCGGTCGCCATCAAAACCTCGCATCAACGATACAGCGAGCGGTTTGAGCGGGAATCGCGTGTGCTCTCCGCATTGAATCATCCGAACATCTGCACGCTCTACGACGTCGGGCCGAATTACCTTGTGATGGAGCTTTGCGAGGGCGAAACGCTCGAGGCTCGCATTCAAGCAGGCGCCCTTCCGCTCGACGAAGCCTGCAAGCTGGGCTCGCAAATCGCCGCAGGCCTGGCTGCCGCGCACGCCAGGCACATCATACATCGCGACCTTAAGCCGGCCAATGTCATGCTCACCAAAGCCGGTGTCAAGGTACTGGATTTCGGGCTCGCCAAATCCGCCGGGGACGAGACGCTCACCGCCACCCAGGCAGTTATGGGCACACCCGCTTACATGGCCCCCGAACAACGCGAAGGCAGGCCCTGCGACGCGCGCAGCGATATCTATGCGTTGGGACTGATTCTTTGCGCCATGACAACCGGGAAGCCCGATCCGGCTTCGATTACCGGCACAACGGCGGTTCTGGGCCAGGTGATTGCGCATTGTCTCGAACGCGATCCGGACGGCTCAATGTGACTCCGGAACGCTGATAGCAAGCCTGGAGGCAAAGGCTGGGAAGAAGTCTCTACCGTTTCGCATGACTTGTCAGCAGAGATTTCAAGATATGTGGGGATGTCACTTATGTTGGCATGCTTCACGAAGGGCTTCATTTGATATGCTCTACCTCCCAGGTGCGCCACATAAGAAGGGGCTCCGGGTGATGGCCGGGATCGGCCCGGCCACAGCGGCCCGACCCGATGACGTCATCAGGACGCCGGGACTCTTGCTGATCGGCTGGCATGTATCGCGGTCGGGCGTTCTTCGGCCAGGTGGGCGCCGATAGCACTACGCTACGCGACCGATCGTTACCTATCTCGCGGCGGAACGGTCGATGCCGCCGTTCTTCGCCGGCTCGTCTGCACCTACCTCTGGAATCGCGTTGAGGACTGTCGGTTGCTGAGAGAGACGAATGTAGTGGTGCGCGCTTGGCACTGGCGCGCCACCTTCGCAACGGCGAAGAAGCTGCCGTCGCTGGCTTCTGGAACTGCTGCCGTTTTAGTGCGCCGCATCGCGGGGGTCCGGAACGGGTCGTGCCAAATATATTGAACCACGAGAAGGTGTTTACCGTCTTTTAAGGCGATCTGGTTTCCAGATCCACTTTCTTTTTCGCATCCTGTGCGTCTTGTCGGCAGTGAGGATGGGTTGGCTGACCAACTTGTACGAGCCAATGGCAGAACCGAATGGCTGGCTAAATCGTGCGTTTCGGCGTTGTCGCCTGGTTCTCAAATGCGCTGTCGCTCCTGGTGTTTGGTGTGAACGAGCAGCGCTGGACGGAGTAGGCAAAGGCAGGGTATGAGGCCCACACAAAATCCAACAAGGAGACTTTTCAATGAAACACAACACCATGTTGACCGTCGCGTCTCTGCTCTCGATCCTCTTCCTGACGCTTCACATTACGGACGACATCGTTCGTGGGATATCGAAGGCCGAGAGCTCAAACACTGCGCTGCTCGTCCTCGCGGTCTTACTGTACGGGACACTCGTGCTCCCCAAACGGCGATCGGGGCACGTCATCATGCTGCTCATCGGATTGATGGCAGCAGCCATGCCCGTCATGCACATGAGGGGGGCACATTACGGCGAGATCGCCAAATCTCCCGGCGGCTTTTTCTTCGTCTGGACACTCTGGGCGCTTGGCGGGCTGGGGGGCTTCACCTTGATCCTCTCGGCGCGCGGATTGTGGGATCTGCGACGGAGTCGGCCCCAGTAGTCCAGGGTAACGGACGTTGGGTGTTGTAGAAGCAACGATCACGGGGTAGCGTTTACGAATCCACTTGGCCGTATCGTCCCCGACCGTTCCCGATGCCGACCCCCGTGCTGCCGAGGCCCCATTCGGGCGGGATTCCTCGGCACGGAATTGCGGGTTTCGCGCTCCATCGCCTCCTCGATGGGGATAACTGGAGGCCATCGTCGACGACTCGTGTCAAAGTAGGCCGGAATCCGCATGCTTCAGTAAATCCTTTACGTTCAGTTGCTGCTAACCGCAAGTAACAAGCGGACGCTGATGCTTCGAATCCGCCTGGTCGTAAAATGAGACGATGCACTCGCGGTCCACCTCGTGCTTATGGGTTCTGAGCTGCCTGCTTGCCGCTCCGGTCGTCCGCGCTCAAAGGTTCGAGGTCGTCTCTATCCGGCCCTGTTCGCCGAAGGCTGTGGCCGATGGCGGTTTTAGAGTGAACGCATCGCCCGGAAGATTGACTGTAGAGTGCGTGAGTATCGAGACCCTCGTGCGGGATGCGTACTTGAGGTATGCGGACGGGAAGCCTTGGCCGATCGACCGTCCAACCGGGTTGCAGACGTTGCCGATGCCCAACGGAGAGATGTTCCAGCAGATCAAGGGAATCCCGGGCTGGATCGCCTCGGAGCGCTTCACCATCGACGCGAAGGCGGACGGTCCGGCGAATGTGGAAATGATGCGCGGTCCGATGATGCGGCCGGCACTTGCCGACAGGTTCAAGCTGAAGTTCCATTGGGAGACCAGGGACGCCCCGGTTTACGAGTTAATCGTCGCGAAAGGCGGTCCGAAATTGCAGTCCACTGCCCCCACAAGCTGCCAGGCCCTCGATCCGGTGAAAGGGCCGCCGCGGCCGAGCAAACCGGGGCAGGCGCCGCCCGCAATATGCGGAGGATTTCGAAGGTCGAACAACGGCGGGCTGGACGTCTATGGAGTGACGCTGGCGGACCTGTGCGTGCGACTGTCGATGGCGATGGATCGGGACACGATCGACAAGACGGGGATTGCGGGACGGTTCGACCTGCATCTGGACGTGGCTTTCAACGACGTTCTCCCGCGCGGCTTAGCGGAAACAAATCGCGCATCGATGGATCCGGCGGCCCTGCCGGCGGCAAGCGAACCGGGTGGTTCGGTGGCGAGGGCAATGAGCAAGATAGGTTTGAAGCTCACGCAGGGCAAAATTCCGCGCCGGTTCCTGGTGATCGATCACGTAGAGAGGCCCACGGCGAATTAGGCCCTTTACCGCCGCGCCAGCAGCGCGCCCAGCCAGACGGCCAGGTATCCGAACATGACGCTGCCGGCGATATTCGCCAGTCCCATCCAGAAAGCGCCGTCGCGAACCGCGGCGTAGGTCTCCCATTCGAAACTGGAGAAGGTGGTGTATCCACCCAGAAAACCTACCACCAGCAGCAGCCGCAGATTGGTGTGGGGCTGAAACCGCTCCGTGAACAGAGTCATCAACAGGCCGATCAGGAACGAGCCGGTTACATTGATTGCCAGGGTCCCCAAAGGAAAGCTCCTGCCGAAGCGCGTCATGATCGCAGTGCCCGCCACGAACCGCAACAGCGACCCGGCACCGCCACCCAAAACAATCAACAGGTACCTCACGTCAACTGGCCAGGCATTCGGCGATTTCCTTCTCCTCGATGGCGCCGGTTTTGATGATCTTCCAGAAGGGTTCGGTGATATCGACAGTGGTGGCGCCCAGGCCAACGCAGGCGCCGCCGTCCAGAACCAGGTCTACGCGTCCATCCATCATGCCGAATACTTCGATGCCGCTGCGGCAGGTAGGGCTCCCGGAAATATTGGCGCTGGTGGAGATGAGCGGTTCGTTCAACATGTTGATGAGCTGGTTGGCCACGTTGGAACGCGATTGGCGCAGCGCCAGCCGTCCGGTATTGCCCGTGACCTTGAGGGGAATCTTAGCCGACGCGGGCACGATAATGGTAAGCGGGCCAGGCCAGAAACGGCGCGCCAGAATGGCAAAGCGGTTGTTCAACTCGCCGGCCAGTTCCTCCGCCATGAGAGCCCCGGACACCAGGATGGGCAGGGAGCGGTGGGTTCCCGGCCCTTGGCCTGGAACACCTGAGTGACGGCCCGCAGGTTGAACGGATCGGCCACCAGGGTGTACAGCGCGTCGGTGGGGATGGCGACAACTCTTCCCCGGCGCACGGCGGCGGCGGCACGCGCCAGCGCTTCCGGCTGGGGCTGCTCTTGATTGATCTCGACCAGGTCAGTTGCCATGTGATTGGGATATCAGCGCGGTCCAATGGCTTCGGCTACATCCAGGGCCATTTGATAGCGGCCAAACGGCGCGCTTAATTGTACTCCCTGCACCATCCGGCGTACACGGGCGGTCATCTCGCGGGCGATGGCCACGCCTTCATCGCGCGCTTTCTCTGCGCTATCCACGCGGCGCATGCGCGCCATGAACTCTTCCGGCACGGGCACACGCAGTTCGTTCACCATGAATTCGGCGTTGCGATAGCTGGTGAGCGGCCAGATGCCGCAGATCACCGGAATCTTGACGTGCTCGATGCGGAGCAGGAATTTTTCCAGCAGGTCCAGGTCAAACACCGGCTGGGTGACCACGTACTCGGCTCCGGCTTCGACTTTCCATTCGAAGCGGCGGATCTCTTCGTCCATGTTCAGCGCGCCGGGGTTGGCGCCGACGCCGATCAATAGCGCCGTCTGCGAGCCCATCGGGTTGCCGCCGATATCCAGCCCGTGATTCAGGTTGCGAACGATGTTGACCAGGCCGATAGCATCCACGTCAAACACGGCGGTGGCGTCGGGATAGGCGCCCATGCGCGGCGGATCGCCGGTGATGCAGATGAGGTTGCGCACCCCCACTGTGTGCGTGCCCAGCAGTTCGGATTGGATGCCCAGGATATTGCGGTCGCGGCAGCAGAAATGGTTGACGGCTTCGATTCCGGCATCCTGCTGGATGAGCTGGCAGGTGACCTGGGCGCTCATGCGGGCGCTGGCGCGGGGGCCGTCGGGCACATTGATGCAGTCGATACCGTGCTCGGCGCAGCGCCGGGCGCCTTCGATTTCGCGGGAAGCGTCCACGCCGCGCGGCGGCAGAATCTCGACGAAGGCGACGAACTTGCCCTCGGCCAGCTTGGCGCCCAGCTTGGATTTGGCGGCCATGCCGGCACGGGCGGCAGGGCATGCGCGCGGGCCTCCGGCTCATCCACGGTGACGCTGAGCTTTTTCTGCAGCGGCTGCAGAGAGCGCGTTTCGGAACGGATCAGCTTGATGTGCTCCGGCGTGGTGCCGCAGCAGCCGCCCACAATCCGCACGCCGGCCCACAGCATCCGCCGCGCGTATTGCGCCATGTATTCCGGCGAGCAGAGATAGATGTTGCGGCCTTCCACGCGCATGGGCAGGCCGGCGTTGGGCATGGCGCTGATGGGCTTGGTGGTGAAGGCCATCATCTGCTCGATGGTTTCCAGCGTAGTTTTCGGACCGACCGAGCAGTTCAGGCCGATCACGTCCACCGGCCAGGAATCCATCATGCGGGTGAAGGTTTCCGGATCGGTGCCGTCCGGCAGATGGCCGAAATCGTCGATGGTGACCTGCGCGACGATGACTCAATTCGTCGCCCGCGACTTCGCGCGCCGCCAGAACGGCTTCGCGCAGTTCGTCCAGATTGGCGAAGGTCTCCAGGATCAGCAGATCCACTTCGGCTTCCACCAGCGCCTCGATCTGCTCGCGAAAGATCGCGCGCGCCTCGGCGAAGGAGGTGGGTCCCAGCGGTTCGATGCGCACGCCCAGCGGACCCATGGCACCCGCCACGTACGCGGACTCCTTGCGCCGCCTCGCGCGCCAGTTTCACGCCGGCCTGGTTGATGGCCTTCAGCTTTTCGGCCATGCCGAAGGCGGCCAGGCGCGACCGATTCGCGCCGAAGGTGTTGGTCTCGACGATCTCGGCGCCGGCCTTGACGTACTCCTGGTGAATCTGGCGCACCAGGTCGGGCTGCGACAGGTTCAGCTCATCGAAGCAGCGATTGATGAACACACCGCGGGAGTAGAGCATGGTGCCCATGGCGCCATCGGCCACGATGACTCGACGGGACAATTGATCGCGAAATTCCTGGGCGCGGCTGCCGGTAGCTGTCTTCATGGGGAAACGTCGCAAAAAACCGCTTCGGGTACGGATATTGCGATATTTCCGATTTTACCGCACGGCGCAAGGGGGCGCGGATTGGGTATGCGCGCGGCGGAGTCGCCGGCCATGCGCGGCCTCGCGTATGGTAGATTGTGCCATATGAGTATGGCATAATGATCTGTATGGCGAAGAAGACCTTGAACATTGACGGCAAACTGCTCCAGGACGCCAGGAAAGCCAGCGGCGCCAGTACGGATACCGAAGCTGTGCGCTTAGGGCTGGAAGCGCTGGTGCGCCATGCGGCATATCAACGGATGCGCGCGTTTGGCGGATCCGAGCCAGACGCGCAGGACGTGCCGAGGCGCCGGGAGAAACCGGCCGCCAGGCGTAGAGTAGCCTGATGGTCCTGATCGATACGTCCGTATGGATCAAGTTTTTTGCAGGCGAGCCGGCCTTCCAGCGAGGAGTGAGCGATCTTCTGGCGAGCGATTACGTGTACGGCCACGAACTGGTCTACGGAGAGCTGCTGATCGGTGACCGGGGAGGCCGCAGGAAGTTCCTGCAGGGCTATGAGCTAATGCATCAGGCCAATCTGGTGGCACACCGGGAACTGGTAGCCTTTGTCCGCAACCGGAACCTACATGGGCGCGGCGTTGGGTGGATCGACATACATTTGCTGGCGTCCGTCCTGGCGGACCGGCTGCTCTTGTGGACCGCCGATCCACGCCTTGCGGCGATGGCGGGAGAGTTTGGAGTTGCTTATAAAACGTCAGGGTTGGGCGGCCCTACCTCCTGAATAGCTCGCGGAGGCGGTCGTGCGGTAGCGCGGTGACCGTGTGGCCATTGACACCGGTCATGGTTTCGGCGCCCACCATGGCGTTGACGATGGCCTCTTCGGTGGCCTGCACGGCGGCTTCGAAGATGGGATTCAGGCTGTCGTTGGGCAGCATGGCGACATTGGCAGTCTGGGAGGCCGGTATCTTCACGATAAGGCGCTCCCAGGGTAGCCACGGCGATCTGCTGTCCCACCATCAGGCCTCCGATACGCAACTGCCGCCGGCTGCCGCAATTCCACTGCACCAGCACGCCGATGGTGTACGCTCCGGTCTTGCGTGAGGAGGTGCCGATGCCGCCCTTGAAACCGTAGCAGACCATCCCGGTGCCGCCGCCCACGTTGCCTTCCGCCACCGGTCCGGAGCGCGCCGCTTCGAGCGCCGCCCAGGCATCCTCGGGCTTCACGTGGAAGCCGTTGATGTCGTTGAGGTACCCATCGTAGGTTTCAGCGACCACGGTCGAAAACGTTGGTCGCGGGCTTGCCCTTGTGGTTCACCAGCCAGGCCAGGTACGCATCGCGCACCACGCCCACGCTGTGTGTGTTGGTGATCGGCACGGGGCCGAACACTGGATCATTGGTGACTTTGCCGCGCTGCCAGACTGTGGTGACGCCGGCGATCAGGGTGCGATGGCCGACTTCGACGCCGGGCACAGAACCGGCGTGCCCTCCAGAGGAACTCCCAGGTCGCGAGCGCGCGGTCTCATCGGATCAGAAGCGGTGGAAGGAAATGGCGCCGTTTTCCTCCCATGCGGCCAACATGCCGCCGCCGGGAAGAGCTACCAGCGCGGGGAAGGCTCCGGCGCTTGAGAGGCGCACCGGTGCGTCCGACCCGGGCACGTGAGCCTCGATCCCCTGGGGCGTGGTCCACGCGACGTAGGCGCCTTTGGCGTTGACCGCGAACCCGACGTCCATGCCCGTCCCCACCTTGACTTCAGGCTTGCCCGGTTCGGCGAGGTACACATCGTGCTCGCGGCGCCAGGCGGCATACAGTTCGCCGTTGCGCGCGGCCACGCCGCCGCCATCCATGGGGCAGGCGTCCAGTTTCCAGGTTCCGGAGCCGGATTTGGCGGGCGGTCCGGCCGGCTTGCCGTCGCGGATGGGCATGGTGTACAGATCGCGCGAGCCATCCACCACGTTGCGCCACATGGCGGCGAATTCGCCGTGGCCGAGGGCCGCCAGCGAGGGCGCGCAGCACTGGCAAATGGTGCCGCTGGGCGATTGGTACAGCATCACGTTCTTCCCCCAGGTGGCGCCGCTATCGCTGGAAAATGCACCGTACAGGCGCTTGCCGCCGGGCGTGCGGTCGTCCAGCCAGATCAGCGCGACGTGCCCTTGGGGATCGGCGGCCATGGCATGGAGGCCTTCGCGGCTGGCCTGCGATCGATCGTTCACGATCGCGGGCTTGGACCAGGAGCGCCCGCCATCGGTGGACCGCCAGGAATACAGGTCGCCCGCGATGGCGCTTACCAGGATGGTTCCGCCGGAGATGACGACGCGCGGACCGCGATGCCGGCCCAGCAGCATCTTGGGCAGTTCGGCAACCTTCGCCGGCGCGGAGAAAGTGGCGCCGTTATCGGTGGAGCGCGCCAGCCAGATGGCTTCGCCGCTGCCGAATACCAGTGCGACCATGCCGTTGGCCGCCGCGAATTGCGGTTGACGGTTCGGCCCGGTGGAGAAACCGGCTGCAGATGCAACGCCAGAAGAAGGGCAAGATAGTGCATGGCCTTCCCAGTTTATCGCTCCAGCACGATGCCGGCGCTGGGCAGGATGGGAAACATCTTGTCCAGGGTGACCGAGATCACTCCGGTCTTGCTGTTGTAGCCGTTGAGGCTGTCGAACACGTAGTTGGTCCGGTTCGTCAGATTGATGACTTCTCCGTAAAGCGTCCATTTCCAGCGGCGGTGCGCCCAGGCTTTGTTCACGCGGAAATCGGCGCGCTGGTAGGCCGGCATGCGCACCTGGTTGAGCGATTCCGAAAGGGAATAGACTGCGCCCGCCTTGGACAGATAGCCGGGAACCGGAAACGCGCTGCCGAAGCTCCAGCGCAGGCTCAGGTTGACGGTGGGCTTCAGGCGATAGCTGCCATAGGCGTTCATGGTGTGGCGCTGGTCGTAGTTGGAAGGGAACCAGTTGCCCAGCACGCTGTCGTGATAATTGGTGCGGCCGAAGGCGTACGATAGCCAGCCGGTGAACTTGTTGGCGCTGCTCCGCTGCAGGAAGAACTCCGCGCCTCGGGCATAACCGCGGACGGAATCGACGTAGCCGGGATTCAGGGGCGGCGTGAAATACGTACCCGGGGCGATCATGCGCGGCAGGGCAAGCGGCTGGAACACCAGGTCGCGGTCGTTCCGGTCGTACCACTCGGCGCGCAGGCGCGTACGCGCCCCGATGCGCTGTTCCACGGCGGCGATCCCCTGGTTCGAGCGGGTGGGAGGCAGATGGCGATTGCCCAGGATGGAAGTGAGCACGGAAATCTCGGGGAACTGGGCATACTGGCCCCAGCCCAGTTGCAGGCGGGTGGATGAGGTAAGCATCAGCGACGCGGACGCCTGCGGGGAGGCGGCCGAATCGCGGTCCACATTCTCGTGGTCCCAGCGTACGCCGGCGACCAGATGCAGCCTTCCCCGCCACCCGAGGAACGACTGCTGCACGTAGCCGCCGGTGTGCGTTCCGTTGCCGTCGTAACGGTCCAGCGTGCGGGTCGTGGCGGCGGACTGGTACTGGATGCCGTATCCCTGATCGCGCAGTTGCCGGACGCTGACGCCGAAATCCAGAGGGAAGCGGGAACTCCAGATCCAGGTGGCATTGGTGTTGCCCACCCATTCGCCGTAATACCCGGCGCCCAGGGGAGTGTTGGAGGGATTCTGATCGTCCCACTTCTCGCGCATCCAGGCGGCGTGCGTGGTCACCAGCAGTCTGGCGGTGGGCGTGTAGCGCCACCCCAGGTTGGCCAGGCTGTAATGGTAGCCGCCGGAGAGCAGCGAATTGATGCCGAGCGTGCCGCGGGACGCGCTGCGATCGATATCCGAAAAACTCTCGAGCAGGTAGAGGGTGACCTTGTTTCTGGCGTCGAGGTCATAGGTGAAGCGGCCCTGCACATCTTCCAGGCCGAAAATGAACGAGTTGTTCGGGAAAGTCCGTTCGAGGAGATACTGCAGATAGCTTTTGCGCACGGCAACCAGCCAGGAGCCCTTCTTTTTGCCGATGGGACCTTCGGCCAGGGCGCCCGCCTCGGAAGCGCTGGCGCTGACCCGGAAGCGGAGCCCTTCGCGGCTGCCTTCGCGCGTCTGGACGTCCAGCGCGCCGGCCGTGCGGTCTTCGAAGCGGACGGAATAAGCGCCTTCGTTCAGCTCCATGGCTTCCACCATGTCCCCGTTGAAGGCGGTGCCCGAGCCGGACACGGTGGTGCCCTGGAGCATGTGGAAGGGTTGATGCAGCAGCACATCGTCCAGGTATAGGCCGATGCGGGAGTAATCGGCGCCGCGGAGGGAAAAGCGCGCATCGAAATCGTTGTTGGAACTGACGCCGGGAAGGTTCTGGACGGCGCGGAGGGGGTCGTCTGCGAGCACGCTGCCGAGATTCTTGACGTCGTTGCCGGCCAGGACCAGGGTGGACGGGCTGTCTGCTTTGGAAGACTCGAACGGGTCGGTTCTGGCTTCCACGGTTTCGGTCTGGCGGAGGGAGTCCGGGGTCAACACCACTTCGAACTCTTTGGTTTCTCCGGCGGCGAGGTGGAACGAATGGTTCTCCAGGTGGTAGCCCACGGTGGAGATTTGCAGGACGTAATCGCCGGGCGCCACGCCGGCGATCTGGAAGAGGCCCTTGGCGTCGGAGACGGTGCGATAACGGGTTCCGGTCGAGTTCGACGCGCACATTGGCGAGGGCCTCGCCGCCGTGGGCGTCCACTACCGAACCCCGGACAACGCCCGGGCCCTGCGCGTAGGCCGCCATGGCGCCGCCGCTAACCCGGAGAGCCAGAGCCGCTGGAACATGAATCTCCACGATCATAACGCGCGGCTTGGCGAGTTGATAGAATCGAGTCTTCCAACCCGCCATGGTTAACGATAAAGAAAGCCTCTTCATCCTGGATGGCCAGAACCTGAAATTCACCTTTATTCTGCTGTGCTCGCTGTTCCTGCTGTGGGCAGTTTGCAACGGGATGATCGACGTGATGGACAAGCATTTCCAGGAGGAACTTCACCTCAGCAAGGCGCAATCCGCCTGGGTGCAGTTCGCCCATTACCTGGGCTACTTCCTGATGTCGATGCCCGCCGGCATTCTGGCGACCAAGCTGGGGTACAAGCGCGGCATTATTATGGGGCTTTCGATTGTGGCTCTGGGCGGCTTCTGGTTCATCCCCGCCACGCATATCAATTCCCTGGTGCATGAAGGCGCGGTCACGGCGACTACGGCGTTCATCGGTTTTCTGGCGGGCGTCTGCGTGATCGCCACGGGGCTGACGTTTCTGGAGACCATCGCCAACCCGTATACCACGGTGCTGGGACCCAAGCGATTCGCCGCCACGCGCATCAACCTGGCGCAGTCCTGCAACGGAGCCGGCTGGATCATCGGACCGCCTATCGGCGGCCTGTTCTTCTATGGCAAGGACGCCATGGGGAACAACACCGGGAGCCAGACCCTGTACATCCCTTATGTGACCGTGGCGATCATTGCGTTGATGATCGCGGCGGTATTTTATTTCGCCAACGTGCCCGACATCAAGATGCAGGACGATTACCACCTGGACGAAACCGGAGTGCCGGTCACGCACTCCATCTGGGCGCATCCGCACTTTGTGCTGGCGGTAGCGGCACAGTTTTTCTACGTGGCCGCGCAGGCCGGCATTTTCAGCTTTTTCATCAACTACATGACGGCGGAACTGCCGCCGATTCCGCCCTCGTGGGTATCCGCGGGATTTCTGCACAGTTGGGTGGAAACCGGCAAGACGGGCATTCTCTCGCTGAGCGATAAGGGAGCGGCGAATCTGGCATCGCTGGCCTTCGGCTGTTTCCTGGCGGGAAGAATCAGCGGTTCGGCGCTGTTGCGCAAATATTCGGCGCACAAAGTGTTAGGGTTGTACGCGGCTTTGAATGTGGCGGCCACCTCTGGTGGTTTTCTTTAAACTGGGTTGGCTCAGTGTGGCATGCGTTTTCCTCAGCTATTTCTTCATGTCGATCATGTTCCCGACGATCTTTGCGCTGGGCATTTACGGTTTGGGAGCGCGCGCAAAGAAAGCATCGGCATTTATCGTGATGGCCATTATGGGAGGGGCGATTTTGCCCAAACTGATGGGCTACGTAGCGGATGAATACGACATGTCCCGGGGCTTCATCGTCCCGATGGTCTGCTTCCTGTTTGTGGCTTACTACGGCTTCAACTGGCCGAAATTCAGCAAGGCGGAATCGTTGCAAGGCGTGAAGATGGCAGGGCATTAGCATAGCCGGGCGGCACGCCCAGGTGGTGTAGCAAAAACGAACAGGCGGCCCGACCGTCCGGGTCCGGTTGGTGATCGAGACACTCGAGAACACTCTCCCACACTTCCCGCCGCTCTTCTTCCCACGAAGTTTCCAAGAAAGCCATATCGTCCTCACATGCCTTATCGGGCCATCCCCAGAAACCGTTAATGAATTCCCGGGATTCCGCCGATGAAGTATGCAGGCGTCACATGATCCGGCTAACCCGACTGAACCGCATGCCGCTGGTGCTGAATTCCGATCTCATCGAGCACATCGATGTGACGCCGGACACCGTCATCACCCTGACCACCGGCCAGATTCTCCGCGTGCGGGAAACAGCCGATCAGGTCATCCAGAGGATCGTGGAGTTCCGCCGCAGAATATTCGGACCCGGCGATCTCGCCCCGCTCCTGGAATTCGACCCGGAAGAGGCGGAAACGAAGGACAGCGAATAGACATCATGGCCGAACCAGCACAAGCTGTACCTCCCTCGCCTCCGGCAAAACCGTCTGCGTCGAAATCCGCGCCGTCCAAACCCGCCCTCCGGCCGGACCTTGCGACTCTGGGGGGAATCGCCCTGGCGCTCTCCGGCATCATCGGCGGGCTGGTGCTGGAAAAGGGCAGCATCCAGGACATCGCGCAGACTACCGCGGCCATGATCGTTCTGGGCGGGACGTTCGGAGCGGTGCTGGTGACCACTCCGCTGCCCATCGTGCTGCGGGCGTTTCGCGGGCTGGGGGCCGTTTTCTTCGAACGGGCGAGTTCCGCGTCGGCCCTGATCGAGCAGTTGATCTATTTCGCCGCCAAGGCCCGCAAGAACGGCATCGTCAGCCTGGAGACGGAAGCCGGCACCATTGCCGATCCGTTCTTTAAGAAGGCCCTGAACCTGGCGGTGGACGGCACCGATCTTCAGGAACTGCGCAAGATGATGGAGGTCGACATCGTCCTGGGCGAACAATCCAAGGAGGCGGAAGCCAAGGTTTGGGAGGCGGCCGGCGGCTATTCGCCCACCATCGGGATCATCGGCGCGGTGCTGGGGCTCATCCAGGTCATGAAACACCTGGAAGATATCAAGGAAGTGGGCCACGGAATCGCGGTGGCGTTTGTGGCCACGGTCTACGGCGTGGCATCCGCCAACATTTTCTTTCTGCCGGTCGCCAATAAACTGCGGGCGCGCATGCGGCCGAGGCACCATAATCAAGGAGCTGATGCTGGAAGGCGTGATCGGCATTGTCGAGGGGCTGAATCCGACGCTGATCCGCAGCAAGCTGGACGCATTCGACCCGCACGCGCCGAAGCCGGCCAAAGCCAAGCGGCGGCCGGAGAAGCCGCAAGGCGGACGGGCCCGGCCAGCCGGTGGCCGGGGGAGGCAAGGCATGAGGCGGCACAACCCCCGCGGCGCACGAGAATCACGAACGCTGGCTGGTCTCGTACGCCGACTTCATTACCCTGCTGTTCGCTTTCTTCGTGGTGATGTTCGCCTCCACTCAGGACGACCGGCACCGGGCCAAGATGGTGTCCGAATCGGTCCGGGACGCCCTGGAACACGGCCAGGTCTCGCAGCCGGCTATCCAACGTGCTGGGCCGCGGCAAGCGCGACGGCAAAGCGCCGGACCACGCGACGGCCGCGATGGGTCCGCAAAAGCCGGCGCAGGAGGAGACGCATCCCGCCGACCTGACCGGCTCGCTGGCGATACTGCAGCAGGAGCTCAGCGGGGAGACCCAGGCCGGCAAGGTGCAGATGCAGCTCGAAGGCCGGGGCCTGGTGATCAGTCTGCGGGAAGCCGCTTTCTTCGCCTCCGGGGACGACGGCGTGGCGCCCGGCAGCTATCCGATTCTGGCCAAGATCGCCGCGGTGATTCAGGATCTGCCGAACCAGGTGCGGCTGGAAGGCCACACCGATTCCATTCCGATTCATAACTCGCACTTCCGCAGTAACTGGGAACTCTCTTCGGCCCGCGCCATCGCCATGATGGAGGTGCTGGCAACGCGTTACGGGGTGGCGCGCTCCCGCATGGCCGTGGCCGGCTACGCCGAAAATGCGCCCGCCGATACCAACGAGACCGAAGAGGGCCGCTCGCACAATCGCCGCGTGGCCGTGGTGCTGTTGACCGCGGAAGGGCAAAAAGCCGAACCGGCGATGCCCGCAAGGAAAATACCATGAGATTCGAAAGCGCCTATTTCGGGCCGATTGACGTAAACGAAACCTGCACCATTGAATTTCCTCAAGGCCTCCCGGGCTTTGAAGAGCGCCGCTGCTTTTTGCCTTTGCAGGACCCCCGGCAGGGCGGATTGATTTATCTGCAGAGCCTGGAGGATGCCCGGCTCTGTTTTCTCGCCATGCCGGTCCAAACGCTGCGGCCGGACTATGAAATTGCTCTGACGCCGGAAGACCGGGGGACCCTCGGTTTGCCCGCCGGCGCGCCGCCCGTCATTGGCCGCGACGTGGCGGCGCTGGCGGTTCTGTCCCTGGCCGAAGGGGAGCCGGCGGCGGTGAATCTCCGTTCCCCGGTGGTGATTCACATGAAGACGCGGGTCGCCGTACAGGCTATCCGTCCCGACGAACGCTACCGGTTTCGCGAGCCGCTGGTCACCGGATGGCGAGGCCGTATGCTCGTAATCCGCAGACATCCGGGTGAAGCCATTCAGATCGGCGACGACGTGGAGATCCTGGTGATCGACTGCGGCAGCGGGCGGGTCAAGCTGGGGATCCGGGCGCCCAAACACGTGCAGGTGATGCGCGGCGAGGTGCGGCATACCCGCGACCAGAACCTGGCGGCGGCCGGAGCCATCGAGAGCCGCGGTTTCGATTTGCCGGCAGCGACGCGCGCGGTGGTTTCCTTTTTGCCGGCCGCCCTGCCATGACCGCAACTGCCTGCTGTACGGTCGCCGACGCGCTGGCGTGCCACCAGGCGGGCCGCCTGGAAGAAGCCGAGTGGATGTATGGCAGCGTGCTCGAACGCGATCCCGGGAATTCCGATGCGTGGCATCTGCTGGGCCGCCTGGCGTTGCAAAAGGGCGATGCGCGCACCGCCGCGGCGCGCGTCCTGCAGGCCATCCGGCACCGTCCGGCGGTTCCCGCGTATCACACCAGCCTGGGCGAGATTCTGGCGGCGCAGCAGCGGTATCGGGAAGCCGCGGCCTGCTACCGGGAAGCGCTGCGGCGGGAATCGCGCTACGTGCCGGCCCTGGTGGGCCTGGGCAATCTCCGGGCGAGCCAGAAGCGGTATGGCGATGCCTGCACCTACTACTGGCAGGCGATCCGGCTGCGGCCGGAGTGCGCCGAAGCGTTCTGCAACCTGGGAAACGCGCTGCGCGCGCAGGGCGAATTCGAAGAGGCCGTGGCCTGTTATCGCGAAGCCTGCGGGCTGCAGCCGGAGAGCGCCATCCATGCGATGAATCTGTCCGCGGGCCTGATCCAGGTGCAGCAGCACAAGGAAGCCGAACAATGGGCGCGCCGCGCCATACGTTTGCAGCCAGACCTCTGCGAGGCCCTGTCCAATCTTGCCGTGGCGCTCCAGGAACAACAGCGGTATGCCGAGGCGGAACCGTTCGCGCGCCGGGCGCTGGAGCGGGACCCGGGCGCCGCGCACCTGCACTTGAACCTGGGCAGCCTGCTGCTCGCGCGGGGCCGCTTCGCCGAAGCCGAAGACGAGTTGCGGCGCGCCTTGCGGATCCGGCCGGACTACCCTCAGGCGGCCAATAACCTGGCCGTAGCGCTGCATCAGCAGGACCGCGATGACGAGGCGTCCGCATGGTGCGAGGAGTTGTTGCGCGCGCTGCCGCAATTCGGCGAAGTCGGGCCAACCTGGGGATCGTGCGGCAGGCGCAGGGCCGCAACGAGGAAGCGATCCGGTGCTTCGACGAGGCCTTGCAACGCCGGCCGGAGGATTACAAATCGCACGTGTGCCGCGCGCTGTCCCTATTGTCGGAGGGGCGTTTTCCCGAGGGCTTCGAGGAGTACGAATGGCGGTGGAAAATGGTGCCCGAAGCGCCCCGCGCCTGGTCTCTGCCGGCGTGGGACGGCTCGGCACTCGGCGGGCCGGACGATTCTGTTGTGGGCCGAGCAGGGGCTGGGCGACACGTTGCAATTCGCCCGCTTTGCTCCCCTGGTGGCGGCGCGCGGGGGCCGCGTGATTGTGGAGGTTCAGGACTGCCTGGCGTCCCTGGTGCGCTCGATCGACGGCGTCTCGGCGGTGGTGGCACAGTCCCAGGAACCCCCGCCCTGCCAGTGGCAGGCGCCCCTGCTCAGCCTGCCTCGTCTTTTCGGCACCGCCCCGGACAGTATTCCGGGAGCGGCGCCCTACCTCGAAGCCGATCCGGAGCGCGTGGAGCGGTACCGCGCCCGCCTGGGATCCGGGAACGACTTGCGCGTGGGGCTGGTGTGGGCCGGCAGCCCGCGGCATACCAGCGACCGTCTGCGCTCGATTCCGCTCGCCCGCATGGCGGCGCTGCGGCATGTCGAAGGAGTAGAGTGGCACAGTTTGCAGGTGGAGGAGGGCGCGCGCGAGGAGGCCCGCCGGGAAGCCGGCTGGCTGCGCCCCGGGCTCGACGAACCCAATGCCGATTCGCTGGCGGCAGCCATGACATGCCTGGACCTGGTGATCACGGTGGATACCATGCCCGCGCACCTGGCCGGCGCGCTGGGACGTCCGGTGTGGACTTTGCTGGCGCATGTTTCCGACTGGCGCTGGCAGGTCGGTGAAGAGGACAGCCCCTGGTATCCCACGATGCGTTTGTTCCGGCAGCAACGGCCGGGCGATTGGGAGGAACTGCTGGAGAGGGTTGCCGGCGAACTGGGGAGGCTGGCTTCGAAGCTTTCGCCGGCCAGACCGATAAGGAGCATTGAAAGCCGGAACGGGAGGCGCTCAAGGGCCCCGGGCCGGTACGGCATGATGCCGAATCTTATAAGACAGGACGTAAAAAAATGCTTTCCATTCAGACCAACGTAAACTCTCTGGTCGCCCAGCAAATATCTTGAGCGTAAACAACACGTTCCAGAGCAAGACCATTCAGCAGTTGACGTCCGGCTACCGCATCAACTCTTCGGCCGACGACGCGGCCGGCCTGGCGGTGGCCAACCAGTTCCGGAACAACATCAGCGAGCTGACGCAGGGCGTTCAGAATGCCAATAACGCGGTAGGGAACCTGCAGATCATTGACGGCGGCTTGAGCAATATCTCTAAGATGCTGGACCGGTTAAAGACGCTGGCGACCGAATCCGCGTCGGGAACCTTCACCGGCAACCGCACCACGGTGAACAATGAATACCAGACGCTGCTGGGAGAAATCGACCGCCAGGCGACTCGGAGCAGCGCCAACCTGAACAGCGCTAAAGGATCGATCGCAGCAGGCAGTTCGGTAACCAACCTGCTGACCTACATCGGCGGCGCCTCTTCGGCCAACTCCAACGCGCAGGTCGGGGTGGATCTGAGCGCGGGGGCGGTGGATACCAAAGGTCTCGCGCTTTCCGGCACGAGCGTGATCGGCGGCGGAGTCGGCTTCGGCGGGGATACGCGCAACCTGAACGATGCCAACGCAACATTCCTGAAGGGCGCGGGCCAAACTGAAACATTCACGTTCACTTATGTGGACCAGAACGGCAATTTGCAGCAGAACGCGGCCGCCACGGTCAACTCGTCGGCCAGCGGATTCACCGGCCAGCAGGCAGTGGCGGCGGTGAACACGGCCCTGGCGACCGCCGGGATTCAGGGCATTACAGCCTCGATCGGCGCCAGCGGAAACATCCAATTCGGCGGCAACGTGGCATTCCAGGTGGCCGAGACGCAATCCGCGGCCGATAGCGCGACCTATTCCAATATCACCAACGCGACGACGCCGGATGTGTACAACACCGGTGTTTACACGCTGGCCGCGAACTTCTCCGATATGACCAACGGCGGCGGCAGCGGCGCGACCATCGGGCAGCAGGTGACCTTCAGCGTGGGTGGAAAGACCTTCACTACCACGCTCAGCACGGCGGACGACACCGCGGCTAACACGGCCATCGACATCAACACCAACACCACCGGACTGAATGCCGCGGGTATCTTTGCGATTGCCGACGGGGGCAAAGTGCTGCTCACCAGCGCCAATGCGTTCACTGTCAGCAACGATGTGGCGACCGACGTGGGAGGATTGTTCACGTCATCGTCCACGGCGGCGGCAACCGGAAACGAGGCGGTAACCGGACCCGTGATTACTTCGACGGTCACCGGACAGGCCACCAGCGCCATCGATGCCATCAACAACGCTCTGAGTCTGCTGGGCGGCGTGCAGGGCAAGGTGGGGTCGGGCCAAAACCAGTTGAATTACGCCATCAGCCTGGCGCAATCGCAGATCACCAACTTTTCTTCGGCCGAATCTCAAATCCGCGACGCCGATGTCGCGGCGCAGGCGGCCAACCTGAGCAAGTCGCAGGTGCTGCAACAGGCATCTATCGCGGCCATGGCCCAGGCCAACTCAGCCCCGCAGCAGGTGCTCACTCTCCTCCGGGGGTAGGCTAGCGCTGCGTAACCCCGGGCGGGCCGGTATCTAGCCGGTCCGCCCGGGCCTTTGGATTTCAGGATTGGTCATGAGCAGCTCCGTCAGCGGCATATTCACCGGCAACAGCCAGTTTGCCACCAGTTTTCAGCAGGTCATCTCGCGGGCGGTCTCGTTCGCCTCCCTGCCCATGGAGCAGATGCAGAGTGAAGTCACCACGCTGCAGGCACAGTCCAGCGAACTGAACACGCTGAACGGCGATTTCTCCAACCTGCAATCCTCTATTGCCACTTTGAACAACGCTCTCAGCCTGGGCTCCTACACCGCCGTTTCGTCGAGCACCGCGGTCGCCACGGCCTCGCTCAGCGGCACACCCGCGGCGGGAACTTACACCGTGGAGGTGGACACCATGGGCGCACATACCAGCGCCATGAGCCTCGATGCGCTGACCAAGGTCACCGATCCCTCGGTCTCCGGCATCAGCGATGCCACCAGTTACACACTGTCAGTGGGCGACAACAGCTATACCATCAATACCAGCGATGTCAGCCTTTCGGGCCTCGCCAACGCCATCAACGCCAGTTCGGCGGGCGTACAGGCCGCCCGTGGTGAACGTGGGCAGCCAGGGGTCCACCGATTACCGCCTCTCCATTCAGGACGGCAAGATGCAGGCGGCGACCATCCAGCTCACCTCTCTGAACGGCACCTCGAACGGCGATCTGCTAAGCCCCCTGGTGGAAGGCCAACCCACTACGTACCGGGTAAACGGCAAGCCCGCGGCGGACTCCGATCCGCTCAGTACCAGTGGTTCGGTAATTACTCTGGCGCCCGGTGTATCGGTGACGCCGGCCGGCACCGGAACCACTACGATCACGGTTGGGCAAAACGCCAGCGGAGTGTCTGTGGCGTTGCAGGGCTTCGTGACCGCGTACAATGCGGCCAAAGCGGAAATCAATACCAATCGCGGCCAGGGCACGGGAGCGCTGCAGGGGCAGAGCGTGCTTTCCAGCCTCTCCCAGGTTCTGAACCAGATCACGGGATACTCTACCGGCACGGACGGAATTTCCTCGCTGACCTCGCTCGGTCTGGAGTTCGACCAGACCGGAGTCCTGTCGCTCAACAGCTCCACGTTCGCCAGCGCCACCCAGGGCCAGCTCACGCAGCTCGCGAGCTTCCTGGGGTCTACTTCCACCGGAGGTTTTCTGAAGACCGCCAACGACGCGCTGACCGGCCTGACCGACTCCACCAGCGGCTTGTTTCAGACGAGCATCAACAACTTGAAGGATTCCATCACCCGTGACAACCAGTCGATTAGCGACGATCAGGACCGCATTAACAACATGACAACCAGTCTCAACGCCCAGATGGCAGCCGCGGATTCCGCCATTGCCGCCCTGGAACAGCAGTACAGCTATCTTTCCCAGATGTTCCAGCAGATGCAAGTCAACCAGCAGAACGGGGGC
>CAVVLD010000007.1:0-40917 GCA_963748795.1 uncultured Solibacteraceae bacterium
AAGGCAAAGTAGAAATGTCCCCTCTCTGGAAGTAGAGATGTTCCCTTTTCCCTGGCGCTCGGCGGCGGGCAGGTTAATCCGCGCGTGCCGGTGAAGCGGAGACGGGCAATGCTGGCGAGCAACCCGATCAAGGAATAGCCGGCCGGAACTCATCTGCGGACGATGAGAAAGAGCGTGTTTCCGGCGCGTTCTTTTACCTGGGTGTGGGCCGACGAGCGGGAGGCGGTCTGGTCCCGCCTCAAGGTTTGGTTTTGCTTTTCAAATGGGATTGGACCAGATATTTTCGCCATGCCTTAAAAATGCATACTGAGGCGCCTCGTATGGAGAGGAACGGGAGTCAAGTGGTGAGGCAGGGATCGTCGCAAGCTTTCCTTGAGACGACGGGAAGATTCCCGGCTTTACCGGCCGGTCGTGCGTAAGGGTTTCCCGGTATAGGGCGCGGCTTTGCCCGCCCACCACTTCCCGCTGACTGACAGCCAAAGCGGCAGGTCCGTTCACGCCTTCCCCGTCGGCAACCCGATTCCTGCGCCGCCTGCCAGACCTTCGGCCCCTTCTTCAGATCGAAATCCTTGTTCCAATCGCTGCCCCGCCGCGCTTGGCGACGCTTGCCAGTGGGCTCTACCGGCGCCGGTGCGGGCGCCTTCTTCGCTGCCACCTCGCACCGCGTCACTGGCAAATACTTCTCGCCATACCGTACCGCCAGCGCGCCATCCAGCCGCTGTTCTACCCGCACGTTGGCCCCTCGCAACCCGCTGACCACCGCCCGCGTCTCGATCTGATAAAACGCACCTTCCCATTGCAGGGTGTAATCATTCCGCACCTGCCGTGTTTCTACGTGACTCAAGGACGCCGCCAGATTATGGCTCTTGTCCAACGGCCGATGGGCATCGTCGGCATTGGCCGGCTCCACCGTCAACTCCTGATTCCACCACGCCAGATAATCTTCCTGGAGATATTGATTGGCCTCCTCGATGCTCTTCACCCCGGCCACACGCATGCCTTTGACCAGCCGATCTTGGGCGGTTTTGAAATTCCTCTCCACGCGCCCTTTGGCCTGTGGAGAATGCGCCCCTATCCAGGCGATCCCCAATTCCCGCAAGCCCCGCCCGATTTGCGTCGGCGGCAGTTCCACCGCATCTTTCTCTACCCCTGGCTCGTCCCGCTTGCGCTTCTCCGCCGTCTGAAACAAGCTCGCCTTGTCCGTATAGAACGCTATCGGCCGACCGAATTTCTCCACATAACTCCACAGCAATTTCATGTTCTCTTCGGTCGAATCATGCCGCACGAAGCGCCCGAACAACCGGCTCGTCGCATCGTCGATCATGGCGATCAGGTAGAGCTTCTCGCCCCGCCCTTCCAGCCAGTCGTGCTCGCTGGTGTCCCACTGCACCAACTCCCCAAATCGGCTCCGCCGCGGCCGCCAGGCGTGCACCTGCTTCACTTTCTCCGGCTTCGCCCGCCACAGCTTCCCGCGGATCATCCACTGCCGCACCGTCTCCTTGCTCGCTACAATCCCATGCCTTTTGCTCAGATTCTCCGCCGCCAATGTCGGCCCAAAGTCTTGGTAGACCTCCGCTGATAAGGTCTTCACCGCTTCCTTCTCCGTCGCCTCCGCGATCCGCCGGTTCGACGGCTTTCCCCGCAACCCGTGGATCACGGCTTTGTCCCCTCGTCTCTTCAGCGCTTGCAACAGCCGCTTTACCTGACGGGTGCTTACCCCCAACTCTTCACCAGCCTCGCGCTGCGTGATCAGCTTCTTCTTCGCCTTCTTCAACGTCACCAGCCGGTCTCGATCGGCCTGCGTCATCAGTAGTGGTCCTTCCTGCATCCCCAAAGCTTCGGGGCTGTCAGAGAGGACATTTCTACTTTGCCCAAGGGGACATTATCACTTTGCCGCTACAGATCGGCGCCAACTACATGGACACGATCCTTACTGAAAAGGACGCCATCGGGGTGGTCGATCCAACGGCCAACGCTCCGTGTCTGAATCCCGACGGCAGTCCCTTCACGGACCCGTCGCTGACGGACCCGGCGGGATGCAGCGGCATGCTCCAGCAGAATCCCGACTTTATTTCGCTGCTCGAATGCTACGACTTGACCCGGACGGGGACACTGCCCTCCTCGTTCGGCTGTCCGCATTCCACCAGCGGTCTCTATAATTATTACGGCCACGCCAACATTCGCGAACTTGCGCTGTACGTGCAGGACTCCATCACCAAGGGGCCATGGAACTTTAATCTCGGGCTTCGCGGAGATGTTTACAACGGCATCACATCGGCCAATCAGGTAGAACCGCGGCTGGGCATCGCGTACAACATCAAGCCGAGCAGTACCGTACTGCGTGTTTCCTATGCCCGCACACTGGAAACGCCGTTCAACGAAAACCTGGTGCTGTCCAGCCTGGGCTGCAACGATCCGGTCATCAATGCCATCATGGCGAGCAGCACCCCGTGCGTAACCAATGTGCCCGTGGCTCCCGGCTGGCGGAATGAATTCCACGCCGGTTTCGAGCAGGCCTTCGGACGATTCTTCGTTGTGGACGCGGAGTACATCTGGAAGTACACCCACCGGGCGTACGACTTCAGCGTGCTCGGCGCCACGCCGATCACGTTTCCGATTGAGTGGAACAATTCCAAAATCCCAGGGTATGCCATCCGGGGAAGTTTGCCGAACTTCCATGGCCTGTCGGCGTTCGTCGTCATGTCCAGCGTGGCGGCGCGTTTCTTCACGCCGCAGGTGAGCGGCATCGGCGCCACGCGCCGGCGGCAACACGGTATTCCGCATCGATCACGACGAGAAGTTCAACCAGACCACTCACCTGCAATACCAGCCCTGGAAGAACGGACCGTGGTTCAGCTTCAACTGGCGCTACGACAGCGGCCTGGTTGCAGGTCCCGTGCCGTGCGCGGGCGGCAATTGTGCCAACGGGCCCAACGGAACCGATGACATCGTGGATGTCTCCGGCCTTACTCCCGATCAGCAGTTTCAGGCGGGACTCTTTTGCGGCAGCATGTTCGCGACTCCCACCATGCCGATCAGTCCGGACGGCCTGTGCCCCGCATCGCAGTACGGGTCGAAGCTACATACAGATTCCCGCGGCCGGTACCGAGGACGACGATCACAATCCGCCGCGTATCGCGTCCACGCAATCTCTTCGACGTGGCGGTCGGAGACGACAACCTGTTCCACGGCGACAAGTACAAGTGGAGCCTGCGCCTGACGGCGGTCAACCTCACCAACAAGGTGGCGCTCTACAACTTCCTTTCCACCTTCAGCGGAACGCATTACGTGACGCCGCGCGCGCTCACGGCAACCATCGGCTTCCATTTCTAAAGTGTCCGGACACCGAATGTTCGCACCTCGATCTGCGCCGTCACTTCCACCGGCGCGATCTGCGTTCATCCGCGTTCATCTGCGGCCCAATCGCCGTTACTCGCTCAGCGTGAAATTCACGTCGATCTGCGTCGCTACTTCCACTGGCTGGCCGTTCAGCAGCGTAGTCGCGTAGGTCCACTGCCGTACCGCTTCCATCGCCGCCTGGATCAACAGCGGATGCCCGCTGATCACGGTCAGGCTCTTCACCGCGCCATCCTTGCCGATCACCGCGAACAGGTGCACCACTCCCTGAATCCGCGCCTGTTTGGCCAGCGCGGGATACTCCGGACGCACCTGCGAAGTCAACTTCGTCTGCTGGATGTTGCCGCCTACCCTTATGGCCCCGGGAGGCACCGGTTGATCTGCCGCCACCATCGCCAAAGTCTGGTGCGGCGCGCTGATCTGCAGCGTCGTTTCGCCGTTGCCGTTGCCGAATGCGCCCAGCGTGAGGTGTTCGTCATACTCCTTCACGGCCTCGCTCAGTTGGCGGAACAGGTCGGGCGTCAGGGTGTCGCCTTCATGCACCGGAAGCTGCGACAACAACTCCCTGCGAGCCTGGTCGCCGAGCCCCGGCGTCGCGATCGTCTTTACCGTTCCCGGAATGGGCGCCGCCATCGGCTGCCGCGCCATAGGGACGCCGCCGATGATCCCGCCCATCACTCCCTTGGGCACGCCACCGGACACACCGCCCGGAACGCCACCCACCACGCCCCCAACCGCTGCCTGCCGCGCTGCCTGTATGTTCGTTTCCACGGTTACCACCGCCGGCGCCGTTTCCGCCTTCGGCAACTGGAACGTGACGCTCACCTGCCGCGTACTGTTCGCCAGCTCGTGCGTAAAGTGCCAGTCCAGGACGCTGGCCAGCACACCCTTGCGCAGTTCGTCCGGTCCGCTCAGCACGCTGGCATCCACCACTTCGCCCTTGCTCCCAAGCCGCAACTGTACCACCACCGTGCCTTCAATCCGGGCTTGCAGGGCCGCATTCGGATACATCACGCCGCCGCGATGGATCAACGGGTCATTCACCGTCACCGAGACACCGGTCCCATCGGAAACCATCTGTGGTTCCGCCGCCAGCGGAAACGCTCCCGTCACAAACCAGCACGCCCCCGCCAGCATGATGAGGCTCATGGCGAACGCGGAAATCAATCTCTTCTTGGACATCCGAACCTCCTTCAGAATCGAAACCACTCTTTGCTTCAAATGCCGCTTGCGCAGAAACAACGGCGCGGGCGCCAGATCCGGCACAGCCGCCGCACCGGCAATGGCCAGCAGCGCGTCCAGGTATTCGTCGCGCTTGCTGGTCAGGTCGATCACTTCCTGGTCCACCGCCTGTTCGCGCGCCAGTTGGATCTCGCCCAGCAGCCACCAGATGGCCGGGTGGAACCAGAACACCGCGCGCACCAGTTCTTCGCCGATGGTGAACAGCCAGTCGTGCCGCCACACGTGCAGTACTTCGTGGCAGAGAATGGCATCCTGCTTGGCGTGGTCCAGTTCCGGGAACTGCCCCGGCAGCAGGACCACCGGATCCAAAAACCCGAACGTCACCGGGCTGGTGATGTCGTCGGAAATCCGCAGGTCGGCGTCCACGCGCCACGCGCTCGGGCCCGCCAGCGGGCGGGAATGCCGGCGGTATCGCCGCAATTTCCAGAACCCCGCCGCCAGCCATGCCAACCGGAGCGCCGCGCCCGCCGTCAACACCAGCAGCGCCATCTCGCTGCGCGGCATAGTGTGTTTCACCGGCGCCAGCGGCGTCATCTGAATCATCGGCGGCGGTACCTGCACCGAAGCGATCACGGTCTCCTGTCTCCACGGCCGCAATGCGGGCAGCGCCAGGCAGGTCACCAGCAGCAGATACCAGAACCACAGTTTGGCCTTCGGCTGCCGCAGCCGCAACAGCGAGGGAATGAATGCCGTCAGCCCCACCAGCAGGCCGACCTGCAAACTGTACGCCACCACGTTGTCCCAGGCGAGGGGTAAGTTCATGGCTTCCTCCGGAGATGGGCGATCTCGTCCAGATCTTCCTGGGTCAGGTTGTGCTCTTCCACCAGGTGCACCAGCAGCGGCTCCGCCGACCCGTTAAACACGCGGTTCACAAAATCCCGCACCATGGCGCCGATCACCTGCCCCTTCGGCTGAGCCGGACGGTACACATACGCGCGCTCCGCCTGGCTCTTCTTCAGATACTTCTTCTGTTCCAGGATCTTCATCATGGTCATGACCGTGGTGTAGGCGACTTTCCGCCGTTCCAGGAGCGTCTCGTACACGTCCCGGACGGTGGCCGTCTCCCGCTCCCAGACGATCTTCATGATCTCCAGTTCCTGCTCGGTAAGGGTGGTGCTGCGGCGTCTCATACTAATTTCTTAGTACTAATCGAAACAGATGTCAAGTGCTTTGGACACTCGCCGCCGGAAAAAGTTCCCGCTATTTCGCCGGATAGCCGTGCAACAGCGGACCCACCACGTTCGAATAGTTATAATTCGCCCGCCGGTCCGCGTCGATCGTCCAGAACATCGCGCCGATCATGCCCGGGTATCCGCCGGGCGCCAGCAAGCGGTACTTCGTGCCCGCCGGAGCCTTGCCCGTGATGATGTATTCCATCGCCTGGTTGACGATGGCAGGTGTGGTATCTCCCGTCAGGAAGCCCACCGCCACCTT
The DNA here is from genome assembly GCA_963748795.1 of uncultured Solibacteraceae bacterium. GTDB lineage: Bacteria > Acidobacteriota > Terriglobia > Bryobacterales > Bryobacteraceae > Sulfopaludibacter. The sequence continues at coordinate 6,034 of CAVVLD010000007.1, forward strand.
GTCCTGCGGCAGTGGCGGAAAGAAGTGCTTGGGATCGCCGCCCACGTTGAAGCCGTGCAGCACCAGTTCCGTCATGGCGGCATGATAATCCACCGTGCCCGGCTGGTAAATCTCGCCGTCCAGGCCCTCGCAGCGGCGGAGTGTTGTAATCCTGCACATCCATGAAGGAGAGGATGTCCCGCAGCCCCCACGCAATCGGCAGATACGACCCGAACTGGCCGCCATAGCTCGGATATCCCGACGGAATCTGCGTCCCTTCCGGCACCAGGCTGATCATGAAGCCGGCACCGAAATGCTCCCGCAACTGGCGCAGCGCGCCGATCAGGTTGACGATCGAGGGCGTCGTGGGATGCTTGAAATCCGTATCGCCGGGTTCGATCGAGAGCGACGGGCTCTCGAAATCGATATCCACCCCCTCGAAGCCGTACTCGCTCACAATCCGCGTCACCGACGAAACGAAATTCGGCACCCGCTTCGGATCGGCGAGGGTGAAGTGCTGCCCGCCGCCGCCGAGCGAGATCATCACATGCCGCCCCTGCCCTTTCAGGTAGGCGATATCGGCCTTGAATTTCTCCGTATCCAGGCTCGCGGGCGTGCGGAACTGCATGGTCCCTTCCGGCGCATTGTGGTCCGGCGTCGCGAACGCCACCAGGATCACGTCCCACTGCGGCGATACGTCGCGCAGCGGAATGGTCGACCCCGGCCCGCCATAGCCCGCCCAATACCCGATCAGCTTATGTCCGTTCGGCTTCCCGCTTGCCGGAATGGCCGCCACCGTGGGCGCCGCCTGTCCTCCGCCGCGTCCCCCGCGTCCCGGACACGGCTTCGCAGGTCCGCCAAGCACCCGCGCGTCCGGGAAACTGTACGGACCCTCCGCCGCTCCGGTGTACCACGGCAGCAGCGCCACGTTCTGCACGTGATACGCCTGCGCGGCAAACGGCTTCGACGCCGGAATATTGTTCTTCGGGTTGGTATTGGTCGGCTCCAGTTGGAAGTACGTCGTCCCCACGCCAGTGCCGCCGCATCCGCCCTGCTCGCCCGGCCGCAGCCAGCCCGGGAAACTGTTGCCCGGAGCCTTCACGTTCCGCCCGTTGATCATGGGGTCGTGCAGCGGATCGTTCACGAACTCGGCCAGTTGCTGCGTGAGCGGCTCCACGTCGGCATCTTCCACCACCGAAGGCGCAGCTTCCAGATACGAGGCCAGCACAAACGAATTGCCCGTCGCCGCATCCACGCCGTGCGCGCCCCACGAACAGCACACCGTCGCGTCGCCCGTCACGTAAAACGTGGCGTTGTGGGTCATGGCGATCACCAGCTTGCCTGCCTGCTTCGGAATCTGCTTGAAAAGCTCCTTCTGAACATATTCGCCATCCACCACGGCGAACGTGCGGCCCGTCTTTTTCGAACTCAGGACGTAGCCGTAGCCGGCCGGAATTCTGATGGTCACCGGCTTCACTTCCGGCTTGCCCAGCAGCGTATGCCATCCGGCATTCTGAGGGAAAGTGGCGCGCAGCATCGCGTCCGCGTACTGCGTCTTGCCTCCCGTAGGAAACGCGAAGTTCGCGAAAACCGGCGACCGCAGCACTCGCGAAACATCCGCCGCCGCGTCCATCTTCTTCCCGTCGAATTGGAGTGCGATCGGCGCCAGCACCGTCGGAATCGTCGTCGTGACGCCGCCCGCCGGGTCGCTCCCCATCAACGTGTAGGTCGACTGCCCGACCGCGTGCTGAAACACAGGCGCCGTGCCCTGCGCATGCAGCATAAAGGGTACCAACAGCAGAAATCGCATGTTCTCAGGCCAAACTCAATATCTTGTCCAATGCCGCCGAAACCTGTTTCAACTGATCCGGCTGCGCCGCATTGCGGCCAATTTCCGGAGAGATCACTCCGTTGTAGCCCACTTTCACCAGCGCCGCCATCACTGCTTTCCAGTTCACGTCGCCCTCCAGCAAATCGGCGAAGTGCGCCGGCTGGCCGCCGCCGGCCAGTTTGAAATCCTTGAAGTGAATCCGCTTGATGCGCGGCCCCAGAGTCAGAATCCAATCCTCCGGATAGCCGTACTGCATCACGTTGCCGGCGTCGAAATGCACGCCCACCCAGGGGCTGTGAAACTGGTCCACGAACGACCGCATCTCGAGCGGACTCAGCAGAAACTTGTTCCACACGTTCTCCGGATTCAGCAGCACCTGGCGCGCTCCGCGTCGGGAATCAGTTTCCGCAGCTCCGCCGTGTAGCGATCCCAGGTCTCCTGCGATCCCACCTCGAGCTTCGCCCCGTTGCCCAGCCGGACCGCATACAGCAGCAGCGCGCCGCAGTTCAGATCGGCGGCAATGCGCAGCGCCTTGCGGACAGCGTCCGCCCCGCGCGCCCGCACCGCCGGATCGTCCGCATTCAGCGGATTCTGGTGCAGCGCCTCCGAAACCCACAAAGTGGCGATGCGGATGCCGGCCTTCTCTGCCGAGTCGGCCAGCCGCCGCGAATCGTCGTGCCCGGCATCCAGCGGCAGGTCCGGACCGAGCGCCAGTTCGATCGCGTCGAACCCCGCCGCCTTCGCCTGCCTGAAGCACTCGGCGCGCGGCATCTCCTTCGGAAAAATGATCGAGCAGATACCCTTCGTAAAGCGGGCCTTGGGTTGCGCCCGCAAAGGCAGCGCGGCCGTGGCCAGGCCCGCCGCCAGAGCTTCCCTCCGGGTCACAACTCGACCCCCAGGTCGCTCCAGTTCACCACCTTCTGCTGCATCATCGCCTGGTTGCCCAGAATCGCCGTCAGCGCCGCCTCGGCCCCCACCGTGATCCCGACCGGCGGCGGCGTCCCCTTGGTGATCGAATCGTAAAATGCCGCCAGGTGCGCATACTGGTCTTCCTGGCGTTTGGCCGCCAGCACTTCGGGCTGCCCGCCCTTCTCCAGCGGATACGCCGTCCCCGAGCCCATCAGGTCCAGCGCCGCTTTGGAACCGTACACGTAAATATACTGATTGCCGTTGGGCATCGAGCCGGGGTGAAACACGTTCTGCGTGAACGACATCTCGACCCCCTTGGGATACTGGTAGGTGAGGCTGCCGCAATCGAAAATCGTCCGCCCCGGCGGGTCGTTCTTATAGAGCTGCGTGGCGCCGAAACCGCAGGCCCGCACCGGCCGCGCCCCAATCACCCAGTTGCACAAATCCAGATTGTGCACCGATTGCTCCACCAGGTAGCCGCCCGACTTGTTGACGTCGAAATACCAGTCGCCCGACGTGCCGTCGTGTGGCAGGTCCGCCGTGGCGTGCCGTTGCGCCTTCACCATCAGCACCTCGCCGATGGCTCCCTCCCGAACCTTGCGCACGGCCTCCTGGTATTGCTTCATCGACCGCAACTGCTGGCCCGGCACGAATACCTTGTTCGAGCCGTGCGCCGCTTCCACCAGCGCCCGCACCTGCTCCGGGGTCACGCCGATAGGCTTCTCGCAGTACACGTGCTTGCCCGCGCGAATCGCCGCAACGGCCATCTCCGAATGCAGGTACGGCGGAGTCGCAATGAAGACGGCGTCCACATCCTTGCGGTCGATCACCTTGTGCCAGTCGGCATAGGTGGCCGGTTTGTCGCGTGCCGCCGCGGTGGCCGCCTTGTCCAGACGGTCGGGCTTGATATCGCACAGCGCCAGTACTTTTGCGTTGGGCTGTTCCAGCACGCCCTTCAGCAGGAACGACCCACGATTGCCCACGCCAATCATCGCCGTGCCCACGGAGCTTTCGCCCTGGAAGGCGCGAGCGGCCAGGGCTGTTCCGAACAGAAAAAATCGCCGGTCCACTTTCATACACCACCCCCAAGACAGTGTACGCCCATGCGAACATGGATGTTTGTTCCATCGTGGCCAAACCCCGTAAGCCCGTTCCCCCGCCGCCCAGCCGCCCGGTAGATCTGTACCTCTACCTGCTGCTGGCCGCCGCCACCCTGGCGGTATACAGCCAGGCCTTCCATTTCGATTTCCTCAATTACGACGACCCCGCTTACGTGGTCAACAACCCCCAGGTGGGCGCCGGATGGACCTGGCACAGCCTCGTTTGGGCCTTCACCTCTTTCCACGCCGCTAACTGGTTCCCGCTCACCTGGCTCTCTCACATGACCGATTGCCAGTTCTTCGCCATGAACGCCGGATGGCACCACCTCACCAGCGTCTTGATCCACACCGCCGCCGCCCTGCTGCTGTTCCCCGCACTCCAGCGGCTCACCGGCGCCCGCTGGCCCAGCGCCTTCGTCGCTTTCCTGTTCGCCTTGCACCCGCTGCACGTCGAATCCGCCGCCTGGATCGCCGAACGCAAAGACGTGCTCTGCGCCTTCTTCTGGTTCCTGGCGCTTTACTGGTATGCCTCCTACGCCCGCCGCCCCAGTGTGCCTCGCTATCTCCTCGTCGTGCTCGCTTTCTGCCTGGGACTCATGGCCAAGAGCATGATCGTCACCCTTCCCTTCGTGCTGCTTCTTTTGGATTACTGGCCGCTGCGCCGACCCATGCGCCGCGCGCTCCTCTGGGAAAAGGTGCCGTTGGTACTCCTGGCCGCCGGCGCAGCGCTGCTCACGTTCCTGGCACAGGAACACGGCAACGCCGTCCGTACGCTCGCCAACATCCCTCTGGGACTGCGACTCAAAAATGCGGTGGTGGCCTATGCCGTGTACCTGGTCCGCACCGTCTGGCCGGTGGACCTGGCCGTCTTCTATCCCTACCGCTTCGATCTGCCCGCATGGCAGGTGGCGGCGTCCGCCGCGGTGCTGGCCGCGATCACCGTACTGGTGGTCCGCAAGGCACGCACCCATCCCTGGCTGGCGGTGGGATGGCTCTGGTATGTGGGGACGTTGGTTCCCGTCATCGGACTGGTGCAGGTGGGAGCGCAATCCTCGGCGGATCGCTACATGTATGTGCCCATGGTAGGGCTGGGCATCATGGCGGCTTGGGGCCTGCCGCGCGTCCCCAGGACCGCGGCTGTCTGCGTCCTGGCTGTCTGCGCCGCCCTCACGTGGCGCCAGCTCAGCTACTGGCGTGACAGCGAAACGCTATTTCAGCACGCCGCCGATGTCGACCACGGGAAATTACCTGGCGCACAACAACCTGGGCGAATACTACCTGATCCACAATCAGAATCAGCAGGCCGCCCTGCACATCCAGGCCGCACTGCGCATTCGGCCGGCCTATCCGGAGGCGCACGCCAATCTGGCCCTGATCCTGCGCCGTGCCGGCAGGCTCGCCGATGCCGAGCGCGAATACCGCGAGGCGCTCTCCCTCCAGCCCGCCAGCGGGCCGTTCCACGCGGCTTACGCCGGATTGCTCCTCGCTGAGGGTCGCACCGTTGACGCTGTCGCCGAGTTCTACCAGGCCATCCGGCTCCAGCCCGCCAACGCCGCCACACGCCACAGCCTGGGATTCCTGCTGCTCAGCCGCGGCCGCCTCGATGAGGCGCTCGTCCAATTCCGTGCCGAAGCGCAACTGGAACCCGGCAACGCCACCGTGCACTACAACCTCGGCACCCTCCTCGCCAGTGCCGGCCATTTCAAGGAAGCCGCCGCCGAGTTCACCCAGGCCCTCCGCCTCAAACCCGACTTCCCGGAAGCCCGCGCGCGTCTCGATCAAATCAAGTAAGACAGGCCTCCTGGCCTGTCCCCGCCTTTATCGCCGATGGCCGCCGCCACCTTGAGCCGATCCGCCGCCGCTGTGCCCACCGCCCGCGTTACCACCGCCGTAACTCCGCCCGCCGCCGCCGTTGCTGGGAGCCGATGCCCGAGGCGCGGACTGGGAGCTTCGCGCCGGAGCCGAATATCGCTGCGCCGGAGCCGAATATCGCTGCGCCGGAGCCGAATATCGCTGCGCCGGAGCCGAATACCGCTGCGCCGGAGCCGAATACCGCTGTGCCGGAGCCGAATACCGCTGTGCCGGAGCCGAGTACCGCTGCGCCGGAGCCGAATATCGCTGCGCCGGAGCCGAATATCGCTGCGCGGGAGCCGAATACCGCTGCGCCGGAGCCGCGGACCGTTGCCCCGAGCCCTGATACCCCTGTCCGCCCCGCAACTGCTGCGCCGGAGCCGCGGACCGTTGCCCTGCCGCCTGACTGCCTCCGAAGTGCTGCCACTGCGTGGAGCGCTGCGCGCCCGGCCTGTCACCGATTCCCGACCCGAAACGGTTTCCACCGCCGGAATTGAAGCCCCGGCTCACGGCCGCTCGCCCCGCCATCGACGCCGACTGGTATCGCCCCGCCAACTGGCGGTTCGGATACGACACGCCGAGCCGGTGTACCGGGTCATGCTGCCACGCCATCCGGCCGCCATACCCGCCATATCCGCCTGCCCATTGGCTCCCGCGGAAACCATACCGCTGGAAAAACGGACCGTTCACAAACACCGACCGTCCGAACCAGTTCGGACCCCAGCCCCAACCCCAGCCGCCCCAGCCCCAGCCGCCCCAACCGCCAAAACAGAACCCCATGTCGATCCCCGGGCCGAATCCGAACCCGTACCCGGCATAAAACAGCGGCGGATACGCATACACCGGCGGTCCCCACACGTACGCCGGGTCGTACACCGGCACATAGATCACCTGTGGATCGGCCGGTGCAATCTCAATGGCCGCCTGCCCGTCCTGCGCTTCGGTGGTCACGGTCTGCTGAGGCGTGGAGTTCAGCCTGCCATCCGCCTGCGCCCGAGCGCGCATCTCCTGCACCGCCGCCATCACATCGGCCTGCTGCGCCAGAAACGCATTGCCCAGGGCCGTGGTCCACTGCATGTCCTGGTTCAGCTTCGCCAGCACATCCGGAAACGCCACCAGCGCCTGTACGCTGGCATCCCAGTTCTGCTGGCGAGCGGCCGCCGTCAACTGCTGCCCGTTCAGGCCCTGATTGCTTTGCGCCCACTGCTGCGCCTCCACCAGTTCGAGGGGGTAGGTGCTGGCTACCAGAACCTGGCTGAGCAGCGGATCGGGGTACAACGCAATGGGCGCCACCAGGTCGTCCAGTTGCTCGCGAGCCAACAGTGGCGCCTGTTGTCCCGGAGCCGGCTCCTGTGCCTGTGCCGTCAGGAGAAACAAGATTCCTACGAGTGCCGCCGCCAACCCGGCCTGCCGTACCGTTCGGAGTGCCATGTCCTACCTCCACCCCTGTAGATGCGCGCCGGACCGTTTGCGTTATGAAACTTGCTTAACGTCCCGCCCGGTAGCCGGTCCACCAGAGAATCAGGAACATCAGAGCCATAACCAGGACCATTACGATCCCGACACCCGCAACCGCGCGCATCAACGTGCGGCTGGCCTGCCTCCGCCTCACCCAGTCCATCGGAATCCTCGCCCCGCACCCGGGACAAAACAGGCCCACCGTGGAATACATATCGCCGCAGCGGTGACAGCCGAACAGGTAGGTGCCGTCTTCCATCGGCGGGAAGGTGGCCCAGATCTGCCCCTTCCCGCAGTTGATACACGTGAACGCTTCATCGTCGATGCGTTGCGAGCACTGGGGGCATTTCGCCACAAACAGATGGTTGAATTTGGACATCAAACGGCTTAGATCGTGCTACTTATCCGCGATCCTGACCTTTCCATAGCGGAATCCTACCAGAAATCACGGGCGCGAGACACCCCCGCAAAAGCAAGCGTTCGAATGTTCTCTACTATGTATAGCCGCCCGGCCTCGGTGTATAATCACTCGAAGCTGGAACCTACCGGGCCCAGGGTTCCTTACCTGGAGGGGTGATCATGTTCCGATCGTTTGCCGCTGGCGCCATTGCCGGTCTGTGCCTCATTCCGCCGGTGTTCTCCCAAGCACCCGGCAAAGTGGATTTCGCCCGCGACGTGCAGCCGATCTTCCGGCAGAACTGCATTGGCTGCCACGGACCGTCCAAACAGAATAACGGCCTGCGCGTGGACCGCCGAAGCTCCGTTCTCAAGCCCGGCGCCCGCCGGGTGGTGCCTGGCTCCAGCGAAAACAGCTTCCTCTATCACCGCGTGTCCGGAAACGATTTCGGCCTCCAGATGCCACCCACCGGCCCGCTTCGCCCCGAGCAGATCCGGACCATCAAGGCCTGGATCGAGCAGGGCGCCGAATGGCCCGACTCCCTCGCCAACGAGATCGAACTGCCGCCGCTCAATTCCAAGGCCATTGCCGTTGTGGAAGCGCTGCGCGCCGCCGACCGCCAGACATTTAACAGGATGTTGGCGGAAGACCCCAAACTGATCAATGCGCGCGGCCCCGAGGGCTCCTCGCCGTTCCTCTACGCCGTTCTGTATACCGATGCCGCCACGCTGGAGCGGCTCATCAAACAGGGCGCCGATCCGAACGGCCGTAATGACGCCGGCGCGACGCCCTTGATGTGGGCCGCGTTCGACCTGGAGAAAACCCGCGTTCTGCTGGCGCACGGGGCCGACGTCAACGCCCGCTCTGGCGACGCCAGAACGGCGCTGATGGTGGCATCCGGCCGGCCCGGTGGCGCCCCCATCGTCAAGCTCCTGCTGGCGCACGGCGCCAATCCCAATCCTACGTCGAATCCCGAAGCGGAATCGTCGCCGCTTCTGGAAGCCGCAATCGCCGGCGATGCGGAGTCTATGCAGGCTTTGCTGGATCGCGGCGCGTCCGCTCAAATCGTGGGTGGCTCCGCCCTGCCGGTCGCGGCCGCGGCGGGCTGCCGGAAGTGCGTGGATCTGCTGGTGGCCCGCAATCTGGACGCGCGGCAATACACCATCGCGCTGTCAGGATTGGCGGCTCTCAACGATCCCGCCCTGGTCCGCCTGGCCATCGAGCACGGCGCCAACGTGAACGCCGCCGATCCCACCGGCCGCACGCCCCTCATGTACGCCGCCGTGTCCGACATGCTGCCCGTCGAACTGGCCCGCATCCTGATCGAAAAAAAGGCGGACCTGACCGCCAAAAGCAGCCATCCGAGTTCCGGCGATAGCGGCCGCACCGCGCTGGATCTCGCCCGCCTTCACGGCAATACCGCGGTCGTGGACCTCCTCCTGAAATCCGGAGCCGTCAGCGGAGTCGCGGACGCGCCTATCCCGCCGGCCACTATGCTGAGCGGCAATACAATCGCGGCCGCCGTTTCCCGCAGCCTGCCCCTCCTTCAGCGCACCGACGCCAGCTTTATGCCGAAATCCGGATGCTTCTCCTGCCACAACCAGAGCCTGGCAGCCATGACCGTGGCGCGGGCGCGCAAGAGTGGATTCCGCGTGGACGAACAGATCTCGGCGCAACAGGTAATGGCCAATGCCGGGGCTCTGGCCGGAATTCGCGATAACGTGCACCAGGGCTTCTTCGTCCCCGTCATCAATGCCAATCCCTTCATTTTGTCCTACGTACTGTTGGGGCTGGACGCCGAAGGCTATAAGCCCGATCTCAGCACCGACGCGGTGGCCATGTATCTGCAGGCCCACCAGATGGCGGACGGACACTGGGCCTTCGGACCGGAAGCCCGGCCCCCGCTCTGCGCCAACGGCCTGGCGCAGACCGTGCTCTCCATGCGCGGCCTGCAACTCTACGCCCCACGAGTAGACACGGCGGCGCATGCCAGGTCCGTTCAACTGGCGGCCACCTGGATCGGTGAATTCCAGCCCAGGACCAATTACGATCTGGCTTGGCGCCTGCAGGGCCTGGTTTGGGGCGGCAAAAACAAAGACGCCGTCCTGAAGGCGCGCCACGACCTGCTGGCCGTCCAGCGCGCCGATGGCGGCTGGAGCGATCTCTCTTCCATGGAAAGCGGTGCGTTCACCACCGGTTTGGCCATGATTGCACTCCAGAGTTCCGGCCTGCCGGTGTCCGATCCGGCCTACCAGCGCGGCGTCCGGTACCTGCTCGCCACCCAACTGGAGGATGGATCCTGGCACGTCCGCTCGCGGGCCGCCGGCTTCCAGCCGTACTTCGACAATGGGTTTCCTCACGGCGTCGACCAGTGGATCTCCGCCGCCGGTACCAGCCTGGCCACCATGGCCTTGACCCTGGCCGCGCCGCCTCCGGCCACCCGCACCGCGGTCGGCGTGCCCGCTCAGCGCTGAGTGCCCTGCCGGGAAGTACTGGGATTCTGAGTGCTTCCGTATGCCCACATTTCAGTTAAGATAATGTGAGCGTTTCACACCGGAGGAAAGGCTGCCTTACTACATTGTGAAACAGGGCGACTGTATGAACAGTGTCGCCGCCGAAACCGGTTTTTTCTGGAACACCTTATGGAGCCACGAGGCCAACCAGAACTTACGCGAGTCGCGGCAGGATCCCAACGTTCTCATGGAAGGAGACCAGGTCTTCATCCCGGACAAGCGGAAAAAGGATGAGGCCTGCGCGCCAACCATGCGGCATACGTTTCAGCTCAAAGGAGTCCCTTGCCGACTCAATCTGCGGCTGCTCGATTCCAACGGCAAGCCACGTCCCGGGTTGAGTTACACTCTGGTGGTGGACGGGGCCACGACGCGGGGAACTACGCCCGCCGATGGCTTGATCACCAAGATAGTCGCGCCCAACGCCAACAAGGCGGAACTCACGGTCACGACTCCCGACGGCGACGAAAAATATACTCTGAACCTCGCGTACCTGAATCCCGTGGACTACGCGAGCGGGGTGCAGGCGCGGCTCAAGAATCTCGGCTTCTTTAAACCGGCCATCTCCGGCGAGTACGATGACGACACCACGGAAGGCATCCGGAAATTCCAGCACCAGTACGGCCTGCCGGAGACCGGACAGCCCGACGATGCCACCAAACAGGCCCTGAAGCAGGCCCACGGGTGCTAGGCCGGGGCGGGAACTGAACCATGCCGAACGGAGGAGGCTCGGGAACAGGCACTGGGGCCGGCGCCATACAGGGAACCGGCACCAATGCAGTCAACAATCTCCAACCGCCTGTACCCATGGTGTACCTGCGGTTGAGTTTCATCGATCCCGATGGCGCCGTACGGGCCTTTCCGCCGGGTGTTCCCGTGACGGTGCTATACGGGTTGGAACTCTCCCCGGCCGGAGGCGGCACGCAGACCTATCAGACGCAAGCCAATGGCGACCTCCGGTTTCCGGGATGGCTGGCCACGCCGTGCCGCACGTGCACCCTGCAATTCCAGTGGGCGGGGCAGGTCCCTTATTTCGTGTGCGAGCCGCACGCTTCGCCTCCGCCGGCAACCGCGTGCCGCCTGGTCACGGTGGCGTCCGGCGCCCCGGATCCGCCTTTTCTTTCCGTGCCGGCCGCTTCGCCGCCGCCTTCGCCGCCCTCGCAAGAGCGCGCCTTCAGCCTGCCCCCGCAATGGATGATGGTAGAGGCGGACTGGTACGACCGCGGCGGCGGCGCGCGCCCGTTCACACTGAAGGGCGCCTTCACCGGCAATGGCAACTACACCCCCGCCACCGGACGGATCAGCCAGACCGCCACTCCCGCGGCCGACATTGGAACCGCTGCCGCCCCAATTGAATTCGTGCTCGACCCGCACTGGCGGATGTTCCGGTTCGATTTCTTCGACCGCTACTATGGCGACGCGGCGCTCAACAGTCCTCCGGCCGCGGGCCACGGACGAAGGATCGCCGCCCCGCCGCTGTGGCTGGAAGGCTTTCGCAGCGATCCGAACGCGGCCGGCGCCGCGGCCGATACCGTCAGCAACTGGACCGTGGGAGCGGATCCGAAGGACTGGCTGCAATGCCTGCCGTGGATTCTGTCCAAGACCAACGCCGGCGCGCCGCTTGCCGCCGTCACCGGCGCCACCATGGGAATGCGCTTCCGCACGCATCAGACGCAGCGATCGTTCATCTACTCCCAGTCCGATACGGTGCGGGAAATCCGCCACGTGGCTCCAGCGGCGCCGGAACTCTCGCCCGGGCCCAATCGCCTCCGCTATTACGATCTGCCGCGCATCTGGAAATGCCGCAAGTATTACACCCGGAACCTGCCGGGCTCCCCTCCGGCCGACGCCAAGTTTTTCCAGACCCTCACCGCGGCCGACATCCTGACCGCCGAGTTCAAGGTGACCGACACCAGCGTGCCGCGCGCTCTGGTCTTCTGCCTGGACGACATCATTATGACCCAGTCGAATCTCCGGCAACTGGCTATCACGGCGGGTCAACGGGTGACTGTCTTCTACCACAAATTCGCGAACCGGCGGCCGGACATGGCTCCTGGATCCACGTGGCCAAATCTCTCCAAGGAAGGCGTTCACAAGCCCGACGCCACCGTGGGTAACGTCACCCAGAAGGGGTATCCTTACAGCAACGTAACCCTGGCTCCCGCGGCGCTGTATTACATCACCGATTATGCGGACTGGACGAGACTGGTGGCGGCGCAGGGCAACCTCTATGACGTGTTCGACGACCGGACTCCGGATGTTCCCGCCAACGACGTGGTGGGAGCGCGGGCGGCGGTGCGCTGGGTGGATGCCACCACGGCGCCCAACGGATTGGCGCCCATCAGCACGGTATTGGGGACTACCGGCACTTTTCCGGGCGCCCGGCCCGCCATCACGCCGAAGCCGTTCTTTGCCATTCAGCCGTACTACGAGCAGCGGTACCTGATTACCTACGGTGGCACAAATCCGCAATCCGCGGCGATCCACCATAACGAATGGACGGCAGCTTATCCCGGCGCAGGGCCGATGGGGATCGGCCGCTTCGACCTGACGCACCTCAGATGCTGCGACTGGGACGGCGCAAACGAGGTCTCCGTGGTGTTCCGGTACCTCCGTCTGACGGTTGACTTCAATACTCCTTCGACCGATGGCAGCGGCACGTCGAGGCCCAATCCTCTTGGAGGCGCTGCCCTTGCCGTCCGTCAGGCGTGGGTGCAGGGACTGGTGGACAACTGCATGGCGCGCTGGAACGGCGATGACGCGCAGAACAAGGCGCGTGTTTGGATGACGCCGCGGCCCGCCTCGCCGCCGGCCGCGGCACCGCCTTTGCGCACCCAAATTGTTACTTTCTTCCACTACCTGATGGCCGCCTGGTCTCACTCGAATATCCGCTGCGGCGACCCGCGAGTAACCTCCTTCATGGGCGCCACTGATGGCGACGCGCAGATCCGCATCAACGCCACCATTCACGACGCCGGCGGTGGTGGCAACGATGCGTACGGCGTAAGGCTCTCCGGGCGCGGGCTGGCGGCTGCCCACGAATTGGGCCACGGCATGAGTCTGCCCGACGAGTATGAGAGCAACGGGGACGAAAATCCCATGTATGAGGCGCTAAACCTGCTAGGGAGCCCTTACAATCTCGAACGAAGAGGCCTGATGCACTTCAACTGGTATATTCGGGCCCGTTATTTGTGGTATGTCGCGGAGTGGATGCGCAGCCTCTCAGGTTTTTCAGCCGTGAATTTTAAGCTGCAACATGATGACAGCGGCCCGCCGGGAGCCCCTCGCGAGACCAACTTCTTCCTGCCTCACTATCCGCGGCTTCTGGCAGGGAAAAGAAACTTTGTGTGTTGGCCGGTGGTCTTCAGCCTGCGCCGGGGTGTGGGCGCTGCCAATGCGTGTTTCGATTCGGTGCTGTACCTGCTGGGTGACGACAAGTACAGCAGCGTGGTGTTGCCGGCGCAGTGCGGAGCTCCGGGAGGCGGCCGCATTGACGGGCTGCTGATTGTGCTCCTCCGAATGCGCGTCGACTTCAGTGGCGTGGCTGGAGTTACTACGTTGATTCGCGATCAGTTCTATACGGCCGTCAGCGCTGCGATCGAACCCGCGCTCAACTTCCAACGCTTCGCCGCGTTTCAGGTGCTGGCGGCTTCACCGCCTTCCGATCCCATGGTCACCCGCTGCCTGCTGCACTTTGAGGCCTGCTACACGACCATGGGCGTAACCCGGAGTCAGGCACTCACCGGCACCCCACCGGTGCCCGGCCCAATCACCAATATGACAGGGGCGGCAATCAACGCGGCCAATGCAAACGCGAATAGCCTGGCGGCGTCGGCGCCGGACCATCTGCGGATCTTCCTCGCGACCGGCGCCGTGGCCGCTCCTACTCTCAATGCGTTTACGAACAACGCGCCGCCCGCAGCCAAAGTACTTCGCATTACTGTGCCGGCGAACTTTTCAGCGAACTCGGCCGCCAACATTCCTGGCTGCGCCGCGTTGATTTTCCAGTACGCCTGCACGACGCTTGGTCTGAATAGCACAGCGTCCCCTCCGGTTGGCAGTTATGTCACGCCGGCCTCTTATATTCCGATTGTTCAGACGGTGATGGATGCTGGCACACCAAATCCGACCATTACATAATGCCGGCCTGGCCTTCTGCGCGGCGCTATGGCTGTTCTCCGCAGCCGCGCCAAGCCAACAGAAGAAGGCGCCCAGGCTGCAACCGCAGCAGACGAGGAATCAGAAGATGAGCAATCCCTTTTCCAGGTATTTGGGGAGTCCGCCGGTGGAGATGCCGGCTTCTCAGGCGATCACGCCCGCAACGGTGCCGGCTCCGGCTCCAAGAGCCGTGCCCGGCGCCGACGCTCAGGTTCTGCAGCCTTTCGTAAACGCCCAACAGAACTCACGGCTCGGGGTTCCAGCCGGCAACGGGAAGACTTGGGCCCTGAAGTGGCGTGCGTCCATCTCAGACAATGTGCAGGCTACCACTCTGTTGGCCGCGGGTGAACGCATCCTGGCTTACGGCGAGATGTCCTGGCAACTTTTCGATGGCCGGGGTAACGCCATCCAGGAGCGGACCATCGGCGAAAGCGGGGCCACTCTCGATCCGCAGCAGTCGCTGTTTTATGCCGCCGACCAGTTCGGACGCCTGGCCGCATTCAATTTGAACGACGGCAAACCGGCGTTCACCATGCTGCTCCGTCAAACCAAGGCATTCCGGCGCACCTTCATCGACCGGCGTGGCGCCCTCCTGATCACGGTAGGTTTTCAGTTGGCGGTGGATGCTCACAAAGAAGATCCGCAGTATTCCATCGCCGAGGTGACCGATCTGCATGATCCCGGAAACCGGAAGTCCTGGATCGACCCGGGCGGTCCGGTGATCGCACACGACCTGGTGGCTCATACGAACCTGATGCTGCCCGCGATGATTGGCAGTTCCCTGGTGCTGGCGCTGCGCGATGGCGTCTATGTGCTCGACAGCGCCCTGGAAATCCGCCACGCCCTTACGGGTTCATTTGTTCCCGCCGCTCTCAGCCTTGACGAAGCAGGCATCCACCTGGTGGTGCAAGCCGGACAGACGGTGTCGCTATGGCTGCTCAAACCGGACGGCGAGCGCGTGTACTCCTTTGACCTGCCTCCCGGAATCACGCGCCTGCTGGGGCCGCCGATCGTGGGCTACAACCACGTGGTCTACCTCATCAGCGGAAGACACATATTGGCAGTGGGCCAGGACGGAAAGCTCGACTGGTCGCGCGAAGCAACGAGCCCGATTGCCGGAGCGGCCGTCACCGCCGACGATCAACTGCTCACTTCGGAGGGCAGCCAGGTTGCGGCGTGGGACGCCAAAGGCGAGCGGCGTGTGCTCTTCACGTTTCCGGAAGCGCTGACAACGGCTCCGATCCTGACCAAATCCGGAGAGTTGCTCGCGGCCGGCCGGTCTGGCCTATTCTGCGCGGAGCGATAGCGGGACGGCGGCGGGACGGCGGGTTGACAGAGTGGTTAAGACGGTCGTGTGGATTCCAAGAGCGGTTCCTTGACCCCTGCAACGACACGTCCGGGCAGTCTCAACATAGACTTCTCGGGCACTTGCTTGCGAAAAGGGTTGTTCACTTGCGCCTTCGCATCGGTGAGCGATAATCTTTCGTATGCAGGCGCCAACGCACCGCCTCATTCTGATCCTGATGCTGGTCCTAGCCTTGGCCGCTCAGAACGAGGTTAACGGACAGACTCAGCCAGCCCCGCCGACAAGGCCGTTTGAAGGGTGCTATGAATTGACGATGGGCCGATGGTGGCCGTGGTCATTCGGTGAGGACAAGTACCTCGTCACCCCTCCGGACCGAATCGAGTTGCTCTCAGAAACGCGGCACACAGGGGTTTGAGCAGGATGGTTTTCTCATTCGCGCACTTCCACTCCGGAAGGGAACCGCATCCAGCCGCGGAGGGCCTGCTTACTGGAATGTAAAATCGGCAAACGAAGTTGACTGAATCTGGAAGGACGGCTTCACCGGAGTTAGGCTGTTTCTGAAAAGATCTGGGGGAGTCTTCGCGGCTGGGCACACCCTCATTTTGACTACTCTTAATTCATGGCGCCTCAGTGATTCTCAACGAGACGAGTCTCCTGGCGATTGGGACCAGATGCCTGGGAAACGCACGTACCGTGTATGGGGGGCCGCAGCGTAGAAACTCACCCCTAATCTGGAGGGCCGCCGGCCGGGAGCCGTGCGATGGCTCGCGGGGGCAGGATCAACTCTGAAGTGGTATAACAGTCATATCAGATGCGGTTCAGCTTCGATCTCAGAAAGAGCAAGCGCCTCAGAGCAAATCCGCGGCGGGGTATCGGGTTCGAGGAAGCGCAGGAGTTGTTCTCTCGGCCATATTGGCTCGACCAGCGGTCGGATGTTCCAGAGCAGTACGTGGCCGTCGGTTGGGTAGGCGACCGGCTTTATTCCGTTATTTTTGAAATACGCGAAGACGAAGAGGGCGAAATGCTTCACCTCGTCACGCTGTGGAGGTCAACGAAGGAGGAGGTCAGATCATATGAAGAAAACTCGTAAACCTGCCGGGCCAGTTTCCGCCGATGTGATTGCCCGCATGGCGGATCAAGGTAAAGATATCTCGCATTTTTTCAAAGGTAAGGGCCGGATGGTGCAGCCGATACAACGTGTCAATGTAGACGTTACAGCCAGCATGTTGGAAGAACTGGACAAGGCTGCTCAGAACCTCAACGTGAGCCGCCAGGCCATTATCAAAACGTTGGTCCGGCAGGCCCTAGATCAACACTATCTAGCCCAGCGGTCGCGGCGACCGTAACGAAGCGGCCACCCGAGTGCTCGCCTTCCGGTGACCGCGCCGGAAAGTCGGAGGTCACTTACCCGTATCACGCCCGTCCCGCCATGTGGCCGACCCGGGCGCCTTGTGAAGGCCACCTGGAATGGTCGGGGACGATACACTCATGTGGGTTCGCTTCCGGCTAACGACCAACTGGACAGAATCCCTCACGTCACCTAGAGCGCAGCTAGGGACGTGATGCAGTCATTTGCGGAGCCATGCCGCCCCTTTAACGGTCGCAATTTGCGAAGGCAAGCATCCGTCATGCGACAACCGCGACGTCCATCATTGAACACACCCAATACGCGCTGCCTGTGCGTACTTTCGTAATTCCGGGCGAAGGTTACCCTCGCGCTCAAGAAACTCATCGACAATGCGCTCTACTGCCGCAGCTTGCTCCCTATGGTGCCAATGTCCAAGCCCATGCAGAGCGCTTTCTTGGCAAGCCACGTGATCAATAGCCAAAATAGATCGCATCACCTCGACAACCTCTGTGCCAGGCATGGAAGACCAGCAATCGAAATCCCACCACATGTAGCACGCCGAATTCAATGGGCTACCCTGCTCGTTGCGATCTCCCAAAACCGGGCTGCAGCGTTTAGCGAAGAACTCCCGGAAGAGCGTTACAAATGAGTTGATGACACGCCGCCGCAGGCCCTCCGATATCGAGTCCTCTCCCAGGGCATACCAGACACTGGGTAGGTCCCAGAATGCCCGATTGAGCGTTTCATCGGAATACGGTGCCAGCAAATTCGCACAGTCCTCGAACACTTGCGCGAGACGCCGAAAAGTAAGTTCCGAGGGGATGCAAAACTCATAGAGTTTAATCTGTCTGTCGCCCCGCTTGTGGGACCCACCGAAAAGCAGATCCATCCAACTCTTCATCTCGGCTTCCATGTAATCAGATTACCCGATGGCAGCACTGCGATCGGAGTCGTGGGTAGGCTCGGCACCACGGAGAGGAGCAGCGTTGGAGGATGGGTAAGCGAGAGGTTCCGGACGCGCACCAAGCCGCATATCCGTGCTCTCTTCGGGTCGCTCCTGGATTACGCGCTTAATCGAAAGTTGGGAAGAGGCGTCAAGTTGACGGAAACGACGATGAGAAGTGGTCGCCGCAGGATGGATCCTTCAAACGGCGGAGGGTTGACGTTCGCGCCGGGCGGCGTTCGGGCGGAGAAAAGCCGAAGGCACTTCGACCGAGGCTGGTAACGAATGAACCGAGGCTCTGTGGCGGAGTTTTTCATGTACTGTGGCAGGAGTTTTTTCAGTAATTCTGAAAACCTACAGAGACGGCGGGCGCCTTGCGGATGATCAGCCCGAACGAAGTCGCCACGCAACCCCCGGATCGCAACTTGAGATGAGTTTCGCTGAACGGCTCCTCATCTATGTGCCCATCGATCTCTCCCGAACCGGGATGGAAGTTGAGGATCATCTCATGCCCCTCCCTGGCCAGGGACTCAGCGAGTTCCACAATGTCGCGACGGCGATAATAGACCGTCGCGCCGGCTTCGACCGTCTCTTCGTCGGAGGAGCAATTGAACTCCGTGGTGTGGACCGAAATGCCGCCGGGACGCAGGAGTTCCAGGCTGCGCCGGATGAAGCGGCAGCCGCATTCGAGCGATCCGAGATGTTCCAGCGCGCATGCCGACCACACGAAGTCGAAACCGTGAAGGTGGTCCGGGACGTGGTTCATGTCGGCTTCGGCGAAGGTCACCCGTTTGGCGAAAAGGCTGGGATCGCAAAGGCCGCGATCGTTAAGATTATCCAGGGTGGCAGGCGTGCTGCCCGGTCTGCAACCAGGTTGCGGCCGCCGGCAGGTGGCCGGGCTGATCCGTGGCAACGATGTCGCAGCCGCGGTTGGCGAATAATGCGCTCAAGGGCTCTTTGCCCACGCCGAAGCCAAGTCCCCGGCAGCCCGGCTCCAGCAGGCCGGCCTCGGCCAGGGCTTCCAGGATATAGCAGAATTCCCACTGTTTGCGGTGGTAGCGGGGTTGTTCGCGCATCTCCTCGCACCAGCGGCGGTAGGTGCGCGAGTCCACCTGCTTCTGGGTGCACAACTGGCTGACCGGATGCTCCAGCGTCGGTTCGTCAGTGAAGATCCGGCTATGGAGCATAGAGGTATACGGTCCAGTTCCTGCGCGCCGGAAGAGGGTGGGCCTGCAGGCGCTGCTCCAGGTTCTTGTGCAGAAAGTCCTGCCGCCATCCGGCCCGCAAAAACAGGTCGCGCCACCAGGAACGGCCCCGCACCGTGATGCGGCTGGGATCTTTGCGGCCATCCGCCATTAGCGCCAGGGCGCAACCCTGGATGGAATATCGCGCGCGCGACAAAAACGCCAGCGCCTGCTGCTCGGTGAGGTGCTCCAGAAGTTCGCAGGCGACCAGCATGTCGAAAGGCCGCTCGAAGACGTAATCGTCCGCGCCTGCCAACTGCACAAACGGCCGCGCCGCCTCGACGGCGTGCTGCACGGCGCAGGAGCTGTGGTCGAAGCCCCAGCTCTCTCTGCCCGCCTCGCGGAGGGTCCGGACCAGAAAACCCTTGCCGCATCCGGCATCCAGGACCGACTGTGCCTCCGGAAAACTGCTCTCGAGGAAGGCCGCCGCTTCGCGAAAATCATCGCGCAGAATGTGCCAGTGGTAGCCGTCGGTCCAGCCGCCCTTACCGCCGCTCTCGAAGTACGAAGAGTCATACCAGGCTGCTGGAAACGGGGTGCCGGGCGAGGCGCTCACGGCTGCTACGGACGCGTGCCCGTTACGCCGCGCGCGGCGCAAGAGAATCGACGCGCGCGACCACCTCCTGTGGCGTCAGGGTCTTGAGACATCGCAGGTGATGCTCGCAATCGGTACGCGCGGGCAGCGTGCGGCAGTACGATTCGCAGGGCAACTGCTTCGAAATAGGGAAGAGATTCGGAAGGGGCAACGTCTCGCGGGCGCGGGCTGGTGATGCCGAAGATCCCGAACGTCGGGATGCCCACGGCGGCGCCAAGGTGCATCATTCCGGAATCGTTGGAGACCAGCGCGCGGCACTGCGACAACAGCGACGCTGTCTCCCGCAGGTTCAGGCGTCCCACGAAATTACGCACGTGCGGAGGCCAGGCAAACGGCCGCCCAAAATACGTGCGGTGGTTCTCCAGATCTTCCGGCATACCGATGACGGCAACTTCGGGAAGCTGGCCGGCCAGCTCGTCGAAGCCGTGCCACTTTTTCCAGGGCCAGTCGGGCTTGCAGCCGGGATGGAGCGCGACCGTATCCGGCGAGATATCGAAGTACGACTCGCCGAGCGCCACCACGGGAGCCGGCATAGCACCCGACCATCCGGCATCCCGCGCCAGCTTGTCGATGGCGTGGCTGACGCCTTGCGACCACCATTCGGATTCGTGAATATTCAACCGGCGCTGCGCCTGCACCGGCACCTGGTCCGGAGGCAGCCACGGTGGAAACAACGCCACGTCGTACACCGTCTCGGCGAGGCCGTGCAGACGCTCAGTCCGGTCGCCCCGGTGGCCGGGCCAACGGCTGCTTCGGTAGAAAAGCCGGCGGACCGGCGGAGCACCGTCGATGAGCGACACCACTTCGGGATAATCGGTCTCGACGAAGACGTCCACGTCATAGCCCAGCCCGTGCATCACGCGGATCAGCGGAGTGGCCCGCAGGATATCGCCGATGCCGGCGCCCAGCGCCACTAGCGCCGCCGGCTTACGCAACGAGAGTCCGGGCTGCACGGTCTTGACTTTCGACCCGGTGCCGGAAAGCAGCGCGGAATAGTCCTCCCAATCCTTGTCGAGCAACTCCATCACTTGCGCGGCCGGCTGGAGCGACCAGCGCGCATCCCAGGTGGATTTGGGGCTGGTATTGCCGCCGTGGATGATACCCACGTAAAACGCCGGATTGGGCAGCGGCACGATCTTCTTCTCCACGCCGTTCCAGAGAAAATCGTTGTCTTCGCCGATGCTGTTATCGGGGAAACCGTTCCGCGTCCACAGCTCCTTTCGATAACAGAGCGTGCCGCCATAAACCCAGGGTCGGTCTTCATTCGGATAGGTGTAGACGTATGACCGGTCCGGTCCCGGGCCGGCAAAGATCACGCGGTCGAGGCCGCAGACATCGGCCTTGCAGTTGACGAGTTGCTCCACCTGGTAGGAGACTCGCCAAGGCGCGCTCCAATCGTCATCGTCCCAGTGCAGGATGATTTCGCCGCGAGCGTACCCGCAGGCGATGTTGCGCTTGGCGCCGACGCTATTCTTGCCGGAAAGACGAAAATAGCGGATGGCCGGGTTATCCGGCATGAGGTCGTCCACCGGATCGGCGCCGTCATCCACCACGATCAGTTCGCAATCGGGATAGTCCTGCGCCAGGAAGCGGCGGATGGCGTGGGGCACGAAGCTCCGCCTGCCGGCCGTCGGCATGATACAGCTTGCCAGCGGACGGGTTCCCTTGCGGCGTCGGGCAGGGTATTTGGATTCACCCGGCTGCCAGCGGCGCAGCAGTGAGAACTGCATGTAAAAGGCCCGGTCGCTCTCGGGCAGCGGCAGTTCGGACGCGCGGGACCAGCCGGCGAACGCGGCCGGACGAGTCTCGCGGCAGATGGTCAGGTACAGCCCCTCATTGGGCAACAAGGCAAGCCTTGCGTCCGTCGCCAAGGCTTGCTCCAAGAGGGATTGCTCTTTCTCGGATGCCGGTGTCAGCCGCTCCAGCAGTTCACGGCGGAAAAGCAGCGTCCCCGGGCTTATCCCGCGCGGGAACTGGACCCTGCGCGCATCTTCAGGACAGGCCCAGAAAAGCCAGCGCGGCAGCTCGAGAAGGAGGCCGGGGGTCAAGCCGGTGATGTCGGTGTCGCCGGTGAGCAGCGGCGCGGCCTGATATGTGAGGCGGCCCTTGGCGAACCAACTATCGTCATCCCAGAGAGCGATGAGGGAGCCGCGGGCCTGCTCGCATCCGTACCGGAGCCTGCGGGCTGCGTCCATGCCGGCGGGAAGGCGCAGATAGCGGATGCGCGTATCGTCCGCAAAACTGCCGGCCACGGCCGCGCCATCGTCGATTATGATCAGCTCCCGAGCGGGATAATCCTGTGCTTGAAAGAGCCGGACCGATTGGGCCAGAAACTCCGGGCGGTCGGCGGTAGTTAACACGCAGCTAATAAGGGGCAGTTCGACGATCGGTGCGGCAGTTGGTTGAGGCTGCGGCTTACGCCGCGCAGCCTGACGCTTTGCCTTCATACGTCCCCGGCGTGAAACGTCCGTCCGGCTATCATATCCTCTCCCACGCGTCCCGATCGAGAGTGGGCAGAGTGAATACGCTGTTTTCGGGGTCTATATTTTCAAAACGCACGATGCCGGTCTTCCCCAGTGTGCCATCCTGCCGCGTGCCGTCCGGGAGCACGACCAGGTATTTGCACCCCACCGCCGGATTTCCTTCCATGTCAATGACCTTGAATTCCACCCACGTCTTGGTGAGCTTTTTGGGCTTGATCGCCGGGGGTTCGTCCTGGGTCTTGGCCGGCGGTGGCGCGGCACTCCCACCTGCGGATTTTCGAAGACTCTGTTCGCGGCAGATGTGGATTTGCCCGGAGGCCAGGGCACGGCGAACTTCCTCAATTACCTGATGATCGTCAAGCCGGCACGTCGAGCCCGGCTGGTAGCCATACGCGAGCCCGCGGAGAAAGTAGGCCACGCTGGAGCCGCGCCAGCCGTATTGAAGCGAGTTCAACAACCAGACGACGATGTGTTCGGGGGCGCGCTCACGGTCCCTACAGGCAGCGTCTTCACACAGGTCCCAATTGTCGTATCCAACGGCAATTCTTGGCAAGACAGGCCTCCCTCGGGGCCGCCCGGGTCAACCCGGCGTAACCGGGTCGCGGTCCTTGATCATAGCTCTGGACGCGGAATGAAAGCAACGAACAATCACTGCGAGCCGGCCGGCAGAGTGTAGTAGCTGTACGTCGAGTTCCACCGGAATTCCGCCCCGGGCTCGATCGCAATCGCGACAAAGGGTTCCATGGCAACTACGCTGCGGATCGACCACAGGTTTTCGCGAGCAAGCGGCCGGTCCGAAGCGATTTTCATGCCCACGCCCACCTTGCTGTTCTCGATCCGGATCTGGTTATCCTCAGGATGGTCACTGAACCCTTGCAGGGGTGCGGTCACTACGTCCCGGCCCTCCAGCGTCTTCAGGTAGACGACCTGGTTCCCGCGAATCTCGGCCAGTTCCTTGTTGGGCGGGTGTCCGGTCTGGATCTGGAATGGGACCGTGATCACCAGGGGTGCGCCGGGCGGCTCGTTATCCAGCACCAGAAAATTATGGTTGTAAACCGTGGTCCGGATCGGTAGGGTTCCTGTGTTTTTCAAACTATGTTCCAGAATCATCTCCGGCTTGCCCTTCACCAGGCGAAGCACCTTTCGGTAGAGATAGCCATAGCCGGAAGCCGGGTCGGCAAGTTCCTGGGTGAAAGTGATGGAATCGCGATGGCTCACGATCGTCCGCTTCCCCGGATCGGCAATCTCGTACAACCGGTAATTGTCGTACTTGTCTTCGTCGCCTTTCCTCAACAGGCCCACGCCGATTTTCACGAATCCGCCGCCCGGTTTCGCCGCTTCCCATCCCACTTGTCCGAACTCGTCAACCGGACCGGTGATGGAGCTACAAGGGCCGCCAACGATGTCCGGGCCATCGTACACAAAGTCGCGAACCTTCGGGTCCATTCTCTGGACCCACGGCCCATAGAAGTTGTGTCCCTTGTATTGCAGGCTGTAAACCACCCCCGACCAGTCGAACCGCGTCCCGCGGTAGTATCCGGTCTGCACATTCGGCAAATAGATCTTCGCCCGAATCTGCCCATTGGTGATTTCCGCGCTCGGAAAATCCGCCGCCAGAAGTCCTGCGCAAGCGGCCACTGAAGTTACAACCAAATTCTTTTTCATACGAGACCGATCCCTTCCTGCATCGCAATGCGCCGGATGTAGGCACGCCCCTCGTCGTACTCCTCCGGGGTCTTCAGATGCTCCAGCATGAGCGGAGCGTCAACCGGCAATTTCGAGAGCTCCCTCAGATACGCCGCGTAATCGATTTCACCGTGACCGGGAATCACTTCCGCGAAGTGCACGTTGTATTCGGGCACCCACGCCAGATCTTTGGCATGGCAGGATACGACCCACTGTCCCAGCTTCCGGAAGCACTCTTCGATCACGGCCTTATTGTTGTAGAAGCGGGCGGGGCTGTTGATCGCATTGCAGACGTCGAGGTGCACGCCGAAAGCGCGCCGGTCCACAGCCTGAATCAGTTCGAGATAAGAATCCGGCCCGTCGGGCAGCGACCAGGGCATCATCTCGATTGTAAAGCGGGTGTGCGCCGGCTTGACCGCGTCGATCACCCGGCGGCAATTCTGAACTGTGGCATCGAAGAACTCCCGCGAAAGGTTTTTGGGATTCATGCCATACCAGTATTTCGGATTATACGAACCGGCGATATCGACGCAGCATCGAGCGCCTACCGCGTCGGCGAGCGCCATGCGTTCAATCACGTAATCCAGGTTGCTCTTTCGCGTCGCAGCGTCCGGGTCGAGCATGTTCTTCCACGCGCCCACCTCGGCGATGATCACGTTCCCGGCTGCGAAACTGTTGCGGATTTCCCGAATGCGGCCGGTGTCCGTGACCGATGCCGGCGGGCAGTATGCCGCGCTGTAGCCCAGACGCCGGTGCTCGCGAGCCAGTTGCTCCGGATCGTCGGATTTCAGAAACACGGGGCCCCCGAGCCGTACCGGCCGGCCGGATGCATACACCGGGCCAAGAGGACAGGCAGCCAGGAGTCCCAACATATATCGGCGAGACATGGACATGCCCAGATTCTATCGGGATTTGGCGATGCGTTTTTTGGGGGGAGTAAACTGAAATCAATGACCGCATTCGCTCCCGAGTACGTCACCTACGTCCTCAACGAGAACTTCGAGGACGCCAAGGCGCTGTTCCTCTCGCCGCTGATGGCGATCCACTACGCGCACCTGGTGATGCTGGCGGCGCAGGGCATCGTCTCGCCGGAGGACGCGCACGCGATGCGCGAGGCGCTCGACGCGGTCTCGCAGGACGCGGTCCGGCAGGCTCCTTACGACGGCACCTGCGAGGATCTCTTCTTCTACGTCGAGCGCCTGATCGTCGACGGCGTGCGGCGAGGACGTCGCCGGCCGGCTGCACACCGCGCGCAGCCGCAACGACATCGACATGACGATGTACCGGATGCGGCAGCGCGAGTTCATTCTCGGCCTGCTGCCGGCGACGCCTCGACCTGCGCGCGCGTCGCTGCTCGACCTCGCCGACCGCCACCGCGACACGATCTTCGCCGCCCACACGCACACGCAGCGCGCGCAGCCGACGACGGTCGCGCACTACCTGCTGGCCGTCATCGAGCAGCTCGAGCGCGACGCGCCGCGCCTGACGGGCGCGTACGAGCGGACCAACCGGAATCCGCTCGGCGCGTGCGCGATCACCGGCACCGGCTTCCCGATCGATCGCCAGCTCACCGCGCGACCTGCTCGGCTTCGACGGGCCGACCGGCAACACCTACGGCAGCATCGCGACGGTCGACTACCTGCTCGAGAGCGTGTCGGCGACGGCGGTGCTGCTGGCCGGCCTCGGCCGCTTCGTCCAGGATCTGCTGCTGTGGTGCACGGCGGAGTTCGGCTACCTGCGGCTCGGCGACGGCTTCGTGCAGGGCAGCAGCATCATGCCGCAGAAGCGCAATCCGGTGGCGCTCGAGCACGCGCGCGCGATCGGCAGCAAGGCGCTCGGCCAGGCGCAGGCGATCGTCACCGACGCGTCCACAACACGCCGTTCGGCGACATCGTCGACACCGAGGACGACCTGCAGCCGCTCGTGTTCGTCGATGTTCCGCGACGCGACGCGCGCGGTGACGCTGGTGGCCGCGGCGATGCGCACGGCGGAGTTCGACGCGCGCGCGGCTCGAGGCGCGCGCCGGCGACGGCTGGACGACGCTGACCGAGCTGGCCGACACGCTGGTGCGCGATCACGGCCTGCCTTTCAAACGGCGCACGCGATCGCGGGCAGATTGATGGCGGCGCAGGCCGCGGATGCCGGCCGGCCGCCGGCGGAACTGCTGGCGGAAGTCTCGCGCGGCCTCACGGGGGCCGCAATCCGGTACTCCGAAGAGGAGCTGGCAGAGATCCTCAGCCCGCGTCATTTCGTCAACGTACGCCGGACGTGGGGCGGGCCCGCGCCTGAAGAAACAGCGCGCGCCACACAGGCTTCCCGGATTCGCCTGGAGGCGGACGGTGCATGGCTCGGCCAAGCCTCCGAAGCGCTCCAGGTTGCCGAAGCGAGGCTCGCCGGGAGTAGCGCGGCACTCTAGTTTCTGACCGGTACCGATATGACCAAACGACTTCGGATTGCGGCAATCACTGTTTTCTCGCTGCTTGTAGCCGGCACGTATGCCGGATTGAGCCGTGCCCAGCAGCCTGTTTCCAAACCTGACACCAATGCTTTCCCCGTTGCGCCCAATCGCGGCGCCCCGGGCCTTTCCCGCTGGCTGCACGCCCTGCAAACCCGCGCCAGCCTGCTGATGTTCACGGCGCATCCCGACGATGAAGACGGCGGCATGCTGGCATACGAAGTACGCGGACAGGGCGCGCGGGCGGCGCTAATGACGCTGACGCGCGGCGAAGGCGGCCAGAACGTCATGTCGCAGGATCTGTACGATGCGCTCGGCCTGGCTCGCACGCAGGAACTGCTGCTGGCGGACCGCTACATGGGCGTGGACCAGTATTTCTCGCGCGCGGTGGATTACGGATTCTCCAAGACGCGCGAAGAGGCGCTCGAAAAATGGGGCCACGACCGCGTGCTTTCCGATGCCGTGCGCGTGGTGCGCATGACCCGCCCGCTGGTGGTGCTGTCGGTGTTCGTGGGCGCGGCCACCGATGGACACGGCAATCACCAGGTTGCGGGAGAGCTCTCCCAGGAAGTTTTCAACGCGGCCGGCGATCCCACGAAATTTCCCGAGCAGATCCGCGAAGGATTGCGGCCATGGTCGCCGCTCAAGGTTTACGCGCACGTGCCCTTCTTCCAGGTCAGCTCGCAAGGCATGTACGATTACGCCATCGATAAATTCGTGCCCGTACGGTTTTTCGATTACGTCACCCAGCGCGTGTCCAACGAGGGTCCCCAGACCACGGTGGAAATTCCGGAAGGCCTGGTTGCGCCGGCGTCCGGCCTGACCTTTTTGCAGATTGCGCGCGAGGGGCTGGGATTGCAGAAGACACAGAACGGCGGCGGCGCCATCCCGCAGGCGGCGCCATTCAACAGTGCGTATCATCGCTACGGGTCCCGGGTGCTCGGCCGCACAGAAGGAAGCCTCGTTCTTCGATGGCATTGACGTTTCCCTCGGCGGAATCGCGGCGCTGGCAACGGGCGACACCAAATTCCTGAAAGACGGACTCGCCGGTATCGCGAAGTCCGCCGGCGAAGCCCTGCGGCAGTACCAGGTTGCCCGCCCGGCGGCCATCGCACCCCTTTTAGCGGAGGGCCTGAAACAGACCCGTGCGACGGTCGCGCAAGTGCAGTCCAGTTCCCTGGCCGAACCGGGGAAAGACGATGTGCTCTTCGAATTGGGCGTCAAGGAACAGCAGTTCGAGAAGGCCCTCGCCGCTGCGCTCGAAATCTCATTTCAGACCACGGTAGCCGCCGAGACGCCGGGCGGAGGACGCGGCGCGCCGGCGCTTTC
Organism: uncultured Solibacteraceae bacterium; assembly: GCA_963748795.1. GTDB lineage: Bacteria > Acidobacteriota > Terriglobia > Bryobacterales > Bryobacteraceae > Sulfopaludibacter. The sequence goes on from CAVVLD010000007.1 coordinate 33,616, forward strand.
AGCCACCGACGCGGCAATGGCAGCCGCCGCGCGCGGCCGCGGAGGCGCACCCACTTTCACCATCGCGATTCCCGGACAGTCCTTTGCCGTCGAAGCCCGCGTCTTCAATCCGAGTCCGGAGACGGTTGGCGTGGCCGGAATCGGCGTCGAGCCGTCCGATGGAAAACAGTGGGACATCCATCCCGCCGGAACCGCCATCGACGAAGTTGCCGGAGGCAAGGAAGCGCAATGGCGATTCTCCGTGACCGCGCCGCCGGATGCCTCCCTCACCCGGCCGTATTTCACGCGGCCCAACGACGAGCAGCCTTATTACGATCTGACCGACCAGCGCTATCGGAATCTGCCGATGGCCCCGTATCCGCTGGCGGTGCGCGCGCGTCTGCTGTATCGCGGCGTGCCTTTCGAAGTTGCGCAAGTAGTGCAGACCAGTGAGCGGGTGCCCGGTTTCGGCACGCTGGAGAACCCGCTGCTGATGGGGCCGGCGATTTCCGTTTGGGTTTCGCCCGCGGCCGGCGCGGTGCCAGTCGGGTCGAAGACATTCGCGTTCACCGCCACCGTTCACAGCAACGTGAAAGGTCCCGCCGGCGGAACGCTTCGATTGAAGCTGCCCGGCGGATGGCGTGCAACGCCGGGGGAAGCGGCGTTTTCCCTGGCGCGCGACGGCGAGGATCAAACCATCACGTTTGCGGTGGCGCCGGATATCGTGAGGCCCGCCGATTACACCATCACGGCTCTGGCCGAATACAAAGGGCGCGAATATTCCGAGGGCTACCATCTCACCGGATATCCGGGACTGCGCCCGTACCCGTACTATCGCCCGGCCACCTACAAGGCCGTCGGTGTCGACGTGAAGACCGCGCCCGGATTGAAAATCGGATTCCTGCCGGGCACCGGCGACGACGTTCCAACGGCTCTCGAAAACCTCGGGCAAGACGTGCGAATCCTCGATACCAGCGACCTGACGCACGCGGATTTGAGCGTGTACGATGCCATCGTCCTGGGCGTCCGCGCCTACGCCGTGCGCACGGATTTGAAGGCCGCCAACGGGCGGCTGTTGGAATACGTGAAAAACGGCGGCACCCTGATTGTGCAGTACAACCTGCAGGATTTCGATCACAACTACGGACCGTATCCATTCGTGCTGGGATTGAACCCGCAAAAGGTAGTGGACGAGACCGCGCCGGTCACGCTGCTGGAGCCGTCGAGCCCGGCGTTCGCCTGGCCGAACCAGATCACCGCGGCCGATTTCAATAACTGGGTCGAGGAGCGCGGTCATGGATTTCTGCGAAGCTGGGATCCCCATTACACACCGCTCGTCGAAACGCATGATCCGGACCAGGACCCGCAAAAGGGCGGTCTGCTGATGGCGCGTTACGGCAAGGGTTTCTACGTTTACGACGCGCTGGCGCTGTACCGCCAGTTGCCCTCCGGGGTTCCCGGGGCGTACCGCTTGCTGGCAAACCTGGTGAGCCTGGGCAAGAATCCCCAGTGGAAGTAACGGCTCGATTACCAGGTCACCTTGATTCCCAATTGCACCAGGCGCCCTTCCAGCACCGTTGAGGTGGGCGCGAGCGATGGCGCGCGGTGATAATGCCCGAACGAATTCACCGTCGCCTTGGTGTTGAGCGTGGTGACGTTCTTGGTGTTGAACAGGTTGTTGGCTTCCACCAGAAGCTGGGGCAGAATGCGATCGTGAATGTGGACCAGGATGCGCGTGTAGCGCATATCCACCTGGTAGATGCCGCCGGTGCGCAGCGTATCGCGGCCCACGAACGCCGGGCGCTGCGCCGCCGCTCCCACCGGATCGCAGATTCAGATTCAGGTTGGCAGTCTCGTTCTGTGCGTCGCCGACCGCGAGATTGGCCAGCACGGTCAACTGATTGTCGTTGGCCAGTCGCTTGGCGACGCTGTTGGAGGGGTTGAACGTGGGAGCGAATACGGCGCTCATGTTAAAGGCCTGCGGCCGGTTGACGATTGAGTTGCCGCGGTCCCAGGCGCGGCTGTAACGGGTTTTCAATCACCAGGCTTTGCTCGAAGCTGTTGGCATCCGGCGCGTCGCTGATGGAGTGCGACCAGGTATAGTTGGCGCTCACCTCGTAGCCCTTCGCCGAGCGGTGCGTGTAGCTCAACACCATGGCGTTGTAATTGGAAATCGCGCCCACGTCCTGCAAGCGTGATGCCGTTGAATTGCGGATACAGGCGCGTGCTGGCGTTGATCGCCGTGGAGAAAATGGGCCGGCCATCCGCCAGCGAGCCGGTCGGATTGATCAGATTCATGTTGCGCTCGTAGCCCAGGTCGCGCGCGCCGGTGTTGACGTAGCCGAGGATGACTTTGTCGTTCTGCGTGAGCTGCCGCTCGATCTGAATGCTGCTGTTGATGGTGTAGGCATTCTTGAAATCCGGGCGTCACGGCGAAAATGCTGGGGATGGCGGGAAGCGTCGCGCCCGGCAGGAAATTGAACACGTTGGGAAACGCCGGCGCGTTGGGCGTGCCGGGCGTGAACGTATCGGTGAAGGCGCGGGTGGAGCCGTCGTTGATGAACGAGTTGTACCAGAGGTTGGTGGGAGGCGCTTCGTAGAACAGGCCGGAACTGGCGCGCAGCACGGTCCTGGGCGTGAACTGCCACGCGAGGCCCAGGCGGGGCGCCCAATCGCGATTCGGAGTCGTGAAGTGCTGCGTCCAGGCGAACGGCGCGTTGGCCTCGCCCGCCGGCGCCTGGAACCGGTCCCAGCGCACGCCGTAGATCATGGTCAGGTTGGGCCGCAACTGCCAGGTATCCTGCACGTAGAAATCGTAGAAGTACGATTTGTACGACGCTCCGGGCGTGCCCAGCACGGTCTGAAAGGTGGAATACCCGTACGGATTTGTTCCGTTCTTGGCGGCCAGGTAGCTGGCGATGCTCGGGAACGTGTACTGGCTGAAGGTGTCGCCGATCTGGTTGTCGTTGTTCATCTGAAAGGCGAAGCCCGCCTTGATGGTGTGGGCGCCCTGGACCTTCGTGAAATTGTCGCTGAAGCTGGGAATTTTCTCGCCGTACCGGTCGCCGGCCGCGTTGGTGCCGCCGAAGTTCGCGATCCCGGTGATGGTGATCTCGGGACCGGTGCCGGTGATCGGGTCGGCTACATGGTGCTCGTTGCGATACGGCTCGGAAGCGCGCAGTTCGTTGATCGCCGTGGGGGAGAAACTGGATATCAGTTGAAAGCCGCCGATGTGCGCGCGATCGTGAAAGTCCACGCCCACGCTCAACGCGTTCAAGCCGCCGTTGGCGGTGTTGAACGGATATTCGTTGCGGAAATAATCGTAGCGAAAGAAGACCTGGTGCTTCTCGCTGATCTGCCAGTCCACGCGCAGGTCCAGAAACTGGACGTGCTGCACGGTGGGCGCGGTGGCCAGTTGGGACGCCGGAATTCCGATCTGCGCCGCGGCTGCCGGATCGATCGTGACCGGCATCGGCGTTCCACGCAGCAGGTGCTCGTAGGCGCCGAAGATGAATAGCTTGTCCTTCTTGATGGGACCGCCGGAGTTCAACGCGTAGTCGTGCAGGTCGATATTCGTATTCGGCTTGTTGGAGGCCAGCAGAATCGTGCGCGCGGACCAGTCCGGCGGGCGGCCGATGAAAGAGAATTCGCCGTGAAACTGGTTGGAGCCCGAGTTGGTAATTACGTTGAAAATGTCTCCGGCGGTACCGCCGAACTCCGGCGCGAAGCTGTTGGAGACGGTCTGGACCTCGCGCACATAAATATCGGATATGGCGAACAGGCGCAGGCCGTAGCGGTCGGTCTCGGTATCCACCATGCCGTCCATCTGGTAATTGATGCGGTCCAGCAACCCGTTGGTATTGAGCGTCCGCGGGATGCCCAATTCCGGATTCGGATGGCCGCTCAAGCCCGGCTGGAAGATGATGAAGTTGTACGGGTTCCGGGACGTCAGCGGCAGGTTATCGATTTCGGTCTCAGTCGATGGTCCGCCCTGTGGAGACCCGCGAGGGTTCCAGCACCGGCGCCCCTCCGGTCACCTCCACCGTGGTGGAAACATCGCCGATCTTGAGTTGTACGTCGAGTACGGCTTCCGTGCCCGCGTCCAGCACGACTCCGGCGCGGCGCTGGGTTTCGAACCCGGGCTTCTGCACCGTGAACGAGTACGAACCAAGCGGCAAATTCGGAATCACGAAATATCCGTCCGCGCCGGTCTCGATCGATCGGGTAAATCCTGTAGCGGAGTTCAGACACGTCTACTTTGGCTTGCGGCACGGACGAGCCGCCGGGATCGGTCACATGGCCGCGAATGCTGCCATTGATCGCTTGCGTTTGGGCAAGCCCCGCGCTTGCCAGACAAAAACAGAAGATCACGCCATGAAGCAGTCTCATCGGACACAACTCCTTAATGGATAGAGTTTTCAGATGGCCCCCTGGTTTTGTTCAGTATACATCCACTTGCGCGGTGCCGGAACTGCCGATAAGAGGAGTGACAGCGATGTATATATCTGATATTCAGGTATGATCAGATGGATTACTTTACGTCTGAGGAGGCTGACATGGCAAAGAATGGCGCACCAAGTCCCGTGCCGCACGCGAAAAAAGCGACTGTGCTGGCGCTTCGCGAAGCACCGGGAAATGCCGGCAAACAGAAAGTTTGCCTGCTCAGCGGGAAAGGCGCTTACGAAAAAGAACTGCGGCGGCTGCAGGTGGAACTGGTGAAGTTGCAGGAATGGGTGCGGTCGCGCGGCTTGAAGGTGGTATGCCTGTTCGAGGGGCGGGATGCCGCCGGTAAGGGCGGCGTCATCAAGCGCATTTCGGAATGCCTGAATCCCCGCGTGTGCCGCGTGGTGGCGCTCCCCACGCCCACCGAGAAGGAGAAAACGCAGTGGTATTTCCAGCGGTACGTCGCGCACCTGCCCTCCGCCGGCGAGATGGTCTTGTTCGACAGAAGCTGGTACAACCGCGCCGGCGTCGAGCGCGTGATGGGATTCTGCACGGAACCGGAACTATCTGGAGTTCATGCATTCCTGCCCGGAGTTCGAGCGGATGCTGGTGCGTTCGGGAATCGTTCTGATCAAGTATTGGTTTTCGGTGAGCGACGAGGAGCAGGAGCGGCGGTTTCAGGCGCGCATCAAGAACCCCACCAAGCGCTGGAAGCTCAGCCCGATGGACCTGGAATCGCGCCGCCGCTGGGTGGACTATTCGCGCGCCAAAGACGAGATGTTCTCGTACACCGATATCAAACAGGCTCCCTGGTACGTGGTGAACGCGGACAATAAGAAATGCGCGCGCCTGAATTGCATGCGGCACCTGCTTTCGATGATTCCTTACGAGGACCTGACACCGGAGCCGATCAAACTGCCGAAGCTGGAAAAGAGCAGCTACGTGCGCCCGCCGCTATCGGACCAGACTTTTGTGCCTGGAATATACCAGATCTGACCGGCTTCTGTTTGTTGGCGCACGCTTCGCCGCCGGCCGGAGCGTGAGAATGGTCGTATGATCGGGTTCTGGCGCCTGGGTGGCCTGAGTGGCAAGGAACTGGCCGGCCGCGTCTGGCGCGAGATCCAGGCTGACGACGTATTCGGTTACGCCGCGCAACTATCGTTCTACTTTCTGCTGGCTTTGTTCCCCCTGCTGCTTCTCCTCACCGACTTGTTCGGCTATTTCGCCCAGGGTCCGGAAATGCGCGCCAGCCTGCTGGACTATTTCCACCGTGTGCTCCCCGGTACGGCCTTTCACCTGGTTGTGGATACTTTGAATCAGATCACGCTCGGCGCCGGCGGGGGCAAGCTGTCCATCGGCATTCTGGCGACGCTGTGGGCGGCGTCGAACGGCATGTCGGCCGTTTGCGACGGATTGAACGCGGCCTACGAGATCAAGGACGGACGCCCCTGGTGGAAGGTGAAACTGCTGGCCATCGGGCTCACCGTGGCATTCGCCGTGTTCACCGTAGGCGCGCTGATTCTGGTTCTCCTCGGCGATAAGATCGGCTCCCTTCTGGAATCCTGGTCGGGTTATCAGCACTCTTTTACACTGGCGTGGAACCTGGTCCGGTGGCCGTTTGCGGTGCTCGCCGTCCTCTTCGCGATCAACCTTCTCTACCGCTTCGCCCCCGACCTGAAACAGTGGGAGTGGCAATGGATGACTCCCGGCGCCCTGATTGCCGTGACGCTCTGGATCCTGATGTCACTCGGATTTCAGTTCTATCTCCGTTTCTTTAACACTTACAACGCGACTTACGGATCCCTGGGCGCGGTGATCATTCTGATGCTCTGGTTCTACATTACCGGAGCCGCGATTCTGATCGGCGCCGAGGTCAATTCGGAAATCGAGAATGCGGCGGCGCAGGCGGGCGACCCGGGCGCGCGCCTGCCCGGCGAAAAGCGGCCAGGCGAGAAACGTTCCGCAAGGCAGAGGCTTTCCGCTTTGCCGGGGAAGACCACCCGGCGCAGTCGCCGAATCCCGGGGGGTGATCGTAGTGGCGCGCCGAAGCCACCGGTGATACGCTCTCTAGCGATGCCACGCCGCTTCGCGCTCCTCTTTACCCTCTTTACGAGCTTGTCGTGCGCGCTCCCCGTCTTCAACGTGAAAGACTACGGCGCCACGGGGAAAAAATCGGACAACGCCAGGCCTGCCCTGCAACAGGCCATCGACGCGTGCGGCAAAGCCGGAGGGGGAACCGTTTACGTCGGCCCGGGCGAGTACACCACCGGCCAACTCCACTTGCGTTCGGGAGTGCGGCTCTACCTGGAAGCCGGGGCGACCCTGTTTGCTTCCCTGGACGGCGGGCAGTTCGACCCGGCGCCGAAATCCGCGCTCGTCTCCGGCGAAGACCTGCATGATATCGCCCTCGAAGGGCGCGGCACGCTGGACGGGCAATCCACCTATGAATGGCGCCTCAACAGCATTACCGATTTCTACATCCTCCCCAACCAGCGCGCCATGGAAGCCACCGGCAAACCGCTGATGCGCCCGTTCCCGCATGGCTTCCCGGACGAGAAGATTTATCCGCGCATGGTGCTGCTGTTGCGCTGCACCGATGTGCGCATCACCGGATTGAAATTCCTGCGGTCGCGCAGTTGGACCATCAACCCGTATGCCTGCAAGCGCCTGCTCATCGATGGCGTGTACATCTACTCCAGCCAGAAGGAGGGCGTGTGGGCCGATGGCATCGACCCCGACGGCTGCCAGGATGTCCGCATCGCCAACTCCACCGTGGAAACCGGCGACGATGCGCTGGTCTTCTACTCGGCCGACGTCTGGGGGCCCGCGCTGCCGGTGGAAAACGTGACGGTGACCAATTGCCGCCTCTCTTCGTCTTCC
>CAVVLD010000008.1:0-93762 GCA_963748795.1 uncultured Solibacteraceae bacterium
ACTCCCTTCCCGGTGTGTTATCCTGTGTACGCAATTAGGCGTCGACCATGCAGACACAGAAAGTCGGGATTCGTGAATTTCGGGAGAGGCTGGCAACGTTTCTGGAAGCATCCGGACCCGTCGCCATCACTCGACATGGAGAAACCGTGGGGTATTACATCCCTGCCCGCCCAAGCAAGGATGCCGCGCATCTAGCGGCACTACGGACGGCCGCGGCACAACTCGACGCGCTTCTCGCAGCCAGCGGAGCCACTGAAGACGAACTGGTGAACGATTTCAAGGAAGCACGCCGTAGCCGCCGGAAGGTTCGCACCTGAAGTGGTGATTCTCGACGCGAACATACTGATTCGCGCAGTTCTGGGCAAGCCTGTCCGAGAGATTCTTCAAACGCATTCCGCGAGAGTCCGATTCTTCGCGCCTGATACGGCTTTCGCCGAGGCCGGGGAGCACCTTCCCGGAATTCTGCTGAAGAGGGGTATTGACTCGCTGTCGCCGTGCTCGCTGAACTGGCGGTTCTGATCGGCTGTATCGATGGCGAGATCTACGGCCATTTGAAAATGCAGCGCGGCAACGCTTGCAGAAACGTAATGAAGAGGATTGGTCTGTGCTGGCCACGGATTTTTTCGGAGCAGGGGTCGCGACGTGGACCACGGATCGCGTTGAAGTATTGCTTCGAGAGGCGCAACAACGGGGTCCCGACGAGCCGAATTCCGAATAAGGCTTCGGCCTGCCTTTTTTTTGAGAACTCGTTCCCCCTCGTCCCACTATCTCCACGTGAAGATCCTCCTCTTCGCAGTAGTTTTCGTCCTTAGGGCGGCTGCGCAGCCGCCCTGTCTTCAGGTTCAGGTTGTGGATGGCGAAGGGGCGGTTCACGCTCCCGGGTCACGCAGCATGAAGCCGTTGACCGTTGAGGTCCGGGACGAAACCGGGCGGCCGGTGGAACATGCCTCGGTCAGCTTTCATCTTCCGGATGACGGTCCCGGCGGCGTCTTCCCGGGCGGCTTGCGCACCGAAGTGGAAATGACCGACGGCCGCGGCCGGGCGACGGTCCGTACACTGCAATGGAACCGCATTGCCGGGCAGTTTCAAATCCGCATTGTGGCCTCGCGGGAGCAGGCGCGCGCCGGCATGATATCGCTTCAATATATCGGCGAATCGGGTAAAAAGACCGGCACAACCTCCCCAGCGCGTTAACGAAAGTGACGACGGGAATTCCACGCAAAAGCACAGAGTCACGGAACCACAGTATTGACCGCGATTACCTTCGGTGATATCAGATTTAACTAGGTCTTTTAAACGTTTAACGAGCTATGGGTGAGCACTCGGGGGGAGTGTATCGTTACGTTCAGAATGGGTGTCTGCAAAAAAGGGGAACGTTTCAATCCCGCCGGAAGTGTCTCGCAAGGAGATTCACTTGAAAGCCAACGTTGTCTGTTCAGGGATTTTTCTTCTGTTGCTTGGTACTTTCACATTTGCGCAGGAATTCCGAGCCAGTATTTCGGGCCATGTCACGGATTCCACGCGTGCCAGCGTTCCTCAGGCGAAAGTCCAGGTTACAAACCTCGCAACCAAGGAAACCAGTAGCGGTTTGACCGACAGTTCCGGCAGCTATACGATTCCACTGCTGCAGCCCGGGACGTACCGGTTGACCATTCAGGCGCCGGGGTTTAAGCAGTACGTCCGCGACAATATCAGTCTCCAGATCAGCCAGGCGGCCGGCGTCGACGCCAGGCTCGAATTGGGCGACGTGACGCAAACCGTAGAGGTCTCCGGTGAGGCCGCAATGCTGGATACTCAGACTGCGAACCGCAGCGGCCTGATCGACTCCAGGGAGGTTGCGGAACTGCCATTGAACTCGGGCCGCAACCCCTTCATGCTGGGACTCACCGCCTCCGGTGTCACCTTCCGCGGAGCATCCATCTGGCAGCGCCCGTTCGATAACGGCGCTATCGCCGATTGGGTAGTCAACGGGGGGTTGCAGGAAAAAAACGAATTCCTGCTGGACGGCGCGGCAAACAACGCGCAGATGGGCACGAACAACATCGCCTACGTGCCGATTCAGGACACGGTCCAGGAATTCACCATGATGCAGAATACCTACGATGCGCAGTACGGCCACACCATGGGCGGCATTCTGAACACGGTGTTGAAGAGCGGCGGCAGCACATTCCACGGCGACGCATGGGAGTTTCATGCGCCGGTCGGCGTTGGACGCCAATAACTTCCAGAACAACGGGGCTACGGTTTATGCCCCCAAACCGGACCACTACCTGGACGATTACGGCGGGCTGGTCTCCGGGCAGGTGATCGTACCCAAGATCCTGAAGCGGGACGGGTACATCAAGCTGTTTTACATGGGCTCGTTCCAGAACTATCGTGAAGCCACGGTCAATCCGCTGCTGGTGAGCTGGCCCACTCCCGAAATGCGCACCGGCGATTTCAGCAAGCTGGTGGATGGCGCCGGGAACCACATCACGATCTACGATCCCACTACCGCGGTCTACGACGCCAGCGGAAACATCGTGACGAATCGGCAGCCGTTCGCGGGTAACATCATTCCGGCGAACCGGATTAACCCGGCGGCTCTGACCCTCACCAAGCTGATGCCGTTGCCGAATACCACGACCCCTGGTTTCCGTTATGGCACGCACGACCTGAGCCTTCCCGAGGTCACCGATCACGATGCGTACTACAACATGACCATCAAGTTCGATTGGACCGTCGGCGACAAGCACCGGTTCTTCATGCGCGAAGGCTCCAACGACCGGACCGAGCACCGCCCGGTCAACGGAATCGTTGGACTGGGCGAGGACGGCCAGTTGCCGTTCCAACGTATCAACGATGCGTACGTGCTGGATTGGACCGGCACGCTGAGTCCCACCACGGTGGTGGATGTGCGCGCGTCCAACAACCGCTTCATTGAAAAAGGTTCCGGTTTCGATAATGCCGGTTTCGATTTGAGTACGCTGGGCCTGCCGAAATCGCTGATCTCGCAATTGCCTGGCGGCTATCTGATGGGGGTGTGGAACGTCGGCGGCTATCAGACTCTGGGCCGCACCACCAGCGACAACATCACCAACAGCTACGGTCTGGAAGGCAGCGTCACCAAGGTCGCCGGGAAACACACACTGAAGGCCGGAATCGACGTTCGCCGGATTCAGTACCTGGTGCTGGACACGGGCAGCATTCTGGAAGAGGACTTCAATTCCGCCTGGACCCAGCAGGTTTACAACAACGCCGGGAACGGCCTCGGCGGCGACGGCTACGCCAGCTTCCTGCTGGGTTATCCCAGCGGCGGCCAGTCCAATTACGCGGCCTACCCGTTCTATCGCCAATGGTATATCGCGCCTTACCTGCAGGACGACTGGAAGGTCAACAATCGTCTGACCGTCAACCTGGGGCTGCGTTACGACCTGAATGAGCCGCCCACCGAAAAGTACAACCGGCTGGACGCGCCGTTCAATCCCAACGCCTCCAGCCCGCTGGCACAAATGGTAACGGCGAACATCGCCAAGGGGCTCTCGGGACCCATACCCGCGCAGTTCGCTTCGCTGTATGCGAATTTGGCCAATTTGAAGGGGAGCATGGAATTTACGGGAGTGAACGGTAATTCGTCGCGACCGGCGAACATCGACTATACCGGCATCCAACCCCGAATCGGCTTCGCCTACCGGCTGAGAGATAAACTGGTGGTGCGCGGCGGCTACGGGATGTATGTGGTGAACCCGACTAATGATTGGCTGCAAAGCGCGGGCTTCAGCAATAACACCCCCCTGATCAACAGCAATAACGGCGGCCGCACCCCCATCCAGGGCGTGATGAATAACCCGTTCCCCACCGGCATCAATCTGCCCCCGGGATCCAGCCTCGGTGCCTTGACCTACGCCGGCAAGGGTTTCAACTGGTTCAATCCCAATTTCAAACTGCCGCGTTCGAACCAGTTCTCCTTCGGCGTCCAATACCAGGTGAGCCAGGCCAGCACGCTGGATGTATCTTACGTGGGCAATCGCGTGGCTCACGAGCAAACGAACTTTCCGTTCAATGTGGATCCTCTCCACGACCAATGCAGCGTATTGTATGGCGCCAAGACGCCCGCAGGATTTGCCTCGCCCGCGGCATATTGCAACCAGACTGTCCCCAACCCGTTCCAGGGTCTGGCGCCTTTCATCGGCACCGGCGACTATACCAACCCCACCATTTCCCTGGATCAGTTGCAGCACCAGTTCCCGCAGTTTGGGGGCGGGACCGAATACGGTTTGAGTGACGGGCACGTGTGGTACAACTCGCTGCAGATCAATTACAACCACCGCATGAGTAACGGCCTCAATTTTCTGCTGAATTACACGCTTTCAAAGCAGATTGAGCGCTATGGATACCTGGATTACTACCAGGACCCCATTCAATACCAGCAGGGTTTATACTTTGCCGACCGGCCGCACTTCATCAAGGCGACGGTGGTGTACGCTTTGCCATTCGGCCAAGGCAAGCACTTTTTGAACGGGGTGCATGGCCTGGCCAACAGGCTGGTCAGCGGGTGGGAAGTCAATACGTTCATCACGGACTCCCCCTTGGGTGAACCGGCCAACATGCCGGGCAGCATCGTTGCGCTGCACGATCCCGGACAGTCCACGGTGCACTGGGGCGCGCCCAAGGTTCAGATCAACAACAATTGCATCCTGAACGAAGACGACACGGGCGCCGTCGCGCCGCTGCCGGCGAGCCTCAGCAACGGTTGCAGCGCCACCGATTGGTCCGGATATGCCTGGCTGCAACTGCCGCCGAACTACCGGCCCGCGCAGGTGAACTCCTATCGCAGCCCCAATGTGCGGGTCCAGGGCACCTACACCGTGGATGCCTCGGTGATTAAAGACACGCGCATCACAGAACGGATCCGGGCCCAGTTCCGGGCGGAAGCGTTCAACGCGTTCAATCACTGGAATTATATGCTGGCGAATGTGGACAACACGGCGACCGATCCGAACTTCGGCGCGATTATTCCGCGAACGCTGGGTACCACCGCTACGGTCAATCCGCGCTCCATCCAGTTGGGATTCAAGGTACTCTGGTAGGGCGTGCCCGCAAGCCGTACGATCCAAGGGACAGGCTTCGGCCTGTCCCTTTTTGCTGCCGTGCTTCTGACGGCGGCGGACAATTCCACCGAGGCCGCGAAGTGGCAGGCGTTGGGCGTCTCCCATGCCGCGCGCGGCGATTATGCCGGCGCGGTGGAGCCGTTCCATCGCGCCTGCCTCCTCGACGCGAAACTCCCGGACGCCTGCCTGTATTTCGGCCGGACGCTTTACCTCTTGGACCGCTTCGAAGAGGCGGTGAACGTGCTCCGCACCGCCCGGGAAAACGATCCGCAGAATCCGCAGATCTACCGCATCGAGGCGCTGGCGCTGGAGGCTTCCGGAAAAGCCGGCGAAGCCGAGGCGGCTTTCCGTGAAGCCATCCGCCTGGAAAAACACTCGCCGCCGAATGAAGATCCGTCCATCGACTACGGCGTTTTTCTATACCGGCAGGGACGCGCGGAGGCGGCCCTCAGTCCTTTGCAGGCAGCCGTCGCGCGGCATCCCGACGCGTCCCGCGCGCAATTGGAACTGGGCTGCGTGTTGCTGGCGCTGGACCGCGTGAAGCAGGCGGCGGAGCGTCTGGAGCGGGCCACCGCGCTCGATCCGCAGGGCGCGCGCGGACACCTTTTGCTGGGTAAGGCGTACCAGCGGCTGGGCAAATCCGAACAGGCGCGCAAGGAGCTGGATCAGGGTTCGCGCACCGTCAAATAGCGGTCCACCTGAGTCTCTTCGCTCCGCGAAACGGTCCCGCTGGGCCAGTGGATTTCCACGGTGGCGCGCGTTTCGGCGCCCAGGCCGAAGTGGACGCGGACATCGCTGGAACTGGCGTACCCGACCGAAGTGGTGACCTGGTTCCACTGCTGTCCGGCCGCGGTTCGGACGTGCACCAGCGCGCCGATGGCGTCGCGATTACTCCGGCGGCCGATTAGATGCAGGGCCAGCCAGTGATTGCCGTTGCCGCTGGCATTGCGTAGCAGCACGGGCCGCTCGCCAAGGCGTGAGATCACAGTGTCGATGCGGCCATCGTTATCGAAATCGCCGAATGCCGCACCGCGGTTGAGGGCGGCAGGTCCGGCAGGCACGGCGTCGAAGGTGCCGTCGGGCCGCTGTGCCAGAACGATGCTGTGCTGGCGGGCGCCGTCTACGTTCTCGTTCAAATCGCCGTTGGCGGCGAACAGGTCCTTGCGGCCGTCGTTATCGAAATCGTAAACGCTGCAACTCCACCCGGTCGTTCCAATGGTGGCAGCGCCCACGCGCGAACGGTAAGTGAAATCGGCGAAGAGGCCCTTGCCCAGGTTGCGGTACAGCGGGTAGGTTTCGTGGGCAATGGCCGTCAGGAACAGGTCGGGGCGGCCGTCGTTATCGACATCGCGGAAATCGACCCCCATGGAGGAAAGGGTGCGGCCGTCGTCATTGACGGCAACTCCGGCGGCGAGCGCGACCTCTTGAAATCGCCCGCCGCCTTCGTTATGGAACAGGAAATTCGGCCGCGTGTCATTGGTGACCAGGACGTCCGTGCGGCCATCGCCATCGTAATCGGCAAAGGCCACTCCCATGCCCTTGCCGATGTGACGGCGGATGCCGGCGGCTTCGGAAACGTTCGTAAAGGTGCCGTCACCATTGTTGTGGTAGAGCGTGTCGGGAAGGCCGGTGTAATTGTCGGGATGGCAGTGGAGCAGGGCGCCGGAGCGGGGATCGCGGCAGACGGGCTCGGTCTTGGGGTCCCACGCCACGTAGTTGACCACGAACAGGTCCAGCCGCCCGTCGCCATCGGCATCGAACCAGCCGGCGGCCACCGACCAGGGCTCGTTGTGAATGCCGGCCCTCGCGGTGACATCTTCGAAGGTGCCATCGCCGCGATTGCGGTAAAGGGTATTCCGCCCCACCCCGGCGACGAAGAGGTCGGTGTGGCCGTCGTTATCGTAGTCAGCGGCGGCGGCTCCCATGCTGTAGCCTTCTCCGGCGAGGCCGGCTCTTGCGGTGACATCTTCGAATACGCCCTTGCCGCGGTTGCGGTAGAGGCGATTCCAATAGCGCGGATCGCGTTTATCGAAGCCGGGCTGAGACGCGCCGTTTGTCAGGAAGAGATCGAGTAGCCCGTCGCCATCGTAGTCGAAGAGGGCAACGCCACCGAGCATGGTTTCGATCTGGTGCTTTTCGCCGGTTACCGCACCGTTGCGCAGAACGAACTCCACTCCCGAGCGGGCGGTGACGTCTTCAAAAGTGATGGCTGCGGGTGGCGCCGAAGCGACGGTCGCCGCCAGCAGCAGGGAAATCAGGAGCGGGCGCACAGGCTATGACCGCTCCCTCAGATGCCGTGAAAGAATCATGTGAGTGTGAGCCAAGCATAGCAGCGTGGCCTGCCAGTCGCCGGAGCCGAAGATTTTCTTCCTTGGATAGGCAACTCGATTTGTGCCGCTTGTGCGGGCGCCGGCTGCCTTGCGGAGACGCGGTGCCTCCGCGCCAGCGATGAAGTTCCCTCTCGTGATAGAATTCTCAGGATGGCCGTTCGCCGCGCCATCGCTCTTTTCTTCTTCCTCGCGACTTTCGCTGCCGCTGCGCCGGTAACGTTCAACCAGCACATTGCGGCCATCGTCTACCACAATTGCGCGCCGTGCCACCGTCCCGGAGAATCCGCGCCGTTTTCGCTCCTTAGCTATGAGGACGTCAAACGCCGTGCGGCCCAGGTGGCCACGGTCACGGGAAGCCGCTACATGCCTCCGTGGCTGCCCGAGCCCGGCCACGGTGAATTCGCCGAACAGCGCCGCCTGACGGATTCGGAAATCCAGTTGATCCAGGACTGGGTGAAGCAGGGCGCGCCGCTCGGAAGCGGCCGCACGCCTCCGCCTCCGAAGTTCGTGGACGAGTGGCAACTCGGGCCGCCCGATCTGATCCTACGCGTCTCGAGGCCGTTCCAACTCCCTCCGGACGGCAACGAGATCTTCTGGAATTTCATCCTGCCGGTACCTATCACCACCACCCGCTGGGTCAAAGCCATCGAAGTCCGTCCGGGCAAATCCAAGGCGTTCCATCACGCCAACGTGATCATCGACCGCTCCGGCGCCGCGGCACGCCAGGAGAAAGTCCCGGGCGGCGGATTCCCCGGGATGGACCTCAACATCGAAGAGACTACCTTCGATCCTGACGGCCACTTCCTGTCCTGGAAGCCCGGCAGCGAACCTGTAGTCGAGCCAGACGGCATGGCCTGGCGCGCCAACCCGGGCATGAACCTGATTCTGAACGTGCACCTGCGCCCCACCGGCAAAGTGGAAACGATCAGTCCGGTAATCGGCCTCTACTTTACCGGCCAGCCGCAAAAGAAGTTCCCCATGCTGGTCCAACTGGAGCACGATTCGGCCATCGATATTCCCGCGGGCGACAAGGATTTCCTGCTCACCGATCAGATCAGGATGCCGCTCGACGTAAACGTCCTCGCGGTTTACCCTCACGCGCATTACCTCGGCAAGCTCATGGAGGGCTACGCCACCCTTCCCGACGGCACACGCAAGTGGCTGGTCCGCATTCCCAATTGGGACTTGAGCTGGCAGGGCGTCTTTCGCTTTAAGAATCCCGTCTTTCTGCCCGCCGGCAGCGTAGTTTCCATGCGCTACCACTACGACAACTCGGCCGATAACGTCCGCAACCCCTTCAACCCGCCGCGCGAGGTGAAGGGCGGTAATGAATCCACCAACGAAATGGGGCATCTCTGGCTTCAGGTGCTGCCCACCGCGCCCGGCGACCAGCGAGCCGTCTTGCAGGAAAGCCTCGTGCGCCAGCGTCTCCAAAAGTATCCCGAGGATTTCACCGCCAACTATGACCTGGCCGAATCCCTGCTGAGCAAGGGCGATGTGGCGGGCGCCATCCCCTATTTCCAGGCCGCGCGCAAGTCCGACCCCACCAGCGTGGTTGCCGCCACCGAACTGGGCACGGCGCTGTTCTCTGCCGCCAAACTTCCCGAGGCCGAAGAGCAGTTCAAGGCGGCGCTGGCGCTGGATGCCGCTTACACGGACGCGCGCTTCGACCTGGCCAGCGTGCAGGCCGCACGCGGCGAATGGGATTCCGCCGTCGCCGAATTTCAGCAGGTCCTCCAGCAGCGGCCCGACGACACCAAGACCCGCGGACACCTGGGAGACGCGCTGTATCTTTGGGGCGACGGTTTCGCCAAATCCGGCAACAGCGAGCAGGCTCTGGAGCGCTACCGCGCTTCCCTGGAATTCCGCACGCCTGACGCGGACGTGCACACCAAAATGGCACTCATGCTGGCCCGTCTTTCACGCTTTCCCGAAGCGCAGAGCGAACTCGAAGCGGCGTTGAAACTGGACCCCGCCTTTGTCCCCGCCCAGCGCATGCTGCAGGACGTCAGGGCGCGGTTAAACAAGAATTAACGTCCGCGGGAAGGCGCAGTGGCCGCCTCGGTCACCTCCACCACGCGGTCTGCTTTTACGTCCTTCAGCGTTTGCGCCGTTCCGTCCGGCCACCGGATCTCGATCTTCGGCGCCGTTGCCGCGGTCCCCAATCCGAAATGCAGCGGTATGTCCGCCGAGGATGCGTAACCCACCGTCGTGGTCATCTCCGCGTACTGAGCGCCGATGCGGACCTGCGCTCCGATGCCGTCGCGGTTGGATTTCGTGCCCACAAGGCGCAACTCGATCCAGTGCTGCTCTCCGGGGCTCACGTTCTCCCACAACTCCGCCGGTTCGCCCAGCGCTGAAACCACCGCGTCGATCCGCCCGTCGCCATTGAAATCCGCGAATGCCGCCCCGCGATGCGCCTTCACCAGCGTGAGTCCGGCATCCTGCGAAACGTCGCGGAAGGTGCCGCCGCTGTTCGCGAATACCGAATCCGGCTCCCGGTATACGGCCGGCTCGAACAACTCCACGCGGTCGTTTACGTGCGAGTTGGCGGTGAACAGATCCTTCCAGCCATCGTTGTTGAAATCGAACAGGCCCAGCCCCCATCCGCTGTGCTTCACCGCGGCGGCGCCCAACCGCGACGGGTACGTGGCATCGACGAAGTTGCCCTTGCCGATATTGCGGAACACCGGAAACGTCTCGCCCGCCAGCGCGGTCACGATCAGGTCCGGCAATCCATCGTTGTCGTAGTCTTTGAACTCGGTGCCCATGCTGGCCACCGGCTTTCCCGCGTCGCGTAGCGCGGTCCCCGCCTCCAGCGCCACTTCTTCGAATGTGCCGTTGCCCCGGTTGTGAAACAGGAAGTTCGGCATGTTGTCGTTGGTGACAAAAACGTCCGGCCATCCGTCCCCATCGTAATCGGCGAATGCCACGCTCATCCCGCGCCCGGCAGATTTCGCGACTCCCGCGCGATCGGTCACGTCCTCGAATGTGCCGTCGCCGCGATTGTGGTACAGCGTGCTCGCCAGCCCCTCGAAATATTTCGGATGGCAATAGATCCGGATGCCGCGCGAGGCGTCGCCGCAGTACCGGTCGTAGGCCGGCGACCATTTCGCGTAGTGCACCACCCACAGGTCCAGCTTACCGTCGCGGTCGTAATCGAACCAGCCCGCCGCCACGGCCCATTCGCCGCTATGGATCCCGGCCTTTTCGGTGACGTCTTCGAACCGGCCATTACCCAGGTTGTGGTACAGGGTGTTCCGGTTCACGCCGGCGACGAACAGGTCGGGATGCCCGTCGTTATCGTAGTCGGCCGCGGCCGCACCCATCGAATAACCCACGCCGGCCACGCCCGCCTGTCCGGTGACGTCGCGGAACTTCCAATTGCCTTCGTTGTGAAAGAGGCGATTCCAATACTTCGGCGAAGACTTCTCCAGCGACGGGATCTCGGCCCCGTTGGTGAAATAGATATCGGGCCGCCCGTCGCCGTCGTAGTCGAAGACCGCGATCCCGCCCGGCATGGTTTCGATGAGGTGCTTTTGCGCGGTCGGGCTGTTCTCCAAAACAAAGGCGACACCCGCCTGCGCCGCCACTTCGCGGAAACGGATGGGCGGCGGCCCTGCCGTCTCAGACGAACAAATGGAAATCAGCGTGGATAAGACCGCCACGCCCCACGGCAGCCGGGCAACACCGGCGGAGCTATTTCGGCGGCCCAATTTGCGCCTCCCGCGCAACCTCTTCCTTGGTCTCCTGCTCGCGTTTCACGATCTGCTGGTACTTTTCCATCATCGCTTTGCTTTGTCCGCTTCGCCAGCCGCCCGGTACGCGCCTGCCAACTGGAAATGCAGACTCCCGTCTTCGTCCAGTTGCAGTGCTTTCAGCAGGTGGGGAATCGCCTCGGCATGCTTTCCGAGCCGCGCCAGAGCCAGCCCCAGCGATGCGTCCGCTTCCACCAGTTTGGGATCGCTTGCCAGAGCCGCCCGCAGGTAGGGCACGGCCTCCTCCGGTTCCTCGAGGCGCACCAGGCTGTCTCCGGCCATGAAGTTGAATTCCGCTGACCGCGGCTGCCGCCTTCAGCAATTCTTTTATGAGTTCCAGCGCCGGATGAAAATCCGCCGCCAGGAACAGCGATACCGCCAGTTCACGCTCCAGGGCTGGATTCCCGGGCTTCAGCGCCAGGGCGGCGCGCCACTCGCGAACGGACTCCTGGTGCTGACCCTGCGCCCTCGCGATGTCCGCACGCAACTGGTGCAACTCCACCGATTCCGGAAGCTGCCCCAGCCGGAAGAACGACTGCAGCGCCAGTTCGTTTGCCGCCTTGGCCTGCCAGTACAGCGTCTCCGCGGATGCGGCTCCCACCGGCACCTTCGTCAATGGCGCGTCGTGTCCCGCCAGGAACTCGCACTCGGCGGCGTGCGCTTTGCAGTCCGGCGTCGCCAGTGCGGCTTCGCTGCTGTCTTCCTCCGCCGCCCAGTCCGGATGTCCCGTCTTGCGGTACACCTCCGCCAGCGCTGCGTGGATGCCGTGCAGGGCAGGCAACTGCTTCAACGTTTCCTGATAGAAGAAGAACGCGCTGCGGTATTGCCGCCGCTTCACCCGCGTGTCCGCCACCAGGGCAGTCACGTAGGGCGATGTCGGGTTGGCCTTCTGCAGGCGATCGAATGCCGCCTCCGCGAGCCCCTGATAGCTCATCCCGAGCCCATACCACGAGTGTGGGTCATTCGGCGAAAGCGCCGTCAGTTCGCGCAATTGCGCCGCGGCTTGTTCGAATCGCCCCACATCCAGCAAGGCGCCCGCCAGCATGTTGCGCACGGGGATGTTGCCTGGCTGCGTCTTCAGAACCGTCTCGAGGTGCGGAATCGCCTCCAGTTCGTGACCCGCCATGTGTTCGGCGATCGCCAGATTCTGCACCAGGCCGGTGTTCCCAGGCAGCGCCGCCACCAGGCTCCGGTAAATCGGAATCGCCTCTTCGTACTTTCCCGACGCCATCAGTTCTTTGGCGTGCTGTGCAGCCTTAGCCTGCTCCTCGGTCTGCCCCCAAAGCCCCGCCGAAAAACAAAAAAGGGCGAGCCGCACTGCGGCCCGCCCCACCCTGAGGTTCATTCGACTACCATTCTAAACGCAAACCGAAACGCACCTGGCGTTCCCCATACGAGCTGAGGATCCGCATGAAGTTACTTCCCCCGGTGACCGAAGTGCTTGACGGCCCATTGAAGTGCGAGGTATTCGCGAAGTTGTACCACTCCGACCGGAATTGTACCTTCATCCGCTCCTTGATCAGAAAGTCGCGCGTGATGTTCAGATCGGTGTTCCAAACCCCCGGCACGCGCAGAATATTGCGTCCGCTGTTACCGAAAGTATTGATCTTGCCCACCGAAGCAAATGCGGTGGGATCGAAGTACAAACCGCTGGACCCGATCAAACCCGGCTGTGCCACCACCGTGTTGACCTGATTCGCCGTCTGCGTGTTGTCCGCCGCGTTCGTCGCCGTCGAGTCGCCCACTGTGAAAGGCGTGCCCGTGTAGGCGGCCATCACGCCATTGACCTCCCATCCGCCAAGGATCGCGGCGGGAACGCCGGTTTTCGCGAACGCCTTGCCCTTGCCCATCGGCAGGTCGTACAGCCAGCCGATCTGCAGGACCTGCTGGCGGTCGAAGCCGGCGGTGGCCCGGTTGCGCTGGAACATGGGCGTCCAGTTCCAGCCCACGCTGGCCCAACCATCATCGTCGGTATAGTCGATGGTGTGCGAATAGGTGTACGCCGCCTTCACCATCAATCCCTGTGAGAAGGATCGCGTGACGGCCACCTGCAGCGAGTTGTAGTTGGAGCTGAGATACCCGTCCCACATCTGCGTTGCCACCGTGCGGCCGTACGCCAGGTTGTACGGCAGGTTGGCTGTGGTAGCACCCGGATAGCCCGCGTTGATGTCAAAATCCGCCAGCAGGTGCGCGGTATGGGTGCCAACGTAGGCCACCGACATCAGCATGTTTTCCGGCAGCTTCCGTTCCACCGTGAGGTTCCACGATTGTTCGTAGCCGCGGTGAATCAGGCCGCCCCAGGGGCTTCTTTCCGCCACATTCCCGGGCAGCGGCACAATGCCGCTTGACAGGTCCGGGCCGATCGGGTTGGGCACGCCCTGCTCAATGGTTCCGGCCGGCGCGAAACCGTTCGGAGCCACTTTCGCCGCATCGATCACCAGCGGATACCAGCCGCGCAGCGGGCGCGAGAACGGGATCGGGTCGTAGTTGATTCCGTAGCCCGACCGCACCACCATTTTGTCGCCGATGCGGTAGGCCAGACCAACGCGCGGCGCGAACAGCTTGTGACTTACGGTGATTCCCACGTTCGCGGGTTGGCCGCCGCGGTTGCCCATGTATACCAGGTTGGTGGCCGGGTCATAGCGCTCGATCCCCTTGCCCGCGGCGCGTGTCATCAGGGGATAGAACTCGTATCGCAGGCCAATATCGATGGTCAGGTTGCGGTTCACCTGCCAGCGGTCGCGGGCATACCAGCCGAACTGCCACTCGCGCCCGGTCGACAGGATGTACTGCAGGCTCTTATCGGTGGACGTGTCGAGCCCCAACAGGAAATCGGCGTAGGCGTTGTACTGGTTAGCCGCGGGACCGCCGCTCAACGTGGTCGGGCTGCCGCCGAAACCCAGGTAGCCGCGCGGCCCGTTGCCAATCTCCGGCTGCCAGTGGTTCAGGTGGTGCCGCACCAGGTCGAAGCCGAACCGCAGTTCGTGCGCACCGTGAACGTACGTCAGGTTGTCGCTCTGGGTATAGCTCTCTTCCACGCGATGCAAGGGCATCCAGTTCGGAACCCCCATGCCGGTATAGTTCGAAATCCCGATGTCGGGGAATCCGCTTTGCAGCGGGTCCGGGCCATTGGTGTTGGGGATGCCGAACTGCAAACCGTAGTTGGTCCCGAAGTCGTTGGGCGTGACGTGCTGTCCCTGGCGTTCATACCCGAGCACGCCGTCCAGAATCAGGTGCGGGCCGAAGGTGTGGGTATGTCCGATCGTCGCGACTTGGATCGTGGTGTCGCCGAGGCCAGGGTCGGCACCGCCCAGGCCCGGTCCGCCGGCTATGCCGAAAACGGCTGTACCGCCCGATTTAGCCCACATGCGTCCGTACTTGCCCCATACGGTTTCCTTATCGTTGACCGTGTAATTGACCTTCGCATCGATGTAGTTACGGCTGAGAATGGGGCCGCCCGAAGCGAAGTAGTTACTCAGGGTGCCCGCCGAATTCGGCGCGGGGTAATAGGATTGTAACTTCAACGCGATCGCATCCAGCCGGTTCGTGGGAATGATATTCCCGGCGAAGGGCGTCCGCCCTGTACCATCCGCATTGCCCGTGTTCGGGTCGTAGATCACGGTGGGATACGCGCTGAAATTTCCGCTTCGGAGATCGGTCGTAGGCACCGAATAGAATCCCGGAGCGCCCTGCCGCTGCCGCGTCCCATCGTAGCTGAGGAAGTAGAACAGCTTGCTCTTCCGGATCGGGCCCGCCAATGGTCGCGCCGAAGTTGTTGTAGATACTCAGCGGCTTATCCGTTCCCGCCGCCTGGAAATAGTTCCGCGCCTTCAAGTGCTGATCGTCGTGGAACTCATACGCGCTGCCGTGAATCAGGTTGGTCCCGGATTTGGTGATCAGCGTGACGGCGGAACTGCCCGCCATACCCTGTTCCGCGTCGGCGCTCGTGGTGGTGATGTTGACCGTATCGATAGCCTCTTCGGGCTCTACGTACCCCACGTGGTGCGGCAGCCAGATGTTCACGCTGGTGGCGCCGTCGATGCGCGTAATGTTGGTCTGTGCGTTTCCTCCGTTGATATGCGTTTGCAGCGCCCGCCCCGGGGTATCGGTGATCGAGTTTTGGAACGCGGCCGGCGTCGCTCCCGGTACCAGGTTAATCAGCGTCTGGTAGTTCCGGTAGCCGCTGAGCGGCAGGTTTTCGATCTGCTGCGCCACGATCTCCGAGTGTGTATCCGCTTTTTCGGTTTGCAACTCCGCCTGCGTCGCGGCTACCGAAACGGTCTCGGTCAGTTGCCCGACTTCCAGCTTGAAATCGGCGCGCGACACCGTGTTTGGACTGACATCCGTATCGGTTTGCGTGAAGGTGCGGAAGCCAGTCGCCGTGGTCTTGATGTCATACCGCCCCGGCAGCACGTTCACGAAGGAGTATCGTCCTCCGTTATCGGTTTGCAGAGTCCGGGTAACACCTGTATCCCGGCTGGTTATTGTCACCGTCGCGTTGGGGACCACCGCATCGCTCTGATCGGTTACCGTTCCGACTACGGATCCGTAGACCACCTGAGCGTGCGACGGCTGCACTGCCAGCCCGAATAGCAGTGCCACCGCACATATCCCGAATGCGCGAGGAAAAATCGCGAGAATAGACTTGATCTGCAAAAACATCCCCCCTCCATCCCCTAGAGAACGACCCTAATAGACCGGTGTTGCAGACAGCAATGAAGACTTGGGATTCTTTATACGGCTCTTACGGGTATAAAGTCAAGGAAAAAAGGGCTTCGTATCTCTCAGCACCCTCGGTGCGGTGCTCACGCTTCCGCAGATCGTCAGAACAGCGGTTCCATCAGTCTCGCCAGCATCTCGTTATCGATCGGTCCGGTGTGACGCGTGCGCCAATCGAAGGAGCGCCAGGCGGTGTTTCCCGCATCCACGCAGAAGAACAGCAGCAGGCTCCGAACTTCAAACCGTTCGAGCATCCTCTGGTTGTAGGTCCGGATTTCCCCTTCCAGAACATACGGGACCAGGAACTTCTCCGTGGAGACAAGCTGGGCCGGGGCCTCGAACACGACTTGCATCTGGCGCCCCTGCGAGCCAATCTGGATCAGGTTCACACCGGATTCCCGGAACAACTCTGGCGCATAGGTGGCCGGCGAAAGCTCCACCGCCGGCTCCGATAGCTTGCCGTTTACGGAAGCGACGAACTCCGCTGCAAATCCGGTGCAACTCCTGGGCGCCAAAGCGGCGCAGACCGGCGACCTCATCCTCGTTCACGAGGAAGCGCTCGCTTGTCCGCGCGGCGTCAATCTGCCGGGCGAGTCTGACGATTGCGTCATCCTGGGCCATAGTCGGAAAGTCTATTGTAGAGCGCCCCTTCTTGGTTTGTCAGCAGTGCCATCGCGGCGCCGCCCGGAACTGGTTTGCCCCCCTGCTTAAGGGACCGGACCCATGGCGGCAGCAACAGCAAAAATGTACCGGACTGTGCGTCTCCGCACGTTGTTGCCCGGGCCGCCTTTCTTATATACCTTGACACGCATATGCCTCCATGGAGTATATCAGAAGAGTGGAGTCTGTATTCGAAATCATTGCGGAGCCGAACCGCCGCGCGATCTTGAGCCTGCTGGTCTCGTCACAACAGTCGGTGGGAGAGATCGAGCGTCAACTTCGTATGCCGCAGCCGACCGTGTCAAAGCACCTGCGAGTGCTGCGCGAGGCCGGTTTCGTGGAATCCACGGTGGACGCACAGCGCCGTCTCTACCGGCTGAAACCCGAACCGCTTCAGGAGGTCGATGCCTGGCTGGCTCCGTTCCGCCGGTTCTGGTCCGCTCACGTGGATGCTCTCGAACGCCACCTCGACCGCATGGATCAACCAGCTCAGGCGAAAACCAAAACAAGGAGCAGACAACGCGGCTCCAAACCGCGAACGTGACAAAGGAGAAACGAAATGAAAATCAAATTGACGAGCGTATTTGTGGACGACCAGGACAAAGCCCTGCGCTTTTATACGGAGGTACTCGGCTTTGCGAAGAAAACCGATTTCAGCCAGGGCCCATATCGCTGGCTGACCGTGGCCTCGCCCGAGGAGCCGGACGGCACTCAGCTGCAATTGGCGCTGAACAACAATCCCGCGGCCAAAACGTATCAGCAGGCGATCTTTCAACAGGGCCAGCCCGCGGCCATGTTCTTCACCGACGACGTCAAGGGCGACTACGAGCGGATCAAGGCCCGCGGCGCCGAGTTCACGATGCCGCCCACCGACGTGACCGCCTCGACCATTGCGATGCTGAACGACACCTGCGGCAACCTCATTCAGCTCACCCAACTGGCACACTACTAAAATGCGGCCCTTCCGCACGTTGGCGCGGCTCCGCCGGTTCTGGTCCGCTCACGTCGATGCTCTCGAACGCCACCTCGACCGCATGGATCAATCCACGCCAACGAAAAGGAAGACAAGGAGAAGATAGATGACCGATCGCGAACAGTACACACCGGGTCCGGCCAGCGGGGCGCAGGTACGAAAGGACGGAGAGAAGTGGACGCTCGTTCTCGTCCGAGAACTGCGCCACTCGCCGGAAAAAGTCTGGCAGGCGCTCACCGACCCGGCGCATCTGCGCGAGTGGGCGCCGTTCGACGCCGATGGGAGCCTGGGCACGGTCGGAGCCACGGTGAAGCTCACCACGGTGGGAGCGCCCACGCCGCAGTCTCCGAAACCACAGTGACGCGGGCCGACGCTCCCAGGGTGCTCGAGTACAACTGGGGGGCAACGATATCCGCTGGGAACTCGAAGCCCTTGGCGGCGGCACGCGCCTGACGCTCTGGCACAACATCGATCGCCGCTTCATCTCGATGGGCGCCGCGGGCTGGCACATCTGCTTCGACGTTCTGGATCGGCTCCTCGCCGGTGAGCCCATCGGACGCATCGTCGGCGCCGAGGCCATGAAGTTCGACGGCTGGCAGCGATTGAACGCCGAGTACGCAAAGCAGTTCGGCGTTGAGACCCCCGGTTGGCCGCCCAACGCCCCGAAGCGTTGAAGCAGTGGAGGAAGAACCCATGGAATCGACCCTGCAGAAGCCGGCCCTCGTCGCCGCCAAGACCACGCCCAAAGCCATGACCATCGTCTTTTGGATCGTCACCGCGCTCTTCTGCCTGCAGATGAGCTTCACCGCCTACGCGCAACTGCGCCTGCCGCAGGTGGCGGAGGCGTTCACCCACCTCGGCTTCCCCGCCTACTTCCGGGTGGAGCTCTCGTGGGCCAAGCTCCTCGGCGTGGTGCTGCTGCTTGCGCCGGTGCCGGCGCGGCTCAAGGAGTGGGCCTACGCCGGCTTCGCCATCAACCTCGCCTCGGCGCTCATCGCCCACCTCTCGGTGGGCGATGGCCCGGAGGCGTGGGGCTGGGCGGCGGCCACCGGCGTGCTCTGGGGGCTCTCGTACTTCTTCTGGCGCCGCCTGCACGACCGACGCGAGGCTAGTGAGGTGGAGCTGTACATGAAAAGACCCGTCCCGGTGGAATCTGCCTCTGCATTGATCGACGCAGAGGATCAAGGAACTTGGGGACTGGCGCGGGAAGACGCTCGCGAAAGTGCGCGAAATCATACACGCAGGCAGACCCTGAGATCGTCGAAGAGTGGAAGTGGATGGGGACTCCCGTCTGGTCCCACGGCGGCATCGTCTGCACGGGAGAGACGTACAAGAACGTCGTCAAGATGACCTTTGCCAAGGGAGCTGCGTTGAAGGACCCTTCAGGTCTGTTCAACTCCAGCCTCGACGGGAATGTCAGGCGCGCCATCGACATCCACGAAGGCGACAAGGTCGATGAGGCGGCCTTGAAGGATCTCATCCGCGCTGCAGTGGCGCTCAATCTCGAGGGCAAGAGCAAGCCGAAGCCCCGGCGAGCGAGCAGCAAGCGGGCCAGCTGGTTTGCGGCCCACAGAAATGACCATGCAAGGGGGGGATTGCACGGCTGTCGGGCGCCGCGCGCCTGGTGTGGATTTCCCCGCTCTTGGCTGGGTGGCTGCGCGGTTCGACTGCACGTTCAGGCATACCACGACCGAGGTATAGCTGCATGCCCTTTCGGTGTTACAGGAAAAACACTGGAACTCGTGACGTGGCCCGGGGTGCGTTGCTGATACTAATAACTCAGGTCAGTCAACGTCAGGAGGGCGCTAACTAACATGACGCAAAATCGGGATATCGTTCTCATTCACGGCTTGTGGATGACCGCTTTGAGCTGGGAGAATTGGGTCGCTCATTACACGGCCGGAGGGTATCGGGTGATCGCCCGGAGTTGGCCAGGGCTCGGCGGCGATATAGAAGCGCTGCGCCGCGATCCCACGGCGATTGCTTCCCTCGGAGTTACCGAGGTGGTCAATTATTATGACGCCATCATTCGCGAACTGGATGCGCCGCCCGTCCTGATGGGCCACTCCTTTGGCGCTTTGATCGTGCAGATCCTGCTGGACCGCGGGCTCGGCGCGGCGGGCGTGGCAATCGCTTCGGCTCCGGTGAAAGGCATCGTTCTGCTGCCCTTCTCGACGCTGAAGGTGTCGTTCCCGGCGCTGAGCAACCCGGCCAACAATCATCGTGCCGTGCCGTTGACGCCGGAGCAGTTCCACTATGCCTTCACCAACACCGTGAGCGAGGAGGAGAGCTTGCGCGCCTACAACCGATACGCGGTTCCCGGCCCCGACCACGTGTTGTTTCAAGCGGCCTTCGCCAACTTCAACCCCCATGCCGCCACGGCTGTGAATTTCCTGAACAACGAACGCGCCCCACTGCTGATGATCGCCGGCGGCAAAGACCATGTCTCGCCGCCCTCGGTGGTAGAGGCGAACTTCAAACTGTATCGCCAGTCGGGCGCGGTCACCGATTACATGGAGTTCCCCGATCGTACCCACTTCGTTCTGGGGCAGGACGGATGGCAGGAGGTGGCCGACTACGCGCTGAATTGGGCGGAAGCACACGCGCGCAGCCGCGTCATGAATACAAACGCCTGAGCGCTCTTTTCTGACCGCCGTTTGTCTTGGATTTCGGCAATTGGGCGTATAAGCTTGGAGCCAACGATCGCACTCAGGCCGTCGCCCATCGCCGTGCGCCGCGGAATCTTCCAGCTATGAGACCCATTTTCATCGCGGAGTCGCGGAGACGCGAAGGAAGACGCGGAGTAAGACGCGGAGTAAGACTCAAGTTCTGCGCTTTTCTCTGCGTTTTCCTCCGTGCCTCCGCGTCTCCGCGATGAGTTCCCTGGAACGTCACAGATTCGAGCGCACGTTCGAGATCCGCCCCTCGACCTTCTTCGCCTCGGCATCGCGGCCCATCTTGCGCAGCAGGTTGGCGTAATTTTGCAGGGTGCGCTGCAACAGTGCGGCCTCGCCGACGTTGATGGCCCCGGGCAGGACGGGAATCTTTTCGGCCAGCGGAATGGCCCGCTTGTACAGCGCTTCCGCACCGGCGTTATCGCCCTTGCCGTCCAGGGCCAGCGCCAGGTTGTTCATGCTGAGCACGGTATCCTTCTCGCGCAGGGCCAGCGAGCGCTGGTAAAGCGGTTCGGCCAGGGCGAATTTTTCCTGCGACGCGTACACGACCGCCAGGTTATCGAGCGTGGTGGCGAGTTGCGGGGCGTCAAGCCCCAGTTTGGTTTCCCAGATGGCCAGCGAGCGCTTGTAGAGCGGCTCGGCTTCGGCGTACCGCCTGGACAGATAGAACACCATCGCCAGCGAATCCAGATAGGTCGCCACGTTGTAGTTGTTCGGCCCGTACACGCTCTCCTGGATCGAAATGGCGTGGCGCAGGGGCGCTTCGGCGGACGCATAATCCTTGGTGTTGACGTACAGCGCGGCGATGCTGTCGAGCACGGGGACCAGCGAGGAGTCTCCCGGGCCGAGCCGCTTTTCGATGATGACGATGGCGCGGCGCAGGTTCGGTTCCGCCACGGCATAGCGCTTGCGGTCCAGAGTAGAAACCGGCGAGCGCGGCGCAATCGCTGGCCAGGTCCAGATCGTCCATGCCGCGATTTCCCTGGCGCACCGAGATGATGCGGAGGTAGGCGCGTTCGGCATCGCCGTTGCGCATCCGTCCCATACCGTTGTAGAGGCCCGCCAGGGCTTTGAGCGGAGGAATCAGCTCGTAATTCTGCGGACCGCCGGCCTTTTCCTTGATGGCGATGGAGCGCAGGTAGAACTTCTCGGCGTCGGCGTTGCGGCCCTCGGAGCGGTAGACGGCGGCCAGCGCTTCTATGGCCCCGGTGAGGCCCGGCGCGTCGCTCCCCCAACGTTTTTCCTGCTGTCCGAGAAGTTGTGTGAGCACCGGTTCCGCTTCGGTGTACTTGCCCATGGCGACCAGGCGCGCGGCCTGCAGGCGAAGCTCGCCCGGGTCGTCCTGCTGCGGTGCGGCAGCGGCGGCAGCCAGAAGGGGCAGCAGCGCAAGAAGCATCGCTCTTATTGTATGCAATCGGGCAGAATGGAAGCAGATGGTCCGCACTCTCCTTTGCCTTGCCGCGTTCACACTGTGCGCCGCGCCGGTCTACCGCCAGGCGCTGCCCGGCTACCGCTACGAATTTCCACGCGACCACTTCAATCATCCCCAGTTCCAAACCGAGTGGTGGTATTACACCGGCAACGTGCGCGCGCGCGACGGCCACCGCTACGGCTTCGAACTGGTCTTCTTCCGGAGGGGGCGCGCAGGCATCGGCGGGGCGAACCCCTCGGTGTGGCGCGTCGACGATCTCTACATGGCGCACCTGGCATTGACCGATATCGATGGCCGCAAGTTCCGCTACGCGCAGCGCCTCAACCGCGCCGGCCCGGGAATCGCCGGAGCCAGCCTGACCGATGCCCGCGTCTGGAACGGCAACTGGCAGGTGCGCTGGGACACCCGCGACGACACGCAGACACTTTCCGCCGTGTGCTGACGGCATCCGCTTTCAGCTCCGCTTGACGCCGCGCAAGCCGCCTGTGATCCACGGTGAGAATGGCGTGAGCCAGACCGGCGACGCGCCGGGGCAGGCGTCCTGCTACGTATCTTTCCCGCTGCTGGCGGTGGAAGGTTCCCTGAACGGCGTCGAGGTCTCCGGCTCGGCATGGATGGATCACGAATGGTTCAGCAATCTGCTGGAATCCGCGCAGACCGGCTGGGACTGGTTCAGCGTGCAACTGGAGAACAACACGCAGTTGATGCTCTTCCAGCTTCGGCGCGCCGGCGGCGGCATCGACTCTCACTCTTCCGGCACGTACATCGACGCCGACGGCCGCGCCACGAATCTGCGCCGTTCCGAATTCGAACTGGAGCCGCTGGCATACTGGACCAGTCCCAGGACCCACACGCGCTATCCGGTGAAATGGCACATTACGATTCCGCGCCTGGGGATCTCGCTGGATTGCGTGGCGGCCGTGCCGGATCAGGAACTGGCCGTGGATAGCGATGGCCCTGTGCGCTACTGGGAGGGCGCGGTGGCGTATTCCGGATCCCAGCGCGGCGTGGGCTACCTGGAGATGACCGGCTACGACCAGGCCGTTCGCATGTAACGGGCCGATATAATAAACGTTATGCAATTCTCAGAAGGAAAAACGAAGCGCATGAAGGCGCTTTCCAACGAGCGCGGCGTCATCGCCGCCGCCGCCATGGACCAGCGCGGCAGCCTGCAGAAGTCGCTGGCCGTCGGCACGCGGCGTGGATGTCAAAGAGATCACGCCGGAAATGATGAGCGAGTTCAAGATGGCGGTGAGCAAGGTGCTGACGCCGCACGCCAGCGCCATTCTGCTCGACCCCGAATTCGGTCTGGAAGCCGCCAGGGCGCGCAGCAAGAACGCCGGACTGCTGCTGGCTTACGAACTGAGCGGCTACGACAATACGCAGTCCCGGCCGCCTGCCCGACCTGCTGCCGCACGTTTCCGTGAAGCGCATCGTGGATTGGGGCGCCGACGCGGTCAAGATTCTGATTTACTACACGCCGTTCGACGATGCCGCGGTCAACGACATCAAGCACGCCTTCATCGAACGCATCGGCGCCGAGTGCGAGACCTACGAGATTCCGTTCTTCCTGGAGTTCGTCGGCTACGATCCCAAGGGCGGCGACGAAAAGGGTCTGGAGTACGCCAAGGCCAAGCCCGAGATCGTCAAGAAGAGCATGGAGGAGTTTTCCAAGCCGCAGTACAAGGTGGACGTGCTCAAGGTGGAAGTGCCGATCAATGCCGAGTACGTGGAAGGCTCCAGCGTGTTTAAGGGCCAGAAGGCCTACACCCGCGAGGAAGCGCTGCGGCACTTCCGCGATGCCGCGGCGGTGGCTTCCAAGCCCTTCATCTATCTCAGCGCCGGCGTCAGCAACGCGCAGTTCACGGAATCGCTGAAGATGGCGGCGGAAGCCGGAACCGATTACTCCGGCGTGCTCTGCGGCCGCGCCACCTGGAAGGAAGGCATCCCGGTGTACGCCAAGCAGGGCGTGAAGGCGCTCGAAGAGTGGCTCCAGCGGGAAGGCGTGAAAAACATCAACGCGGTGAACGAAGCCATCCGCCCCGCCGTGCCGTGGTACGCCAAGTAAGACCGGCCTCCTGGCCGGTCTCTGGTTAGCTTTCCCCCAAACGCGCTGCTTGCGTCAGCAGGTAGTTCCGTTCCGGGAGGCTCGCGGTGAGGTGGGCGGCGGCACGGTAGTGCTCCATCGCGCCGTTCCGGTCGCCTGCCAGCTCCAGCAGGTGGGCGCGCACGGCATCCAGGCGATGATTGCCTTTAAGCCGCGGGTCGCCATCCAGCGCGCGCAGTAGTTCCAGTCCTCGTTGCGGGCCGTGCACCATGGCGGCGGCGATGGCGTGATTCAGATCCACCATGGGGTTGCTCGCGATTCGTTTCAGCAGGTCGTACAGCGCCAGGATCTGGGGCCAGTCGGTATCTTCGGCGCGCGCGGCTTCATCGTGGACCGCGGCGATGGCGGCCTGCAACTGGTACGGGCCAATGGAGCCTTGGGGCAGGGTGGCGGAAAGCAGCGCCACGCCCTCGGCAATCCGGGCGGGGTCCCACAGGCTCCGATCCTGTTCGGGGAGCGGGATGAGTTCGCCCCCGGGGCCGCAGCGGGCGGCGCGGCGCGCGTCGGTCAGCAGCAGCAGCGCAAGCAAACCGGCGGCCTCGGCGTGGTCAGGCAGCATGTGGTGAACGGCCCGCGCCAGGCGGATGGCCTCATTCGCCAGCTCGCAACGCTGCAATTGCGGGCCGGCACTGCTGGTATAGCCTTCACTGAAGATCAGATAAAGCACGTGCAGCACGTCGCGGAGCCGCTCGGCGCGTTCCTGGCGCGTGGGTAGCTGGAAGGGCACACCGGAAGTCTTGATGCTCTGTTTGGCGCGGCTGATCCGCTGCGCCATGGTGGCTTCCGGCACCAGGAACGCGCTGGCAATTTCCGCGGTGGTCAGACCGCCAACGGCTCTCAGCGTCAGCGCGATTGCCGAAGACCGGGTCAACGCCGGGTGACAGCACATGAACAACAGGATGAGGGTATCGTCCTGCCCGCTTGCGGTGGCGTTCGATCCCGCGGACAGGTAGCCCAAATGAGACGCCGCAGCTTCCCGGCGCCTGCGTGCGCTTTCACTGCGCACGTGATCGGTCAAGCGTCGCGAGGCCACCTGGATCAGCCATGCCTTGGGGCTTTCGGGGAGGCCTTCGCGCGGCCACTGCAGTGCGGCGGCGGCCAGCGCCTCCTGCACCGCGTCTTCCGCGGCCGGAGAAATCGCGGAAACGCCGTACCACCACACCGAGCACCTGCGGCGTCAGCTCGCGCAACAGATGCTCGGAAGACGCGTCGAACGCTCCGGCGCTCACAGCAGTTCGTCGGGCGGGCCGCTCATTACCTGGCGCACTTCAATCGGCATGTTGAACGGCTTGCCGCCCGGCCCCGGCGCGGCCGACGCGCGCGCAGCAATCTGGTACGCCTGCTCGGTCGTTTCCACATCCACGATCCAGTAGCCGGCCAGAAATTCCTTGGATTCCGGGAAGACTCCGTCGGTGACCGGTTCGCCTTCCTTGCCGGCACGCACGATCTTGGCCTCCTGCGGGCTCGCCAGGCCTTCCGCGGCGACGAAATTGCCGGATTCCCTCAGCGATTGATTGAAGCTCAGCATGAACGCCAGGTTCGCCTGGATGTCCTTTTTCGGCCATGCTCCAAACTGCTCGTATCCGTTCCTGGGGCAGTTCATCATCAGGATGTACTTCATGTCTCGATCTCCTTTCGATTTTCGCACCGCTGTGCGATTTCATAGGTGAGTCGGAGCACGAGAGGCGTTCTCGACATGCCCGGAAAAAAACTATGCCGGGCGGACGTAAACCTGCGCCATGGAAATCAGCACCAGGCCAGCCACGAATAACACCACCATGACCATGGAGAGGAACTTCACCTTGGCATCCGCTCCGCTGAATTCCTTCCACACCAGGAGTCCCCAGAGCGCCGCGAGCACCGCAAAGGCCTGGCTTAACTGGTAGGTGAGGGGTTGTCCCAGGTTGGCTTGCGCGGGTGCGGAGGCCGCCACCAGAACCCCTGTCGAGCCCAGAGCCCACAGCACGCCGCCGCTCCACCCCAGAAAATGCTTCTTGGGACGCGCTCTGAAATAATCTCTCAGGTCCGGCGGCTCGCCTTCCACCGGGAGATTCAGGAAGTACATATTGAATGCAATGGTCGAAAACAATACACCGATCGCGAAAAGAACGCCCACCGAATACGGACCCAGACCAAAGTCGCCTTCCATGGAATTCTGGATCAGCGGCGCAAACGACCCCATGAAGAGACCACTCACCAGGGCGAGCACAATGCCCTTGCCCGAACCCGGCCGGCGCGTGCTCTTAGTCTTTCCCGCCCGAGCCAGGGCCTCATGCCGGAGCACCACCAGCGAGCTGTAGGCCAAGCCATCCGCCACAATCGCAAAGAGAATCACCACGCATCCCGCCAGCAGAAACATGGGATTGCCTCCATGCCCTAAAGCGAGACCCAACAGAGAACCGATTACCATGCCGCTGCCAATCCCTAACGGAAAGGCCACCGCCAGGCCGGTCACCGAAATGGCCGCCGTAAGGAGCATATTGGCAAGGTTGAAAATCACTCCGGCAATCAATGCGTAGAACCATTGCCTCTTGCCGGTGTGCATCAGATCGTCGAGGAAAGAAAAACCGTCGTATCCCGTGTTGCCCAGGGTGAAGGCCAGCAACAAAGCAGCCATCAGCACCCCCAGCGCGAAATCGAAGTAGTAGAGCTCAAAGCGCCACCTACCTCCCAGCTTGAACGTGTTAGCCCAGGATCCCA
The DNA here is from genome assembly GCA_963748795.1 of uncultured Solibacteraceae bacterium. Classification (GTDB taxonomy): domain Bacteria; phylum Acidobacteriota; class Terriglobia; order Bryobacterales; family Bryobacteraceae; genus Sulfopaludibacter. The sequence continues at coordinate 26,445 of CAVVLD010000008.1, forward strand.
GGCAAAGCATGCCAAAGATCATAACGGCCAGAGTGACAACATAGGTTTGAGGCAGAAGCATCTTATATTCTTTCAGTCCCGGAAGTGAGAGGGTACACTGCCGGATACAAGCGGGTCAACCGTCCTGGCGGATAAAGTGTCCCATAAGTACGGTGGGTGCCCTGGATCTTGCCGTAACTCCAGCCTGCGTGGCTGTGTGGCGCATGACGGTAACGGCTTAATGGAGTAGTAATTCAGGCTATAGAGCATATTGTTGTTGACATTGGCGGCGCAGACATCCGCGGCCCGGGGAGACACCTGGAGCCAGAGTCCACGGGCTGAAGCCAAATGGTCGAGTTCGCCCGCCGAGTGTACTTTCAGGTAGAGGATCCCCGCCGCCGCCCCGGCGGCCACCGCAAAAAGGGCAGCCAGCCTGCGCCCTCGTGCGTCCAGCATCCAGGCCAGCGCCGCAATCGCGGCGGGCAGCAGCCATATCGCACCGAACCGCGGCAACGACGCATGCGCGATCCCGGTCTCCACCGCGTAGGGCAGAATCTGCGCGGCAATGGGAAAGGCCACCAGCAGAACCGCGCATGTGGCCAGCAGCGGGCGCGGATTCGCCATTTCCGCCAGAGCAGCGCCCATCAGCATCGCCAGCGGTGGCAGCAGGGGCAGCACATAACCCGCGAGCTTGTTCGGCGCCAGCGTGAAGAATACCATGCCCCACACCACCACGGCCAAGAGAAACGAACGTCGCGGATCCGCACAAAGAGTCCGGCGGAAAAGGGCAAGCAGCATCGGCGTCCAGGGCAGCAGCAGTCCCAGCAGGACCGGAAGGTAGTACCAGGCCGGCTGCACATGGTCGGCGTTGCTGGTGAGTCGCTGCAACTGCTGTTTGACAAACAATTCGCGGAGGAACGGCATGCCATTCAGCCAGAGACAAGCCACGTACCAGGGCAGCGCCACGCTCAGAAAAGGTAGAATCACGCCTGGCCGCAGCAGGTCGGCGATACGTCGCCGGCCCCACCAGGCGAGGGGCGCGATAAGCACCAACGCCACTCCGCTCTTGGCCAGCACAGCGAATCCCAACAGCACGGCCATCAGGGGCAGCCCGCGGGTCTCCCCCTTTCCGATCCAGGGCAGTGCGAGCAGCAACGCCCCGCCGAACGTGGCGGTGAGCAACAGGTCCATGTGCCCCACCTGGCTGTAGCCCAGGTAGCCTCCGGTGGTGGCCAGAATCAAAGTGGCGAGCCATGCGGCCAGGCAGCCGAACTCGCAATGCAGCATCCACCAGAAGAAGACCAGGAACGCCAGCGCACAGAGGGCGATGGGAAGACGCGGCGCGAGTTCGGGGCCCAGTCCCAGCCGGAACGCCGCACCTTCCAACCAATACAGCAGCGGCGGTTTTTCGAACCATGGACTGCCCCATAAACGAGGAGTGATCCAATCGCCCGAGCGCGCCATTTCGCGGGCGATGGAAGCGTAACGCGGCTCGTCCTTGCCTATCAGTCCCGTGGTGCTGAGTCCATAAAGATAGGTGAACCCAGCCAGCAACGTGGCCGGCCACACCAGCGGCGGGGTTTTCCGGGGCATTTCTCTTAGTCTACCCTGCCGGTAAACTCCGGCCGAGCAAAAGTAAGACCTGCTGTAAACTTGAATTACTCGTGAGCCCCGTATTTATTCCTCTGTGCCCGGACCGCCTGGAGAAGGCGCTGCAGCTTCGCGAGCAGCTATACCGGCATGAGGATCTGGTGTATGAACCGGGCAACGCGGCGCAGCTCCTGCGGGAACTGATGGTCGATCCTTCCTGCGGCGCGTTGTGGCTGATCGAGGTGGAGCGGGAGGTGGCTGGTTACCTGCTTTTGACCATGTGCTACAGCCTGGAATTCCACGGGCGCTTCGGTCTGCTGGACGAGTTCTATCTGGAGGAGCGCTTCCGCGAGAAGGGAATCGGCACGGCCGCGCTGGCGTTTGCCGAACATGCATGCCGCGGACTCGGGTTGAAGGCCCTGCGCCTGGAAGTGGCGCACGGCAATTTGCGGGCACTGGATCTGTACCGCCGGCAGGGCTTCGCCGTCGATCCCCGCCATCTTATGACAAAGTGGTTATAGGTCACTCCATGCTTCTGGATATCGCCAAGCTTCCCACGGCCGAAAACTCGGCCATTCATCTGCACCCGGAGGACAACGTCGCCGTCGCGCGCGTGCCCATCGCCGCGGGCACGGAACTGCGCGTGGACGGCGTCACCGTTAAGGCCCTGGACGCGATTCCCGCCGGACACAAGCTGGCCTTGCGAGCCATCCGCGCGGGCGAGACGGTGGAGCGCTACGGGCAGGTGATCGGCCGCGCCAGGCAGGCGATCGAGCCGGGACGCCACGTCCACACGCACAATCTGGCGTTCGAAGAACTGACGCTGGATTACGAGTTTCCCACCGGCGAGCTGCCCGTGCCGGCGCGCCGCGGAGTCTCCGACTTTTCTTGGGTACCAGCGCGAGGACGGCCGTGCCGGCACGCGCAACTACATCGCCGTGGTCGCTGCCAGCAATTGCGCGGCCCATACCGCCGAGTCGATCGCCCGCAGCTACGATGGCGAAACGCTGCCGCCCAATGTGGATGGCGTGGTGGCTTTCCCGCACGGCGAAGGCTGCGGCCACGCATTCGGTCCCGATGTGGATCAGCTGCGGCGCACGCTGGCGGGAGTGCTGGCGCATCCCAACGTATCCGCGGCGGTGATTCTGGGGCTGGGCTGCGAGGTGAACCAGATCGATCATTACCTCGGTAGCGCCGCGCCGCGAGAGCTCGCCGCCTGGTGGGTATGACGCTGCAATCCAGCGGCGGGACGCGCGGCACCATCGACGCCAGCCGCCGCGAGATCGCGCGCTTTATGGACCAGGCGGCGGCCGAGACGCGCGTTCCGGTTCCGGCTTCCAAGACTGGTGCTCGGACTGAATTGCGGCGGGTCGGACTCCTTTTCCGGCATCACCGCCAACCCCGCGCTGGGCTACTGCTCGGACCTGCTGGCCGAACTGGGAGGCACTCCCGTGCTGGCCGAGACGACCGAGATTTTCGGCGCCGAGCACCTGCTGGTGAGGCGCGCGCGCAATCGACAAGTGGCCGAGAAACTACTTGGGTTGCATCCGAAGCTACAAGCAGTACCTGAACCGGTTCGGCGGCAGCTTCGACGACAATCCGAGTCCCGGAAACAAAGAAGGCGGGCTGACCAACATTCTGGAAAAATCGCTGGGCGCGGTGGCCAAGGGCGGCACATCGCCGCTGATGGACGTCTACGATTACGCCGAGCGGATCACACTCGCCGGGTTCGTGTTTATGAATACGCCGGGGTACGATCCGGTATCGCTCACCGGCCTGGCGGCGGGCGGATGCAACCTGATCGCGTTCACCACGGGACGCGGCAGCGCCATCGGATTCCCCACGATCCCGGTGATCAAGATCGCCACCAACAGCAACACGTATCGCCGCATGACGGACAATATGGATATCAATGCCGGCGCTATCGCCGATGGAGAGCGCACGGTACAGCAGGTGGGCCGCGAGATCTTCGACCTGATGCTGGCCGTGGCTTCCGGACGCCGGACCTGCGCCGAGCGTGCTGGGGCACAAAGAATTCGTCCCGTGGCGCATCGGGCCGGTGTTATAGAGGTAGGAATTTGTACAATAGGAGAAGCATGTTTCGATCCCTCCTTCTTTTGATCACGGCCGTGGCGTGTTTTGTCGCCGCCGGTCCCGCCCAAACCACTAAAAAATCGGCGCTCGACAAACCGACCATGGAGGCCTATGTCCGCCATCTGTTCGTGATGGATAAACGTATCACGGTGCAGGTTTCGGATCCCAAGCCGAGTGCCGACCTGCCGGGCTTCGACGAAGTCACGGTGCACGCCTCGCTCGGGCCGCAGGCGCAGGATTTCAAGTTCTTCGTCTCCACGGACGGGCAGCAGGATTTTCCAGGCGAACGTATTCGACGTGAATAACAATCCCTTCAAGCCGGACCTGGACAAACTCAAGACGGAAGGCGCCGCCAACTTCGGCACGCAAGGCGCTCCCGTTGTGCTGGTTGAGTTCAGCGACTTCGAGTGTCCCTTTTGCAAACAGGAAGCCACCATGCTGAGGGCTAACCTGCCGGTCACCTATCCCACGCAGGTGCACATGTACTTCAAGGAGTTTCCGCTGGAGAACCTGCACCCATGGGCCAAGGCGGCGGCTATCGACAGCCGCTGCGTGCTGAAGCAGAGCAACAGCGAATATTGGGATTTCCACGACTGGATCTTCGCGCACCAGGCGGACATTACGCCGCAAAACCTCAAGGATAAGGTGATGGAGTGGGCCAAGCCGATAACGGCCATCGATTCGGCCAAACTGGGCGCTTGCATCGATAGCAAGGCCACGGAAGCCGAGGTCAACCAGTCCCAGACCGAAGGGCGTGCACTCGGTGTAGATCAGACTCCCATGCTGTTCGTCAATGGCCGGCGGATTCCCGGACAGGTGGATTGGAACCAGCTCAAGAACATCATCGATTACGAGATCGAATATCAGAAGACGGCCAAGAATGCGGGCGAAGATTGCGGCTGCGACCTGAAACTCAACCTGCCGGGTCAAACCCAGCAGAAGACCACGATGCCTCTGACGCCTCCCAAAAAGTAAGGTAGCACTTTATGAAGATGCGGTTCGGCGGGCTGCGGCCCGCCTTTGTTTTTCTGGCGGCATGGCTGGCGTTCGGCGCCACCGCGTCGATTGATCCAAATGTTTATTTGGACGAGATCAAGTATCTGGCATCACAGGAGATGCGCGGCCGCGCAACAGGTAGTCCGGAGCTTGAGAAGGCGGCTCACTACCTCGCTGGCCAGTACCGTTCGTTCGGCTTGCAAGCCGGTAGATGGGCACCAGTTACCTGCAGCCCTTTCCGGTGACCATCGGCGGCCAACTCGGACCGGCGAACCGCTTCCTGTACACCGAAAAAGGGAGCACCGTTTCTGTTCCCTTTCGCGAGGATTTCATCCCCTTCAGCTTCTCGGCCTCGGCGCACCTGAGCGGCGGGGTGGTCTTCGCCGGGTACGGGATTACGGCCCCCGAGTATCACTACGACGACTACGCAGGGAATCGACGTAAAGGGTAAATTTGTCTTAGTGCTACGGCACGAACCTCAGGAAAACGATGAGCAGAGCGTATTCGCCGGCCGCCTCACCGAGCATGCCCAGTTTGCCGCTAAGGCGACGAACGCCAAAATGCACGGCGCGGCAGGCGTCATTCTGATCAACGACATCGCCGCCCACCGCGGCGACGGCGACGATCTGCAGAAATTCGGCAACGTCGACGGGCCCTCGGAACGCGGCATCCCGTTTTTGCAGGTGAAAGAGAAGGACATCGACGCGATGGTTCACCGATGCGGGCCAGAGCGTCGAACAGATTGAAGGCGCCATCGATAAGGACCTCACGCCGGAGTCCTTCGCCTTCCCGGATTCTCTGCGCGTGAACATCACCATCGATATCAAGCGCGAGGTCAAGACCGTCGCACAATGTCGCGGCATACCTGCCCGGGGAGACCGGCGAGTACGTGGTCATCGGCGCGCACTACGATCATCTGGGCCTGGGCGAGCAATACTCCATGGCGCCCCGATAAGGCCGGCACGGTCCACCCCGGCGCCGACGATAACGCTTCGGGAACTGCCGGCGTCATCGAACTGGCGCGCTGGTTCTCCCGCCAGCCCAAACAAAAGCGCGGCATCTTGTTCTTGACCTTCGCGGGTGAAGAGATGGGGCTGCTGGGCTCGGAGTGGTACGTCGACCATCCGGAGATGACCACTGGCGAATGCGGTGGCCATGATCAATATGGATATGATCGGCCGGGTGCGCGACGGCAAAGTTGTATATCGGCGGCGTAGGCAGCGGCGAACGGGCTTCGTGCGATGCTTGATGGCATCACGCCTAAGTATCACTTGAATATGGATTATTCCGATACGTCGGGATACGGCTCCAGCGACCACACCTCGTTTACCACCAAGCAGGTGCCGGTGCTGTTCTTCTTCTCCGGCCTGCACTCGGACTATCACAAGCCCAGCGACACCTGGGACAAGATCGATGCGCCGGGCGCCGTCAAAGTGCTTGCAGGTGGTCGCTGACGCAGCGGAGAGCCTGCGGGAATCCGGCACGCGGCCGAAGTTCGTCCGGGTGGCGCCCTCTCATGGCGAAGGCGCCGGTCCTTTGACCTCGTCCTCCGGCGGGGGCTACGGTCCTTACTTCGGCTCCATCCCCGATTTCGGGGAGGGCACCAAAGGAGTCAAGTTCGCCGACGTGCGCGAAGGGTCTCCGGCGTCCAAAGCCGGCTTCAAGGCCGGCGACGTGATGGTGGAGTTCGACGGCAAGCCCATCCAGAACCTCTACGACTTCACCTACGCTCTCCAGGCTAAAAAGCCCGGCGACGAGGTGCTGGTCAAGGTCCTGCGCAACGGCATCGCCGTGGAAGCCAAGGTGCTGCTCACCAAGCGGCAATAAGCTCCCGTTCACCAAAGTGGACCATTTGGGTACCGATAGGATTCGCAGTACCTGGATTGGTACCCCGCGTTAACCTCTACTTACTTGTGCATCGGGTCCAGCCCGTTCAAGACTGGGAAATCCACGAACGTCAGCCCACCCGTGGAGGGGCACCCGAGAAAAAAACATGACCAGTAAACATGCACACCTGACCCTTGTCTGCCTGGCGGCAGCGTCCCTTTTGGGACTGGAATCCCGCGCGCAGGCTGGCCCCATTCTCTCGAATGGATCCTTTGAATCGACGACACTCAGCGCTTCCGGCCGGTTTACGACGACGGACGTCGCGGACTGGACTACCAGTTCCTACACGTTCCTGGTTTTCCCGGGCACCGGGCAGTCAGGCATCGGAGGTGGCGTGAAACTGTACCAGGGATTCTCACCAGACCTCATGCCCGCTACCAGCCCCGACGGCGGCAACTTCGTGGCTGCCGATGGCGCTTACCAGACCGGCAAAATCTCGCAGACGATGAACGGACTGGTCGCCGGGCAAACCTACAATGTCTCGTTCTATCAGGCCGGCGCCCAACAGCAAGGCTACAACGGCAACACCACGGACCGCTTCGAAGTATTCTTCGGCACGCAAACCAAATACTCGGACTTGCTGACGAACCCCAGCCATGGGTTTCAACCCTGGGAGAAGCAGACACTCCAATTCACCGCGACTTCTACCAGCGAAGTGCTGAGTTTCCTCGCGGTCGGCACTCCCAACGGCGTTCCGCCTTTTACTCTTCTGGACGGCGTTTCGGTTACTGCTACGCCGGAACCGGCTTGTCTGGGGCTGATCGGAGCCGGACTGGTGGCCGTTGGCACGTTTCGCAGAAAGTCCAAGACCCGGGCCTGAAGACTTTGCCCAAGGACTACGAAGGGGTGAATGGGGCGCGGTGCTCCCGGGATAACATGCGGTTGGCCTCGGCGTCGCCCGTGAACTGTTCGGAAGTGGTGTCAAACGTGAGTTCCCTTCCGGTAAGGTAGGAGATATTGCCCAACAGGCAATACGCCGTCGAGACGCGCGCTTCTTCGATTTCGCAGGCCAGGATTTCCGGCTTCCCTGCGCGAACGGCATCGCAGAAGTTCTGAAAGTGCCGGGTATCCCAGTCCTGGCTGGGATCGATGTCATCGAGTTTGAGAAGGCCGGATGCTGGCTCTCTGGCGGCGCCCAGGAAGACATCCACCCTGGCGCGTGGACCGCTGTCTATGGCCATGTACCCGTCCGCGCCGTAAAAGATGACGCCGGAGTTCATGCCGATCTCCGGATTGGTAAAGCGGCCGCGAATTTCACAGACGATCTCTTTAGTGTCTGCAAACCGATACGTGGCGGTCATGGTGTTGGGCGTCTCGCCCTGGTCCCGATACCCGTACCGCCCTCCGGCGGCGTGAATCTTTGCCGGCAGGCCTTTCCGCATCCCCCAGCGCGCCAGATCGAGGTAGTGGACGCCGTTGTTGCCGAGTTCCCCATTTCCGAAATCCCAGAACCAATGCCAGTTGTAAGGCGCCAGGTTGCGGTGAAAGGGCCGCTTCGGACCGGGACCGAGCCACAGATCCCAATGGAACTTGGCCGGTGGAGCTTCGGGCTCTTTGAAACCGATCGAGTCGCGCCGCTGGAAGTGAATGCAGCGGGCCATGTATATCTCGCCGATGACACCGTCGTGCAACCCGCGCACGGCTCGCTGAATCCGCTCCAGAGACCGGCGTTGCGTGCCGCCCTGGACGATGCGGTTATGCTTCCGGGCAGCTTCCACCATCATCCGGCCTTCGACGGGATCATGGGCCACCGGCTTCTCGACATAGACGTGTTTTCCCGCCTGGCATCCCCAGACAGTCGCCAGGGCGTGCCAGTGATTCGGGGCGGCAATGGTAATGGCGTCGATGTTCCGGTCGTCCAGGATTCGTCGCAAGTCGGTTTCCAGCTTGGGCGTGCGCCCGGTTTGCGCGGTGAACTCGCCGGCGCGCTGGGCCATGCGCTCCTCGTCGGGATCGCAAAACGCCGCGACTTCCACATTTGGAATGCGAGCCAGCGTCAGCATGTGATCGCGGCCGCGCCCGCCCAGTCCGATGATGGCGACGCGCAGACGATCATTCGCCCCCGCCCATCCGAGGGAAGTGGAGAGCAACGGCGCGACGGTCATCGCTCCCTTTAGGAAATCCCGTCTCTGAAACGGTTGCATCGTCTCCATGTTAAGGAGCCGGCGCGCGCGCCGCAACTCAACGCAGGGGCCGGGAGGGGCCGGGGGTCAGGGGCGGGGGCCGGGGCCGGGGGCCGGGGGTCAGGGGCCGGGGGCGCCGTCAGAGATATAACTGCTTCGGCCACGTTTCTACGGGCAGTTTCCGGCGAATCGATGCCCGTCTCCATTCGGTCCAGGCGAGGGGCCAGAGGCAGGAAATCAGAAGCCACGACCATTTGAGCGCGTCCGGCCCGAAGGCCAGCACGAGCGCTCCAACCGTCGCGACCCATTTCACCCAACGGAAAACGCGGCCACGCGAAGGGGTATAGACCCGCAGCAGCAGGGCCGCAAACAAAGGACTCATTCCGATTCCCACCGCCAACGCGATTCGCGCCCCGGCTGGTGCGCCGGCAAGGAACAGCGCAAAGGCCGCCACCATCGCGGTTACAAATGCTGCCGGCGCCAACCACTTCAACCACGGGCGCGAACAAACAACCTGTGCCTCGCAATTGCCCTCGCGGAGCATCCTTGCCTCGCCCCGCGTCAACAGGACTTGGCGATATTGACGGTTCGCGATTTTCGCATCCCCCAGCGCGGCCAATGCCAGGCGGTCCGCTTCCAAGGCTGTCGCGCCGCCGCTCATGGCCACCTCTCGCGCCGATTCGTAGTGTTCCCCAATCTCGGTTCGCACCTGGCCAGCCGAATCTTTTGCCAGATGCCGCGTCGCCTGTTGCAGCCAGATATTCAGTCCAGTCATACCTTATGCCTCCCCCAGAATCGTCGTCACCGCTCGGGAAAGTTGTCGCCACTCGACCCGGTCCCGGGCCAGTGTGCCGCGTCCGGCCTTGGTAATGCGGTAGTAGCGCCGCGGCCGGCCTTTCTCGATGCCTTCATAGGACTCCACCAGACCCTCGTTTTCCAGCTTGTGGAGCGCGGGGTAAAGCGTGCCCTCCTTGAAATCCAATATGCCCTCGGAGCGTTCCTTGATGCTCTGCGCAATACGATAGCCGTGGCTCGGCTCATGCAGCAGAGCCTCCAGAATCAATGTGGGAAGTGTCCCCTTGAAAGTCACTTGATACCTCGTAATACTATGCATAGGATACAGGACACCGCGACGTGTGTCAACAGGCGCGGAGGGACTTTCGGCGGCAGGGCGTCTCAGTCCTGCTTCGTAGGATGTTTCTTCAGCAGCACGCTATTCCCGTAAGGCCGCTGGTAGACCACGAAATACCTGTCGTCGAAGATCGGGAACTGCTGTGCGGGATAGAACCCGATTGCAGCCATCCAGGTGTCCACATCCGACTGGTTCAGCCACATCCAGCTATCGGGTGACTGCTCCTTGTTCTTGTCGATCACCACGACGCGGCCGTCCGGTTTGAGATACTTCGCAGTCGCATTCAGATAAACCTGCCGGTGCTCGATCATGTGTAGCACGCGATGGAAGAACGCCACGTCCACGTTCTTCACGGGCAGTTTGGGATCGTCGTATTCGCCCAGAACTGTCCGGAGATTGGTGAGACCGGCTTCCTTGGCACGGGCGGCCACGTGATCGAGCATCGCCTGGTCAATATCAACCGCGTATAGAATTCCGTTCGGTGCGACAGCTTTGGCCATCGGAATCGAAAACGCTCCGCTACCGGACCCGATGTCCGCCACGATATCCCCAGGCTTGAGCGCCAGCTTTGCGATGACCTCGTCGACTTTCAGAACGCGGTGCGGGTTGTCCATGGCGGCGATGTACTTTTCAGCCGGCGATTGGGCCAGTTGAAACGCAAACGCAGTCGAGAGTCCGGATCCGAGCGGAACGAGGACACACAAGACACCCAGCTTCCCCAGATATGTCATTTTCGCCCTCCTACGGCATACTTGTTTTGGCAACACTGAGTATACACTTTGCACCGGCCTGCGCGCGCTGGAGAGGCCGGCGGCGTTGACCTACAATGTGGGAATGCCCGTGACGCTCGCTCAAGTGGAGGAAGCGCGCCGCAATCTGGCACCGGTCATCCTCCGCACGCCCCTGGTCGCGTTGAACGCCGACGCTCCCGCCGCGATCTTTCTGAAGCTGGAGAATCTCCAGCCCATCGGAAGTTTCAAAATCCGGGGCGCTTCCAACGTGATGGCGCGGACGCCGCGGGAAAAGCTGGCGCGCGGCGTGCTCACGGCATCCGCCGGCAACATGGCTCAGGGCGTGGCGTTCTGCGCCCGGCGACTGGGCATCCCGGCCACCATCATTGCACCGGATACGGCGCCCGCCACCAAACTCAGAGCCGTCGAGCGGCTGGGCGGGCGCGTGATCCTGGCGCCCTTCGCCGAATGGTGGCGCACATTCGAGACGCGCGCCTACCCGGGCGTGGACGCCACCTTTATCCACGCGTTCGATGATCTGGATGTGATGGCCGGCAACGGCACCATCGCGCTGGAGTTGCTGGAAGACCAGCCCGGCCTGGAGGCCGTCATCATTCCATGGGGCGGTGGCGGCCTTTCCTGCGGAATCGCCTCCGTGCTGCGGCAACTGGCGCCGCACATTCGCATCTATGCCGCGGAAGTGGAGACAGCCGCGCCGCTGCACGCCTCGCTGGCAGCCGGCGAGCCGCGCACCGTGGATTACCAGCCCTCGTTCGTGGACGGCATCGGGTCCAAAACGGTATTCCCCAATATGTTCCAGCATGCCCGGAAGCTGCTCGACGGGTCGCTGGTGGTATCGCTGGAAGAGGCCGCGCGGGCCATGAAACTGGTGGCGGAACGGAATCGCGTGATTGTGGAAGGCGCCTCGGCGTGCGCGGTGGCGGCGGCGCTCTCCGGCCGCGCCGGCACGGGCAAGGTGGCGGCAATTGTTTCGGGCGGGAATATCGATCTGCATAAGTTCGCCGAGCTGACCCGGTAGTACACTAGGCTCATGATCCAAAAAGTGCTGCTCCTGTTGCCCCTGCTGGCGGGCTTCGCCATGGCGCAGAATCGCGTCTATGAGCTGCGAACCTACACTTGTAATGAAGGCAAACTGGAGGCGCTGAAGGCCCGTTTCCGCGATCACACCATCGAAATCTTTAACCGGCATCACATGGAGAGCATTGGATATTGGGTGCCTGCGGACGGAGAGAAATCGAAGAATACGCTGATCTACATTCTGGCCCACCCCAGCCGGGAGGAAGCCGCCAAGAACTGGAAAGAGTTCCTCAGCGACCCGGAATGGAAGAAAGTCGCGGCGGAATCGGAGGCCAACGGGAAAATCGTGAATCACGTGGATTCGGTATTTATGGATCCTACCGATTTCTCCAAGTTGAAATAACGTGGATATCGCCCGCCAGGCGCACATGCGCCACCTGGTCGAACAACTGCAAAAACTGGAAGGCCGCATTCGCGAAGGCGGCGGCCCCGCGCGCATTGAAAAACAGCATCGCGCCGGTAAGATGACGGCGCGGGAGCGTGTTGCGGCGCTGCTTGACCGGGATGCCGGTTTTCTCGAAATCGGCCTGCTGATCGCTTACGATCGCTACGACGGGCAGGCGCCGGCCGCCGGCGTAGTCACGGGCCTGGGCAAAATCGAAGGCCGGCCGGCGGTGATCGTGGCCAATGACGCCACCGTGAAGGCCGGCGCGTGGTGGCCGGAGACCATCACCAAAATTTTGCGCGCGCAGGAAATCGCCATGCGCAACCGCCTGCCCATCGTGTACCTGGTGGATTCGGCGGGCGTCAACCTGCCGTATCAGGACGGCATCTTTCCGGGCCAGTACGGCGCCGGCCGCATCTTCTATTACAATTCGCTGATGCGGCGCCGCCTCCGCATCCCCCAGATCGCCGCGGTGATGGGACCGTGCATCGCGGGCGGAGCGTATCTGCCGGCCCTGAGCGACGTCATCCTCATGGTGGAGGGCGTCAGCTTCATGGGACTGGGCGGACCGAACCTGGTAAAGGGCGCCACCGGGCAGGTGATCGATTCCGAGACGCTGGGCGGCGCGCGCATGCACACCGCCATCAGCGGCGTGGCGCATTACATGGCCAAAGACGATGCCGATTGCCTGGCGCGCATTCGCCAGCGCTTCCGCCAGTTGCCGCAGGCTGCGCCCATTCCGGCCGCCGGCGCTCCGCTCCGCAGCATCTCGAAATCTATGGCTCGCTGCCCGCCGATCACCGCCTGCCGTACGACATCGAAGAGGTGATCTTCCGCATTTTCGACGCCGAAGATTACGTGGAGTTTCAGCCCGAATACGCCCCGGAAATGCTGTGCGCCAGCGCGCGGCTCTCGGGCCATCCGGTTTCGATCATCGCCAACCGGCGCGGCTTTCTGAAGGCGGATGGACGCCCGCGCATCGGCGGTATCGTCTATACCGAATCGGCGCGCAAAGTGGCGTACTTCGTCGAGGCCAGCGAGCGGCTGGGCACTCCGCTGATCTATCTCCAGGACGTATCGGGCTTCATGGTGGGTCCCGACGCGGAACGGGAAGGCATCATTCGCGCCGGCGCGGAGATGGTGGAGACTATGTCTTGCGCCACGGTTCCCAAACTGGTGCTCACGCTGAATCACGCCAGCGGGGCCGGCTATTACGCCATGGCCGGGCAGGGGTTCGATCCCAACTTCACGTTCAACTGGCCCACCGCGCGGATCGGCGTGATGGAAGGCGAATCGGCGGTGGTGGCGCTCTTCGCCGCGGAACTGGAAAAGTACAAGGGGCAGCCGCTGCCCCCGGAGTTGCAGCAGTCCATCGATAAGACGCGGGCCGACTACGAGCGCTGGCTGGATGCCCGGTACGCCGCCGCGCGCGGCCAATGCGACGCCGTGATCGATCCGGTGGATTCGCGGAAGGTTCTGACGCTCGCGCTGGAGGCGTGCATGCAAAACCGCAGTCCGCGCGTCCTGCCAGAGGAGGTGACGTTGTGATTCGCATCGCCAATGGCCAGGGCTTTTGGGGCGACTGGCTGGAGGCTCCGGTGCGCCTGGTGGAGCAGGGGCCTATCGATTACCTGGCGCTGGACTATCTCGCCGAGATCACCATGTCGATTCTGCAAAAGCAGAAGGAGGCCGACCCGAAGCTGGGCTATGCGCGCGATTTTCCGCCGCTGGTGGCGCGCATTGCTCCGCGTCTGCGCGAACGCGGCATCAAGGTGATCGCCAATGCCGGAGGCGTGAATCCGGCGGCCTGCGCGCGTGAAGTAGTGCGGCTGGCGCCGGGTCTGAAAGTCGCGGTCGTCCTGGGCGACGACGTGTTCGGGCGTTTGGACGCGTTTCTCGCCAAGGGTTACCAGATGCGCGATATGGAAACCGGCGAGCCCCTCTCGGCCGTCCGCGACCGCATTCTGAGCGCCAATGCCTACATCGGCGCGTTTCCGCTGGCGGAGGCGCTGGCCACTGGCGCCAACGTGGTGATCGCCGGGCGGTCCACCGATACGGCCCTCACGCTCGCGCCGATGGTTCACGAATTCGGTTGGGGGGAGAGCGACTACGACCGGCTGGCGGCGGGCACCATCGCCGGACACATCATCGAATGCGGCGCTCAATCCACCGGCGGCAACTGCCAGGTGGACTGGCAGAGCATTCCGGACATGGCCAACATCGGCTATCCGATTATTGAGGCCGAACCGGACGGCTCCTTCTGTGTGACCAAACATACCGGCACCGGCGGGCGGGTCAGCAGCCACACCGTGAAGGAACAACTGCTGTACGAACTCGGCGACCCGAAACACTACATCACCCCGGATTGCATCGCCGATTTCACCACGATTCGCCTGGAAGATGCGGGGCCGGACCGCGTGCGCGTGAGCGGAATCAAAGGGGGAGAGCGCCCGCCTACGCTGAAGCTTTCCATCGCTTATGCCAACGGGTGGAAGGCGGTCGGGACGCTGGTCTATTCCTGGCCTCAGGCCCTCGAGAAGGCGCGCGCCGCCGACCGGATCGTCCGGCAGCGGCTGGCGGATCTGGGACTCGCGTTCGACGAGATTGCCACCGAGTTCGTCGGTTGGAATGCCTGCCACGGGCCGGTGGCGCCGCCGAATCCCGATCCGCCGGAAATTCAGGTGCGCATCGGCGTGCGCGGGAACGATCGCAAAGCCGTGGACCGTTTCACGCGCGAACTGATCCCGCTGGTGCTGAACGGCCCGCCGGGCGCGACCGGCTTCGGCGAAGGGCGTCCGCCGGTGCGCGAAATCGTGGCCTACTGGTCGGCGCTGGTGCCGCGCGAAGAGATCTCCACGCGGGTGGAAGTGATTGAATAGGCGCGCTTCGATCCTGCAAAAATGCCGGTACAAGGGCACCTGAGCGACAATAATCCTTATGAAGATTCGCCTCGGCGAGATTGCTCACACGCGGTCGGGAGATAAGGGCGATACCTGTAACATCGGCGTCATCGCTTATGACGAGCGTCACTATCCGGTGTTGGTGCGCGAAGTGACCGCGGCGCGCGTGAAGGGGCACTTCGCCGGGTTGGTGAACGGCGAGGTGGAACGCTTCGAATTACCGAATCTGGGGGCGTTGAATTTTCTGCTGCACCAGGCGCTGGGCGGCGGCGGCACAGTCTCGTTGCGTACCGATGCGCAGGGTAAGACGTTTGGCGCCGGACTGCTCTCCCTGGAAATCGAACTGCCGGAGCGGGCGCATGAGTGACGTGCTGGAAGTGGAACGGCGCGAGCGCGTCCTTTGGCTGACTCTCAACCGCCCGGAAAAGCGTAACGCCCTGAGTGCGGAACTGTGCCGCAAACTGGTGGACCAGGTGAACCGCGCCAACCACGACTTGCGCATTGGAGCGATCGTTCTGGCGGCGAACGGCACCGTGTTCTGCGCCGGAATGGACCTGGAGGAAGTGGCGCGGCTGAGTCCGACATTCCTGAGCGACGTTCACGAACAGCTTTTTACCATGGGGTCCCGGATCGGTAAGCCGCTGGTGGCAGCCGTCGATGGCCCGGCGTTAGGCGGCGGGATGGGACTGGTGGCGGCCTGCCACGTGGTAATCGCCTCGGAAGCGGCGCGGTTCGGATTGACCGAGATCCGGCTGGGGCTTTGGCCATTCCTGGTTTTCCAGGCGGTGGCCATAGCGCTGGGGGAGCGGCGTGCTGTGGAAATGGCCCTTACCGGGAGAATCTTCGACGTCCAGGAGGCCAGAGCGCTGAGCCTGGTCCAGGAAATATCGACGGACGTGGCAGCGAGGGCCATGGAAGTTGCCAAAGACCTCTCGGAATCCAGCCCCACGGCCATACGAAGCGGGCTGGGCTTCGTCGAAGAAGCCAGGGGTAAAGACCTGGTGCTGGCGGCACAGATTGCGCGGCGGGTTCGCGAGGAGTTGTTCACCACGCCGGACTTCAAAGAGGGGATCCGGGCGTTTCTCGAAAAGAGGAAGCCCAAGTGGCCGTCGCTGGGGCTGAAAAACGACTATCCGGGAGAGCCTACCCCATAAATTGGGGTGAAGCCGGCTCGGATACCAGATGCTGTGGTGAGGGTGCTTTACTTTTCGGCTCGACGCGTTTAGTATAGTTACAACTCCCCCGGTTACGAGCAGGCGAGGTTAATTGCTTTGCTGAAACTCAAACGCGTCGAATTGCAAGGATTTAAGTCCTTTTGCGAGCGCACGGAACTGCGCTTCAACGGGGAGGGTATCGCGGCCATTGTGGGGCCCAACGGCTGCGGCAAGAGCAACATCAGCGATGCCATCAGTTGGGTGCTGGGAGAGCAGTCCGCCAAGAGCCTGCGCGGCGCCCGCATGGAAGACGTCATTTTTGCGGGCACGCGCGAGCGCAAGCCGCTGGGCATGGCCTACGTCACTATGACCCTGGTGGACCCGGAACATTATCATGAACCGCACCTGGCGCATAAACCTGTGCCGGTGGAAGAAGGGCACGCCCGGAAGACTTCCGAAGTCACCATCACGCGGCGCCTGTACCGTTCCGGAGAGAGCGAGTACCTGATCGATGGCCGCCCGGCCCGCCTGCGCGACATCCAGGACATTTTCATGGGCACGGGCCTCGGGCCGGAGAGCTACGCCATCATCGAACAGGGGCGCATCGGCCAGATTCTGAGCAGCAAACCGCAGGACCGGCGCAGCGTCATCGAAGAGGCCGCTGGAATCACCAAGTTCAAAACTCGCAAGCGGCTGGCGGAAGCCAAGCTGGAAGGCGCCAAGCAAAACCTGGCGCGCGTTTACGACATTCTGGAAGAGGTCAACCGCCAGGTCAATTCGCTCAAGCGGCAGGCGTCCAAGGCCAAGCGTTACAGCGAACTGAAAGTGGAGCTGGAATCGCGGCTGCGCGTGGTATTGAGCGGCAAGTTTCGCCTGCTGGAGCGCGACGCGGCCAAGACGGCGCTGGATCTGAATGCGGCGGCGGCCGAACTTCGATCGCTCACCGAACAGGTGGCGGAGAAGGAACAGGCGCACGAGCGCGCACAGGCGGCGTGCTACGAAATCGAACAGCAGCTCACCGAGTCGCGGCAGCAACTGAGCGGCATGAACGTGGAAGCCGTGCGCACGCGCGGCCGGCTGGAATCGCAGGTCAAAGAGAGCGGCGCCATCGAGCAGCGCATTGCGCAGGCCGAGAAAGAATCGCAGGAACTGGGGCTGCGGCTGGATAAGCTGGACGAAGAAATCGGCCTCCACAAGAACACCGTAGACGCTCTCGAAGGGCAGATCTCGCAGGCGCGGGAGCGCATGCTGGAGATCAACCAGCAGCGCGAGCAATTGCAGGGCAAAGTGCGCGAGCGCGAGAAGGCTATCGAGGCCGGGCGGCAGGTGATCCTGCGGCTGCTGGGCGAGGCTTCCACGCTGAAGAACCAGCTCGCGCAGATCGACGAATACCTGGCGGGCATCGATCGCGAAACGGCCCGTTCCACTCGCGAAGAGCAGGTGGCGGCGGCCGAAATCGAGCGGCTGGAAACGGCGCGCAGGCAGCTCTCGGAAACCGTGGCCCAACGGCAACTGGAACTGGAAACGGTGACCGGCGAGCGCCGGCGCACCGAAGAGGAACTGGCCGACAGGCGGCGCACCAGCGTGGAACTGCGCCGGGAAATCGACGGGCTGAAGAACGAAGTTTCGCAGATTCGCGCGCGCAAGGAATCGCTGGAGCAGGTGCTGGCGCATCGCACCTACACCACCGATTCGGTGAAGCGGCTGTTCGCATCGCTGGAAAAAGGCAAAGCCACCGGTTTGAAGCCGCTGGGCGTGCTGGCCGACTACGTGGAAGTGGATCCGCAGTACGAAAAACCCACGGAAGAATTCCTGCACGAAGAGTTGGAATACGTGGTGGTGCCCACCTGGGAACAGGCCGAGTGCGGGCTGGACTTCATCCGCGCCGAACTGGACGGCCGGGCCACCTTCCTGGTGCATCCCGAACCCAACGGGGTGAGCCATGGACACCTGCCGGAACCGCCAATCGGGCCGGAGACGGGCCTGGTGGCGCGCCTGAGCGATTCGCTGCGGCTGACCAACGGGCTAAAGGACCGCGCCACGGATCTGCTGCCGCGGCTCTCTTTGTGCTTCCTGGCCGAAGACCGTCAGGCGGCGCAACGCCTGGCGGTATCGTATCCGCACCTGTATTTTCTGCTGCCGGACGGTGTGTGCTATCACGGCCACACGGTGACGGGCGGCAAGAAGACGGGCGCCGGTCCTTTGGCCATGAAGCGCGAGGCGCGCGAACTGACGGTGAAACTGCAAGGGCGGCAGGCGAAGCTGGAGGAGCAGTTGGCGCGGCAGGACGGCTTGCACCAGGAGATCCTCGGGCTGGAGGCGGAACTGGAACGGCTGCGGGCGACTGCAGCAGGCGCGCGAAAAGGACCGCGTGGCGCTGGATCACGAAATGCGCAAACTGGGCGACGACCTGGCACGCTGCAATTCGCGGCTCAGCGTGGCCCGGCTGGAACTGGAGCGGCTGCGGCGCGACTCGGAAAAATCGGCCGAACAGCGGGAGCGCAATCGCGCCGCGGTGGCGGAAAAGGAACGGCTGCGGGCGGAGCGGGAAGACGCGCTGGAGGCCGAACGGCAGGAATTGGAGAAGCTGGAAGGCCAGGCGGCCACCATCGGCGAAGAGCACGCCGCCACGCGCGCCGGACTGGCCGGACTGGAAGAGCGGCACCGCGGCGAACGCAGCGCCATGGGCCGCCTGGAGCAGCAGTTCCGCGAGACCAGCCAGCGGCGCAATGCCATCGCTCCGGAGATCGAGCGGATGGGCGAACTGCGGGCGCGCCTGCTGACCGACAATATCGAACTGGATCAACGCGCGGCCCTTCTGGCCGAGCAGATCGCCGCCCTGGAAGCGCGCGTCAACGAAATGGCGCAGCAGGACGAGGGGATGCGGGAGGCGCTGCGCGTGGGCGAGGAGGATCTCAAGGGCCTGCGCGCGAGCGTGCAGGAGAGCATGGAAAAGCGCTCGCAGACCGAAGTCGAGCTGGTGCGCAAACAGGCCGAGCTGAAGTTCCTGGACGAGACCAGCCGCAAGGAGCTGAATTGCGCGGTGCAGGAACTGGCTTCCTCCGATGACCCGGTGCCGGATGACGACACCATCGCGGAGGCCGAGCGGGAATGCAACGAGGTGCGCAATCGCATTGAATCGCTCGGGGCGGTGAATGCGGCGGCGATGGAGGAATACCAGGAAGCGCAGCAGCGCCAGGATTTCCTGACGCGCCCAGCGGCAGGACCTGATCGATTCCATTCGCGACACCGAAAAGGCCATTCAGGATATCGACGTGGTGTCGCGCCAGAAGTTCGGCGAGGCCTTCGAGGCCATCAATCAAAACTTCCGCGGCATCTACCAGACGCTGTTCGGCGGCGGCACGGGCGAAATGCGGCTCACCGACCCGGACAACCTGGCCGATTCCGGAATCGACATCGTCTGTTCGCCTCCCGGCAAGCGGCTGCAGAACGTGCTGCTGCTTTCCGGCGGCGAGAAGGCGCTTTCGGCGGTGGCGCTGCTGATGGCGATCTTCAAGTACGCGCCGAGCCCGTTCTGCGTGATGGACGAAGTGGACGCGCCGCTGGACGAAGCCAATATCGGACGGCTCACCAAGCTGCTGCAGGAAATGTCGCAGCAGACGCAGTTCGTGGTGATCACGCACTCCAAGCGCACCATGGAAGCGGCGCAGGCGCTGTATGGCGTGACCATGCAGGAGCCGGGCGTCAGCCGCCTGGTATCGGTGAAGTTCCACGGAGAAGCGGCGGCTCCGGCGGCGTAAAGTTATTCACACGCGCGCGATTTGGGCTTGCTCATTGTCGATAGTCGAGGTATATTGTCGATAGTCGTGGTATCGAAGAATATGCCCAAGCCATCAGACCTGCTGCAAGGAACACTCGATCTGTTGATTCTGAAGACCATCGCGAGTAAGCCCCTTCACGGTTGGGGGATCGCGAAGCGGATACAAACGCTCTCGGGCGATGCTCTTGCAGTGGGCCAGGGGTCTCTGTACCCGGCACTGCACCGGCTCGAAAATCAGGGCTGGATCTGCGCGGCGTGGGAGGAGTCGGAGTCTCGGACGGCGTGCCAAGATCTATTCTTTAACGCCGGAGGGCCGCAAGCAACTGGCGCGCGAACTCAAGACCTGGAACCGTCTCTCATCCGCTGTTGGCCTTCTTATCCAAAACGCCTGATTCGGGGGAATTATGCGGATCATTCGGATCATCAGACGACGCGTTCATTCGTTGCTGCATCGTTCCAGTGCTGACGCTGCGCTACAAGGCGAGATTGAAATTCATATCCAGCAACTCACGAAGGAGGCCATAGCCGCGGGCATGAGTGCGGCCGACGCCCGGGCCATGGCTTTGCGGGAATTTGGACCGGTCGAGCAAATCAAAGAGAAGTGCCGCGACACTCGCGGCGTCAGTTGGATTCACGATCTCGCTCAGGACATCGTCTACGGCGTTCGTATGCTGCGGCAGTCGCCCGGGTTCACGCTCGTCGCGGTAGTCACTCTGGCCCTGTGCATCGGCGCCAACACGGCGATTTTTAGCATTGTGGACGCGGTGCTTTTGCGATCGCTTCCGTATCGCGATTCCGATCAACTCGTCCTGATGTTCAATGTCCCCGAGAAACGGCCAGACGCGCTGTCGAGCATTTCCTACCGGGACTTCACCGAGTGCCGTGACCACAACCGGGTGTTTAGCGAGATGGCGGGAAATGCATTTCACGATCTCACATTGACCGGGGCGGGCGAGCCATTCATTGTGAATGCCGCGTCGGTGACGCCGCAGATATTTCCTCTGCTGAACGCGAAGCCTCTTTCGGGCCGCCTCTTGCTGCCGGACGATGGCCAGCAAGGCGCCGCGCCGGTGGCTGTACTGAGCGAGAATCTCTGGCGCAGCCGCTTCGGTTCCAATCCGGACATTATTGGCCAATCGATCGCTCTGGACATGCGTTCGTTCACGGTTGTCGGAATTCTGCCGGCCAGCTTTCGCTATCCTGACGGCGCTCCGCGTCAGGACGTGTGGATTTCCGTCATGCAAGACCCGCTGTTCGGACCCTTGGCGTCGCAGCCTGGCGTGCGGTTGTTAGGTGTCCTTGGCCGGCTTAAGCCGGGCATTACTCCGGCGAAAGCGCAGGCCGAAATGGACACCCTGGGGATGCGGCTCGCGCAGGAGTTTCCAGCGCAGGATTCAGGATTTTCAATCCGGGTTGAGCCCTATCGCCAGTTGGTGGTAAGGAATGTGAAACCCGCCCTCCTTATTCTGCTGGGTGCGGTTGCCCTGGTTCTGTTGATGGGCTGCGCCAATATTGCGAACCTGCTTCTGTCCCGGGCAACTTCGCGCGGCAGAGAAATTGCGGTGCGCAGCGCGCTGGGGGCGTCGCGCGCACGCCTTGTCCAGCAATTGCTGACTGAGAGCGCTCTGCTAGGGCTGCTCGGGGGAGTCGCCGGTGTGCTTCTCGCGGCCGGCGCTGTGTGGAGTCTCCAGCCGTGGCTGCCCTCAGACCTGGTGCAGATCGGTTCGATTCACGCCGGAGGCCCGGTCCTGGTCTTCGCGCTGTTTCTGTCTCTTGCCGCCACGCTTGCGTTTGGACTGGCACCCGCATTCCTGACGACCTCGTGTAACTTGCAGACCAACATCAAGGAGGGCGGCGAGCGCTCCGGCCAGCGCGGCAGCCACCACGCGCGGAGTTTTCTGGCGATCGTGGAAATGTCCGTGGCCATGGTGCTATTGGTTGCGGGTGGCCTTCTGATCCGCAGCTTTGCGCTGGTCACTTCGGTCAATCCGGGTTTCGATCCGAAGAACGTTACCGAAGCCGAGGTTTCGCTTCCGCAATTTCAATACTCGAAGCCGCAGCAATGGACGGCTTTCTCAAACGAATTGCTGGAGCGACTGCACGCGCAGCCCGGTTTGCACGATTCCGCGGTAGCGGCTCCGCTGCCGATGGACCGCCAGGGCCAAGCCGCCTTCGAGTTCAGCATCGTAGGAAATCCTCCGCTTCCTCCCAGCCAATCCGCCACTGCCGATTACGCCACGGTGAGTCCCGATTATTTTCACGTGATGGGAATTCCGCTGCTGCGGGGCCGTTTGTTTTCCGAGAGAGACTCGCCGGCCAATCCGAACGTGGCGATCGTGAGCGAAGCGCTGGCACGGCGTTATTTCCCCAACCAGGACCCCATCGGAAAGCAAATGAGATTTGGATTTCCGCCAAACGGCAAGGTGCCGCGCGAAATCGTCGGCGTGGTGGGTGACGTCCGGGATGTGGCGCTTAGCAAGAAACCGGGACCGATGATGTACGTGCCCTTCGCTCAGGCGCCCCTTTATGGAGGGGAGATCGTCGTCAGAAGTTCATTGAGCGTATCGAGCGTGGCGGCGGCGATTCGCGAGGCGGTTCACGCCATCGACAAGAACCTGCCCGTGACGGATGTTGCGCCCTTCACGGACGCCATCGGCCAATCGATTTCGCGCGAACGCTTTCGCACGTTTCTTCTGGGTTCGTTCAGCGCGATCGCTCTCCTGCTCGCCGCAGTCGGAATTTTCGGCATCATTTCGTACTCGGCCTCGCAGCGCAGCCGGGAAATCGGAATTCGCATGGCCATCGGGGCGCAGCGGCGCGACATTTTGGGTCTGATTTTGGGACAAGGAGCCAGGCTTGCGCTGCTTGGTTTAGGCACTGGCGTGGTGTTCGCGTTGCTGCTCACGCGATTGATGGCGAGCCTGCTCTACGATGTCTCGGCGACGGATCCGCTGACCTTTGGCGGCGTGGCCGTCCTACTGCTCGGCGTGGCGGTGACTGCGAGTTACATCCCCGCGCGCCGCGCCATGCGAGTCGACCCCACGGTCGCGCTGAGATACCAATAACCTCGATGCGTCAGAATCGAAGGGTGCGCTATTTCTTCGGCACCGAAACGGTGATGTTGCGGTACTGCATGCCGCCGGTGTGATCGCCCTGCAAGTAGAAAGGACCGGGCTCGCCTTCGTTGGCGTCCAGCGCGCCTCCGCTGATGCCGGGGATCTCCTGGTTGTCGATGGTTTTGACGCCATCGCGCACAACGGTGAGCATGCGGCCTATCAGGGTCACGTCGAAAGTTTCCCATTGCCCCGGCTTGCGCGGCAGTTCGGCGGTGGGGGCGATGAAGCCGTAGATGGCGCCCATATCGTGGAAGCGATCGTTGACACCCGGTTTTTCGTAGGCCACCTGAATTTCGTCGCGGCCGCGCAGGTAGATGCCGCTGTTGCCGTCGTCGGGACAGTTGTATTCGATGTGCAGTTTGAAATCCTCGAACTTGCGGACGGTTCTGAGGTTGGCGCCGTGCTCTTTGTTCAGCAACACGCCGTCCTGGGCCACCCAGTGATTGACGGCGCCGGCGGGAAAGGGCTCCCATCCGGTGAGGTCCTTGCCGTTGAAGAGCGGCTCGGGGTCGCTCCACGCCTTGGGCTCTTTGTGTTTCAGTTCGGGGGCGCGGGCGCCGGCGAGTTGCGCATTGACGGTGCCGCCATGCTTCTGCACGCCGGTCAGCTTGTTCCCCTTCACTTCCAGTTCCCAGGTGGTGGCGGGTCCTTTGCCGGGCGCCGCGACCGTCAAAACTAACTTCGCGCCATCGATCTTGACTTCGTTGACGGGGTGAACGCTGCCGGAGCGCGGCTGCACCCGTACATGGAGCATACCGTTCTGATCCACGGCCTCCATCCAGTCCGGATACGCCGCGCCGTTCTGCGGCGTAACGGTGATGTCCCAACGGCCCGCGAACGGGCTGCTCTCCTTCATCGACAGCGCCGGGATGAGCAGCACCGAGCCGAGCAGGAGAGCAGCAAAAAGCGTTCGCATAGGTCAGGCGAGTTTGCTGGGCAGGTACTTCTCCCAGCTCTTGCGGATGAACGGCCGGACATACTGGTTGGCATCGGCGTTGTTGGTGATGCGCATTTTGGCCGGATCCCATTCCACTTTGCCTTCCACGCGCAGGGCGATGACGCCGAGCAGCATCCACTCGACGAACGGCGAAGCGACGTTGAAGTTGGAGCAGGATGGGTCGCCGCCCTTAGCGGAGCGGATCCAATCGTGGTAGTGGCCGGGAGAGCGGGTGAGGATTTCGTTCGGGAACTCGTAATCCTTCATCTTGTCCACGGGGATCAGGCGCGTGTCATCGCCGTAGGTGCCGGTGGTCATCATGCCTTTATCGCCGATGAAGAGGCTGCCATCGGGAGTCGCCGGGCTGGTAGGCGGATGTTCTCTCAGGGCTTCGATCTTGGACCAGGAGAATACCGGCCCGGTGCCTTCCGGACGGCGCGGATCGGGCGCAGCGCCGGGTCCGCGGCCACCACGTCCCCCACGCCCGCCCTGCTGTCCCTGCGGACGCGGCACCGAAGGCAGATCGCCCAGGTATTCGCCGTCCGGCACGCCGGGAATCTTAGGCTGCTCGGTCAGGCCATCGTGCCAGAAAAGCTTGACCGGGGGCATATTGCCGCGCGCCGGAAAATCGTAGCGGATCACCGACTTCTTGGGGAACTGGAAGTCGCTGACGCCTTCCTTGGTGATGCATTCGACGCTGGTGGGAGAGCCCAGTTTGAGCGCCATGTTGGGAGCGCCCAGAATATGGCATGCCATATCGCCCAGGGCGCCGCAACCGAAATCGTAGAAGCCGCGCCAGTTGGAGGGTTGATAGAAATTGCCGCGCGCGTAACCCGCCGGATAGCCTTCCCCACCCGAGGTGTAGGGGCGCTCCTTGGCGATGCCGAGCCACAGGTCCCAATCGAGCGTATCGGGAACCGGGGTGGGCGCGGGAATCTGGGTGACGCCCTGGGGCCAGATGGGCCGATTGGTCCAGGCATGGACTTCGGTGACGTTGCCGATGTCGCCGGCCCACACAATCTCGGCGGCCTGGCGGGTACCTTCGTTGGAGTATCCCTGGTTGCCCATCTGGGTGGCCACGTGGAATTTGTTGGCGGCTTCGCGCATGAGGCGCGCTTCCCAAATGGTGCGGGTGAGGGGCTTTTGCACGTAGACATGCTTGCCGCGTTCCATGCAGTTGTAGGCGGCCACGGTGTGCATGAAATCCGGGATGGTGACGATTACGGCATCGATGCCGGCGCCTTCCTTGTCCAGCATTTTGCGCCAGTCCCGGTACTTTGGAGGCTTCTCGAAAGCCTTGAAGATGGCGGCTGCGGATTTATCGTCCACGTCGCAAAGGGCCACGATGTTCTCGGTGGTGGCGCAGCCGCGAATGTCGCTGGCGGCCTTACCGCCGGCGCCGATGGACGCGATATTCAGTTTCTCATTGGGCGATTTGTAGCCCAGCATTTTCAGCGAAGGCGTGCTGCCGAAGCCGCCCGTTGGAACGGCGCCTGCGAGCAGCGAGCCGTAGAAAAAATGTCGCCTGGTAAATCCTTTTCCCGACATGGTAACGTTCACCTACCTAGTGTTGATCTTAGCGCGTTTGCATCCGGCTGGGCTTAGTATATAGCAATTCCCGCCCGGAGATCCGCCTACCTGGTCTTCGTCTGTACGTCTTTCATGGTGGGCAATTGCGAAGCATCCCACCCGCCGCCCAGAGACTGCACCAGAGAGACGCTGGAGACCAGACGCCGGGTCAGCAGATCCACCGCCGTCCGCTCGGCGCTGAGCGCCGTCGCCTGCGCGGTAATCACCGTCAGGTAGCTGGTGGTGCCGGCTTTGTACTGAGCAGTCGAAACGGTAAGGGCTCGATTGGAAGAATCCACCGAATGAGCCACCGTAGCGGACTCATCCTCCATCACGCGGAGCGCGGCGAGGTTATCTTCCACCTGCTGGAAAGCCGTCAGCACCGTCTGGCGATAGTTGGCGATCGTACTATCGAACGCAGCCTGGGTCTCGGTCAGCACGGCGCGCCGCCGGCCCGCGTCGAAGATCGTTTCGGAAAGCGACGGTCCCACCGAGAAGAAGCGGCTGGGCCACGTGAACCACTTCAGGAAGCTGTTATTTTCCAGTCCCACGGAGGCGCTCAGGTTGAGCGAAGGATAGTAAGCCGCGGTGGCGATGCCGATCTGCTCGTTGGCGACAGCCATCTGGCGCTCGGAGGCGGCGATGTCGGGCCGCCGTTCCAGCAGCGCGGAAGGAACGTTAATCGGCACAGCCGGCGGAGGGTTCTTGAGCACCAGGCTGGCGATGGTCAATTCGGCCGGAGGCTTGCCTGTCAGGACGGCGATGGCATGTTCATACTGCGCGCGCGCAATCCCCAGGTCCTGCATCTGCGACTGCGTGGCGTAGACCTGGGATTCGGCCTGCGCCACGTCGAGGTCCGACGCGACACCGCCGGCGAAGCGATTGCGCGTGAGCGTGAGGTATTCCTGGTAGCTCTTCAAGGTCGTGTTGAGCAGATCGTACTGGGAGTCCAGGCCATGCAACTGGAAATAGTCCTGGGCCAGTTCGGACTGATACAGCAGGCGGGCATTTTCCAGTTGTGCCGCCGAGGCCTGCGCGCTGGCGGAGGCGGCGGTGATGTTGCGGCGGACGCTGCCCCACAGATCGGGCGCCCAGGAAGCGCTTAAGGGGAAGTTGTAGGCGGTATGCAGACTGGAGGTGATGGCCGAGCCGTTGGCCGTTGTGGAACCGCCGGCGCGCGATTCGGTAATCGAAGGAGCGCTGCCGATGGTGGGATACAGGGCGGCTCGCGCCACCCGCGTCGCGGCGCGGGCTTCACGGTACAACGCTTCCAGCGAAAGCACGTTCTGGTTGCTGACGGCGACCTGCTCTTCGAGCGCATTCAGCGCCGGATCGTTGTATATCTCCCACCATTTACCCTTGATGAGCTCATCGTTGGGCGAAGCCGGTTTCCAGCCGTTGGCTTCCTTATATTCGCTGGTGGGCGGCTCCTTGTAAGCCGGCGGCACGAGGGCCGGCGGCCTTTTGTAATTGGGCCCCACCGTGCATGCGCTGGCGGCCAGCAAACAGGCGAGCACAGCCGCGCCGCCAAGGTTGATTTTCAGATTCATGTCTCGCATCGTCATGCTTCGGAGCCTGCCGGTTCGAAAGTTTCGCGGCGGCCCCGAATCCGGGTCCACCAATGCTGCAGGCGATCGAAGTACAGATAAACCACCGGGGTCGTGTACAGCGTCAGCACCTGGCTGACGAACAGTCCTCCGATGATGGTGATTCCCAGCGGGCGGCGCAGTTCCGAGCCCACGCCCGTGCCCAGCGCCAGCGGCAGGGCGCCCAGCATCGCCGCCATGGTGGTCATCAGGATGGGCCGGAAGCGCAGCAGGCAGGCTTCGAAGATGGAATCGCGCGAACTCTTGCTCTCCATGCCGCTCGGCCGCGCAGGGCGAAATCGATCATCATGATGGCGTTCTTCTTCACGATGCCGATC
The DNA here is from genome assembly GCA_963748795.1 of uncultured Solibacteraceae bacterium. Classification (GTDB taxonomy): domain Bacteria; phylum Acidobacteriota; class Terriglobia; order Bryobacterales; family Bryobacteraceae; genus Sulfopaludibacter. The sequence continues at coordinate 53,841 of CAVVLD010000008.1, forward strand.
AGCAGAATGATGCCGATCATGGCGATGATGCTGAGGTCCGTGTGGGTCAGCATGAGCGCCAGCAGCGCGCCCACGCCCGCCGACGGCAGCGTGGAAAGAATGGTGATGGGGTGAATGTAGCTCTCGTAGAGGATGCCCAGCACGAGGTAGACCGTCACCAGCGCGCGCGGCAATCAGAATCGGTTCGCTGCCCAGCGAATCCTGATAGGCCTGGGCGGTTCCGGCGAACATGGTCTGGATGGTGGGCGGCAGGCCCACCTCGCGGGCCGCCGCGCTGATGGCATTGACGGCGTCGCCCAGCGCCACGCCCGGCTGCAGGTTGAACGAGATGGTCACCGCCGGAAACAGTCCCTGGTGGTTGACGGACAGCGGCGCGGTGGCGGGCGCGAATTGCGCGAAAGCGCTGAGCGGCACCTGCTGGCCCGCCGGGCGACCGCACGTAGATCTGGCTCAGAAACTCGGGATTCTGCCAGAATTGCGGCGCGGCCTCCATGACCACGTGATACTGGTTCAGCGGCGTGTACATGGTGGACACCTGGCGCTGTCCGAAGGCGTCGTAGAGCGTGTTGTCGATCAGTTGCGGCGAGATGCCGAAGCGCGCGGCGGTGTCGCGGTCGTAGTGCACCATGGCTTGCAGACCGCGATTCTGCTGATCGCTGTTGACATCGGCGATGATCGGGAATGGTGCGCAGCTCGCTCGAGCATCTGCGGGCGCATACGTCGGTCAGATCCTGCAGGTTGTCGCCGCGCATGGTGAATTGATACTGGGCCGCGCTGCATGCGGCCGCCCACGCGGACGTCCTGGGCGGCCTGCAGGAAACAGGGTGGCGCCGGGTACGTGCGCCAGCTTGGGCCGCAGCCGCGCGATGACCTGGTCGGCGGTGACCTTGCGCTCGGCCAGCGGCTTCAGCGAGATGAACATGCGCGCCGAGTTGATGGCGCCGCCGTGACCGCCGCCCGCTGAATCCGTTGACTGTATCCACCGCCGGATCGTCCGCCACGATCTTGACCATCGGCAGCAGAATCTTGTCCATGGCCTGGAACGAAGTGTCCTGATCGGCCTGAATCGAGCCCGCTCAGCCGGCCGTTGTCCTGCTGCGGGAAGAATCCCTTGGGCACGCGGATGAACAGATAGACGTTCAGCCCGATGGTGGCCAGCAGCACCACCAGGGTGATGACCGAGATGGCGCAGCACCACGGCAAGCGTCTCGCCCATAGAGGTTGACCACCCAGTCGAAGGCCCGCTCGCTGGCCCGGTACAGCCAGCCGTGCGTCGCGTGCTGTCTTCAGCAGGTGCGCGCACATCATGGGCGTGGCGGTGAGCGAGACCACCATGGAAACCGCGATGGCCACCGAGAGCGTCACGGCAAACTCGCGGAACAGGCGGCCCACGATGCCGCCCATCAGCAGCAGCGGAATGAACACCGCCACCAGCGAAATGCTGATGGTGAGCACCGTGAAGCCGATTTCCGCGCGCCCTTGAGCGCGGCCTGCGAAGGGATTCATGCCCTGCTCCAGGTAGCGCGTGATGTTTTCGATCACCACGATGGCGTCGTCCACCACGAAGCCGGTGGAGATGGTCAGCGCCATCAGCGAGAGGTTGTCGAGGCTGTAGCCCAGCAGGTACATCACGCCGAACGTTCCGATCAGCGAGACCGGCACGGCCACGCTGGGAATAAAGGTGGTGCGCGGCGCTGCGCAGGAAGAGGAACACCACCAGGATCACCAGCAGCACGGAGATGACCAGCGTTCTCTCCACGTCGTGCACCGAGGCCCGGATGGTGACGGTCTGATCCATGGCCACGCGTCATATCGATGGACGCGGGATGGCGGCCTTCAGCTGCGGCAGCAGCGGCGCGAATGCGATCCACCGTGTCGATGATGTTGGCGCCGGGCTGCCGGAAGATGATCACCAGGACGGAAGGCTTGCCGTTGGCGTAGCCGGCGTTGCGAAGGTCTTCCACCGAATCGACCGCCTCGCCGACATCGGAAATGCGCACCGCCGCGCCGTTGCGGTAGGCGACGATCAGCGGCTCATAATCGACGGCCTTGAAGATCTGATCGTTGGCGCCGACTTCCCACATGCGGTGGCCGTCGGAGAAGTGTCCCTTGGGAGTGTTGGCATTGGCGCTGGCCAGCACGGTGCGCACCTGCTCCAGGCCGATGCCGTACTTGTTCAGCGCCGTCGGATTCAGCTCGACGCGCACGCCGGGCAGCGCGCTGCCGCCCACGGTCACCTGGCCCACGCCTGTGCACCTGCGACAGCTTCTGCGCCATGATGGTGGACGCCGCGTCGTACATCTGGCCCTTGTCCAGAACGTCGGAGGTGAGCGCCAGCATGAAGATCGGCGAATCGGCCGGATTCACCTTGCGGTAGCTGGGATTGCTGGGCAGATTGGCGGGCAGATAGCCGCGCGCGGCGTTGATGGCGGCCTGCACGTCGCGCGCCGCGGCATCGATGTTGCGATTCAGATCGAATTGCAGGGTGATGCTGGTGGAGCCCAGGGTGCTGGAGGAGGTCATCTCGGTGACCGCGGCGATGCGGCCGAACTGCCGCTCCAGCGGCGTCGCCACCGACGAGGCCATGGTCTCCGGACTGGCGCCCGGCAAGCCGGCATTGACCGAGATGGTCGGAAAATCCACCTGCGGCAGCGGCGAAACCGGCAGCAAGCCGGAACGCCACGGCGCCGGCCAGCGCCATCGCGACGAGTCAGCAGCGTGGTGGCGACCGGCCGGCGGATGAAGGGCTCGGAGATATTCATGGCTCAGCTCCGCCGGGCACTGCGGCTCCGCAGCCCGGCTGCGGCTCGCTCGCCGGACTTCGTGCCGGCTGCGAGAAGCGCCGCGCCAGGCGGTCGAACCAGAGATAGATCACCGGCGTGGTGTACAGCGTCAGCATCTGGCTGAAGATCAGGCCGCCGACGATGGTGATACCCAGCGGCCGCCGCAGCTCCGAACCCGTGCCCGTGCCCAAGCGCCAGCGGCACGCCGCCCAGCAGCGCCGCCATGGTGGTCATCATGATGGGCCGGAAGCGCAGCAGGCAGGCCTGGTAAATCGCGTCCAGCGGGCGTCATGCCCTCCTTGCGCTCGGCTTCCAGCGCGAAATCGATCATCATGATGGCGTTCTTCTTCACGATGCCGATCAGCAGCACGATGCCGATCAGCGCGATGACGCTGAAATCGCTGCCCGCAGATGATCAGCGCCAGCAGCGCGCCCACGCCCGCCGAAGGCAGCGTCGAAAGAATCGTGATCGGATGAATGTAGCTTTCATACAGCACGCCCAGCACGATGTAGACGGTGACCAGCGCGGCCAGAATCAGCATCGGCTCGTTCGCCAGCGACGCCTGAAACGCCTGCCGCCGTGCCCTGAAACGCCGCCTGAATGCTCGGCGGCATGCCGATCTCGTCCTTCACCTTGTTGACGGCGTTCACCGCGTCGCCCAGCGAGGCGTCCGGCGCCAGGTTGAACGAGAGCGTCACCACCGGGAACTGCCCCTGGTGATTCACCGTGATCGGCACCGACGTCAGTTCCACGTGGGTGAACGCGCTCAGCGGCACCTGGCCGCCAGTTGGGAAACACGCTGGTCGACGCGATGGCGCGCGCCGAACACGGTATTGGATGCCGCGGTCAGGCCGGCGTGCCGCCGCCGCTGGCTGATGCGCCGGCGGCTGCGAGGCCGCGCGCCGTGGATGACGCGGAAGTGCCTCCGGACACCAGCCCGGCAGCTGCCGCCGGATGCGCCGGCGCCGGTCCGGATGAACAGGTCGCGCAGGTCCAGCGGGTTCTTCTGGAACCCCGGCTTCACTTCCAGCACCACGTGATACTGGTTCAACTGCGTGAACATGGTGGAGACCTGGCGCTGGCCGTAGGCGTCGTACAGCGTCTGGTCGATGGCTGGACGGGCGTGATGCCCAGGCGCGAGGCGGTGTCGCGGTCGAACACCAGGCGCGCCCGCAGGCCCTGCACCTGCTGATCGCTGGCCACGTCGCGCAGTTCCGGCAGCTTCTGCAGCTCGTGCCAGCATGCTGCGGCGCGTACGTGTTCAGCTCGTCCGCGTTCGGATCTTCCAGCGTGTACTGGAACTGCGTGCGGCTGACGCGATCTTCCACCGTCAGATCCTGCACCGGCTGCATGAACAGCGTGATGCCCGGCGACCTTGGCCAGCTCCGGCTGCAAGCGGCGGATCACGTCGCTGGCGCTGATCTTGCGCTCGTCGAGCGGCTTCAGGTTGATCAGAATGCGCCCGCTGTTCAGCGTGGTGTTGGTTCCGTCGATGCCGATGAACGAGGACAGGCTCTCCACCGCCGGATCCTTCAGAATGATCTTGGCCAGCTGCCTGCTGCTCGTCGCGACATCTCGCGGAAACGAAACCGATCTGCGCCGCTTCGGAGACGCCCTGAATCACGCCGGTGTCCTGAATCGGAAAGAAGCCTTTGGGAATGACGGAAGAACAGCAAGATGGTCAGCGCCAGCGTGCCGACCGCCACCAGCAGCGTGATGGTCTGGAAGCGCAGCACCAACCGCAGCGTCCTGCCGTAGAACGCGATGACCGCGTTGAAGGCGCGCTCCGAAACCTCGGTAGAAGCGTCCCTGGCTGCGCTTCGGGCGTGTGCTTCAGCAGCTTGGCGCACATCATCGGCGTCAGCGTCAGCGAGACCACCGCCGACACCAGAATGGTGACGCTCAGCGTGACGGCAAATTCGCGGAACAGGCGGCCGACGATGTCGCCCATGAACAGCAGCGGAATCAGCACCGCGATCAGCGAGATGGTCAGCGAAATGATGGTGAAGCCGATCTGCTCGGAGCCCTTCAGCGCCGCCTGCAGCGGCGTTTCGCCCTCCTCGATGTAGCGCATGATGTTTTCGATCATCACGATGGCGTCGTCCACCACGAAGCCGGTCGAGATGGTCAGCGCCATCAGCGTCAGGTTGTTCAGGCTGTAGCCCAGCAGGTACATCACGCCGAAGGTGCCCACCAGCGAGAGCGGCACGGCGATGCTGGGAATGATGGTGGCCGACAGGTTGCGCAGGAACAGGAAGATCACCATCACCACCAGGCCGACGGTGAGCATCAGCTCGAACTGCACGTCGCGACACCGAGGCGCGAATGGTGTTGGTGCGGTCGGTCAGGATGCTGCACCTGAACCGAGCTGGGCAGCGTCGCGGTGAGCTGCGGCAGCAGCGCCTTGATGCGGTCCACCACCGCGATGATGTTGGCGCCCGGCTGGCGCTGGATGTTCACGATGACCGCCGGACGTCTCGTTCATCCAGGCGGCCTGCCGGACGTTTTCGGCGTCGTCATGACCGTCGGCCACATCGGTCAGCTTGACCGGCGCGCCGTTGCGATAGGCGATGATCAGCGGGGCATAGTCGGCGCTGGAGAGCAGCTGATCGTTGGCGCCGATCTGGTAGCGACTGGTGCGGTCCATCGAAGTTGCCCTTGGCCTGGTTGACGTTGGCGGCCACGATGGCGCTGCGCAGGTCCTCCAGGTTCAGGCCGTAGGAGGCCAGCGCGGTGGGATTGGCCTGAATCCGCACCGCCGGCTTCTGGCCGCCGCTGATGCTCACCAGGCCGACGCCCGGCAACTGCGAGATCTTCGGCGCCAGGCGCGTGTCGGCCAGATCCTCCACCTTGGAAAGCGGCAGGTCCGTGGAGGTCAGCGCCAGCGTCAGGATCGGCGCATCGGCCGGATTGGTCTTGCTGTAGATCGGCGGCGCTGGGCAGATCCGCCGGCAGATAGGTGCCGGAGGCATTGATGGACTGCTGCACCTCCTGCTCGGCGACGTCGATGTTCAGGCTGAGATTGAATTGCAGCGTGATGACCGAGCTGCCATCGGAACTGGTGGAGGTCATCTGCTGCAGCCCGGGCACCTGGCCGAACTGCCGTTCCAGCGGCGCGGTGACCGACGACGCCATCACGTCCGGACTCGCGCCGGGATAGAACGTGATCACCTGAATGGTCGGATAATCCACTTCCGGCAGCGCCGAGACGGGCAGTTGCTTGTAGGCGACAGCGCCCGCCAGCAGAATGCCGACCATCAGCAGCGAGGTCGCGACCGGCCGGAGAATAAACGTCCGGGACGGACTCACTGATGCGGCCCTCCCGATTTGCCCTTCCGGCCGCTCTTGGTGCCCTGGGTATTGTCCGCTGTGCCGGCGCCGGCGGGGACGCCACCGCCCTTGCTGCCGCCGCGGCCGCCGCCGTCACCACCTGCGGCGACGTTCACCTTGCTGCCTTCGTTCAGCTTGTCCACGCCGGTCATGACCACGTTGTCGCCGGCGTCCAGGCCCGAAGTGATTTCGGTCTCATCGCCTTCGGTGGTGCCGGTGGTGATGTTGCGCACGGTAACCGTGGAATCCGGCTTCAGCATCCAGACGTATTTGCTGCTCGCGGTGCGCTGAATGGCCGCGGTGGGCAGCAGCACCACGCCGCGTTTCATCTCCACCAGCAGGCGGGTCTTGACGAATTGGTTGGGAAAGAGCGAGTTATCTTTGTTGTCGAATATGGCGCGCAGCTTGAGGGTGCCGGTGGTCGGATCGATCTGGTTATCCATGGTCGCCAGCGTTCCCACCGCTAGTTTGTTGCGTCCGTCGCGGTCCCAGGCCTCGACAGTCAGTTTCTCACCGGCCCGAAAGTGCTTGGACACGGCGGGAAGCTGGTCTTCGGCAACCGGGAAGATGACGCTGATGGGCTCCACCTGCGTGATCACCACCAGGCCGTTGGTGTCGGACGCGTGCACGATGTTGCCGGGATCCACCAGGCGCAGACCGGCGCTTTCCGGTGATGTCGGCGGTGATGTGACAATAAACGATATTCAACTTGGCGCTGTCGATGGCGCCCTTGTCGGTCTTGACGGTCCCCTCGTACTGGCTCACCAGCGCTTTCTGGGTGGCCAGTTGCTGCTCGGGAATGGCATTCTGGGCCAGCAGCGTCTGATACCGCGCCATGTCCACCTTGGCATTGTCCAGCAGCGCCTGGTCGCGGGCCATTTGACCTTCCGCCTGCTCCAGCGCCACTTTAAAGGGACGGTCGTCCAGGTCCACCAGCGGCTGTCCCTTCTGAATCAAGTCGCCCTCGTTGTAGTGGATGGCCATCAACTGGCCGTCGACCCGGCTTTTCACCAGTTCGGTATAAATAGGAACGATGAGGCCCGGATCGTCGATGTAAACTCCGATGTTGCCCCGGGTCGCCTTTACCGCGACCACCGGCGCCAGCCCGCCACCCTTCTTCCCGCCGGATTTACCCCCTTCGGACGACGTGGTGCCCGCCTCCGTGGCGCTGCCTTTGGAGTAAAAGTAATAAGCCGCGGCGGCGGCCACGATGAGTACCAGAAACCAGATCCAACCTTTGCCCGAACTGCGTTTTGCGCTTTCCGGCTGACGAGGCGTTCCCTCCTCGCGGGTCGGCGCGGGCTTCGTGTGCTCCGGCACAGTTGGGGTCTTCTGAGTCATGAGTTTGCCAGGTCCCTCCAGTTTCCTGCCCTCTCCCGTGTCTTGGCGCTGATGGTCTGACTTCCTATTTTATGCTCATACGCGCGGAATAAACTGTTCGGGCGCAATCGCTGCGGGGCCGGTCTGCAATTTGACGCTGATACACGCACACCAGTTATTTCTATAGTTTAGGCGACCTGCCCGGCGCGGCAGTTACGCGAGTTCCAAAATCTTTTCGGGCTGTTTTCCAGTAGCCCTTTGGAGCCATGGCAGGAAAAATGCCACAATTCGAGAGGAAACTCCCGCCCTGCCGGAAGCGATTGATTATGCTGACACAAAGGGAGGCAGCCGGGTCGCGCGAGGTCACAGTGTGCGTACCATACTACTGATTATGGCGACCGCTCTGGCGGGCCGGACACAGGTCCAGTTCTCCGGCATTGTAAAGAACGCCATAACGGGGCTCCCCGTAGCCAAGGCGACTGTGCGGTTGGTCCCAACGGCCGGCCGGGTCGGGTACGTGCGTACCTCGGGCGCTTCCGGCGAGTTCAGTTTCGAGGGAATAGCCCCAGGCGATTACCGGCTTGGGGTGGAACGGCGGGGCTTTTCAACTGCGGCTCATGCTGCCGTCAAGGGGATTCCGGGGGGTTCGGTGATCCACCTGACGGCCGGGCAAAACCTGACCGATCTCGACCTGATGGCGACCCCGTCGCCAATTGTGACCGGCACAGTGACCGAAGGCCAGGGCGAGGGCGACCCGGTGCCCCGGGCAATCGTCGAGATTCTGGCGCAGAGATGGTCGGTTGCCGGCCGCTGGTACGAAGAAATCGATACCGTGGAGGCCAACGATGCCGGCGAATTCCGGGCGGCCGAACTGGAGCCCGGGCGTTATTATTTCTACTCCAGGCGCCCGGACGAAGGGCCCTTGACAGAGGTCGTAAAAGATCCATCCGGCAAAGGCGAAGCCTGTCTGGCGGGGGTCTACTACCCCAACGCGTCTTCCATTGAAGGCGCCTCGGCGGTGGAAGTCCGCGCCGGCCAGGAGGTGACCGGAATCGCCTTGCGGCTGTCTTGGGCGCCCTGCTTTCATGTGCGCGGGAGGCGGACCGGTCCGGACGTGAACGAAGTGCAGATGATGCGGCGGTACAACGATGGGACACTTTCATGGGAAACCCACGGAACAGACATAGGTAAGGACGGGACGTTCGATGTAGCCGGGGTGGCACCGGGCGATTACCTGGTGAGCGCGGTCGGACACCGTGGGCCCAAAGGGACCGCTCAGGAAGTGACGGTGGGCTCGCGCGATCTGGAGGGGCTGGCGGTTTCCGGATACAATATGTCCTTTCACGCCCACGTTCAGGTGGAAGGCGACGGCGCTCCGCCAGCGGCTTCGGCGTATCTACGGCTCGAAGCGGTGGCAGGACCCGGGAATGCGCGCTTCACCACGGTCCCGGTCCAGGCGGACGGCAGCGCCCACCTGGGGTGGGTTACGCCCGCTCGCTACACCCTGGAGGCCGGATCGAGCCAGGGCGGAGTTTACATCAAATCGGTGAAAGCCGGACCGGAGGAACTGCGTTCTCCCGTGTTGGACTTCCGCCGCGCCTCACCTGTTGAACTGGAGATCCTTGTGGGCGTCGGGACCGGGCGAATCCAGGGCGCCGTGCAGTGGCCCGATTCCTCGCAAGGCGGGGTACCGATGGCGGAAGGCGACGCAATGCGGGCGGTCCTGGTGCCGCAGGAGTCCCGGTCCGGCGTTCGCGGGGCATGGTTCGCAGAGCTTGACCTGAACGGCGCCTTCACGTTTTCGGAGATTCCTCCAGGTAAATACTTCGCGTTCGTCGCGGCGAATCTGGAGGAAGGAGTGTGGATGAATCGCGAGTTCGTCGCGCTGGTGCAAGGCAGCGGCGCGCCGGTAGAGCTGCCGGAAAAAGGCAGCGTTCAGGTGCAGGTCCAGGTGCTGCCGCCGCCGGTGGCGCAGCGCGCCCTGGAGAGCCTCCGATGAGATTGGTTGCGTGCGCCTTGCTGGCCGGAACCGCAGCCTGGGCGCAGCCGGCCTGCATGGTGCGTGGCGTAGTGACGGACCAATCCACTGGCAAGCCCCTCGCCGGTGTGAAACTCTTCCTGGTCCGCCAGTCTCCGCAGCCAGTCCCTTCCCTGCTGCAACGTTCCGGGGAACAGGGTGCGTTCTGCTTCGCAACAGTGGAGCGGGGCGATTATCTGCTGGAGACCCAACGGGCCAGTTATCTGGACGGCACCTACGGCGAAGGACTCATCCTGTCGGTGAGGTCGGGAGTGCCGGTTCCACCCGTTTCGGTCAAACTGGTGCGCCGCGCAGTCCTTTCCGGTATCGTGGTGGACGCAGATGGCGAACCGTTCCCCAAGGCCGAGATCCACATCTACCGCCGTTTGCGTTCGCGCGAGGATTCCGGCCAGGACGAAGTGGAAAGCCAGGAGACCGACGATCGCGGAGTCTTCCGATTCTTCGATCTGACACCGGGCACCTATTACCTGGGCGTGACCGCCAAATCCCGTGACTTCAACATGCCGTTGCTGGATGCCGGCGGAAAGCCGCGGCAGGAAGGATACCTGGAAAGCTTCTATTCCGCCGCAACCCGTTTCGAGGATGCCAAGCCCCTGGTGCTCCAGGCGGGCAAGGACGTTACAGGACTGTTGCTCCCCCTGCGAAAGATCGAGTTCCGGCATATCGCGGGCAAGGTGGCAGGCGCGCCGCCGGGTGCCTATCTCCGGCTCCGTCATCCCGAATCCACCGTCGGAATACCGATCGCCGCCGACGGCAGTTTCTACCGCGGCGGGCTGGAACCAGGACCCTACACCGTAGAATTGCGCACCGGCAACCTGTTGCGCGGCAGGAAGGATGTAGACCTCTCCGGCGGCGACGCCGATGGCGTGATGATTTCGGCGGACCAGACCCCAGCCGAGGATTTCACACTGCCGGTCCAATTCCGCGCGGAAAAAGCGGGGGAACCATACCGGCCGTCTCCCAATACGTTTCTGGTCCTGCAAAAAGTCGGTACAAACGAAGCCAGGCTCGCGCAGATGGACGCCGACGGCACTTTCCAGTTCACTAACCTCACGCCGGACTTGTACCGGTTGGAAACCGTCCGCACCCTGGACGATTTTTACATGAAGAGTATTCTGCTGGACGGGCAGCCGGTCATAGGACGTACCTTGGATCTGCGTAATGGAAGCCCCGGAGGAATACAAATTGTGATGGCGCGCAAATCGGCCGGCCTTACCGGGCGGCTCGACGGCGAGACGCCCGTGCTGTCGAAGGCCGTCACGATTCTCCTGATCAATGACCGCGCCCGGATCGAAATGGCCCACGCGGACCAGTACGGCCAGTTCCGCATGGAACATGTCGCGCCGGGCAATTATCGCCTGTTTGCGGTAGAGCAGTTCGACCCCGTTAATTGGGATTCCGGTCTCGCCGCCGCGTTGCAATTCAAATCCCTGGCCGTGGAACTGAGCGATGGTGAAACTAAGAAGGTTACGCTGCCGTTGATCACTTCGCAGGAACTGGCGGCAGCGGTCAAGTAGCCCGCGATTTCTAACATGTACGTATGGCCATTTGACTTCGTGCTCAACTTGCAGTAGAACACCCTATATGTCTTCCTCTGGGTGCGTCCGTTTTGCGCTTGTAACAATCGCTGTATCTGCGCTGCCGCTTGGCGCAGCCAGTTGTTTTGGCGGGGGTGTCCTGCATACTATCGAGCGGTCCAAAGCTCAGACCGTAGCCTTAACCAGAAAGCTGCCTCCGGTGGTGGATCTGGCCGGGGCCCGAATCAGGATCAGCGTTTCCAAAACCCCCTCGGTCAACGAGGATCCCATGGACGTGATGCAGACGAAATTGCGCGCCGTCCTGCTGAAAGACCGGGGACGCGGTATTTCGTTGGACGATCCTCATCCCGACACCGAGTTGCGCGTCAAAGTGACCACTTTTGAAGTCTCCAACGGACCCCAGACGAAAAAGAACAGCAATGAAACCGACACTTACATGGTGTATGTCGGCAACATGGAAGCCACAGTCGAGATATTCGACCTCAAGAGCGGCCGCGCTTTGGATTCGGAGAATCTCAAGGACCATTACGAGAAGTGGTTCCAGACAGCCGCGCAGCAGGGACCGCAACAACCCGGAAAGGCCGGGCGGGGCGCGTCGATTGCGGGGGTCTTTGGCCACAAGCCTAAGACATCCACAGAGGACCGCCAGCCCACCCGGAGCGAGCAGATCTCGGACATCGTGGAGGGTATGGCCAACAAGATCGCCCAGAGGCTGGTACCCATCGACGACCGCTTCGATGTGGACCTGCCCTCCGGTTTCAAAGATCTGGAAAGCTATGCCAAGGCGGGCAACTGGGGCGCCCTGAAGGAAAAGGCCGAATCCATGACTCCGCTCGCCAAGGCCGAAGAGGATTCCTGCCGGCTGTACCTGGTGGGACTGAGTTCGGAGGCGATCGCCTATCAGGAGAAGGACCCCAAGACGGCGCAGGATTTGCTGGTGGGCGCCGCCGATGCGTACCAGAAGGCCAAGGATGCGAACCCGGGCGAAGAGAAGTTCAACATACCCATCAACCGCGCGCAGCAGTCCCTGGAACGCTACATCGCTCTCGACAAGATCGCCCGCATGCACCAGGGGCCGCAATCGCGCGGCATTAAAGTGACGGAGGCATCCACTGCGCCCGCGCCTTCCGAGCCGGCTCCCGCCGTGTCCGCGCCAGTAGGTTCGGCCGCCAAAATGGTCTACGACAATGCGTACCTGATCAAACTGAAGAGCATATCCAAGGGAACATCGAACGCGCTGATCCTCGGCGAAATCAAAGACGCCGATCCGCCGCAGTTCGATATCAGCCCCAATGGCATCGCGCAGTTGATGACCGCCGGCTTCGGCGAAGACGTGATTAGCGCGGTTAAGGCGAAGATGCGGGCCGCCAAGAACCGATAGTCATGCGGCGCATCGCGCTTTTTTGCGTTCTCGCCTGCTGTGCCTGGGCCCAATGCGGCACTGAGGAAGAACGCGTCATCCACGTTCGCGAAACGCTGGTCCCTTCACTCCCCGCGGCGCAACTGCAAATGCTCCGGCGGTACCTGGAACTGGGCACGCGCTCCTGCCCCACCAGCGGCGACCTTTGGTATTACCGCGCGCTCCTGGAGCAGAAGGTCGGCACCGCCAACATGGCGAAATATGCGCTGACGCAGGCGCGGACCTACGGCTCCGATTCGCTCCGGCGCGCCATCGACCCGTTCCAGATGAACGATCGCCTGGCGCATGCGGATCGCACCATGCCGGGCGCGGTACACGATAAATGGGCGCTCGTCGTCGGCGTCCAGCAGTTTCAGGATCCGGCCATTCCCACTCTGCACTTCACCGCTAAGGATGCGCACGATTTCGCCGCCAGTCTCGAGGATCCGCAATTCGGCCGCTTCAAACCGGAAAACGTCCGTGTGCTGGTGGATAAGCAGGCCACCGTGCGCGGCATTCGCGAAGGCATCGGCTGGCTGCGCGAGCGCGTGAAGCCTGCGGACCTGGTGGTGATCTATGTGAGCACCCACGGGTCCCCCAAGACCATGGACGCCCTGGGGGTCAGCTACATCATCGCCAACGACACCGAACTCGAGCCGCCCGAAAAGCTCTACTCCAGTTCCTACCAGATGGTGGATTTCGTGGAAGACCTGAATCGCGATATTCCGGCGAAGCGCCTGGCGGTCTTCATCGATACCTGCCACAGCGGCGCGGCCATCCGGCAGGCGCAGACCGTGGACAACGAGTCGCCGGACAGCGTGACGGGCTTCAGCGGCGCGTTTCGCTCCTTCGAACTGGGACCTGGCAGAGCGGTGCTGACCGCCAGCCGCGCGGAAGAGGAGTCCTGGGAAAGTGCGCGCATCGAGAACGGCTACTTCACGCATTACCTGATCGAAGCCATGCACCGGGAAAACGGAATGTCCACTGTGAAAGATCTTGCCGATTACGTGCGGGACCACGTAAAGGCGGCGGTGGCAAGCGATCTGCACCACAGCCAGACCCCGGTTTTCGGAGCCTCGGAGCAAGGCGGCACCATCGTGCTCGGCGCCCCGGTGTCGTAGTTCGACACTCCCCCGAACTCGTAGCGGAGCCGCGCGCGTCAGCGAGCGCAAGCCGGGCAGGCACGCCGGCGAGCATCCGGGCGCTCGTTTCGACGCCAGATTCCAAAAGGGGTCACATCCAAGGTAAGAACCGTGCGTCGTTCCCGCAAGTGCGGGGGTGGGGCGCTATTCGATGCGCAAGGCTTCCAGCGGGTGAAGACGGGCCGCGCGGCGTGCGGGGAGGTACGCCGCGCGGCGAGGAGTCGAACAGAGATTTTCGACGCCAGACTCCGAAAGGAGTCACATCCAAGGTAAGAACCGTGCGTCGTTCCCGCAAGTGCGGGGGGGCGCTATTCGATGCGCAACGCTTCCAGCGGGTGAAGACGGGACGCCCGGCGTGCGGGGAGGTACGCCGCGGCCAGCGCCACCGCGGCGAGCAGAACGGCGGCTGAGGCGAGTGTCATGGCATCGCGCGGCCGGATTCCGAACAGCAGGCTCCGCAACAGGCCCGAAAGGGCAAGCGATCCGCCAATTCCGGCGACAATCCCAGGCAGCACCACCGACGCCGCTCCGCCGAGGACCAGCGCGGTAATGCGGCGAGGTTCCGCGCCCAGAGCCATGCGGACGCCGATTTCCCGCGTTCGCTCCGTCACCGAATAGGCCAGCACGCCGTAGATGCCCACCGCGGCGAGCAGAAGCGACACGGCGGAGAATGCGCCCAGCAGGAGCGCGCTGAAGCGTTGGCGGGAGAAGGTCTCGCCCACTACGGCATTCATCGTCCGGACATCGGCCATGGGCAGGCCGGCGTCAAGCGAATGCACCACGCGCCGCACCGGTTCGGCCAGCGAGAGAGGGTCCACTGAGGTTCGCACTACGAACGCCATTCCGAAGTAGGGCAGGTGCGCGTGGATGTAGTAGACGGTGGGCCGGGGGTCTTTGTCCAGCGCGCCTTCTTTGACGTCGCCGACGACTCCGACGATCTCGCCGAGGGGATTCTGCCGGTCCATGGCGACGCTGATCTGCTTGCCCAGGGGATTCTCACCGTGCAGATACCGGCGTACGAAGGTCTCACTGACCACGAACCGGTAAGGCGAATCGGGAGTGTCATCGGCGGCGGTGAAGGTTCGTCCGCTGCGGACGGGAATGCGCATGGTCGCAAAATAGTCCGGCATCACCGTGCCGACGGTGGCGACGGGTTCCTCTCCTGCCGGCGGCTTGGGGTATCCGGCGATACTGACGCTGGTGGCCGCCGTGTCACCGTCGAAAGGCAGGTAGCTGACGGCGCTGGCGGAGCGGACTCCGGGCAGCCTGCGAACCTGGTCCAGTACACTCGCGAAAAAGCGGGTGCTGCGCGGAGCCTCGGGATAGTGCGCGGCGGGGAGGGAGAGACGAAAGGTGAGCAGGCCGTTGGGGTCGAGTCCGGGATCGGCCGCCTGGAGGCCGAGCAGAGTGCGGAACAGCAGGCCGGCGCCGGCGAGCAGGATGAGCGAGAGCGCCACTTCGGCAGCTACCAGGACCGAGCCGCATGCGGCGGCCGCCGCCGATGTGCGACCGCGACGCCTCGCGCAGGCCATGCACCACGCTATCGCGGGCCGCTATCAGCGAGGGCGCCAGGCCGAAGAGGACGCCGGTCAGGACGGAGAGCGCCAGGGCAAGCCCGGCGACGCGCAGGTCCACCGATACCACGGCAGTGGTCGCGATGTCTCGCG
Organism: uncultured Solibacteraceae bacterium; assembly: GCA_963748795.1. GTDB lineage: Bacteria > Acidobacteriota > Terriglobia > Bryobacterales > Bryobacteraceae > Sulfopaludibacter. Next base: position 69,059 of record CAVVLD010000008.1, read on the forward strand.
GCGCCAGGGCGAGCAGGCCGGCCACCGCGAGGCGGGAAACGCGAGCCCAATACCGCTCCGGCCGCCAACGAGGACCAGACTTTCGGTGAGGAACTGGCGGATCACGCGCCCGCGTCCGGCGCCGATGGCCATGCGCACGGCGATTTCGCGTTTGCGCGACGTGTAGCGGGCCAGCAACAGGTTGGCGACGTTGGCGCAGGCTACGGCGAGCAGCAGGCCGACCGCGCCCAGCAGAACCAGCAGCGACGTCTTCACCTCGCGGACCATGGAGTCGCGCAGCGGTTCGAGGTTGACGGTCCAATAGCCGTCGAATGCCGGGTAGGCGGTTGCCAGGCGCGCGGCGATGGCCGTCATCTCCGTCTGCGCGCGGCGCAGGCTGACACCCGGTTTGAGGCGCGCCACGGCCATGGCTACGCGGCCCGATGGTGGCGCGATAATCGCGGGCGGGGTCGAAGCCCATGGGTTCCCAAAGATCGACATCGCGATCGAGGAAATAGAAATTCGGCGGGAGCACGCCGATGATGGTGGCCGGCCGGGAGCGTAGCTGCACGGTGCGGCCGATGACGGTGTCATCGCCGCGCAAACCAGCTTTGCCAGAGGCGGTAGCTGATCACCAGGACGTCAGGACCGTTCGGCACATCCTCCGCGGCGGTAAAGAAGCGGCCGCGGTAGGGCTTGACGCCGAGCATCGGCAGGAGGTCGGCGGTGGCGAAACGGTCGTGCAATTCCTCGACGCGGTCGCCATCGCTCAGCACGGCGCGGCCGTCGCCGAAGATCGCCATGCTTTCGAAGACGGTGTTCTGCTTTTTCCAATCGAAGTAGTTGCCCGGCGAGATCACGTTGTGCTGGGAGCCTTCATGCGCGCGCGTGGCTCTCCCAAACCATGACGATCCGGCCGGGCTCGCGGAAGGGAAGGGGGCGCAGAAGCAGGCCATCGGCCACGGTGAAGATGGAAAGGCTGGCGCCGATGCCGAGCGCCAGCGAGAGGATGGCGGTGAGCGCGAAGCCGGGGTTCCGGCGCAGGCCGCGCAGGGCGTAGCTGGAGATCGCCGCAGGGTGGTTTCCACCCACAAAGTGGCGGACATTTCGCGTAGTTCCTCCTTGGCGGCTTCGACGCCTCCGAGTTTGAGGACGGCCTGGCGGCGCGCTTCGGCGGGGTCATGCCGGCACGCAGGTTGTCCTCGATGTGCATCTGCAGGTGGCTGTGAATTCGTCGGCCATCTCGCGTTCGCGGCGCGATTTGCGGAAGTGTCCGGCTATGCGGGCGAGGGTCCGTCGCAACATTCCCATATTGGCAACCCATACGAGTATGGGACGGTTCGCGGAAAAAAACAAGAGGGCCTATCACTTGACAATCGAGAGGAGCGCGGCGTATATCTAGTTTGTCGAGAGGAGAAGCGTATGGTGCAGGGCACGCTGGACATGCTGGTTTTGAAAACGCTGGCGCTGGAACCGATGCACGGGTATGGCATTGCGCAGCGCATCGAGCAGGTCAGCCACGGGGTGTTCAGGTCAACCCGGGCTCGCTGTTCCGGCATTCCGCCGCCTGGAGCGCGCCGGCTGGATCGAGCCGCTGTGGAAGACATCCGAGGATACCGCCGCGCGAAGTATTACAGCCTGACCGAGCGCGGGCGCAAACAGTTGAAGAACGAAGCCGAGGAGTGGACGCGCCAGAGCGCGGCGATCACCCGGATTCTGGAATCCTGCTCAGGGAGGCGATGCCATGTCGCTATGGACGAACTTGAGCGGAGGCCTGCGCGCGTTGTTTCACCGGCGCGAATCGGAACGGGAGATGGACGAGGAACTACGCGCGTACCTGGACGCCACGGTGGAACAGAAGGTGCGCGGCGGCGAGTCGATGCGGCCGAGGCGCAGCGGGCGGCGCGGGTGGAGATGGGCAGCATGGAATCGGTGAAAGAGGGGATTCGCGGCGCGGGTGGGAGACCGCGGTGGAATCGTTCGCCCGCGACGTTCGCTACGCCGCCCGGGTGCTGGCCGGCGCGCCAGTGTTCACGACCGTCGTGATATTGACGCTCGCCCTGGGAATCGGCGCCAACACCGCCATATTCAGCCTCATCGATTCGATCATCCTGCGATCACTGCCGGTGCAGCATCCCGAGGAGCTCGTCGAAGTCACAGACAACTCCTTGACCAATCCGCTGTGGGAGCAGGTGCGCGATCGCCAAGACGTTTTCTCCGGCGCCTTCGCGTGGAGTACCTCCAAGTTCAACCTCGCCCGGTCCGGAGTGGCGCGCATGGTGGATGGCATCTGGGTGAGCGGCGATTTCTTTCGGACTCTGGGGATCAACCCGGCTGCCGGCCGCCTGCTTTCGACGGCGGACGACCAGCGCGGCTGCGCGGCGCGGGCGGTGATCAGTCATGGATTCTGGGAAAGCCATTACGGCGGCGCGGCCAGTGCCATCGGCAGCGCGCTTACCGTGAACGGCGTTCCGTTCGAGGTGATTGGGTGGCGCCGGCGGGCTTCTTCGGCATGGAAGTCGGTTCCCGGTTCGACGTGGGAATTCCGCATCTGCTCGGCCGGCCTGATGGGGGGACGATCGCCCCTCGATCAGCGAAGCTGGTGGTGGCTGCGTGTCGGCGGGAGGCCGAAACCGCGGTATCGGCACGGCCCAACTCAAGGCGCGTCTGGCGCAGCTTTCGCCGCAAATTTACGGCGCGGGTGGTCCCGCAAGACTATGACAGCGAATCGCAGGCCAGGTTCCGCAAACGTGTGCTTCGTCCGGATTCGATGGCCACCGGATTATCCGGTTTGCGGCGTCAGTACGAGCAGCCGGGCTCCATATTTTGATGGCGGTGGTCGGGCTGGTGCTGCTGATCGCCTGCGCCAATATCGCCGGCCTGATGCTGGCGCGCGCCGCCTCGCACGGGAAGGAAATGGCCATGCGCCAGGCGCTGGGCGCTTCCCGCTGGCGTCTGATGCGCGCAACTGATCATCGAGTCCGTACTGCTTTCGGTTTTCGGGCGCGCTGCTTGGGTTGGGATTCGCACGTGGGGCAACGCCATATTGCTGCGCTATCTTTCCACGGTACACAACCAGGTGTTTTTTGATTTCTCCCTGGACACCCGGGTTATTGCATTTACCTTCGGAATTGCGCTTCTCACGGGACTGCTGTGCGGTGTGGCGCCGGCGTTTCGCGGCACGCGCGTTTCCCTGGGCGCGGTGATCAAAGAAGGTCCGTCGTCAGATCGCGGGGTCCGCGGCGGATTCCGTTTGTGGATTGTGGCATCGCAAGTGGCGCTCTCGCTGGTCCTGCTGGTGACGGCTGGACTGCTGCTGCGCAGCTTCTGGAACCTGTCGGGGCTCGATATCGGATTCGACCGCAATCACGTTCTGCTGGTGAACGCGGCGCTGAGCCCTACCAAGGTTCCACAGGAACGGTATCGCGCCGCATGACGATGCCATCGAGGCTGCACTGCGTGCGCTACCGGCAGTGGTAGCGGCCGCCCGTTCGGTGCTGACACCGCTCAGCAACAGGGTATGGAATACCAACATTCACAGCGACGCGCCGCATCCGGCGGCTGGCGACGATGACCTGGCGTACTTCAACATTGTCGACTCCGGCTATTTCGCGGCCCTGCGCACTCCGCTGTTCGCCGGCCGCAATTTCAATACCGCCGATACCTCTAATTCGACGCCGGTTGCCGTGATCAGCCAGGCCATGGCGCGGCGGTTCTTTCCCGGCCTGAATCCTATGCGGCCGCACCTTCCGGGTGGAAGGCGAAGCGCGTAAACTGGAGCCACCGGTCGAGGTTGTCGGTGTGTCCAAAGACGCCAAGTATCTGGGAATGCGTGAGGACCCCATTCCCACGGTGTTCCGGCCGATCTGCCAGGTTCCCGCGGGCGAAGCGCAGAACTTCGAGGTTCGCACCGCCCTTCCGGAGACGGCCATGACGCAGGTCATCCAGAAAGCCATCGCTGGCGTGAACCGCGCCCTCCCCTCGAGATTCATTCGCTGCCTGCGCAGGTGGACGATTCCATGCACCAGGGCGGCTAGCTTCCCTGGCGGGATTCTTCGGCGCGCTGGCCCTGGTGCTGGCGATGATCGGACTTTACGGCACGCTCAGCTACCTGGTGACGCAGCGGCGCATCGAGTTCGGCATTCGCATGGCACTGGGGGCGCAGTCGCGGGCGATTCTCGGGCTGGTGATGCGCAATGTTGTGGTGCTGCTGGCGTTTGGAATTGCGGCCGGGGCCGGGTTATAGCTCCTCACCACCAAATCTCTGGGCGCGCTTCTCTTGGATTACAGCCGCGCGATTCGGCCACGCTGGCGGCGTCCGCGGCCCTGCTGGCTGGCGTTTCGGTGGGGGCTTCGCTGCTGGCGGCGCGGCGGGCTCAAAGGTAGATCCGATGGTGGCTTTACGGCACGGGTCGGGGCCCACGTCTGGGGCCTCACTCAATTTCGAAATCCATGGATTGCGCGCCTGGGAATTGTCGCCTGAGCTTGCTCATTTGCTTAGTACACGTTTCATAAATACGGTCGCGTTTTTCGCGAAGTTCGCTCTGCTCAGTTCGCGGCTCTGATCGGAGCCGCGCGCGGTCAGCAAGCGGTCTTCTTGAAGTCGGTGGACTTCTAAACGGCGCGATGAACGGCGCGTACTCCGGCGTATGGCCACCACAACTTCCGGCCCAATTTGTCCGGGCCATCCCAGTGGTCGGCCACTTCATGATGGTATGCGGTCCTGGCGATCATCTTCCATTCCCGCGCGCCGAGCAGGAGTTTTCCAGTTTGAGAAGTTCCCGACGTACACGGACTCCGAATTGATGGAGACACCACCTGCACTTTCGCGCGGACTGATGTCTATCGCCATGACGATCTGATAGTTGGTGGTCGAGACGCCGCGGCTTTCCGCAAAAGCCTGGTGGTCTTTGTTGATTTGCTTTTGCGCATCCTCCCAGAAACCAAGAGCGTCTGCCACGTGACGGTTCGGGATTCACCACGAAACCACAAGCACCCGAATGGCACCCGCTGGCGTACATCGAAAGCAAGGTGGCGGTGGCGCCCGCTCTGAGATAGGCAGTGGTCGTGAGATGCCCTCGCCCCGGCAATCGACTGCCTGCGGATTGTTATAGATTGCCGGATGTTCAATGGTCTCTCCGAATTCGCGCTGGTATGCCGCCTTCACGGCAGCTAAGATCGAGTCAGGTGGTAGCGGGGGTAGGGAAGGCGCCTGTCCGGACAAAGGGCTCGACGACATCAGCAACACAACGGAAATAAAGCCGAGTCTCATGCCGTCTGCTATTTTAAGTCACTTGACGAGGAAGGCATCAGTGACCCACAGATTCCCCCGGCGAGGCTAAAGTTCCATGCTGGAATTGATCGATAACCTGCCGTCCGGCGCGCGCGTGCTGGACTTAGGCGCGCGCACCGGGAGTTTCTCCACCACTCGAACAGATGTGGCGATCGTGCGGCTGGACCTGGAGATTCCCGCGGCGCGCCAGCCTGGCGCGTACGTCAGCGGCGATGCGGCACTTATGCCGTTCGCCGATGCGGTGTTCGACGTGGTGATCAGCAATCACAGCCTGGAGCACTTTTGCGAACTGGAGCGGACGGTGCGCGAAATCGGGCGCGTGATCCGGCAGAGCGGCAGTTTGTACGTGGCCGTACCGGATGCCACGACACTTACCGATCGGATTTACCGCTGGCTGGGAAAAGGAGGGGGGCATGTCAACGCGTTTCGATCGCCGGAAGAAGTTGCGGCCCTGATCGAAAAGGGCACGCACCTGCCGCTGCGCGGGACCACCGTGTTGTACAGTTCGCTTTCCTTCCTGAACGACCATAATTTCACGAGCCGTCCGCCGCGCAAGATCGCGCTGTTCGGCTTCGGCAACGAGTATTTCCTGGCGCTCCTCCTGCACGGACTGCGGTGCGTGGATCGCGTGCGGGGGACGCGGCTGAGCGTGTATGGGTGGTCATTTCTATTTCGGAAAGGTTGACTGCCAGGTGCAGGGCGCGCCGTGGCCCAATGTGTGCGTTCGTTGCGGCGCGGGCAGTCCGGTGGAATATCTGCGTGCGGCGGGGGCGGTGCGCGGGCATAGATACCGGTGTCCGGCATGCGGGGGATTCAACCTGCTGGCGCCGGGCAGTCGCTAATTGCCGGCGGCGCCGCACGCTTTCAGATGTACGCTGGCGCTGCCGCCGCCTTCGACCTTGACGTCTTCGCCCAGCCTGGCGCAGTTGGCACCGCCGGAGAGTGACACGCGATAGTCGCCGGGTTCCACAGTCAGGCTGAACGAACCATCGGGCCGGGGCACGGCGGCGCGTGAAGAAGAAACGCCCACGCCAAGGTGAGTCACGGTCACAATGCCGGGCTCGTCCACGGTTCCGTTGATTTGCGCGGCTGCATCGGTGAGGGTAAATTCGAGCGGCAGGTTGCCGCCCTCGGCCACGCGCAGCGTCCGGGCAGGCGCGGCGGTCAGGTACAACCTGCGCTTGGGATCGTCCGCGCGATAAACCAGGCTGGTGTCGATGTTCAGGTTCCACTCGCCGGGCGGAACGGCGTTCAGCACGAAGCGGCCTTCGGGACCGGCGCGCGCTTCGGTATCGTACCCCTGGCGGCCCAGCATCACGCGCACCGTACCCTGCCACTGAAGATCGCTGCGCGGCGTGCGCACCACGCCCTCGATGCGCGCGAACGGTGGCAGCACCACCTCGAGATCCCGCAGGCCGGCCTCGCCAAGGTGGACCGGCGCGAAGTACGGCAAGTCGTCGCCCGGCCGGTTGCGATGGACCACCACGGTGTACTCGCCGGGATCGAGCAGTTCGAAGTGGAAGCCGCCGTGTTGGTCCAGCGCCTGTTTGCCGTAGGGGCCTTCGGGCAGTCCGATCGGCGAATCGAGCTCCACCTCGGCATTGGCCGGCGCGCTGATGATCCTGCCCTTCATCTGCGCCAGGGGGCCGCGGCGCAGATCGATATCGAAATTGGTCATGTGGGTGCCGGGCGCGAGGGTTACCGGGGCGGCAAGTTTCCGGTTGAACTCACCGGGGTAGAAGAGCGTGTTTGGATAGCCGAAGGTTTCGCCGCGCTCTTCGTCGCGGAGCAGGGTCTTGCGGCGTAATTCGTAGGGCACGCGGATGGTGAGGGTATAGGTGCCGCCGGGAATGTCCGTCGCGTCGTAGCGGCCGTCTTTGTCCGTGGTGTAACGATGGCCGCCCACGTACAGGCCGACGCCCTCCAGCGGATTGCCATCCTCGCCGCGAATCACGCCGGCCAATTCCGCCCACGGCTTGATTTCGAGCATGACCGGGTCGCCGTCCGGAGTCAGCTTCCACGGCGGCGCGGCCGTCCTCGTACCCGTCCTTGTTAAAGAACAAGATGTACTTGCCGGGTTTCAGGCCAGAGAGCGCGAATTCGCCGGCGGCGCTCGATTCCACGGTGATCTGCCCCACATGGATGCGGACACCGGCCACCGGCAGCTTGCTAACGGAATCGCGCACGGTTCCCGCAAGCTGTCCGAATACGCAGGACGCTACCGCCAGCAGCGCCGCGAGTTTCACCGGCCGCACCTCTGGAGCTTTAAACGTGGCGGTCCGGCCGTTGGTTACACAAGGAGGATATCAGCAACGGCACTGCCGGCGGATAGCCAGCAGCAGCAGTAACCCACACGTCAGTAGTATCGCGGGCGCCGGCTCAGGCACCGCGGTATCCGCTGGAGTAAAGTCGATCGTATACGAAATCGTATCTGACTTGCCCCTGGTGTCCTCGCCACTGAAAATCGATCAGGATCGAGTTGCCAGTAAAAGAAGTTGATGTGGAACAGCATGAGCGACCGTCGCTCAGGACGGTGAGACCTGAGATCACCTGTCCCGCGGGGAGTTGGAAACCGGTGAAGCTCCATTCAAAAACCTGGTTGAACCCCGCCACCAATCGTCACACCGCCGGCGTTGGGCAACGTGAAATCCGCGTCGGCATAAGTGGCGAATCCGGTAATCGTGGCGTGAAATTGACTGGGCGTTACGATGGCTGCCGAAGCGACCGAACTGCAAGCACCCAGCGCTACGAGCACGGCGGCGCAGGGGATGCGTTTGTTGAATTTCATCGTCTCTCCAACCCGGGCTTTGCACTCCAGCTCCAGGGTCTTGAGAGTCTATCACAGGAGCCAAGAAAATGCTGTCTGCGTCGCCGCGAGTTTACTGGTCGCACCTCTGGAGTTTTAACGTCGCGGTGTGGCCGTTGGTTACCGTGACCTTGCGGGCGTGATCGGTGCAGTCGGCGCCGTATCCCGCTTTGCGAAGAAAGGCGCGTCCCCAGGCGCTGACCTGGTAATCGCCCGGAAGCAGGCCGGAGATGGTGAAGGAGCCGTCCTGCCCGGTGATCGCGGTGGCCAGCCATTTCTGGGGAAGGTCATCCAGCGCCCGTGCGAACACCAGTGCCGGATCCGCTGGATCGCCCGAGTCGACGTTTCCGGCGATGCCGCCGCTTTCACCGGAAAGCCTGATCGTGATGGGCGGATTGGCGCCTTCGACAACCACGATGGGCTGTCGGGCGACGCTCGCCTCGCCGAACTTCACGGAGGCCACCTGAAGCGGACGGCCGCCAGATTCCAGGCCGTTTGATTCCACTTCCAGGGTCCACTCTCCCGGCGGAATATCGGGCAGTGTGAAGGCGCCGTCGTCGCCGGGAGTCACGGGGCGGCGCCGCGCTCCCTCCCGGCTCAAACGGATGCCGATCACTCCCTCCCACGACTCGCCATCCGTGGACTTGACCACACCCGCCAGGCTTGTGAACGGCGGCAGGGTAACGGTGACTTCGTCCGGACCCACATCGACGGTGGTGGCGTACGGCAGGTCATCCACGCCGGTTCCCCGATAGATCAGCAACTGGTGGCGACCTGGGGGCACGCTGTCGAAATGGAAATGGCCTTCGGCATCCACTTCATGGCGTCCGAACGCCCCGGCAATCTCGCTGGGTTCGCAATCTAGCGCTACCTCCACGGGGCGCGCGGCTTCGTCCTTGCCCAAGTCGACAACATGGCCGCGGAAGGAAACCAGCGGCACTCGCCGCAGCCGGATGGTGAGCCCGGCCATCTGTTGGGCAGCCTCCAGGTGGATGGAAGCGGCCTGGGCGGAATCGGCCACGCCCGGGTAGAACTCAGTGGCCGGATATCCGTGCGCGCGCAACGCGGCGGGAATGCGGAGGAGAACCCAATAATCGCCGGCTTTCAGATTGGAAAGCACGAATCGCCCGTCTTTCGCAGTTGGAGAACTGGTCCCCAGAGGATATCTGGTGAAATACGGAAACGTCAAAAAATCCGCGGTCACTCCGGGCGCAGGGTTGCCGTCGTCATCCAGGATGCGGCCTTCGATCTGTGCCAGCGGGTCCAACTCCACGACGACTGGCTGGGTTCCCGGCTCCACTTTGAGTGGGTCGGGGCCTTCGTAACCGGGCTTTTCGATTCTCAGGCTGTAGTGGCCGGCGGGCAAATCGGTGAAGCGGAAATTGCCTCGCGCGTCGGTCTGCGCGCCGGTGCTGTCGGCACCGATCAAGCTGACCTGGGCGTCTTCGAGCGGCGCGTGGGTGGCGCTGCTGCGGACCACTCCGGCGATGACACCGGCGTCCTGCGCCCGTACCGCCGCGGCCAACGCCAGAATGGCAAACAGCACCCGCATCGTCAAACTGCCTGACTGATGATCTCGCGTAGTTCTTCCGGCGTCAACGGCAGCGGGTTGGCTTTCATGCTACTGGCCTTCGCCGCCTTTTCGACGAGCACGGGGATATCGGCCTCGCTCACACCCCAGCGCGCGCAGCGGCGGAATCTCCAGCTTGCGGCAGAGTTCGCGTACCCACTCGACGCCATCCTCGGCGGTGGCTTGCGGGCTGCCGGTGAGCAGACGGCCGATTTCGACGTAGCGCGCCAGAGCCCGGCCTTCGGGCGCCCTTCGCCGCAGGGCCTGGACGTTGATCCGCATGGCGTGCGGCAGCACGGCGGCGCAGACCGCGCCATGCGGGGCAGGGAACATTCCGCCCAGCGGGGCGGCGAATCCGTGGACCGCGCCCAGCCCGGCATTGGCCAGGGAAAGGCCGCCCAGCAGGCTGGCGAATGCCATGTCGCGGCGCGCCTCGCGGTCGTGTCCGTTATCCCAGGCGCGCGCGCAGCGCCGCCGCCACGCGCCGGATGCCTTCCACGCAGTAAAGGTCGGTCAGGGCGTTGGCGCGGACCGAAACGTAAGGCTCGATGAGTTGGGTAAGCGCGTCGAGCCCGGTGGACGCGGTGACGGCGCGCGGCAGATCGAGCGTCAATTCGGGATCGACGATGGCCAGGCGCGGCAGCATCCGGGGACTGCGCAGGCTGGCCTTGACGCGATGTTCGGCCGATGCCAGCACGGCATTCATGGTGACTTCCGACCCGGTCCCGGCGGTGGTCGGGATGGCGATGAACGGGGCGGCGGGACGCTCCAGCGGGCGGCCGCGGCCGATCACCTCGAGGTAGTCCAGCGGATCGCCGGGATTGGTCATCAAGGCCGCGATGGCTTTGCCGGCGTCGATGGCGCTGCCGCCTCCCATGGCGATCACCACGTCGCATCCGGCCTCGCGCGCCAACGCCGTGCCTTCCCGAACGCGCGCGAGCGAAGGCTCGCCCGGTACGGCGAAAGGCACCGCGTCCATTGCGATGCTGTGGCGCTGCGAGGCTCCGGTCACGACCAGGGCGCGACGGCCCATGGCCCGGGCGGCGGGAGCAGCCTCGGCCAGCATGCCTTCGCCGAACAGAATGCGTGTGGCGGTGGCGAATGCAAATTGCATGGGTTACCAGGAGGCGTCGGAAGGATCGATATTGGTGTAGAAGTTGCGTGTGCGCGGTTCGGCAAGCATCTCCGGCACCTTTTCGGCCCATGCCAGGTAGTGCGGCGCAAGGCGATGGGCGGCCAGTCCCTCGGGTGAGCGATAGACCTCGATGAGGCTGAACCGGGTGGGATCGTCGGCCTGCTGGACGAAGTCGAAGCGGACTACGCCTGGCTCCTTGCGGCTGTTGCGGGCGTTTTCGATGGTTGCCGCGATGAACGGCTCAATCCGGTCAGGTTTCACGGTGCAGTAGACGAGCAGGATGTGCATAAGGAATTTTACCAAGCGGGGCCTGTTAGGCTCGCCGGTCGAGCACGGCGCGCACGGTGGCGGCCAGGGCATCCGGGGAGAATGGCTTGGCCAGGTATGCGTCTGCCACGTCCAGCCTGTGGGATTCCGCGGTCAACTTTTCGCTATACCCTGACATGAACGCGATTTTGAGAGCTGGCCGCATTTCGAGGAGTTGGCTGGCCAGATCGATTCCGCTCATTTCCGGCATCACAATATCGGTCAGCACCAGGTGGATTTCACTCCGGCAGTGATTCGAACAAGACAGGGCCTCCGCCGGACTGGCCGCTTCCAATACCTCGTAGCCGTACTTCCGCAGGACGTGGACCGCCAGTTTACGGAGCTGGTCCTGGTCTTCCACAACCAGGATGGTTTCGGTTCCCCGCGCAATGGGGCGCGCGGCGCTCTGCGCATCCTCCGCCGCGGGGGCCTCGATTCTGGGAAGCCGGATGGTAAACGTGGTTCCATTGCCGGGTTCACTGTGCACGTCGATGGAGCCGCCGCACTGTTGGACGATGCCGTATACGGTTGCCAGGCCGAGGCCGGTGCCTTCGCCCGCCTTCTTGGTGGTAAAGAAGGGCTCGAAGAGATGCGACAGGACCTCCCCGGTCATGCCGACGCCGGTGTCGCTGACCTTGAGCTGGACCAGCGGGCGCGCATCGCTGCCGGACGGTTCGAGATTCGCGGTTTCGATGCGCAGGGTGCCTCCGCGGGGCATGGCGTCGCGCGCATTCACCGCAAGATTCATGAGCACCTGGTTCCACCGTCCGGGGTCGGCCATCACGTATCCCAACTCAGGATCGAGAAGGCATTCCATGCGGACGTCTTCGCCGATGACGCGGCCCAGCATCTTCTGCACTTCGGCGACAATTTCGTTCAGGTTTACATTCCTGGTCTGGACCACGCTTTTGCGGCTCATCACCAGCAATTGCCGGCTCAAAGCGGCGGCGCGTTCGCCGGCCAGTTGGATCTCCTCCAGCCCGTCATGTTGCCAATCGCCGGGCGCCACTTGTTTGAGCAGCATGGAACTGTAGCCATTGATGACGGTCAGCAGGTTATTAAAATCGTGGGCGATGCCCCCGGCGAGCCGTCCCACGCTTTCCAGCTTTTGAGCCTGCTGGCAGTTGTTCGCGAAGGCGGGCCTGCTCTTCCTCGGCGATTTTGCGCGCCGTAATGTCGCTCCAGGCGCCGACACCTTCGGAGCGGAGGCCGGTCTCATCGTGGATGCGGCGGATCTCCGAGCGCGTCCAACGGTACGTGCCATCGGCATGACGGAAGCGGAACTCGCACTCCATGTAGCCGCGCCCCAGCAGGTCGCTGGCGGCGCGCTCCCTGACCATGGCCAGGTCGTCCGGATGGGTGCCGTTCATCCACCAGTCTGCGCCAATGGTCACTTCCGGCGGATACCCGAGCACCTCCCTGACGTTGTCGCTAATCCAGCTCACGCCGTGGATTTCGTTGCCGGTGATTGCCAGGGTGAACAGGACTGCCGGGCTGGAGGCGACTACATGCCGGAGCCGCTGCTGCGTGCGGCGAAACTGCTCTTCCAGGCTACGGCGTTCGGTAACATCGAGCGTGACGCCGACGAAGCGGACCGGCTGGCCCTGCGGATCGAAGAAGGCGCGGCCCCAGGAGGATATCCAGCGCGCCACGCGGTCTTCGGCGCCGAGGGTCCGGAACTCAGCGGCCCAATGACCGTCGCTGCCCGGTTGTAGCAACGCCTGCACGGTCCGGGCGGCATACTCGCGGTCTTCGGGATGAACGGCGCGCAGGGCAATATCGAAGGAGATGGGGGCGCCAGGAGCCAATCCGAAGTGGCGGCGAATCAGATCCGACCAGATCATCTTGCCGGTGCGCGGCAAATAATCGAAAGTCCCCAGTTGTGTTGCCTCAATGGCGAGGGCCAGGCGCTCTTCGCTGTCGCGGAGGTTCTTTTCGGCCTCATTGCGTTCGCGGCGGGTGCGAGCTTCGCGGATTTCGCGGTCTACCGCGGGCGCCAGACGCGCCAGGTTGTTCTTGAGGACGTAGTCGTGCGCTCCGGCCTTCATCATGGTGACGGCCAGTTCTTCGCCGATGCTGCCGGAGGCGACGATGAAGGGAATGTCGCGGCCGGTCTCGTGCAAAATCTTCAGGGCGGCGGGAGCGTCGAACTGGCCCATACGGTGGTCCGCGATGATGACGTCCCAGGCTTCACTGTCCAAGGCGGCGCGCATGTCCGCGGGCGCATCGACGCGTTTAGACTGGACATGGTAGCCGGCCTTGCGGAGGAGGCGCACCACCAGTTCGGCGTCGCTTTCGGAGTCTTCGACTTGCAGCAGGCGTAACGTCTTGTCCATGTTCCCCTTCATCTGACTTGCGGCGGCGGCTCGTTCAGCACCAGCCAATACAGGCCGAGCTGTTCGACGCACTGGGCAAACTGCTTGAAATCCACGGGCTTCCGAATGTAGCTGTTAACGCCCAGGTCGTATCCGGCGGCCACATCCTCTTCCTCTTTCGAGGAGGTGAGGATGACCACCGGCATCCGCCTGGTACGCGGGTCCGCGCGCAAACGGCGGAGAACCTCGAGCCCCGGAATTCGGGGAAGCTTGAGATCCAGCAGCGTCAGCGCGGGCAATGGGGCAGTGTCGCGGCCGGCGTGAGGGCCCGTGCCCCAGAGGTAAGCCAGGGCTTCTTCGCCGTCCTCCGCCACCACCAGTTCATTGGCGATGCGGGCTTTGTCCAGCGCGCGCCTGGTGAGATCGACGTCACTGGGATTGTCTTCAATCAGGAGAATGACTTTATCGGTGCTCATTCGGCCGCTCCAATGGTGAAATAGAAACTCGCGCCTTCTTCGGGGCGCGCCTCGGCCCACACGCGCCCGCCGTGGCGATGGATGACGCGCTGCACGATGGCCAGGCCGATGCCGGTGCCGGGAAACTCGGAAGCCTTGTGCAGACGTTGAAACGCCCCGAAGAGCTGCCCGGCATAGGCCATGTTGAAGCCCACGCCGTTGTCTCGAATGCAGAAGGCCGGCGCGCCGCCGTGCTCCGTGAGATGGAATTCGATGCGCGCCTGGCGGCGCGGACCGGTGAACTTCGCGGCGTTGCGCAGAAGGTTGGTCAGCGCGATCTCGAGAAAGCGGGGATCGCCGCGGGCGGTGAGCGCCGGCTGGATGTGGAATTGAATGTCGCGCGCGGGATGCTCTTCACGCAATCCGTGGCGGCGATCTCTTCGGCGATGGCGGAGAGGTCCACCGGAACGAATTCCAGGCTGGACCGGGAAACGCGGGAGAGCTGCAACATATCGTCAATCAGCAGGCCCATGCGCTGGGTTTCGGTGCGGACCCGGTCCAGATACTGCTGCGCCCGCTGGTCGAGCTGCCCGGCGTAATCTTCGGCGAGCGCCAGACTCCAGCCATCGATGCCGCGCAGGGGCGCGCGCAGATCGTGCGAGACGGAGTAGGAAAATGCTTCCAGCTCGCGGTTGGCGGCCTCAAGCTGGGCGGTGCGTTCGCGGACGCGATTTTCCAGGTCGCTGTTGAGCTGGCGGATTTCGTGTTCGGCGCGCCTCTGCGCGGTCAAATCCTGGACGAATGCCACGCGCGAGACGGGGTCGCCGGAGCGATTGCGGATCACGGTCAGATCCACGCGCACCGGGAAGCAGGTGCCATCCTGCCGCTGATGTTCCGAGTCGAAAGTGACATGCCCATCGCGGTCGGCGGTGGCAGCGGAGTGCCGGAAGCGCCTGCCGTGCAGCCGGAGGGAAGATGCTGGTGATGGGACGATCCGCCAGCTCTGAGGTGGTGTAGCCGTGCTGGCGGGCAAATGTTTCATTCACCATGCGGAAGTTGCCGGTGACCGATGTCGCCGAGTGCGATGGCCAGTTCGGCCTGCTCAAACGCGCGCTGCCATTGGCGGGCCACTGCCTCGGCGGCGCGCAGTTCGGTGATATCGATATTGACTCCGATGACGCGCTCCGGTTTTCCGTCGTCGTCCTTGAATACCGACGCTCTGGCGGCGAGCCAGCGCTCGGAACCGTCGTGCCAGATGGCGCGCCATTCGGCTTCGAACATGCCGGTTTCGAGGGCCTGTTCGAAGCGGCGCATGGCCTCCGGCAGGTCCTCGGGGTGAACCAGTTTTTCCCAGAACTCGAAGTTGCCGGGGAATTGGCCGGGCGCCAGGCCGTACATGGCTTCCAACTCGGGAGTCCAGGTGACGGCGCCGGTCTGCATGTTCCATTCGAAGGTGCCCACGCGGGCGGCCTGCTGGGCCAGCCGGAGACGCGCCTCGCTTTCGATCAAGGCCTGGGCGGAGCGCTTCTGTTCGCTGATCTCTTCGGAGAACAGGACGATGCCGCCGATTTCGCCGTCGGTCTGGCGCCAGGGTTGGATCTCCCACCGGATCCACTGTGCGTCCCCATTCAGGCGATTGAACTTTTCTCCGGGATGCCGCTCGGTGGCGCCGGCCAGGCAGCGGCGGTGAATCTCCCGCCACGTTTCGCTGAGACTTCCGGGAAGACTTCATAATGGCTTCGCCCCGCTAGTTCCTGCGAGCCCAGATGGTAATCGTCGCGGAAGCGCCGGCTGGCGGCGAGATACCGCATGTCGCAGTCGAACATGGCAATGGCTACCGGGGCGGTCTCGGCGAACCGCCGGAGGTTCTGCTCGCTCTCGCGCAGGGCCTCTTCGGCGAGCCTGCGTTGGGTAATATCGACGGCGATTCCGACAAAGCGCGTGGCGCGTCCGTCGGCATTCGCGCAAGGGACTACCGCGCGACCATGAGCCAGCGCTCGACGCCGTTGCGGCCGGGTACGCGGAATTCCACGTTCAGCTCCGTGCCCGTGCGCGCGGCCTGGTCCGGCCACCTGGCTGGCTCTCTGGCGGTCTTCGGGGTGCATGATCTGCTGCCAGGCTTCAAACGATGGGGCGCAACTGTCCGGGCTGCAGGCCATACAGTTTCCACAGTTCGTCGGACCACACGTTGCGGTTGGTATCGAGGTCCCACTCCCAGATGCCCGCGTCGGCCGAACCGAGAGCCAGGCGGAGGCGCTCCTCGCTGGCTTTCAACACCAGGCGGCCCGCGTCGCGTTCCTGGATGTCGCGCTCGATCACGGCACCGGCAATCACCAGCAGAAGGAGCAGGGAGCCGCTGCCGAGTCCCAACACCCAGCGCGTCCGGCGCGCCAGTTCCTCGACCGCCGTGGAGCGTTTGGCGAGCAGCCCGCGTTCCTCCTCTTTGAGGGCATTCAGAGCCGCGCGGCATTCATCCATGATCTGTTCGCCGCGGTTGGTGCCGATGCGTCCGGCAGCGGCTTCGGCTCCCAGATTCTGGCGGATTTCAATAGCGTCCTTGAATTGCGCGGCCCGAAGTTCCGCGAGCCGGTCCACGGAATCCAGGCGCGGCCCCTGTACGGGGTTGTCGGCGGTGATACGGCGAAGGGCAAGGCGGTCGGCAATCTCACCGCGAAGGGCGGACTGGAAGGGAGCGAGGTAGCTCGCGTCGCCGGTCAACAGGTATCCCCGTTCCGCGCCTTCGGCGTGTTCCAGATCGACTATGACGGCCTGGATCCCGGTCAGAACCTGGTAGGTGTGTTCCACCCAGTGCTGGCGGTCTCGCGCGGCCTGGAAGTCGACGTACAGCAGACGGGTCATGGCGGCCAGCAGAACGAAGGTGACGGCGAGCAACGCCGAGCGCCGGAGGACGGCGGCGTGGAGCATTCCGGGCGGACGTGTGCGGACGGGGGCGCCGGTACGGCGCGGGCGGCCCACCGACAAAGCGATGACCACTCCGGTAATCAGGAGGACGACCAGGCTGGCGGCATCGCGTCGATTAGCGATGGCAAGCGAATAACGTGGATCGACAAAGAAGAAACCTGCCAGCACCACGCTCAGAAGGGAAGCCAGCAGACCGGGTCCGCGGCCGCCGAAATGGGATGCTGCCAGAATTCCGAGGGTGAGTACGAGGAACTCCTCGCTCTTTCCGAGCACGGGGTCAAGCCCGAGCCGCAAGGTCAGGGCAGCGACCACGAAGAGAAGAGCTATGCCGTACCTGAGGGGTTTCGATGCAGTTTCGGAAAAGGCCAAACGACAGGGACCTCGATTTCAGGCCCACCCAGCCGTTGGCCTACTGGCCCAGACGGAGTTCCCCGCCAGTCAGTATCCGGTGGATTTTCAACACCAGTGCGTGCTCCGCCGGAGGTAATAGTCTACATTTATCACACTTCGTCGGAAATCTCAGTCATAGGCGAGCGCGTCGATTACGTCCTGGCGGGCCGCTTTGAGGCCGGGATACACGGCGCCGCACAGTGCGCCGGCGATCGAAACGGCGGCGGCGATGGGCCACCAATCGGGTACGACGGCCTGAATCATGGTGGGCTCCAGCGTGGTGATGAGCCAGCGGGCGCCGTAACTCATGGCGATTCCGAGGACGGAACCGGCGAGTGCCAGCAGGACCGTTTCGCGCAGCAGTGTGTTCAAGATGAAGCCGGGCGAGGCCCCGAGAGCCTTCAGGATGCCGATCTCGCGCGTCCTTTCCAGAACGGCGGTGTACATGGAAAGGAAGACGATCAGAAAGCCGACGAACATGCCGATGCCGATGATCACTACGGTGAATTTCTTCAGCATGGGGACATTCGTTTCGGTCATTTGAGATAGCAGATCCTGGACCGAGTAGATAGCGTACTGCGACATTCCGCCGGCTTTCAATTGCGCGATGATGGCCGGTACCTGCGCCGGGTCCGCCACTTTGGCGTAAACGCAGGAGAGCCGGCCCACGTTGTCCGTCAGGTTCTGCAAGCGGGACAGATCGATAAACATGCGCGACATCTTGCCGGGCTCGACGATTCCGGCGATGCGCCACCGGCTGTGGATCAGTTCGTGGCGGTCCCCCGCGTGAAGGCGATTGGTGCGCGCGTAGATATCGTCCACCACGATCTCGTCCGCAGCTTGAAACGGGGCGCCGTGCAGAAAGTGGAAACCTCCGCTCATGGCGTTGAACTGAGCGAGCTCGATTCCGGTGATGGAGTCGAGGCCTCCGGTGGGATAAACCAGGGTTCCGGTGGCCAGCGAAATCCCCGGCTGTTTTCGCACGTGATCGAGGATGCCTTGCGGGAAGGTGCTGCTGAAAGAAAATATGGAACTGTTGGGAGGCCGGATGATGATGTCGGCGCCCACACCGCGAGCGCGTTCCTGACCGTCCTGAACGATGCCGCGGCTCAGGCCGACCAGCGTCAGCATCAGCGCCACCTGGACCCCGATAGCGAGCGCGCTCACCAGGGTGCGGACCGGACGATGCTTCAGATTCTCCAGGACCAGGCGATTCGTCAAAGGGCTATATATTACCTTATAAGATGATGCCCACCGTGTGGAAGCGTGCCGTTTTCCTTCTGAGCCTGGCGGCGATTTGCCGCCCCCGCGCAGCAGGCGCCGGAAGTTCTGGCGCGCCTGGATCGTTTCGCGGCGACGTTCCGGTCGGCGCAGGCGGCGGTGCGAACAGTTACCCACACGGCGGTGATCAACGAAGACGAGACTCAGACGGGCGTCCTCACCATCAAAAAGGATCCGGGCAACTTCCGATACCGGATTGCCTTCAGCGGGGAGAATGCGTTCACGGTGGTGATCGACAATCGACAGGCGGAAGTGTATCACCCGAAGATCGACGAGATCCAGCGATACGACATCAGGAAATATCGCGATCTGGCGCAGAAGATGCTGCTGCTGGGATTCGGCACGGCGGGCCGCGAGCTGGCGGCGAATTACGAGATTCGCGACCTGCGGCGCGAGACGGTGGAATCGCAGGCCGTGACGCACCTGGAGCTGACTCCGAAATCGCCGGCTGTGCTGCAGCAGTTAAAGAAGGTGGAGCTGTGGATTTCCGACCGAAGCCAGTGCCCGGTGCAGCAGAAGTTTTACTTTCCGGGCGGTGACTACCGGTTGGCGACATTTTCCGGCGTGCAGGTGAATCCGGTGGTTCAGGCTTCTGTTTTCGATCTGCCGAAGAATGCCAAACGCGTGAAGATGAATTGACCGGGCGAGTCACTGCCGGCCGGGGATATTCACGCGAAAAGTGGGCAGCTCCAGCGACTCGATCACGAGCATGTCAACCGCACGCCGTTCGGGAATCAATTCCATGCCGAGTTGCGATTTCAGGGCGGCGGGAAGGTCTTCGGGTTTGTCGGGCAAAGCGGGAAGCTTCACGGACCCGGTAAATCCGGTCTCGTTCACTACCATGCGATTCAGGCGGTATTCCAGGCTGCCGACCAGGTTGGACATGGGAAATCCTCCGGGATATTCTTGCGGTGCGGAGCCGGACAGCCGGAGGACCAGGGCGTCCATCTCCCGCGCTTCGTGGCGGACCTTCAGTTTGAAGCAGCGCTCCAGTATTTCGCGCAGCAGGTCCCTTTCGCCGGTCAGGCCATCGGGCAGCAGGACGCAGAAGTCGTAGCGGGTGGTCATCAGATGTTCGAAGCCCTCCAGGTGGCGCTCGCCGGTGGAATAGGCCTGCGCGATGATCGGTTCGGAGGAAGATATTGTCTCCCTGCAATTTGCCCCGGTCGATCCCAAAAACGCCCCCGGGCTTCGGCTTGCGGGAAGGCCGCAGCAACAGGGCGAAGACCGGGTCGGCCTGGGTGTTCTCCAGAATGTGCAGGCGTGCGTTCAGCCGGTAGGACTTGAGCGGCCGGCCTGCCATCAGGTCGGAGAGAACCGCGTCGTCCACCTGCTCGGGATGCATCATGCCGCGCAGGATTCCGTCCTGATCGATCAGCATAGTTTGCGGCCGAGCGTCCACCATGTAGGTCTTGAAGGTGGCGCTCGCGCGGTCCAGCCCGACCCAGCCGTGAATCGGCTGTTTGGCGAGGAAGGGTACGACGGTGGACGCCGGTTCGTCGCTGATGGAGAGGAACTGAACGTCCGGGAATTTGGCGATCAGTTCATTCAGGTGGGGGATCTCCGCGATGCAGTTTCCGCACCAGGTGGCCCAGAATTCGAGGACTGCCGGTTTGCCTTTCAGGACGGTCATACCGGCGGGGATGGTCCGCTCCAGGGTGAGCGCGGGAGCGGGGTCGCCAACCTTCAGAGATTGTCCGGAAGATATGGCGGGGAGCAGGGCAAACAGCGCAAAGAGAGGCCGCACAAAACACCTCCGGAAATAAGAATACCAGAACTGTTTATCTGTTATATTCAGCTTGGGAAGTAACTATGGAGCGGACGATTTCATTCACGCTGAACGGCAAAGCGGCCACGGTGAAGGCCGATGACGAGCGCATGCTGCTGTGGGTCCTGCGCAGCGATCTCGGCCTGACCGGCACGAAATTCGGCTGCGGCGAAGGGCTGTGCGGCGCCTGCACGGTGATCGTGGAAAAAGAGGCGGTGCGGTCCTGCGTGACCCCGCTGAAATCGGTGGCCGGCAAGCAGGTGATGACCATCGAAGGGCTGGGCCAGAGCGGTCTGCACAGCCGTGCAGCAGGCCTTCCTGAGCCATCACGCCTTCCAGTGCGGATACTGCACGCCGGGCATGATCCTGACCGCCTACGCGCTGCTGCTGAAAACGCCGCATCCCACGCGCGAGCAGATCGCGCAGCACCTGGAGGACAACCTGTGCCGCTGCGGCGCGCACGGACGAATTCTGGACGCCGTGCAGGAAGCCGCCGGAACGGCAAAGGGGGGTGCGTGATGAGTGACATGACGACGTCGCGACTTGTTGGCGTCGGCGGGCGCCGGCCTGTTCGTCTTCTTCCACGCGACGCGCTGGCGCGAGCCCAGGAGCCCGCGCGCCTGCCGGGGCGCCAGAGCGGGCCGATGGATCTCAATGCGTATCTGAAGATCGGCGCGGACGGCCGCGTGACCTGTCTGGCCGGCAAGGTGGAACTCGGCCAGGGCTGCCATGACCGAACTGGCGCATGGCCCTGGCGGAAGAACTGGACGTGCCGTTCGATCGCCGTGGACGTGGTGCTGGGCGATACCGACCTGTGCCCGTACGACATGGGAACGTTCGGCTCGATGACGCACGCCGCTGCTGATTCCGGCGGTGCGGCGGGCGGGAGCGGAGGCCAAGGCGGTGCTGCTGCAAATGGCGTCGGAGCGGCTGAAGGTGCCGGTGGAGCAGTTGCACGTCGAAGGCGGGGACGCTATCGGCGAGCTGACCGTACGGGCAGTTGGTGGAAGGCAAGCGCATCGAGCGGCACCTGGCCAATGTGCCGGTGAAAACGTCGGGCTACCAGGTGATCGGCACTTCTCCGCGGCGCAAAGACGGCCTGGAAAAAGTCACCGGCGCGGCGAAGTATGCCGGCGATATGCTGCCGCCCGGGCTGCTGCACGCGGCGATTCTGCGGCCGCCGGCGGTGGGGCGAAGTTGAAATCGGCGGACACCGTCGGCGGCGGAGCAGGTGAAAGGCGTGCAGGTGGTGAAGGACGGCGGCGATGATCGCGGTGCTGCACGAACATCGCGATATCGCCGTGGAGGCGCTGGGAAGGATCAAGGCGGAGTTCGAGAGCGCGCCGGCGGGTCCGGACGATCGCACCATTTTCGACCACATCGTCAAGAACGCGCCGCAGCCGCGCGTGGTGGCGCAGAGCGGCGACCTGGCGGAAGGCGAACGGCTGCTCCGGCGCCATGGTCGAGCAGACCTATCTGAACAGTTACGTGGCGCACTCTCCCATGGAGACGCATTCCGCCACGGCGCAGTTCGAGGACGGCAAAGTCACGGTGTGGGCCAGTTCGCAGGCGCCGTTCCAGGTGAAGAACGCGGTGGCGGCGGGACTCGGCATGCCGCGCCGACAATGTGCGGGTGATTTCGCGATACGTGGGCGGCGGATTCGGAGGCAAGACGGAGGCCGACCAGGGCGTGGAAGCGGCGCGTCTGGCGAGGATCGCGGGCAAGCCGGTGCAGGTGGTCTACAGCCGCGCCGAGGAGTTCTCCACGGACCGCTTCCGCCCGGCTGCCGTGATGAAGATCCGGACCGGCCTGGCGGGCGACAAAATCGTGCTGTGGGACGGACAGGTGGTCGGCGCGGGAGAGCGGGAAGCGGATCCGTTCTACGATATTCCGCACAAGCGGGTGACCTCGGCGGGGGGATGGCAGGGCGGCAATCCTCCGGGCATGCATCCTTTTCAGCGTGGGCGCGTGGCGCGCGTCCATCGGCGAACAGCAATACCTTCGCGCGCGAATCGCACATGGATGTGCTGGCGACCAAAGCTGGCAGTGGACCCGCTGGAGTTCCGCCTGAATCAATCTGAGCCATGCCCGCATGAGGCGCGTGCTGGAGACCGCCGCCAAGCAGTTTGGATGGCAGGCGGGGCACGGGTCTACCGGGCGCGGCGTCGGGATGGCGTGCGGCATGTATTCCAACGCCTGCAACGCCACAATGGCAGAACGTGGCAGTGAATCGCGGGACCGGCGCGGTGCAGGTGAAGCGCGTGGTGATGGCGCTGGATCTGGGCCTGGTGATGAATCGCGATGGCATGCGGCAGCAGGCGGAAGGCTGCGTGATGATGGGGCTCGGATCGTCGCTGAGCGAGGAAATCCGCTTCCGCAACGGAGAGGTGCTGGACCGCAACTTCGACAGCTACCAGATTCCACGCTTCTCCTGGCTGCCGAACATGGAGATCCTTTTCGTGGATAACCCGGAAGCCCCGGCGCTGGGCGGCGGCGAGCCACCGATCATCGCGATGGCGCCGGCCATTGCCAACGCCATCTTCGACGCCGTGGGAGTTCGCCTGTTGCAGTTGCCGATGACGCCGGAGCGCGTAAAAGCAGCGGTCGCGCTTATTGCGGCAACTGGAACTGAACGTGGCGCTCGCGATTTAGTTGCTCGCTGAGCGAGCGGTCCACATTGCTCAGCGGCACCTGTTGCTCGCTGTGCTCCAGGGTCACGTAATGCAGCGTCTGTCCATTGACCCAATAGGCTGCGGCGGCGCGAATGATGCCGTCTTTCATGGCCACCAGGTAAATGGGAGAACCCGCCGAAGCGCTGCCCCCGGCGGTAGTCGGGACGCCGCCACCCGGGTTCACCTCCTGCCCGTACTGATCGTAAGTGCGGATCACCGGCTGCGCGCGCTCCACGTATACCGTATTCGTCACAGGTTGCGTTTGCGCCGGGTAGATCACACTGACATTTGGTGAGGATTGATACACCGGGTAGTTGTATCCGCTGGAGTAATCGTAGGGGTATCCGTAGTCGTAGGTGTCGTAATATCCCGGCCACCCCAAGTCCCAGCCAAGGCCCACGTAGGGAGAGTAGCCGTAGCCATAGCCGCCGTACCCGCCATACCCGCCATAGCCGTAGCCGCGTCCAAAATTGGAGACGAAGCCGCCGCGTCCGAAGTTGCCGACGAAGCCGCCGCCGCCACCGCGGAAGCCGCCGCCGCCGCCGAAGCCGCCGCCGCCGCCGAAGCCACCACCGCCGTGGAATCCGCCACCGCCACCCATACCGCCACCACCGTGGAATCCGCCACCACCCATACCGCCGCCACCGTGGAAGCCGCCACCACCACCGCCACCACCATGGAATCCGCCGCCACCACCTCCGCCGTGACCTCCGCCGCCGCGTTGCGCCATGGCGCCACCGGCCAGCAGAGAACTTAAAGTAAGAATCAGAAGAACCCTCATAGTTGCCGCCTCTACTTCGGAGCTTACTCCCGACTGCGACTACCCGCAAGCGTGCCGGCGGTGCACACCGGCTACGATCCGCGGTTCCATTACTATCGTATTAGATGATCTATACCTGTTACGAGATGGTGCAGGATTGCCGCGCCAATAAACCGGAGGGCTGGGTTTACTTCCTCACCAATTACGTGCCGCTGATCCGCGAACTGCTGGCGCATTACGGCGACAGCGGGGCACTGGAACGAGTGCTGCTGGGCATCCGCAAGCCGGAATCCAGTATGTTCCAATCCCTGGAGCCCGCGCCCGAGCGCTGGTCATTGCCGAACTGCGGCAGAGGGTGCTGGCGGAAACGCCGGTGGCGGCTCCGGAGATTGCGCTGGACCTTGAAACGGTAGCCGAAGGGCTCGAGACGCTGACGCTGGTGGAGAAGCAAGCGGCGTGGATTGACGAATCTGCTCTACGATTCCGCTGAAACCGGCGCCATGATGCGGATGGCCCCGAAACGTCGAAAATCCGTGACCGGGCCGCGGAGCTGCTACGCGCCAAAGTGGACGCCTGGAGCCGCGACCTTCTGGCTTCCAATGGACGCCTGTTCGGCCAGGCCGCCGCTGCCGGCGCCGGCAAGGAATGTCTTTCCGCCAGGGTCTTCCTGGACATTCTGGATGGGCCGCACCACGTGGCGGGGCCGCGAGACCATGGAGCAGCACGTGCTCCGCTGCTGGCACTGCATCGATCACTTCAGCCGCATGGTCGAGGTGGTGGAGTTGATCCGCGGCGTCCAGCCGCTGACGGAGGAACAGGCCGCTCCTTTCCGCGGCTGCTGGGAGTGGAACCGCCACGGCAATCGCTGTGGAAGCGCTTTGTGGGTAGGCCGCCTTTCGTATTGAATTCTATAGCGTCTCGCGTCTCTATTCTCCGTATAGAGGATCTATAGGAGGTGCCTCGTGAGCTTGATCGGGCAATCTGTTTCGCAGACGCCAGGTGGAAGATCAGCTTGACGCCGAACTCCGGGCGTACCTGGATCTGCTCATCT
>CAVVLD010000009.1:0-93664 GCA_963748795.1 uncultured Solibacteraceae bacterium
TGGCCCCGCCATCCACCTGGTGACCCTGGGGAACGGTGACGATTCCCGCCGCCATGAACGCCGCCGCAATGCAAGGGCAGTGGGAGAGCTACCGCATCGTCGACCGACGGCGGCAACGTGTGGCTGGTCGGCTCCAACCCTCGCGGCACGGCGTTCGCGGCGTACACGCTTTCTGAACGGCTGGGCATCGACCCGCTCTACATCTGGACCGGCTACCGGCCGGAGCATCACGATCCCCTGGTGCTGAAACGCACCAGCTTCGCGCAAGGGCCCGCCGGCGTTCCGCTATCGCGGCTTCTTCCACGACGACGAGGACCTGCTGCCGCGCCCCTTCGACGCCAACGGACATCCGCTGCAAACCGGCGATGTGCCCCTGGAGTGGTACAAGCGGTTCTTCGAGACCGCGCTGCGCCTGCGCATGAACATGGTGGCGCCTTACACGCGCGTCCACCGCCGCTACGAGGTGCAGAAGACGGCCAGCGATTGGGGCCTGTACTACACTTCGCACCACTACGACATCCTGCTTTCGAACCCGTTCGGCCTGACCACCTACAACCTGGCCGCCGAGCGCGGCGTGAAGCCGGATTGGAACTGGTTCACCAATCGCGAGGGCATGCTCAAGTTCTGGCGCGGCCGGTCTGATGGAGAACAAGGACCTGGACGTGATCTGGCCCGTGGGCATGCGCGGCACTTCCGACCGTCCGTTCACCTTCCCACCGGGTACCACCGACGATCAGCGGGCCGCCACCTTCCGCGAGGTGATCGCCGATCAGGTCAGGATGGTGCGCGAGGCGCTGCCCAAGGACAAGACGCCCATCTTCCACTTCACCATGTACTCGGAGATGCTGCCCGCCTACCAGCGCAATCCCGCGGCCTTCGACCTGCCCGAGGATGTGATCATCGTGTGGCCCGACGATAACGACGGCCACATGCGCGGCCTGCCGGCGTCGCTGGGCAAGTGGAAGCACGGCGTGTATTACCACCTGGCGTATCTCGGCGGGCAGACTGACCAAGCAGTTGACCCACACGGTGGGGCCGGCAACGGTCGCTCGAGGAGTTCGAGAAGATCGTGAAAGCGGGCGCCACCGAGTACATGCTGGTGAATATGTCCGAAGTGCGCGATTACGTGATGGGCGGGCGTATGCTCGCCGATATCACTTGGGACGCGCCCGCCATCTATGCCACGCCGCAATGCGGCCGCGCGCTACACGTCCTGGTGGTCGCGCGAGTATTTCGGTGCGAGGGCGCAGGCGGCGGACACCGCGTACAACAAGTACTTCGCGCTGCTGAATACGCCGGACAAACTCTGGACCGCGCCTGACGCCATCGAGGAACTGCTGGATCGCTTGTACAAGAAGGTGGCGGGCCAGACCTACGCGCCGATGGATCCGGCCACGCGCTCACGCAGTTGCAGACGCGCGAGCGGCAGCTTGTGGACGCACTGGCGGCGGAGTCCCAGGCGGCGACCGGCATGTCGCTGGCGCAGCAGCAGTTCTTTTCCGTGGATGTCGCTCTCGGCCTGCAAGTCGCCGAGCGGCAGACCCATGCGGCGCTCCAGTTGGACGAAGCGCTGCGCGCACCCACCGCGGCGCGCATGTGGCAACTGGTTCGCGGAGCGAGCACCTCGCTGGAGCAACTGGAAACCGAGCTGGCGCGCGCGGAATATCCGCCCTTCGATCGCTGGTATCACGAAAGCTGGATCCGCACCACGTTCAGCCCGAACAATCCGCACCGCCCGTACGTTCAGGTGCGCGCGTTCCTTTCGAGTGAAGGACGCGGAACCCCGTTACGGGCGCGGCGGCCGTGACAGGCCGGGAGGCCTGTCTTACGCGATTGACCGCACTACGCCGCCGTCTACCCGCAGCGAGGCCCCGTTGATGGCTGAGGCGAGCGGGCTGCACACGAACACCACCAGCGCCGCAACTTCTTCCGGCGTGGCGAACCGCTGGATAATGGAGGTGGGCCGCCCCTGTTTGAAGAACTCGCGCTCCACGGCGGCGCGATCCACACCCTTAGCCGCTGCCAGTTGGTCGACGAATCCACTCACGCCCTCCGAAGCGGTCGGACCCGGCAGTACCGCGTTGACTGTGACCGCCGTGCCTGCGGTGGTCTCGGCGAGCCCGCGGGAAATGGAAAGCTGAGCCGTCTTGGTCATGCCGTAATGAATCATCTCGACCGGAATCTGCAGGGCGGACTCACTGGAAATAAACACAATACGCCCCCAGTTTTGTTTTTTCATCCCGCCCAGGTAGTGCCGGCTGAGCCGCACCCCGCTGAGGACGTTGACCTCGAAAAAGCGGCGCCAGTCGGCATCGGAGATCTCTTCGAACGGTTTGGGCTCGAAGATGCCCAGGTTGTTCACCAGAATATCGACCGCCGGAAAACGCTCGATTACGGCCAGTGCGCCGGCTTCCGCGCCCAGATCGGCGGCGATGCCGTGGGCGGCGCCGCTCTGTTTCACGGCGGAATCGACGCGCTTCTGCGTCCGGCCATTGACGATAACCGAAGCCCCTTCCGCCGCCAGGGCGGTGGCGATTGCCAGCCCGATGCCGGCAGTGGACCCGCTGACGAGTGCGGTTTTCCCTTTGAGTTGCAGGTTCATACCGCCTTAGATGCGGCGGCATCCAGGCGCGCTTCGTGTTGTAATGCGGTCGTGCGATGGATTGCAAGCGCGGCCCTGCTGGCGATGGTTCCCTTCGCGGCTCTGGCGCAGAAAAAGGGCGAGGTGGCCGTCTGGCTGACCAATCCCGATAAATCGGCCCTGTTTGAGCGGCAGAAAGAGGTCCTGCGCTTCACCGGCGGCAGTGCACAGGGCCCCGCTATCGATGTGGACGACCGGCGGAGGTACCAGCAGATCGACGGCTTCGGCTATGCCCTTACGGGCGGCAGCGCGCAGCATCTGATCCACATGGAGAGCGCCGCCCGCGCGGCTATCCTGCACGAACTGTTCGGCACCGAAGGCAATGGCATCGGCGTCAGCTACCTGCGCTTGAGCATCGGCGCTTCCGATTTGAACGATCACGTCTTCTCTTACGACGACCTGCCGCCGGGAGAGACCGATCCGCAAATGGCCAGATTCAACCTGGGACCGGACCTGCGGGACGTGATCCCGGTGATGAAGGAAATTCTGGCTATCAACCCCGCCATCCGCGTCCTCGGTTCGCCATGGTCGGCGCCCGCATGGATGAAGACCAACGAGGCGATGAAAGGCGGACAACTGAAGCCGGAGTTTTACGATGCCTACGCACGGTACTTCGTCCGGTACATCACTGCGATGCAGGCGGAAGGGATCCGCATCGATGCCATCACCATTCAGAACGAGCCGCTGAATGAGAAGAACACGCCCAGCATGAAGATGCTGGCGCCGGAACAGGCGGAGTTCATCAAGAATCACCTGGGGCCCGCGTTTCACCGTGCCGGCATCGCCACCAAAATCATTCTCTACGACCACAATTGCGACGTACCCGAATATGCCCTGTCGATCCTCGGCGATCCCGCAGCCGCTAAATATGTCGATGGCTCCGGATTCCATCTGTATGGCGGCAAGATCGAAGCCATGTCGCAGGTGCACCAGGCATTTCCCGGCAAGAATCTGTATTTCACCGAACAGATGGTGATCGGATCGAACATCGCCAACCCGGTGCAGCGGCTGATCATCGGCGCCACACGCAACTGGAGCCGGAACGTGCTTCTGTGGAACCTGGCGGCGGACCCGAAGAACCAGCCGCACACCGATAACGGCGGCTGCACTATGTGCCAGGGGGCCATCACGATCGATGGCAACGCGGTCACGCGCAACGCCGCTTATTACACGCTGGCGCACGCCTCCAAGCTGGTGCGCCCGGGCTCGGTGCGGATCGAATCCAGCGGTCCGGAGTCGCTGCCCAACGTGGCGTTCAGCACTCCCGGCGGAAGGAAAGTGCTGATCGTGGTGAATCGCGGACCAGCGGCGCAGGAGTTCCAGATCCGGTATCGCGGCAAGGCGGCAGCGGCTTCGCTCCAAGCGGGCGCGGTGGCTACCTACACGTGGCAGTGAGGCTGGTGTATTCTAAACGCCAGATGACCATCAACCGGAGAAATTTCCTGTTCCGCACGGCCGGTGCGGCGGCGGCGACCGGTCTTCCGGCCGCTGCGAAGGTAGCACGCGAACCGGGCGTCAAGCTCAAGCTGGGGCTCAACGCCTACTCCTTCGATAAATCGCTCCGCGACGGCAGCATGACCCTCACCGACGCGGTCCATTACTGCGCGCAGCATGGCGTGGATGCGCTGGACCCGACCGGATACTACTTCCCCGGCTACCCCGCGGTGCCCGCCGATGAGTACATCTATAACCTGAAGCGGACCGCCTTCGTCAACGGGGTGGGCATCAGCGGCACCGGCGTGCGCAACAACTTCGCCGTGGCCGACGCGGATGCGCGCCGCAAAGATGTGCAGATGGTGAAGGATTGGATCGTGGTGGCCAGCAAGCTGGGCGCACCGGTGATTCGCGTGTTTTCCGGTCCCACGCGTCCCGCGGGTCACAGCTTCGATGAAATGGTGGCCTGGATGGTGGCCGATTTCAAAGAGTGCGCCGCATTCGGCCGCGAGCACGGCGTGGTGGTCGCGCTGCAACAGCACAACGACGCCCTCAAGACGGCCGCGGAGACCATTCGCGTGATCGATAGCGTGGGCTCCGACTGGTTCGGCTCCATTCTGGACATCGGCAGCCTGCGCTCCGGCGATCCGTACGCCGAGATCGAAAAGCTGGTGCCGTACGCGGTCTCCTGGCAGATCAAGGAGAACGTGGGCCGCGACGGCAAGGAGGAACCTACCGACCTGGCGAAAATCAAGGGGATTATCGATCGCTCCGGGTATCGCGGCTACGTGCCGTTCGAAGCCCTGGGCGGCGGCGATCCGCGAGTGAAAGTGGCGGCGTTCCTGGAGAAGATCCGCAAGGCCTTCGCCCTGTGAGTCCGATGAAGAGGATCGCCTGTCTTCTGGCACTCGCCGCGGTGTGCGCCGCCCAGGATCACAGCGGCTGGCGCGACTACGGCGGCGCCCCCGATTCGGCCCAGTATTCGGCGCTCCGGCAGATCAACCGCGCCAATGTGAGCAAGCTGGAAATTGCCTGGACCTATCCCACCGGCGACACCGCCAAGTACTCGTTCAACCCCATCATGGTGGACGGCGTGGTGTACGTGCTGGCGAAGAAGAATTCCATTGTGGCGCTGGACGCCCGCACCGGCAAGGAGATCTGGGTTCACACGCCCGATCCGCCGGCTTCCCTCATCACCTATCGCGGCATCAACTATTGGGAGAGCAAAGACCGCTCCGACCGGCGCCTGCTCTTCTGCGCCAATCACGCGCTGCAGGCCATCGATGCACGCACCGGCAAGTCGATCCTCTCGTTCGGAACAGGCGGGAGCGTCGATCTGAAAGAGGGCCTGGGCCGCGATCCCCAGTCGCTCAAGCTGGTGCAATCGACTACGCCCGGCAGGGTGTTCGAGAACCTGCTGATTTTGGGCTCCGCGACCAACCAGGGGTACGGTTCGGCGCCTGGCGATATCCGCGCGTTCGACGTGCGCACCGGCAAACTGGTATGGACGTTCCACACCATTCCGCACCCGGGCGAGTTCGGCTACGAGACGTGGCCGCCGGATGCCTGGAAGACCGTGGGCGGCGCCAACGTGTGGAGCGAGTTTTCGCTGGACGTAGCGCGCGGTGTGGTTTACGCGCCCACCGCCAGCGCCAAGTACAACTTCTACGGCGCGGATCGCCAGGGCTCCGACCTGTTCGCCGATTGCCTGCTGGCGCTGGACGCGCGCACCGGCAAGCGGCTGTGGCACTTCCAGATGGTCCACCACGATATCTGGGATTACGACGACGCGACCGCGCCGAAACTGCTCCAGGTGCGGCACGAGGGCAAGACGGTCTCCGCCGTGGCACAGGTGAGCAAACAGGGATTCGTGTGGGTGTTCGACCGCGTGACCGGCAAGCCTCTGTGGCCCATCGAAGAGCGGCCCGTGCCCAAGAGCGATGTGCCCGGCGAGACCGCCTGGCCCACGCAGCCATTCCCCACCAAACCGCCGCCGTTCGCCCGCCAGAAATTCACGGCGGACGATTTGAATCCGTACATCAGCCAGGCGGATCGCGCCCGCTACCGCGACGAAATCCTGAGTGCCCGCAACGAAGGGCTGTTCACTCCGCCCGGCTTGCGGCCCACCATCGAAATGCCGGGAAATAATGGCGGGGCCAACTGGGGCGGAGCGGCGGTAGACCCGGACCATGGCATGCTCTTTGTGGTGTCCAAGGATCTTCCGGCCATTCTCAAGCTGGTCCCCGACGCCAATGGCGGGCACTATACCAGCGGCTTCGGCCTGGTCACCGCGTCCAACGGGCTCTCGCTGATCGGGCCGCCGTGGTCGTCGCTGACGGCTTACGATCTGAACCAGGGAACCATCAAGTGGAAGATCCCGCTGGGCGAAGTTCCGGAACTGGCCGCCAAAGGAATCAAGGATACGGGTGCGCATTACCCCAAGGTAGGTCCGGTGGTTACCGCCGGCGGGCTGCTGTTCGCCGGGACGCGCGACCGCACCATCCGGGCGTTCGATGTGGAAACCGGCAAGGCGCTGTGGGAGCACAGCGTGGACGCGGCGCTGGAAGGCATCCCCGCCGTCTACGAGATTGGCGGGCGCGAGTTCATCGTGTTCTGCGCTTCGGCGCAGGCAGGCCTCACGCCGGCCACGCAGGGGCCCATTTCCGGAGCGTATATTGCGTTTGCGTTACCGGCGACGCGGTGAGCCGGATTTCACGCCGCGCCCCGCTCCAGGAACTTGAAGATCTCGCTGACTTTGTCAAGGGGTGCCGGTTCCCGATTGATGACGAACTCCACCAACGTGGTAGTGAACGGGTAGAACAGCGACGCATCGCCGAGGCCGTCTATGTCAATCGTGACCGGCCCCGCTGTTGCAGTCATGGTCTTCGAGCCGGCAGTGCTGCTGTATCCCTGATAAGCCATTAACGCTGTCCCCGTGGATGCGGTGAGGCGAATCTGCAGTGGAAGCCCGCCCCGGGTGATTCCCTTTGGGAGCCGAATGTGGAAGCAGCGAAAGCTTGGGTCGGCCGCGTAGGCGTGAACGTCCGTGTACATCTGCTCGAAGGGGGTCCAGTTGCCGTCCTGTTGGCGCAAGACATCGATCAGGTAGTCGGTGACGGGATCACCGCGCTCGTCCCTCACATGAACGACGAACTGCTGCCACCCGTCCATCTCCTGTTCCGATTCGTTGAACAGATGGCCGAAAAACGATTTGAACTCTCCCTCGATCCCGGCCGCGCCTTTTCCGGGGTTCACAAGCATCTTCTTCATGGCCGGCGCCGCAAGTTCCCGGGTCTGCTTGAGCCACCCGTCATATGCGGCTTCGCTATCAATCTTCAGGAAGCCGATCATCTGCTGCACCATATCCTCGTCGGGGTTGCTGATGATGGTGGCGTGGTTTCGTCCTTCCACTGGAATCATCGGGATATCGGTCCGGCCGGCCCAAGGGGACATGGAGATCCGGCCCACCGGCTTACCATCTTCGCCAATCGGCGTGCGCGTGAGGTCCACGGAGATCTTGCGAGTGTTCAGGCCGCAACCGGCCCATCGCACCGTTCCGTCTGTCCCCGGATCATTGGCGATGCTCGATATGCCGGTGTACGGGCTGTTTCCGATGAAGACGCAAATATATGGGGTATTGGGGCCGGAGTCGTAATAGGGTGCCGTGCCGAGGAGATCGAGATGCGCCAGGTCCCAGGTAAAGGCGCTCCCCAATTCGAGCCCGTCGAGAACCTCGTCGCCCGCGTTGAGAAAATCCGGCCCAGGTTCCTTGCTGCCCTTGACCAGGGCGCCAATCCAGGAACGGCCCTTGTGGGCTTGCGGCGAGCCCCACGTCGCCGGCGCCAAGCCGAGCAGGTGCTTTAGCCGCTTCAGGCGGTCATTACTTCCCACCGCGGCCCCGTAGTTCGTGAGCCAGGAACGGATGATGAGCATTCCGGTAGAGTGAACGATGGCATCGAATTCCTGATTGGAGTTCAGTTGGGCATTATTCCGGAGTGCCCGGTCGAAACCTTCCGCGATGTCCTTGATGGTGATCTCGTTGTTCAGGGAAACGTAATTGGCGATGTTGATGTCCACGGTGTTAATGCCATTCGCCACTAACCGTTTGCATAGCGGCTCAAAGTCTAAGCCCTCGGCGGAATACCCGTGGATCAAGAGAATAGGGCGCGACATAGAGGAATCCTCACTCTTGAAGATAAGTGATGCAAGTCTACCATGATACTGCTCTCTCCCCCGTCCGATGGGGAGCGGCGCTCAACCAAGTGCCGAACAGCGCTAGACTTTCGAGAAAGGGGGTGCCGCCGCATGACACAAGATTCGGGCACCATGTTTCGGGTGTTCGTCAGCCACAAGCATGACGATCACACGCTGGCAGAGACGGTGAAAACGACGATCGAGGGTCTGAGTGGCAGGATCGAGTGCTTCGTGTCCGGCTCCGACCTCTCGGCCGGCACCGATTGGAACACTGAGATCCGATCCCAGTTGGCCAAGAGCCACTTGCTGATCCTGCTGTTCACGGAGCCCTCACGCAACTGGGACTGGTGCTTGTACGAGGCGGGGCTATTCACCAGCCTCGGCGTGGCCGAGGACCACTCGGTGGTGTGTTTATACCGTCCGCAGAACGCATTACCAAGCCCGCTCCAGAATCTGCAGGGCGTCCCTGTGGAACCCGTCCTGCTTCAGCAGTTCCTGAGCCAACTATGCAAGGAGACCTGGCGGGTCGCGAAAGAGTGGCGCCTCGGCGCGCTCCTTCCCCGAGTCCCCAAAAGAGTATAGAAGGGGCGTCCGACGACATCATTAAGGCGTTCTTCCCCAAGACAGTCGAGGGGTTGCCCGGCGCCGGCAAAGACGATCTCATCTACCACCCGTGCCATCGGCTCGTACTCGACCTCGGCACCGTCGAAGAGATTGAGGCGGGCATCCCGCGCGGGGCCCTCGTCGTCGAGGGAGATGGCGCGACATCGAACTTCACGTTGACGCTGTTCAACCTCGCGTGCGGGCGGCTCGCCCGGACGTGGGGAGACCTGGTCGACGCAGCGGGCGACGGTGACACGACCTGGCTTGCCGATCTCGACCAGCACTTCGTCGCCGCACTCCACGAGGAACTGTTTTCGCCATCCACGTCGATGGTCCAGTTGTGGGACACCTGGCACCTCCACCGGCGGAGTTACCGGGCGATTCTTTACAAAATCGTTCGCGAGGGGCAGCCCCGATTGGGCGGTGGCACGAGTCCCGCTCCCCTTGGCCGGCCGCTGCAAGTCACAATCGTGCTCGATCCGGTATCGGGAAGCGATCCGGGCATATCCCGCTA
This sequence comes from uncultured Solibacteraceae bacterium, assembly GCA_963748795.1. Lineage (GTDB taxonomy): Bacteria > Acidobacteriota > Terriglobia > Bryobacterales > Bryobacteraceae > Sulfopaludibacter. The sequence continues at coordinate 9,387 of CAVVLD010000009.1, forward strand.
ACCCAGATCCGGTCCGTGTAGCGGCTTGACCCAGCCCAGATTGAACGGCAGTTCCTTCATGGGACCCTGCCACTGCAATTCGCTCTCGATATCGGGGTGCATGCGGTAGGCCTTCTTGACGTCCGCCACCTTGGCGCCGATCACGTCGATCTTCGCGGCGTCGAATTGGCCCAGGCGCGAGCTGGCCGCAGTATTTGACGTAGCCGAGCCACTCCGGGTCGATCCCCATGCACTCGCGCGCGCCATGCGGTCCGCAGCCACGAAATCGGTCGATGCGATGGCCAGCGCGAGGCCACCGGCGTGCCTGAATTGGGGCCGTTGCCTTCCATGCCCTCATAGCCGTCGATCACCGAAGCGCCCCAACTCGGCGCCAGCTGCTGCGCCGTCACCAGCATGTTGTAGTGCGTCTGGCGCAGGCCGACGTGGTACTTGCGCTTCTCGTTCCAGTGCGGCGTTTCACCGGGCGCGTAGTGCAGCGGCGCGCCCAACACCATGTTCTTGATGGAGAGCGACGCGATCACGGTGTTGTGCGTCTTCAGCATGGCCGCGGAGATCACGAACGCTTCCGGGTCGAGCAGCCGCGCCGCCAGGCGCACCGGCACGATGTGCAGGTCCTGGTCGAGCAGCGATGCGCTCGAACTTGGCTTCCGCGTTCAGGTCGATCAGTTTCACCTGCTGCTTCTTGTACTCCGCCGGCAGCGCGGTGTACTTGAAGTTCTCGTAGCCCTGCTGGGTATTGCCGGCCGACGATTCGGCGAATCACCACCGGCCCTTGAAGCGTTCCGACAGGTAATCCAGGATGCCGCGCATGGCATCCACGTGGCTCGCCGCCAGCTGGTTCACGGTGTTGACGAAGTTCGGCTTGATGACCACGTACTTCCGGGTCTTCAGCTTCGGCTGAAGCTCCTTATCGATGGCCATCAGGGCGTTGTAGACGTTCTTGCGCCGGTCATCGCCCTGGATCAGCGCCACAGTGGCTTCGCCGGTCCAAGCTCGGGGAACGGCTCGAGTTCGCCGCCCCCGTCTCCTGCCTGCCGCCGCCTGACCCGCCATCGGGCTTGCGCGCCGGGAGGCGGGGCCGGCTGAGCGGACAGGGCGCTGCGCAGCAATGCCGCGGCTCCGGCCAGTTGCAATAAATTTCTGCGCGGAACTTTGCCATGCGGTTCTCCTTGTCCCTGCGATGGTTATGACGACTGCCAGATTGTTCAGGCCTCGCCCGAATTGTTTTCGAGTGGACTGCGATTAGAATAAGATGTTAGCATCGTTTTATCTGTGGAGGCATTCATGAACCGCTCCGTCTCGTCGCAATTTTCTGACGGCCGGTTTAGCCTTACCCGCCGTCGCATCGGCATCCCGCCCCGCGGGTCCCGGACAATCGCAAGCCCAGGCGCCTGCCCAGCCGCTCTCCGTCCGGAGGCTGCAGTACCGGACGCTCGGCAAGACCGGCATGACGCGTCACCACGGTGGGCTATGGCTGCATGATCACGTCCGACCCAACGGTGATCACCCGGGCCGCCGACATGGGCATCAACTACTTCGATACCTCCCGCAACTACCAGGGCGGGCAGAACGAGCGCATGGTGGGCGCGGCGCTGGGCGACAAGCGGAAGGATGTTTTCCTGGCCAGCAAGTGCGACACCAAGACCGGAGCCGGCATCCTGGCGGAACTCGACACGCAGCCTCACGGAACTCGGCACCGATCACCTGGACGTCTGGCATCTGCACGGTTAAGCGATCCCGGCGCAGATCACCGACGAACTGATGGAGGCGCAGCGCAAGGCCAAGCAGCAGGGCAAGATCCGCTTCATCGGGCGTGAGCACGCACAATCTGCCGGCGATCGTGGATCGCGTGATCGAAGCCAAGATCGAAGTCATGCAGCCGCAGTACAACTTCGCTTCCGACCGCCAGCTACGGTCCGGCGATCGAGAAACTGGCGCAGGCGGGCATCGGCGCTGATCGCCATGAAGGTGATGGCCGCGGAGCGGCCGGGGACGGCGGCGGTCGGGCCGCAGCGGCCACGCCACATTCGCCCCGGCGGCGCTGAAGTGGACCCTGAAGAACCCCGCCATCGCCACCACCGTGCCCAGCATGACCGATATCGATCAGCTCGAGCAGAACTTCAAGACCATGTCGCGAGCGCTTCACCGACGACGACGCCAAGATTCTGGTAGCGCGTCTGGAGGAAATCAGCCCGTACTTCTGCCGTATGTGCGGGCAGTGCGATGGCCAGTGCGCGAAGGGGCTGCCGGTGCCGGACATGGTGCGCTTCGTCATGTACGCCGACGGCTACGGCCAGTTCCCGCTGGGCCGCGAGAACTTCCAGCGCATGTCCGCCGAGCATCAGAAGCGCCCGTTGCAGCGATTGCACCACCTGTTCGGTGCATTGCCCGCAACGGCGTGGATGTTTCGGCTCGCCTGAGCCGGGCGCAGGAGCTCTTTGCATGCTGAAGCTCCTCCTGGGGCTGGGCCTGTGTGCATTCGTGTTGGCGGCCGCCGAAGAGCAGGCGGTCGCCCCCTCGTGCAGCCTGGCGCCCGGGTGGACTCAGGACGGCCAACCGCGTTACTACACCACCGATAACCTCTTCGAGTACATGGACGGGAACTCGGAAGGGTACTTCTCTTACGATTTCCAGAACATGCACGGCGTTACCTGCAAGCAGGGCGGAGACCACCTTCGTCATCGATATTTCCGATATGGGGACTCCCGACAATGCCTACGGCTGGTTCAGTTCCACGCGCGATTTGCGGCAGCCGGCGTACCCGGTGGGCATGGGCGGGCAGATTGTGCCGCGCCGCCTGATTTTTGCCAAGGGCAAATACTATGTGGAGATCGCCGCCAATCCGGAAGGCGATTTCACGGCGGCGCTGAAGCAGTGGGCGGCGGCCCTGGACAAGCTGGTTCCGGGCAGCACTTCTCCGCCCGCGGCGCTGGCATGGTTTCCCACCGAAAAGCAGCAAACCCTGAAACTGACGCCGCAAAGCGTGCTCGGGCTGCGCATTCTCAAGCGCGGATACGTGGCGCAGTACGATTACGGCAAGGCGTTCGTGGTGATCGAAGAGTACGCCGCAATCCGCCGGCTGCGACCATGCAGAGCCTGCGCCAGCGCTTCGGCGATACCACGCCCCGTCAAGCTGGGGGACGAGGCTTTCCAGGCCACCGACAAATACCTGGGCCGGATGTGTTTCGTCCGCACCGGCCGGTACATTGCCGGCTATGCGATTTCGGCGGATGGAGTGGATCCCGTAGGGCTGACCGCCGCACTGTTACAGAAGATCGGCCGATAGCGCGTCTAGTCACGCAGCTTCAGGAAAGGTGCGAATTGGAGTGATCAAGCCGCCTGATGGCTCGGCTCGTGATGAAGCTGAAGCAATTGGTCAGCGTGCACCGACAGAGAGGCGTAAGTCCGGCCCTCGTCATCGCTGAACTCGACTTCGTACACACCGGGGGCAAGTCGTTCGACAATCGTGCCGACTTGGCCACGCTGCAGCTTATGGTCCTTGCTGTCTTCCAGCAAAGCCACCACTGAGAGGAGTTCGAGTTCGCGCATCGCGTACCTCAATCCTTATAGTACAAAACAACTCGTCAGCCTCGGCATGGTCTCGGCCCGAAGTACAATCCAGGCGCTGCGGACAACGGCACGCCGATTCCCTCGATTCAGTTCGAAGTCCACGGTGAAGCGTTCGCCGTATTCGTCAGATTCGCCCACCAGCGCATCGGCTTCGCGCGCCGCCCGGAGCAGCGCGTCGCGAAGAAATTCGGCGTCGGTTTGCGCCAGCCCCAGAGTCGCCGCAAATACTCGGGCTTTATGTCGGCCGCGAGGATGTTGCGGGTCAAGGCAATAGTCGCGGAGTTTCGCGATATCCACGAGTGCGCTGTCGCCGCCGGGCAGCTTCATCTCCGCCGAGATTAACAGATCGACGTCACGATATGAAAGCCTCGCGCCGGGCACCATCAGCAGGCAGTCTGGTTAACAGCTTTGGCGTGCAGAAGATCGGCCGGTAGCGCGACCAATACACTACCGCTGTGCCCAATACTGATGGCGGGCCTGGACCGCGAGGCCTTTCTGCTTCGCGACCAGTTGAATTTTGCGGAAGCCGGAGTAGCGTGACCGGCTTATCGGACACATAACCCAGGTTGTACTGGTTGCGGAGTTCTTCCTGCGAGGATGTCGAACACGTCATCCACCGGGTGCTTCTTGGATACCTCGAAGAAACTGCCGCCGCTCTCTTCGGACAGGCGCTCCAGAATGCCCTTCGCGCCGATTCCGGTGCCCGGCCGAGTACAGGATGGAATAGATCAGGGTGTCGGCGCGCTGGGCCGTGTCCAGCGCATCCTGCACGCTGTTTCGCTGCCGTGGTCCACGCCGTCGGAGAGCACGATCAGCGCCTTCCGGCCCGTCAGCTTGCGCATGACGTCGTATGCCGCGCGGACAATGGCGTCGTAGAGGAGCGTGCCGCCGCCCTCCTGCGCGCGCACCTGGCTCCGGGTCTCGGTATCCACATACGCCAGGGCATCGTCCAGTTTGCCGATCGAAGAGGTAAGCTCCTGCCGCATCTGCACTACGGTATCGAACTGCATGATGAAGACCTTGTCCACCGGGCGGATCACGCGGTCCAGGAAATGCAGGCTGGCGCCGCGCTCGGCGTCCAGCACGTGCCGCTGGCTGCCGCTGGTGTCCACCATCAGCCCCAGGGTCAGCGGCAGGTCGGTTTCGCGCGAGAAATAGCGGATGATCTGCGGGCGCCCTTCTTCCGTCAGCAGAAAGTCGTCCTTGCCCAGGCTGCCTACCAGCGCGCCGGTCTTGTTGCGCACCGTCGCCAGCACGTTGACCACTTTCACGCCCGCGGAAAAGGTGGGCGCGTCCTGGGCGCGGGCGATGCCGCACAGGGCCGCCGCAATCTTGAGGGCGTCTCGTCTGGAAAATGGGCCGGCCATAGGAAAGAGGTTGGCTACCCATTAGTCTAGCGGCTTGTTACCTTGAAGAGTTATGCGTGTGACGAAGATGCTTTTCCTGGTGGCGGCCGGCGTAGCTCCGGTCCTGTTTGCCGCGAAGCCGGTTCTCATGCCGATGCCGGTCAAGGTGCAGGCCGCAAACGGAATGCTGATGATCGATGCGAATTTTGTGGTGGAGACGGTGGGCGGAGCGAATGCCCGGCTGGCGCCGGCAGTCCACGCGTTCCTTGCCCGCGTGTCGCGGCAGACCGGTGTGGTGTACGCGCCGGTGCCCCCGGCCGCCGAAGCGGCCCACCGCCTGGTCATCGATTGCACAGGCGGTCCGGAGTCTCCCACGCTCGGCGAGGACGAATCGTACACGCTGGATGTTTCCGGCTCGGAGGGGCGTATCCATGCGGCGACCGCCGAAGGCGCGATTCATGCGCTGGCGACCATGGCGCAATTGATTCAGCCCGGGCCCGACGGTTTCGGGGTCGCCGGCATTCACATCGAAGATCGCCCGCGCTTCCCGTGGCGCGGACTCATGCTGGATGTCTGCCGCCACTGGATGCCGGTGGACGTGATCAAGCGCAATCTGGACGCCATGGCGGCGGTGAAACTCAACGTGCTGCACTGGCACCTTTCCGAAGACCAGGGCTTTCGCGTGGAGAGCAAGCGGTTCCCGCGCCTTCACCAACTGGGATCGAACGGCAACTATTACACGCAGGACCAGATTCGCGACATCATCGAGTACGCCCGCGAGCGCGGAATCCGCGTGATGCCCGAGTTCGACGTGCCGGGCCACAGCGGCGCATGGTTCGCCGGTTATCCCGAACTGGCCTCGACGCCCGGACCGTTCCCGCTGGGCGGACGGGGCGGGTCGGAAATGGATCCCTCGAAGGAAAGCACCTACGCCTTTCTGGACGCATTCATCGGCGAGATGTCGCAACTGTTCCCGGATCCCTACTTTCACATCGGCGGCGACGAAGTGAATCCCAGGGCCTGGAACCAGTCGCCTACCATTCAGGCTTTCGCCAAAGAGCACGGGCTGAAGGACGCGGCGGCGATCCAGGTCTATTTCAACCAGCGGCTGCTGAAGATTGTGCAGAAGTACGGCAAGACCATGGTGGGCTGGGACGAGATCCTGGTGCCTGGCCTGCCTACCGACGCGGTGATCCAATCGTGGCGCGGGCAGAAATCGCTGTCCGAAGCGGCGGCGAAGGGGTACCGAGGAATTCTTTCGTGGGGCTACTATCTGGACCACCTGAGCCCCGCGTCTTTCCACTATGGCGTGGATCCGCTGGGCGGGCCGGATGCGGCGGCGCTCACCCCGGAGCAGGCATCGCGCATCCTGGGCGGCGAGGCTTGCATGTGGGCTGAACTGGTGGGCCAGGAAACCGTGGATTCGCGCGTTTGGCCGCGCACGGCAGCCATTGCCGAGCGGTTCTGGTCGCCGGCGGACGTCAAAGATGTGGACTCCATGTATACGCGGCTGGAGGCGATCAGCCGCAATCTGGAATTCACCGGTGTGCTGCATCGCGCCAATTACGTTTCGAACCTGGACCGCATCGCCGGCAGCCAACCGGTGGAACCGGTGCGCGTGCTGGCGGATGCGGTGGAGTCGCTCGGATTGGGCACGGGACGCACCGGGACGGCCCACTGGCGTGATGCCGGTGAATCGATTTGTAGACGCATGCCAGCCCGAAAGCGAAGTGGTGCGGAGCACCGAACTGGCGGCCAAGCGGTTTGTGGCCGACCCGGCGAGCGATGCGAAGGACCGGGCGATCCTGCGGCGGCAATTCGAGATCTGGGCCGCCAACGATGCGGTGTTCCAGACGATAGCCCAGGACAACATGCTGTTGGCCGAGGCGCTACCGGTGTCGAAGGATCTTGCCGCGCTGGGAGAGGCCGGACTGAAACTGCTGGACTATCTGACGCCGGCGCCGGCGCCCGTCCCCGCCAAACACAAAAAACTCAGCACTAAGGAGAAGAAGGAAGAGGCGGCGGCAGCGGCCGCAAAGCAGGAGTGGCTGGCACAGGTGAATGCGCAGATCACGAGCCTTGCCAGACCGGCGCGCCGCGGGCAGCCTCTGCCGGCGGATGTGCGGCTGGCCGCCTACCGTCCTATCAAGGTGCTGGCGGATGCGATAAAGTAGGGCACTTTAGGTCTTGAACGGTGTAATTGGCCTTAGTCGGTGGTTTCGGAAGTACGCCAACGTATCAAGAACAACGCTTGCTGACGCGCGCGTCTCGGATCAGAGCCGGGAATGTGAGCGAGTGTGGGCTCGATTCGCGACAGTCGATATCGTCAATGCCACGGCGGCTGTCGATCCCTCCCCCCGCGCGAATGCGATAAAGTAAGGCAGGAAGAGGGGAAATCATGAAGTTTCAATTGGCCCTCACTTTGGCAATTGCCAGCTCCATCTGCGGCGCTCAAAACCGCCCGGACCCCGCTGACTACCAGCAGTTCTTCCGGCAGGTTACGGAGTTGAAAGCCCGGGGCGCCCACCCCACTGCACGGACGGTATGGGGCGACGTCCCTCTCAAGGTCCCAAGGCTCCAGGAGGTGCTCGGCCTGACCGATGCGGAGGTGGAAACGCTGAACGGCACCGCGGTCGATTGCATTGCCAAAATCGCCGCTTTGGAAAAAGCCGCGGGACCGCTGATCTTCGAGTCCCGCCTCGAGATCGCCGGCGCCGGGCAAAACTCCGACGAGTTGGCGCGGAAGTTGAAGGAGATGGACGAGCAGCGGGACCAGATAGTCCTGGTCCATGTCCAACAGTTGAAAACCGCCCTCCCGCCTGCCAGCTTTGAAAAGCTGGATGCGTATGTCCGTGCGCCGGCAGGCGCGAAGCAGAGCCTGAAGCCGACACTCGACATTCCGCCTGGCACAGTCAAAAAACCGTGATGCGGTTCTGATTCGCGACCAAACAGGGCGTTCGCGCATCCAAGAATCATGGTGCGTCCGTCCGAGGAAGCCCTATCCCGAGTCTCGCGGGCCATCTGTGAGTATCGCGACCCCAGGGAACTGTTTCGCGTTCTGGCGGGTGAGCTGCGCGGAGCCGTCAAGTTTGATTTTGTGGCCCTTTTTCTTTACGACGAAGCGGCGCACAAACTCCGCAATCCCATCATGGAAACCGTGAATGGCCCGGGGTTCGCCATCCCGGAAGACTTCCCGCCGGAAGACACCATCACATGGTGGATCCTGCAGCACGGCGAGCCGGTCGTAATCCCGTCACGCGATGAAGAGACGCGCTTCCCGCACATGATGGAGGTCTACCGGACATACGGGGTACAGTCCGCCTGCATCCTGCCGCTCACCACGGCGCACCGCCGGCTGGGCAGTCTCAGCTTCGGATTGCAGGAACCGAATGGCTATTCGCCGGAAGATGTCCGCTACCTGACGCTGGTGGCGGATCACGTCGCTCTCGCGGTGGATAACGCCGTCCGCGAAGACGAACTGCGCAAACAGAAGGCCCATTTCGAAAAACTGTTTGAACTGGCGCCCGAAGCCATCGTCCTGCGCGATATCGATAACCGGGTGCTGCGCGCGAACCGCGAGTTCACCAGCCTGTTCGGCTTCACGCTGGAGGAATCTCTGGGGCGAAACATCAGCGACCTGATTGTCCCAGACGAGGCTCGGGACGAATCCGAGCGCCTCCGAGAAGCGTTGCGGCGCGGCGAGCGCGTGAATGCCGAGGTGATTCGCCAGCGCAAGGACGGCACCCGTCTGAACGTGTCGCTGGTGGCGGCTCCGGTTTCGGCCAACGGCGGGGCTCCCGAGATTTACGGCATCTATCGCGACATCACGGAGCGCAAGCGCGCCGAAGACGCCCTCCGGCGCAGCGAAGCGTACCTCGCCGAGGGGCAAAGAATCAGCCACACGGGCAGTTGGGCTCGCACCGTCTCCACAGGCGAGGTCTATATGAGCCAGGAGAGCTTTCGCATCTTCGGCCTGGACCCGCTGACTACCCGGCCCACACTCGAAACGATTCTCAATCGGGTCCATCCCGACGATCGGGACTCCGTGGCGCAGACCGTGCGGGCGGCCATCCCAGCGCGCAGCCACTTCGAGCGCGACTTCCGCATCATCCTGGAAAATGGCACCATTCGCCATATCCACGTGCTTGGCCACCCGGTGATCGACGCGAGCGGAGAACTGGTGGAGTTCGTCGGGTCCCACCTGGACATCACCGAGCAGCATCAGTCGCGGATCGCGCTGGAGCGGGCGTTCGAAGAGATCAAAACGCTGAAAGACCAGCTTTACCAGGAGAACGTGGCGCTGCGCCAGGAAATCGACGAGACCGCCATGTTCGAGGAGATCGTCGGCAAGAGCGACGCGCTGCGGAACGTGTTGAAGCAGGTGGAGACGGTGGCGGCCACCGAGTCCACCGTGATCATTTACGGCGAGACCGGCACGGGTAAGGAACTGATCGCACGCGCCATCCACAATCTGAGCCCGCGGCGCAACAATGCGTTCGTCAAATTAAACTGCGCGTCCATCCCCACCGGACTTTTGGAAAGCGAGTTGTTCGGCCACGAAAGAGGCGCATTCACGGGGGCCATTGCGCAGCGCATTGGCCGATTCGAACTGGCCAGCCGCGGCACCATCTTTCTCGACGAGATCGGCGAAGTGCCGCTGGAGCTGCAGCCCAAGCTGCTGCGCGTGTTGCAGGAGCGGGAATTCGAGCGGCTGGGCAGTTCGCGAACACTGCGGACGGACGCGCGGCTGATCGCCGCCACCAATCGCGATCTTTCAAAGATGGTCGAGGAGCAGAAGTTTCGGGCGGACCTGTTTTACCGTCTGAACGTGATTCCCATTCTGGTTCCAGCGCTACGCGAGCGGCCGGAGGATGTGCCTCTGCTGGTGCGGCATTTCGCGGAACTGTTCAGCCGGCGCATCAACAAATCCATCCAGACGATTCCCACCGAGACGATGAGCGCCCTGGTGCAATACTCGTGGCCCGGCAACGTGCGCGAGTTACAGAATGTCATCGAGCGGGCGGTGATTCTGTCAACCGGCGGAGTGCTGAGAGTGCCGTCGTCGGATTTGAAAAACGTACCCGTAACGGTTGCAGCAGCGCCGCGCCGCGCGAAAAGCGAATCTCCCGTGCCGGATCGCGACCGCGTGATGCAGGCACTTCAGGCCAGCGGCGGGGCGCGTGGGCGGAACGGACGGCGCAGCGGCACGCCTGGGCATGAAGCGGACCACGCTGATCGCCCATATGAAACGCCTCGACATCAATCCACGCACTGTCATTCATCACGCCTGACACTGTCATGACACCCCGTGACACTGTCACGGGCGGCCTAAGCGCTTTCTTCCCAATATCCCGCTGATGGTCCGACAGATGCACTCCGCAAGGGCGGATGTTGCGAACCATGATCACCGAGGCGCCGTTCGAGCAGCAGTGGACGCTGCAAGGGCGGTTGTGCGGCCAGTGGGCCGCCGACCTTAAAGCCATGTGGGAAGAAACGCGGAGCGCCCGCGCCGGCCGCAAGTGCACGGTCAATCTGGAGGACGTGACTTCCGTCGACCAGACCGGCGAGACCGCCCTGCTCGAAATGGCGATGGAGGGCGCACGGCTCATCGCCAGCCGCGCCTACATGAAATCCATCCTGGAAGGCCTGAAATGTGGATCATTAAAGTTGCCCTGAACCGCCCCTACACCTTCATCGTTTTATCGCTGTTGATTCTGATCATCGCGCCGGTGGTGATTTTCAGGACTCCCACGGACATCTTTCCGAATATCGATATCCCGGTGATCTCGGTTGCATGGACCTATACCGGCCTCAATCCGGAGGAACTGGAGGGCCGCCTTACTACGCCCTACGAGAAGGCGCTCACCACCCTGGTCGATAATATTGAACATCTGGAATCCACTACGTATAACGGCGCCGTGGTGGTCAAAATGTTCCTCCAGCCGAATGCCAGTCTCACTACCGCCAATGCGCAGGTGACGGCGGCCTCGCAATTCCTGCTGCGCCAGTTGCCGCCCGGAACCCAGCCGCCGCAGATTATCAATTTCAGCGCCTCCAGCGTTCCCATTCTGCAACTGGGAATCTCCGGCAAGGGCCTGGCCGAAGACGCGCTCAACGATCTGAGTTTGAATTTCCTGCGGCCGCAGTTGGTGACGGTGCCCGGGGCCGTGGTCCCCTATCCTTACGGCGGCAAACAGCGGCAGATCATGATCAACATGAACGCCGGCCTGTTGCAATCGAAAGGGCTTTCACCGCAGGACCTGTTGAGTGCGGTAAACCTCCAGAGCCTGGTATTGCCTTCCGGCACGGCCAAGATCGGACCCACGGAATACGACGTGCGGTTGAATGACAGTCCGCGGAAGGTCGACGAGTTGGGCGCGCTGCCGATTAAGAGCGTCAACGGCACGCCAATTTACGTGCGCGATGTGGCGACCGTGGCGGAAGGGTTTGCGCCCCAGACGAATGTGGTCCGCCAGGATGGCCGGCGCGCCGTCCTGCTATCCATCATTAAGTCCGGCACCGCTTCCACTTTGGATGTGGTCTCGGGCATCCGCAAGCTGATTCCGCGAGTCGCAACCACCCTGCCGCCGGAACTGAAGATCGAGCCGCTGGACGATCAATCCACCTTCGTGAGAGGCGCGGTGAGTGGAGTGATTCGGGAAGCCGTGATCGCCGCCGCGCTCACCGGCTTGATGATCCTGCTGTTTCTGGGAAGCTGGCGCAGCACCCTGATCATCGCCATTTCGATTCCGCTCTCGATCCTGGCATCGGTGATCACGCTGGGTTTTCTGGGGGAGACGATCAATATTATGACGCTCGGCGGACTGGCGCTGGCGGTCGGAGTGCTCGTGGACGATGCCACGGTCACCATCGAAAACATCGAGCGCTTCCTCGAAGAAGGGTATGACCTGCGCGAGGCGATTCTGGACGGCGCGGGCCAGATCGCGGTACCCGCGCTGGTCTCGACGCTATGCATCTGCATCGTGTTCCTGCCTATGTTCTTCCTGGGCGGCGTGGCGAAATACCTGTTCGTTCCCCTGGCCGAAGCCGTGGTGTTCGCCATGCTCGCGTCGTATATTCTTTCGCGAACGCTGGTGCCGACTCTGGCGATGTATCTACTGAAGGCCAAGCACGCGACGGCGCGCTCCCGCAATCCGCTGGTGCTGTTCCAACGCGGCTTCGAGCGGGTGTTCGAATCCAGCCGTGAAAGCTACCGCACGGTACTGGCGTATCTGTTGTCCGCCCGCAAGTTCTTCGTACCGGCGTTTCTGCTGGCCTGCGCCAGCCTGTTCCTGCTGATTCCGTTTCTAGGTCAGGACTTCTTCCCCAATACGGACAGCGGACAGTTCATTCTGCATGTGCGCGCCAAAAGCGGGACGCGAATCGAAGAGGTGGCGCGCCTCTGCGACCTGGTGGAGAATTCCATTCGCCGCACCATTCCGGCGGCGGAGATCGAGACCGTAATCGATAACATCGGCATGCCCTACAGCCAGTTGAACACCCAGCACATGACCAACGGCACCATTGGCGCGGGCGACGCGGACGTGATGGTCTCGCTGAAAGAGAATCATCATCCCACCGCCGCATACGTTCGGCGGTTACGGACTATATTGCCGGATGAGTTTCCGGGCACCACGTTTTCATTCCTGCCCGCCGATATCGTGACCCAGATTCTGAACTTCGGCCTGCCCGCTCCGATCGACGTGCAGGTGGAGGGATCGGACGGAGTGGGCAACCGCAAAATCGCCGACCGCATGCTCCAGCAACTGCACCAGGTTGCGGGACTGGTAGACCTGCGAATCCAGCAGCCCGAAGATTATCCGGTCTTCAACGTGAACGTGGACCGCACCAAGGCCGAGCAGGGCGGTTACTCGGAACACGACGTGGCTACCAGCCTGCTGAATACCCTGAGCGGCAGCTTCCAGGTGCAGCCTATGTTCTTTCTGAATTACCAGAACGGCGTGAACTATAACCTGGTGGCGCAGACGCCGCAATACCAGATGCAGACGCTGCAGGACCTGAAGGGCATCCCCATCACCGCCGGTGGCATGGCGCGCCCGGAGATTCTGGCGGATGTGGCTTCGGTTTCGCGGTCGGATGAGCCGGCCGTGATCTCGCACTACAACATTCGCCGCGTGCTGGATATCTACGGCGCGGTGCAGGGGCGGGACCTGGGGGCCGTGGGCCGGGATGTGCAGAAGATTGTCAGCGCCAACGAGCCCTCGCTGCCGCGCGGTAGCTTCATCCACATTCGCGGGCAGATCCAGACGATGCATTCCTCCTATGTGGGGCTGCTGGCGGGGCTGGGCTTTGCGATCGTTCTGGTCTACCTGCTGATCGTCGTGAATTTTCAATCCTGGCTCGATCCTTTCATCATCATCACGGCGCTTGCCGGCGGCGCTCGGCGGCATCGCGCTGTTCCTGTTCGTCACCCACACCACGTTGAGCGTGCCGGCCCTGATGGGCGCCATCATGTGCATGGGGGTCGCGACGGCGAACAGCATCCTGGTGATCTCCTTCGCCAAAGAGCGCCTGGAAGCGCACAGCGACGCCGTGCGGGCCGCGCTGGAAGCGGGCGCCGCGCGCTTCCGTCCGGTGCTGATGACGGCGCTCGCCATGATCATCGGGATGATTCCGATGGCTCTGGGCGCGGGCGACGGCGGCGAGCAGAACGCGCCGCTGGGCCGGGCGGTCATCGGCGGCCTGATGCTGGCCACGGTCGCGACCCTGGTGTTTGTGCCTTCGGTATTTGCCCTCTTGCACGGCAGCCGCAACGATCCACCGGCCTATCACGAATATGAAGACGAACGGGAACCTGTACACGCCTGACAAGGAGATTCAAATGACCCAAGAAATCGAGACCGCCGATGCCGCCGAAACCGCGAATACACGAAGCCTGGCGAGAGCCCTGAGCGCATTGGCAGGCGCGGTGGTTCTGGCGATCGTCACTACGGTAGTGTTCGGCATCCGGGAACGCGCCGCCACCACCGACGGCCTGGTGCAATTGGCCCACGGCTCCGCGGCGTCGCCCGTATCGGTGATCTATCCCAAGCCCGGCGGCAGGACCGATGAACTGGTGCTGCCGGCGAATATTCAGGCGTACATCGACGCCCCCATTTATGCCCGCACGCACGGGTACCTGAAGCGCTGGTATTTCGATATCGGCGCGCGCGTGCAACAGGGCCAGCTTCTGGCCGAGATCGAAACTCCGGAAGTGGACCAGCAACTGGAACAGGCGCGCGCCGACCTGAAGAGCGTGCAGGCTGCCTCCGCATTGGCGCAGACCACCGCCACCCGCTGGCAAAGCCTGCTGCAGAAGCACGCCGTCTCCAGGCAGGAAACCGACCAGGCGGTGAGCGACCTGGCGTCGAAGGAGGCCATGGTGGACGCCAGTGCGGCAAACGTCCGGCGGCTGGAGCAATTGCAGAGTTTCGAAAAAGTGTACGCGCCCTTCGATGGAGTGATCACCGCGCGGCAGACCGATGTGGGAGCGCTCATCGACGGTGGCTCTTCGCCGAAGGAGCTGTTCCACCTGGCGGCCATCAGCAAACTGCGCGTGTTCGTCCCGGTGCCGGAGGTGTCCGCCGCAACGGTGCGCAGCGGGGAGCGCGTCGCCATCACCAGCGACCAGTTCCCGAACCGGGCGTTTTACGGCACGGTGGTGCGGGATTCCAGCGCCATCGATCCGGCATCCCGCACGCTCAACGTGGAAGTGGACGTGGACAACCCGACCGGCCAGTTGCTGCCCGGGTCTTATGCATTCGTGCACATTGGCACTCCAGCGGCCGGCGGGCTGGAGATCCCGGCGACTACGCTGCTGTTTCGCGCACAGGGTTTGCAGGTGGGTGTGGTGCGCAATGGACTTGCCAAACTGGTCCCCATCGTGATTGGCCGCGACTTGGGCGCCACCGTGGAGGTAACGGCGGGCCTGCGCAGAAGCGACGCGGTGATTCTTTCCCCTTCGGATTCGCTGATTGACGGAACGCCCGTGCAGGTGGAGACGGGAGGCCGGAAATGAAGTTCGCGCGGCTGGCACTGGTTGGGATTGCGTGCCTCTGGTTGGGCGGCTGTATGGTGGGTCCGAAATATAGCCGCCCCGCGGCGCCGGTCACGCCCGCGTTCAAAGAGCAGGGTCCGGCGAGTTTCAAGGAGATGGACGGCTGGAAGACGGCGCAGCCCAGTGACCAGACGATCCGCGGTTCGTGGTGGGAGCTGTTCGAAGACTCGCAACTGAACGCGCTGGA
Source organism: uncultured Solibacteraceae bacterium (assembly GCA_963748795.1). Taxonomy (GTDB): domain Bacteria; phylum Acidobacteriota; class Terriglobia; order Bryobacterales; family Bryobacteraceae; genus Sulfopaludibacter. The sequence continues at coordinate 24,547 of CAVVLD010000009.1, forward strand.
AACGCAGGTGGATACTTCCAACCAGACCTTGCAGCAGGCGGCTGCCAACTTTGCGGCGGCGCGGGCGGCGATTCGTGTGAGCCGCTCCAACCGAGCCCCTACCGTCACCGCGGGACCTTCCGTAGGAGCGTTGCGCGATTCCGCCAATCAGCCTTACTTCAATAAGACGGCGGCCAACGGCGGCACCGGAAACTTCGTGCTTCCCTTCGATCTGAATTACGAGGTGGACCTGTGGGGGCGTGTGCGTCGGACTGTCACCTCCGCTATCGAAACCGCACAGGCGAGCGCCGCGGATATGGAGACTGCGCGCTTAAGCCTGCACGCCGAACTGGCTGTGGACTACTTCAACCTGCGCAGCGCCGATACGCAAGAGTCACTCCTGGCGCAAACCGTGAAGGCCTATCAGGACGCCCTGCAACTGACGCAGGACCGCTACGAGGGCGGCGCGTCACCGGAGTCCGATGTGACGCAGGCGCGCACGCTGCTGCTCTCCGCGCAGGCAGCCATGACGGACGTGGCGGCGCAACGCGCCCAATACGAACATGCCATCGCCGTGCTGATGGGCAGACCGCCCGCGGTCCTAACGCTGCCCGCCATGCCACTCACGGTCCATCCGCCTACCCTGGCTGCGGTGCCCGGCCTTTTGCCTTCGCAGTTGCTGGAACGCAGGCCCGATATCGCAGCCGAAGAGCGCCGCATGGCCGCGGCCAACGAGCAGATCGGAATTGCACAGGCCGCGTTTTATCCCACGCTGAGCCTGTCCGCCGCCGCGGGTTTCGCCGGCACCTCGCCGTTGAACTGGCTCACCTGGCCGAGCCGTCTCTGGGCCGTGGGCCCAACGCTCACGCAGACGCTGTTTGACCACGGCCTGCGACAGGGCAACTCGGAAATCGCCCGTGCCAATTACGAAGCTACGGTGGCCGCCTACCGTCAATCCGCGTTGACGGCGTTTCAAGAGGTGGAAGACAACCTGGCCATCTTGCGTGAACTGGAGACGGAGGCGCAGCAACAGCGCCAGGCCACCGAATCCGCGGAGCAGTCGCTGGCTTTGTTCCAGACTCGCTATGAAGGCGGCGTCGATACCTATTTGCAGGTGATCACGTGGCAGACCGCCGCGCTGCAAAACGAGCGCAACGATATCGACCTGATGCGCCGGCGCCTGGAAGCCGACGTCCTGCTGATCAAGGCGCTGGGCGGTGGTTGGGACGCCTCGAAGCTGCCGAGTGTGTAGCGCGGAACGCTTCCTGAACGGTCGCGTCTGGAACGGAGCCGTTCGCGAACGGAGCCGGTCGCGAACGGAGCCGGTCGCGATCGGGGCCGCGCGCGCGTCAGCAATCGGTCTTTTTGATACGCGGGTGAACTTCTGAAACGGTGCACTTACTTACCGGCAAGCCACGGAAACGCCGTGATGCGCAGTTTGGCTGCGCCATACGGAATCAGAGTGACGGATTCGTCCGGCTGCTTGCTGGTTACCGGGCTGACCGGCAGCGGCCCCGCCGAATCGTCCATCAGTTCCCAAGAAGTGAGCCGCCGGGCTTTCAGGATGAGTTCGACCGGAGCTCCGTCCACGCTGAACGGCTGCCTGGCGATGGGAAGCTCTTTGACTTCGACCGATTTCGCGAGGTTGTTGCGATCGATGTCCAAGGCATAGTTCCAGGGCGTGGTGGGATACACTTCCCAATCCGAGGACGGTCCGGTCTGTTTGATTTTGTGCCAGCTCTCGCCGATCTTCAGGGCGTATACCAGAGGTCCGCGCTCCAGGGCAATCGAGTTGTTGTACCACGTCGAAGTCCGCACGGTCATGGGAAAGCGGATGGCGACGCTATCGCCGGTCTTCCATTGCCGCTCGATGCGATAGAACTCGCCGGCCCTCACGCCGTTTTCGGCCCTGCCGTTCACGGCGATAGTGGCGGCGCCAGCCCATGCGGGAATGCGCAGAGCGAGGGGGAACTGCGCCGGCCGCGCTGCCTTCACGGTGATGGTGACAGTATCGCGAAACGGGTACTCGGTAGTCTCGACGAGCGTCACCGTAGTCCCGCCTCGGACTTGCGTGGTGACTTCGCTGGGTCCGTACACCATGGCGGCGAGACCTTCGTCAGGTGTGGCCATCCACAAGTTCGCGGCCAGTTTCGGCCACCCCTGGTGCATGTTGGCTGTGCAGCATCCGAAGTTCGGTTCCAGCCCGAAGATGTTCGATGCCGGGCCGTTCGACGACCACCGCCGGTTGGCCAGCGAACACATGACCTGATTCGCCTGCTGATCGTATTGATGCGCCCACAGGTCCGGGGAAAGGGTGGCGGGCAGCGCGTTGTAGGCGATGCGCTCCAGCCGGTCGCCCAGGGACGGCTCGCCCAGAATGGCGGCGTCGGTTTCGAGCGAGAACATGGCTTCCACTACGGCGCAGAGTTCGGTGCCCTGCGAAGGATCGCGCCCGGCGTAGTGCTCGTCGGAGGCGAAGATGCCTTCCGGCTGTCCATGATAGCGGTCCAGTTGCTGCATCATCTGCGCCAGTCCCGCGCGGTCGCGCGGATCGCCGCTGACCAGCCACCATACCGGCGCGGCCTTGAGCGCCATTCCGTTATTGACGCCATGCGTGGAAAGGTTGGTGTTGGCCTTGTCGACTTTGCCGGGAAAGCGGAAATCGGCGAATTGCGCCTCCCAATCGTGGCCTTGCGAGCGCACCTTGCGTGCCAGGTCCAGCAGGCTGCGGTCGCCGTTGTGATTGTAGAGCCAGAGGATGCTGAGCACCTCATCCTGCCAGCGGTAGATGGCCCACTCCTGCAAGGGGCGCTGATCAAGCTGCTTTGCCTGGTAGGCGAAATACTTCTCCATGAGCGGAATCACGCGGGCGTCGCCGCTGGCTTCCTGATATTGCGCCAAGGCTTTCAGCATGACGAAATTGGGCCACCAGTCCTGCGGGTTTCGCGGATTGTGCGAATTCAGCGGCCCGATCCAGCCATCCTGTTGCGGATGCTCCAGCGTCCAATCCATCCACTTTTTGACTTTGGCGATGAGCGTGGGGTTGCCGGTGAGATAAGCCAGGGGCACCAGACCGTCGAGGAAATAGGGACCGCGCTCCCAGCTTTCGCCGGTTCCGCCCAGCCAGCCGCTGTTGCTGCCAAGGTCGGGCCAGAATTCATCCAGATGCCCGCTCAGTCCATTGGCCTGGATCTGCAACTGACGAAGCAGCCAGCCAGTGGGCTTGACCGAGCCCAGCGGCAGAGGATTGAAGGCGTTGGCCTGGAGAGGCGCCCGGTTCGGCGCGGCGGCCGCACAGAGCACTAAGGCAAGAAGGGTACTGGCACACTTCATGGTGGACTCATCTGTAGTCTACCGCCGTCCGGAGGATGCCCGGATTTCCAGGTGAGCGGGCAGACGCAGCGTCACCGATTCCACATTGGCCGGCCCGTTGATCCGGTTCAGCAGAATCTGGGCGGCGCGATAACCGATATCGTAAGCGGGCTGCACGATGGTAGTAATCGACGGAGTGAAGATATCATCCACTGTAAGTTCATCGAAAGTGGCGAAGGCGATATCCCGCGGCGTGCTCAATCCGCGGTCACGAAAGGCGCGCAGCACGCCCAGGGCCGTGGGACCGTTGGTACAGAAGATCGCATCGGGCAGAGGGGAGGCGGAAAGCCGCTCGCGACACATGGCGGCGATATCGGGCGTGCGGAGATTCCCGGGCCAGATGAGTGACTCATCCAGCGGAATGCCTGCGCCCTGCAATGCCTGGCGATAGCCTTGCACGCGGCGGCGTTCGTTCTTCAACGCCAAAGGTCCGGTCACGATGACGATCCGGCGATGTCCCATATCGATCAGGTGCTGGACGCCGAGTTGGGCCGCATCCTGGTCTTCCACCGAGACCGAGTCGACCGGAACGCGGTCGGGAATGCGGTCCAGGCAGACAATCGGGATACCGGCATCGATCATCAAGGCTATCTGGTTCAGCGGTGTCGGGGCCGCGGCTACCACCAACAGAATTCCCTCGACGCGTTGGGATCGGAGGAGTGAGAGCAGGCTTTTCTGGCGCTCGCCATCGTCATTGGAATTGACCGCAATCAGGGAATAGTCGCGCGCCCGCGCCGCCGCCTCCGCGCCGCTGATTACTTGCGGAAAGAAGGAGATGGTCAGGTCGGGTACGATGATTCCCAGCGTCCACGTCTTACTGGTCTTCAGACTGCGGGCGACGTGGTTGGGATGGTAGTTCAGCTTACGGATGGCCGCCTGTACTTTCGCGCGCAGGGGCTCACTTACCGGAACCGATCCCGTGATCACGTGGGAGACCGTCCCGACCGATACGCCGGCCACTTCGGCGACCTTCTTAATGCTCGGCATGTTTCCTTAAGGTTACCGAATTACTACCGGAAGCACGACATTCATTTGAAACAGGCCCGGGCTCACAAGACCCGAGTAAGTTACCGTTGCCGCTTGTCCTCCGATCGTGATCGCCGGATTCACAATCAACGCAGCCGCCGGGAAGATTGCCCCTGCCGGCGAAGTGGCCAATCCGGTTCCGAAGATTTCCAGGGTCTCTCCGGGCACGGCGGGCGTGGTTCCCGGAACCGCCGACGGGTCGCCCACAGTCACGCCATTAAGATGAACCGCGGCGGCGTATTGAATGCCGTTATCCCCGTAGGTGAAGTATCCCGTCGCGGCCGCCAGCACCTGCGCTTGCATGGTTGGGCTGGCAGTTCCATCGCGGATCACCTGCACTGCTGCGGGGCCCGCCGGCAGCGGATCCGGCGCTTGTACGTTAAGCTGACCCGGCGAAACATAATAAACGGGCGCGTTCCGGCCTCCGATGGTCACCAGCACGTGATCGATCTCGGTGGGCAGTACGGTCTGATTATTGTTCTGCGTGAATTCCGTGTCCCACCAGATACGTGTGGCCGTACCCAGGTATTGTCCTTTGATGGTCACCCAGGATCCCGGCACGATGCCCGGCTGAAACGCGGCGCCCTGGACGACGCTGGAGATCGCCGGAGTCAGCAGTTTGCTGGGGAACTGCGCGTACAGGTCTCCGCTGGTGGGGGCAGTAGAGGGTTTGAGCGTCTGCTCGAGACTGTTCACCAACGAGGTCATGAAGCCGGGGCCCAGGTCTTCCGTTCCGGGATTGGCGCCCCAATCCGGGTTGGCATTGAAGACCACGGCCCAGCTAAAACCGCTGGGTGAATGCACCACGTACGAAGCCGTGGCGCTGAGGGCTCCGTCCTTCGACCACCGGATCCCGCTCGAGATCTTTCCCATATTGAAACCCAGCCCGTAATAGGCGTTCGGCGTCAGGTTTTGCGCCGGGGTGTACGTCTGCATCAGTTGAATGGTGGACGGCTTCAGCAGCGGACCGCCGCGGCGTCCATCGATTCCGTCCAGGAAACGGACCAGGTCCACGGTGTTCGCCACCCACCCGCCGGTGGAATCGAGCGTCTCCACATAGTTCGCGCCGTACGCCGGCTGCACCAGGCTGGTGATGAACGGGAAGACGCTGGGCACGTTGGGCGCAGTGTCGTGATAGGTGACCTCGCCGTTCACCGCGTCGGACATCAGGCTGGCGCCCAGTTTCTGGCGTCCGATGCCGAGCGGCGCGAGAATGTTCTGCTGCACGTACTGCTCGTAACCCATGCCGGAAACTTTCTCCACCAGGCGGCCCAGAATGCAATATCCGAAGTTGGAATAGGCGTAGGTGGTGCCGGGGCATGATCGAGCGGTACGCTGAGAAACGCGCTGATGACGTCGGAGCAGGTTCCGGGCAGCGGCTTGCCTTCCTGCGATGCCACGAAGTTGGCGATTCCCAGCGGTTCCGTGTAAGACTGTCCCATGTACTTCTTGGTGAAGCTGCGATCCCACCCGCCGGTATGCTGCAACAGTTCCTGCACGGTGATTTGCGCCACCTGAGGATCCATCGCCTGCCCGTTGAGAGGCTTGAAATTGGTCAGCCACTTGGTGAAGACGGGGTCGTTCAAGCCGAGTTTGCCGGCTTCGTAGAGTTTGCCGGGCGCGCTTCGCGCGCGGGGGGTTAGGGGTGGGGGTTGGGGATTGGGGATTAGTCAAATCAGGCGGCCATACTTAGGGGCTTTTGGGGCTTTTGGAAGAGCTTTCGGGCCTCGGCGAGGCGTTGAGCGTGGAGGATTAAGCGGGCGAGTTCGGGGGCTGAAAAATCAAATTGCGGGTAGCTGGTCAGGCGGGGGAGATCGCGTTCGATGTTTAGAGTTTCTCCTTTGCTTGCGGCTAGTTGGGCGAGTAGGGCGGCTTCTTCTACGGATTGCTTCAGGGCTTCGCGGCGTTCCTGCTGCAACTGGCGGAGCAGGGTGGTGGTTTTGGTTTCCTTGTTCTTGATGCGCTGCTGGTAGAGGCTGAGGAGGGCGAGGCTTTTCTGGTCGTCGTGCCAGGTGCGGGTTTGGGCGAAGGCGGCGTCGATTTCCGGGTGATGCGCGGTGATGGTATCGGGGCGGGTCATGCCGAGAGCGAAGCCGTTGTTGATCAGGGCGCCGGCGTGCTTGAGGCGCCAGCGGTCGTCTGCGATCTCCTGGACGAGTTCGACTTCCATGCCTCCGACGGGGGCCCAGAATTCGTGGAGGTTGTGGCAGTGGGCCTTGTAGGCCGCTTCGTCTTCGGGAGTGAGGATGAGGACCTGGCCTGTCAGGCCGTGCCGGTATGCGTTCAGGGCGCGGGGGTCGCGCGGTTTCAATGCTGTCAGTTGATCTTCCATAAGTGGGTTGTATCTCCCAATTTCATTGGATCATGCGGGGTTGGGGATGCCTGGTGCGGATGATGGTAAGTGACTGATGGTAAGTGAAAAAGAAATGTTCAAATGGAGTGAATACTGACGCGAGGAATGTGAAGCCGCCAGCGGCCCGGAGTCACTTCGGAATCGCCGGTCACTTCCATACCGATCTCGACGGCTTCCTCATTTTCATCCAGCAGGAATCCAAGCTCCTGGAGTTCGACCAGTTTTGCCTGGGTAGTGCGGGAGCCGGCGCCGGCGGCCTCCTCGGCCACGGCGTCTTTCCAGCGGATATACGCGATCCTCATCTGCCGTTAGGCTACGCTGGCCTGGGTACGTTTGCAACTTTTTGTTACCGATGGGCTAATGGATCCCCCGTTTCCGCCGATATCTTCCAGCAGAGCCATGAAACGACCATGATGGAAGATCAGGAGTTTGTACAGGAATTCCTCATCGAGAGCAACGAGAATCTCACACGGCTCGACAGTGAGATGGTGGAACTCGAGCGCCGGCCCGATGACCATGAGTTGCTGGCCAGTGTCTTCCGCACGGTCCACACCATCAAAGGCACGTGCGGCTTCCTGGGCTTCTCGCGCCTGGAGGCCCTGGCGCACGTCACCGAAGACATTCTTTCCGACCTGCGGAACGGCCGGCGGAAGTTAGATACCCCGCTCACCAGCCTGATCCTGGAATCGGTCGATGCCATCAAGCGGATCCTGCGCTCCATTGAGGCCACCTCGGCGGAGGGCGAGCCGTTCGAGTCGAAATTAATCCCCCGCTTGAAACAGGCCCGCGATGGGGCTACCGCGCCGTCGCCGTCAGTGACAGCGGGCCCAGCCGAGGCGGAGTCCCAGCCGACCGCGGAACCGGGCTCGCCGGCCAAGGGTCCGGCGGCCGATTCCAACCTGCGGGTGGATGTGGGGCTGCTCGACAAGCTCATGAATCTGGTGGGCGAACTGGTTCTCACGCGCAATCAACTGGTCCAATACAACGCCGCTCGGGACGATTCGTCACTGAACGCCATCTCCCAGCGGCTGAATCTGATCACCACGGAACTGCAGGAAGGCGTCATGAAGACCCGCATGCAGCCCATTGGCCTGGTGTGGAATAAGCTGCCTCGCATCGTGCGCGACCTTTCGACCGCGCTCGGCAAGGAGATCGAGATGGAAATGGACGGCTCCGATACGGAGCTGGACCGGACCATTCTGGAAGCCATCAAGGACCCTCTGACCCACATTGTGCGCAACTCCTGCGATCACGGCATTGAAACGCCGGCCGAGCGCCTGGCGCGCGGCAAGCCCGGCAAGGGGCGGCTGGCTCTGAGCGCCTTCCACAAAGGCGGCCATGTGAATATCGAAATCTCCGATGACGGAGCCGGCATCGATCCGGCCCGGGTGAAACTGAAGGCAGTCGAACGGAACCTGCTCAGCGCCGCACAGGCGGACCGCCTTTCAGAGGCGGAGGCGGTCAACCTGGTGTTCCTGCCCGGTTTTTCCACCGCCCCGATGGTCACCAATATTTCCGGGCGGGGCGTCGGTATGGACGTGGTCAAGACCCACATTGAGCGTATCGGCGGCACTGTGGTGCTCTCCAGCCAGGCAGGACAGGGCACCGTGGTGAGCGTGAAAATTCCGCTGACCCTGGCTATTATTCCCGGGCTGGTGGTGAGCGCCGGGGGCGAACGGTTCGTCATTCCGCAGATGAACCTGCACGAGTTGATTCGCGTGGAGGGCGAGAACGTCCAGTCCCGCATCGAATATATTCACGCCACGCCGGTCTTCCGGCGCCGCGAAGCCTTGCTCCCGCTTACCGATCTGAGCCGCATCCTGGGGCTGGCGCCGGATCGCCGTCACGATGAAATCAGCATCGTGGTCCTGCAGGTAGATCAACATCGATTCGGCCTGATCGTGGATTCCATCAGCGACAGCCAGGAGATCGTGGTCAAGCCGCTGGCGCTCGAGTTCAAAGGTCTCAACTGTTATGCCGGAGCGACCATCATGGGAGACGGGCGCATCGCCCTGATTCTGGATGTGCCCGGGATCGGTCAGATGTCCGGGATGCTGGCGGGCGCCGGTCAGCACGCCCGTGCCGCCGCGGTTGCCGCGCAGGCCAGCCAGCCCGGGGACCAGCGTAAATCGCTCCTTCTGTTCCGCGCGGGCGCTTTCGGCCGCCTGGCCATGCCGCTCTCGCAGGTGGCGCGTCTGGAAAAGATCGCCGCCTCCAGCGTGGAACGGGCCGCCGGACGGCCCGTGGTCCAGTATCGCGGCCGCATTCTGCCGCTGCTCTCCGTGGCGGAATTTCTGGGCAGTTCGAGCACGGCCGAAGACGATCTGTTGCACGTAGTGATCTATCGAAACGGCGCCTCCGAACTGGGGTTGGTGGTGGACGAAATCATCGACGTAGTCGAGGAGGCGGTCACCAACCGGCACGGCTGCGGCGGCGGTGGACTGCTGGCCTCGGCGGTGGTGGCGGGCAAGATCACCGACTTTCTGGACCTGAATGCGGTCGCGAGTTCCGCCTGTGCTACCGATTCTGAGCTCGCTGCACAGGCTGGAAGCGGCTCTGGCCGGCGACCGGACCCTGGCGGAGGAGGTACGCGCATGAGCCCGGCCTGTCAGTACGCCACGTTTCGGGTGGCGGACCATTACCTGGCAATCCGCGTCCTGGAGGTGCAGGAAGTTCTGCAGAGGGCAGCGGCTCACCCCGGTGCCGCTGGCGCCCGACGCGGTGACGCGGGTTGATCAATCTGCGCGGGCAGATCGTTCCCGCGCTCGAAATGCGCCGGTTGTTGAGCTTACCGCCACGCGAGAGCGAAGTGGATCCCTTGAGCATTGTGGTGCACACCGAGCACGGCGCGGTCAGTCTCCAGGTGGATGAGATTGGAGATGTGCTGGAACTGGACGGGTCGACGTTCGAGCCTCCGCCGCACAACGTCGATGCTCACGTGCGGAGCCGCCTCACAGGCGTGCATAAGTTGAAGGACCGGTTGCTGCTGGTGCTGGACATCCGCCGTACCGTGGACCTGAACGGGTGATGAATTTTAAACGAGAGAGGAAGCAATCATGGTGAAAAGAGGTAGTCGTACAGCGGTGCTGGAAACCAAGGAGCGTTCCGCTCCGCATTCGGCGGTGAAGCCGCGGAACGAATCAGGCCGCCGCATGCTCCATCCTTCGTGGCCCGCCGGGGCGCCCGCTCGCTGGCGCCGCGGTTTGGCATTGACGAAGCCAACCTGGCCCGCCGGCGCGAGTTCCTGCGGATTTCCGAAGACGACCGGCAGCTGCTGCTCAGCCTGACCGATTGGGCGGCGGGCGTCGCGCCGGCCATCGCTCGCGAGTTCTACGACTGGCAGTTCGCCTTCGGTCCTACCCGGACCTTCTTTGAATCGTTCGCGCCGGCCACAACATGCCGCTTTCGGCGCTGCGCGAGGCGCTGGAATCCTCCCAGGCCGGCTACATCGCGGGAGTCTTTTCCGGGCGCGCAGCACAATTGGGGGCTGTCGTACTTCGAGGATCGCCTCGTTGTGGGTTCGGTGCACGACGCCATCAATCTGCCCTTCAAGTGGTACATCGGCTCTTACGGGGAGATGAGACGCCTGATCCGCGTCCATCTGCGGCGGGCTTCAAGAACGCGGCGCTGGTCACTCAGGCCGAAGAAGCCGTCTTCAAGGTCTTTAATTACGACATGCAGGCGATCGGCGATTCCTTCCTGCTGAACACCCTGGAATCGCTCGGGCTGAACGTGGAAGCCATCGCGGAACAGCATGGCGGAGACAAGACCGAAGGCCTGCAGCCAGGTGAAGGATGCCATCCGCATTCTCATCGAACAGTGTACGGCTCTGGCGGATGGCCGCCTGAACGATCCGGTCTTCGATCAATCCGCGCCCACGCGCCGGTAAGTTCGGCGACGCCTTCACGCGCATTCGCGCGAATTTCCGCGACAGCATGATGCGCATCTCGCAGAGCGCGTCGGCGCTCTCGGCCTCGGCCGAAGAACTGACTGCGGTGAGCCAGCAGATGTCGGGCAATGCCGAGGAGACCGCCGTCCAGGCCAACGTGGTGGCCAACGCCAGCGATGACGTATCCAAGCGCGTGGCCATCGTGGCCGCCAGCGCCGAAGAGATGCAGGTCTCCATTCGCGAAATCTCCAAAGCGGCCAACGAATCGGCCAGCGTGGCCCGCAATGCCGTGGGCGCGGCCGATTCGGCGAATTCCACCGTACAGCGTCTGGGCGAGTCCAGCCTCGGGATCGGCAAGGTGATCAAAGTCATCACCTCGATTGCACAGCAGACCAACCTTCTGGCATTGAATGCGACGATTGAGGCAGCGCGCGCGGGAGAGGCCGGCAAGGGCTTCGCAGTGGTCGCCAACGAAGTCAAGGAACTGGCCAAGGAGACTGCCCGCGCCACCGAGGAGATCGGCCAGAAAATCGAGGCCATTCAGAACGACACCCGTAGCGCCGTCGCGGCGATTGCCCAGATCAGCAATATCATCAAGGAGATTAACGACATCTCCAACAACATCGCGGCAGCCGTCGAAGAGCAGACCGTGACTACCAACGAGATCAGCCGGAACGTCACCGAAGCCAGTGGCGGAACCACCGACATCGCACACAATATTGCCGGCGTCGCGACTGCCGCGCAGGACACTACGCGCGGGGCCGCCGATACGCAGGTGGCCGCCCGCGCGCTGAGCGAAATGGCTTCGGAGCTGCAAAACCTGGTAGGCCGGTTCCGCTTTTGAAAGACGCCTCGAAACAGGAGATTGCGATGACAAAAGCTCTCGTTGTGGACGATTCCCGAGCCATGCGCCTGATTCTTTCGAAGACGCTGCGGGATCTCGGGTTCGATGTGTCCCAGGCGGCCAACGGCAGGGAGGCTCTGGAGACCATGGGACGCGAGGGCGCTTCCTTCGGCCTGGTTCTGGTGGATTGGAACATGCCCGAACTCAGCGGCCTGGACGTGGTCCGCAGCCTGCGCGCGCAGCCGCTGTTCGACCAGGTCCCGGTGATGATGGTCACCACGGAAACCGAAATCGAGCAGATGGTCCGCGCGCTGGAGGCCGGAGCCAACGAGTACATTATGAAACCTTTCACGCGCGAAGTCGTGGAAGATAAGCTGCGCCTGCTGGGAGTCATCCAATGACGGCCGCGCAGCCGGGTGCCAAGATCCGGGTGCTGGTGGTTGACGACTCGATCGTGATTCGTCATCTTCTTCGCCAGGCGCTGCAGGAGGATCCGGAGATCGAAGTGGTCGGCAGCGAAGGCAACGGCGTAGCCGCGCTGGCTCGTATTCCGCAGGTCTCTCCCGACGTCGTGACGCTGGATATCGAGATGCCGGAAATGGACGGCATCCAGACTCTGCGGGAGATCCGCAAGCGGCACCCCCGCCTGCGGACGATCATGTTCAGCAGCCTCACAACGCGCGGGGCGGCGGCGACTTTTGAGGCTCTCTCCAGCGGGGCGGACGATTATGTGGCGAAGAGCCCCAACGCGGGCGCATTAGATCAGTCGCTGGCGGCACTGCGTAGCGAGCTGGTTCCCAAGGTCAAGCAGTTTTTCTGCCAGCGGTCCCGGGCTGTGACCCCTCCAAAGCTTTCGGGCTCGGCCTTAGCCGCGGACCGGAACGGGTTCGACAAGCCCAAAATCGTCGCCATCGGTGTATCTACCGGCGGCCCGCAGGCCCTGGCCGAAGTGATCCCTCACCTGCCGGCCGGCTTTCCAGTGCCCATCGTGATCGTGCAGCACATGCCGCCTACCTTCACCCGGCTGCTGGCCGAGCGGCTGGACGCTATGAGCCCTCTGAAAGTCGAAGAGGCCGCCGACGGGATGGAACTCACCGCCGGCCGCGTCCTGGTTGCGCGGGGCGATCATCATCTTCAGGTGCGCGGCAATGGACGTTCGGCGCGAGCCCTGCTGGACCAGGGACCCGCACGAAAACTCCTGCCGCCCATCGGTGGACGTGCTGTTCCGTTCCCTGGCGGAGTCGCATGGGGGCGCGGTCCTTTCCGTGGTTCTCACCGGAATGGGAAGCGACGGCCTGCGAGGCACGCAGGCGCTGAAATCCCGCGGCGCGTTCAGCCTCGCGCAGGATGAAGCCAGCAGCATTGTCTGGGGCATGCCGGGCGCCATTGTTCAGGCCGGGCTGGCCGATCGCGTCGTTCCGTTGCATCAGATCGCGCCGGAAATTGTCCGGCTGGCGGGGAGGTAACCGGTGGGAACCCAGGGAATTGTACCGCCCGCGCTCAGCCCGGAGAATTATACCTTTCTGCAGCAGTACATCCAGAGGGAATCGGGGATTTCGCTGGGCAACGACAAGCTCTACCTGTTGAAGTCCAGGCTCCAGCCCATCGTGGAGCAGCAGCGTCTCAAATCCCTCGACGAGTTGTGCGGCCGCCTGCGCACGAATCCTCCCGAAGCGTTGCGCCGGGCGGTGGTGGAGAGCATGACCACGCACGAGACGCTCTTCTTCCGGGACCCGGCGGTCTTCGATATGCTGCGCGGCGAGTTGATTCCGGAGATGGTGAAGATGCGGGCGGCCAGCAAGACCCTGCGCATCTGGTGTGCGGCCTGCTCCAGCGGGCAGGAACCGTACAGCCTCGCCATGCTTCTGCTGGAGATGGGGCTGACCGGTTGGAATCTACAGATTCTCGCGACCGACCTTTCCTCCCAGATTCTGGCACGCGCGCAGTCGGGGCGATTCCTGCAGATCGAAGTAAACCGCGGGCTGCCGGCATCGCTGCTGGTGAAGTATTTCCAGCGGGAGGGTCTGGAGTGGCAACTGAAGGACACGGTGCGCCGTATGGTCCGTTTCATGGCGTTCGATCTGCGTCACAACATGCAGGGTCTGGGCCCGTACGACCTGATTCTTTGCCGCAACGTGCTGATCTACTTCGAGACCGACACACGCAAGAAAATTCTGGCCGGTCTGCGAAAAAGCCTGGCTCCCGGCGGCTATGTGTTATTGGGCGCCAGTGAAACCACCTTCACACTCGACGACGGCTTCCTGCGCAAAACCATGCGCAACTCGGTCGTCTTTCAGACTCCGCAGGAAGGGGCATAATGACCCAGGCATTTCCCATTGCATGCTACCGCTCCCAGATCGCCGGCATCACCGCGTCGATCTATGACACCATGCTCCACGTCACGGTGCGCCTCGTGGATGGCGCGGCCGGCGAGCCGCCTGGCGCGTTCACCGCCGCCATCTACTACGCGGGCGCCTGGCAGGGCGCCTTGTTGCTGGAATGCTCGGCCGAGCAGGCGATGGACTGGGCGTCGCGCCTGATGTCGCTGGATCCGCCGGTCTCGCTCGATGACGCCCGCGACGGTTTGGGCGAGTTGACCAATGTAATCGCCGGAAATCTCAAGCCGGTTCTGCCGCCGGGGATCGGAATTTCCATGCCCTCGGTGGTACAGGGAAGCGATTACCGCCTGCGCATCTGCGGCGGCAATCTTTTCGAGCGGCTCGAGTTCGAGGACCACTTGGGCCGGTTCCGGGTGACTCTGGTAGAGGTTATCGCGGATGCCTAAAACGGTTCCGGTGTATCCTATACCAATGCCCATCGAGACGAAACAGTTAACCCCCGGCGTTGCGGCTATCACGGTATCGGGCAGGCTGGTCATGGGGAAAGAGATCGAGCGGCTGGAGAACGCGATCCAGGATCTGCTGGTGGGGGGACAAAACAAGATTTTCGTCTTTGACCTCACGACTCTTGACTACGCCGACAGCTCGGGGATCGGGACCTTTGTGGCATGCCTGACCACGATCAAGAAGAGCGGTGCGGAGATGCGCCTTGCGGGCGCCAATGCGCGCGTGCAGCGGCTGTTCCGGCTGACTGGCGTAGATCACCTGTTGAGCCAGTTTCCCACCGTGGAGGCAGCAACGGCAGGCTAAAATCGCCGGAATGGACCGTCCACGCACTCGCGCCCTCACGCGGCGGGCCCCCGGCGAAGAGCAGATTGCCGGGTATCCCTGCCGCGCGGAACCTTGCGCGAAGGGGATCGGCTGGGTGCCGGTGGACGCCGACGCGGCCAGGAATCGTGACGGGCGCGAGTATTTCTCCGGCGAACTCCTGACGGTGACGTATCGCGACACACCGGCTCCGCAGGCTCCTGCCATGCCCGACCTCGACGTGCAGCGCGCCGCTATGAAAAAGCTCGCCTTTCTCGCCGCCAAGTGGACCCGTGGGACGCGCAGTACAAACTCGACGGGCTGATTCTAACCATCGAAGGAGTGGCGCGCGCCAAGCCGGACGGGAAAGTGGTCCTTCAGGCTTTCGGTATTGTTTCCTACGACGACCGGACCCGCACCTATCGCATGCGCGCCTTCAATGACGGGCGGTTCCTGGAATCCGAATTGAAACTTACACCGAACGGCAAGGGGATGACGTGGGGATTTGCCCTCGGAGGAATCCGCACCCTGGCCCTGATGCGAGTCGACGAGCGGGCCGGTGGACGGAACAGCACGAGATTGCGATCGGCTCCCAACCGGGTCGAAAGTTCATGGAAGTGACCGTAAGCCGCGACCGGTAAGGGTGCGTTTTGTCACCTTGGCGAGCCGCCTGCACGCTACTTACAGCGGAAGGACTTCTCTATGAAAGCGAGACTCTTCACGGGACTGGCAGCCGCCGGATTGGTGCTGCTACCTTTGAGCGCCGCCGATCAGGCGGCTAAACGCAAGGCTGACACCGGGAAGCAGGATTCCGAAATGCAGCGGGCCATCGCCTTCGAGCATTACAAGGACCTGGCCGCCGCGCGGCAAGCCCGCATAGAGGCGAGGCACCCGACCGTGTTCTACAACAACGCCGACCGCGACGAGACCATGCCGGGCAAAAAAGTGATACCCAAAAACCCGACCGGCAAATAACTGCTCGCACTAAAATTCACACCCACTCCGGTTCCGCCCTGCGGACGCGGATCTCCACCGTCTGCCTGCCCAAATACTGGTGCCGCGCCTCCAACCGGATGGTGCCCGCGGCCTCTTTGGCTTTCAGCCACACCGCTCCCGCGCCCCCGCTGAGGGAGAGCGGATTTTCGCCGATGATTTCGCCGGGACCGGTGACACTCAACTGAATCGCGCCGCTGGCGAAGGGCCGCAGGTTGCCGAAACGGTCTGTGACTGCCAGTACCACGCGCGTGGCGTCGCGCCCATCGCCATCCAGTTCCAGGTCGTCGGGCTTGACTACCAGCACATCGTCGGTGCCTTCGCCGGACAGCGATTTGGTGGCCGCGAGTTTGCCCGCGATGTAGCCTTCGATCTTCAGGTCGCCCCAGGTGGCGAACGAGAGGTTGGTCAGGGCGACCATAAATGGCGGGTATTTCAGGTGTGGGTAGCCGGCGCGGTCGGGGTCCACTTCCAGCCGAAGCTTGCCGTTGTAGTAGATCTTCAGGTGGTCGCAGTTGGAGCAGATGGGCACCAGTCCGGGACCGTTGCCGCCGCCGCGATCGCCCCAGGCATAGAAGAATCCCGGCTCGATGACCACCTCTTCCTCAGGATCGCACTGCGATTTGTAGAAGCCGGCGGCCGGTTTGGGAAGGCGGAATATGTCGCTCACGCCGTGATAGCAGATGCGGTCGCCGGATCCGAAATAGCGATGCGAGGCGTAATCGAAGGCGCACCACGCGATGCCGCCGGCGTAGCCATCGGCGGATGCCAGTTGGTTGTGCACGCGCACGTGCCGGATGGTGTGCTCGGCCACGCGGTCCACCTGGTCGAAGCGCTTGGTGGAGAACATGTGCCCGTTGAACTCGGTATTGAGGTACATGGGATGGTTCGGCGGACGCAGGGGAAAGCCGAAATCGTTCATGGTGAAAACGTCTTCGAGCAGTTCGGAGTCGTAGCGGTTGCGGATGCCGCCGGTCTGCCGCGAATCGTCCAGCGTGTGCGCCACTTCGTTGGTGCGCGTGTAAAACGCGTGATTGTCCGGCGATTCGTTGATCCGCACGCCCCACAGCACGATGGAGGGATGATTCCAATCGCGGCGGATCATGCGCGCGGTGTTATCCACCGCCAGGTCCTGCCACGCCTGGTCGCCAATGTGCTGCCATCCGGGAATCTCTTCCAGCACCAGCAGCCCGAGTTCGTCGCACGCATCCAGGAACGCGGGCGATTGCGGATAGTGTGAGGTGCGCACGATATTGCACTTGAGTTCCTTGCGCAACACACGCGCGTCGGCAGCCTGGACGCGCGCCGGCATGGCGCCTCCGGTGTAGGGATAAGTCTGATGCCGGTTGAGGCCCCGCAGCTTGAGGTGCTCGCCGTTCAGGAAGAATCCCTTGTCCGTGAATCGCGCCTCGCGAAAGCCAACGCGCGCGGCCAGGCGGTCGCCATTATCGAGGCGCGCCGTCACCGTGTAGAGCTTGGGGCGGCCGAGACTCCACAGTTGGATATCGCCCAGTTCCTCGAGCAGGACGTCGTGATATTCGGCCGCCGCACTCACCGTGAGAGATGCCGATTTCACCACGCGGTCTCCATCGCGCAGTTCGGCGGTGATGGTCACCGGCTTGGCGATAGGCCCCTCGAGGTAGCAGCGCGCCACCACCGCGCGGCCGCTCTCCAGCACACGGACGGGCCTGGCGAACAGATTCGCCAGATGCGTCCCGGGCACCACGCGCAGTTCCACGTCGCGATAGATGCCGCCGAAAGTCAGATAGTCGATGCTGCCGCCGAAGGGCGGAATATCGGCGCGTTCGGTGGAGTCCAGTTCGACGGCCAGCAGATTCTCCGCGCCATATTTGAGGTGCGGGGTCAGTTCGAAGGAGAAGGGCGTATAGCCGCCGCGGTACTCGTCGAACGGGTGCCCGTTGATGGTGACCTTGGCGGCTGTCATGGCGCCGCCGAAGTCCACAAACACGCGCTTGCCGCGCCACGCCGCCGGCGCGCGGAAGTGGCGCCGGTAAATAGAGACGAACTCGTAGGCTTTATCGTTGAAGCTGTGCCACGGCAGATCCACGTTGGTGTGCGGCAGGGTGACGCGGCGGAACTTCGTATCGTCGAACCCGGGCGCATCCGCGCCGGCGGACATCTTTCCACCGAAGAGCCAGTTGCGATTCAACGAATATACCCGCCGGGAAGGCACCGCGGACGGAGCGGTCTGGGCTTCGGCCAGCGCGGCGGCGGCGGAGGAGGACGCGATTAAAAAAGAACGGCGATTCACCTCTCCATTCTCGCGCGTCGGATATACTTTCTCCATGCTTTCACGCAGACTGCTTTTGAATCTCGCGGCGGCCGCGGCCCTGTGGAGCGCCGCCGCTACGGCGCAAACCTTCGCCCTCCACGAAGGAGACCGCGTGGTGTTCTACGGCGACAGCATCACCGATCAGCGGCTCTACACCACCTTCGCCGAGACCTATGTAGTCACGCGATTCCCCAGGATGGACGTCACCTTCGTCCATTCCGGATGGGGCGGCGACCGCGTGAGCGGCGGAGGCGGCGGACCCGTCGACGTCCGCATCTGGCGGGACGTGCTGCCTTACGATCCCACCGTGGTGACCATTATGTTGGGGATGAACGACGGCCATTACCGCGCGTTCGATCAGACCTTCTTCGACGAATTCAGCGCGGGCTACAAACACATTGTGGACACCCTGAAGCGCCAGTTGCCGGGGGTTCGGATCACCGCCATTGTGCCCTCGCCCTATGACGATGTGACGCGCCCGCCCCTGTTCGAAGGCGGCTACAACCAGGTGCTGCTCAAATACGGCGACTACATCAAACAACTGGCGGCCGACGAGAAACTCGCGGTCGCCGACCTGAACACCGATATGGTAGCGGCACTCCGGAAGGCGTATGCCGCCGACCCGGCGACCGCCGCCAAGATTCTTCCGGACCGGGTGCACCCTGCCGCCGGCAGGACACTTGCTGATGGCCGAAGCGCTGTTGAAATCGTGGAACGCCCCCGCCGTAGTGACCGACGTCGAACTCGATGCCGGGCGCAAAGAGCCGCTGCGCCAGCGCAACACGCACATTTCCGATCTGCAGGGCGGCAAAGTCATCTCGTGGACGCAGACGGACGACGCGCTGCCCATGCCCATCGACATGCGCGATCCGCTGGTGGCGCTCGCGGTCCGCTCTTCGGACGTGGTGGATGCGCTCGACCGGCAGCCGCTCGAGGTGCGCGGCCTCGCCGCCGGGCACTACACCTTGAAGATCGACGGCGAAACGGCCGGCTCGTTTACCGCGGATCAACTGGCCGCCGGCATCAACCTGGCCACACTACCGACGCCCATGATGCGCCAGGCGGCACAGGTTCATGCCCTCACGCTGCGTCACAACAATATCCACTACAGCCGCTGGCGGCAGATTCAGGTGCCCATGGAAAAGGATTCCGCGCCGCATCTGCTGAGCAGTTTGCAGGCCCTGGACGAACTGGAACTCGACGTGGTGAAACAACAACGCGCCGCGGCCCAGCCTCGTCCGCGCCACTACGAACTGGCGCCCGAGTAGGGTTTCTGGCGACCTCAACACCGATATGGTGCCGGCGCTCCTGAAGGCCTATGCCGCCGACCCGGCGATCGCCGCCAAGATCCTTCCGGACCGGGTGCATCCGGCCGCCGGTGGGCATCTGCTGATGGCCGAAGCGGTGTAGAAATCGTGGCACGGCCCCGCCGTGGTCACCGACGTCGAACTCGGTGCGGGGCAAAGAGCCGCTCCGCCAGCGCATCACGCGCATTTCCGATCTGCAGGGCGGCAAAGTCATCTCCTGGACGCAGACGGACGGCGCGGGTGCCCATGCCGAATCGACATGCGCGATCCACTGGTGGCGCCGACGCCCATGATGCGCCAGGCGGCACAGGTTCATGCCCTCACGCTGCGTCACAACAATATCCACTACAGCCGCTGGCGGCAGATTCAGGTGCCCATGGAAAAGGATTCCGCGCCGCACCTGCTGAGCAGTTTGCAGGCCCTGGACGAACTGGAACTCGACGTGGTGAAACAACAACGAGCGGCGGCCCAGCCTCGTCCGCGCCACTACGAACTGGCGCCCGAGTAGGGTTTCTGGCTCTTTATAGCTACCGTAGCGATTACTAACTTTTACAATATTCTGTACACCGGAAGCCCTCTTCACTCGTTCTAATAAGCAGGAGGAAGAGAGCAATGCGCTCCAAAGTTTTAGGAATGCTTCTAGCCGGCGCCACCTTGATGCTGGGCGCCGGTAAGGCCGATAAGCCGGCACCGGGAACCGACGCGGCCATCGCCGCGCAGGTGCGTCACGAACTGGTGATGTATCCCCGCTACACTATCTGGGACGACGTGAGTTTCCGCGTGAACGGCGGGCAGGTGGAACTGTCCGGCGCCGTCACCCAACCGTTTAAAAAGTCCGACATGGAACGCCTGGTCCGTAATGTTCCGGGCGTAACCGGCATCAGCGACCAAATCGAGGTGCTGCCGCTGTCCAATCAGGACGACCGGTTGCGCGTTCAGGTGGCGCGCGCCATCTATCGCGACCCGTCGCTGAACCGGTACGCGCTGCAGGCGGTGCCGCCCATCCACGTGATTGTGGATAACGGTCACGTCACCCTGAGCGGCGTGGTCAGCACGGAAATGGAAAAGCAGATTGCCGGCATGAGGGCATCGAGTGCCGGTTTGAGCTTCGGTCCCATCGTCAATAATCTCCGCGTAGAGAACCCCGCCCGCAAGAGTTAGGCCCGCCAAAATCCTGCTCCGTGGGACAGACCATCGCCGTGGTGGTCTGTCCCCTTCACGCCACTGCTACAATCTGTTTTCGTGCTGCGATTTTCTCTGCTGTTTTCGCTGCTCCTCCCGGGTTGCGATCGATTGCCTGAGAGCTTTCCGCCGCCGGTCCAACGGGCCTCGCTGGAGACCTCCGGGGGACTGGCCCATTTCGCCGCCATGAGCGATCCCGATGCGGCCGCCTACCTGGTGCGGGGATTCCGCGAAAAGAACGATGGCGCCTGGCGCTGGGCGCTGGAGACACCCCGTGATGCGCTTCTACCTTCCCGCGCTTACGCGAGCGAAGTTCACCATGGCATTCGTGCTTCCCGAAGAGACGTTCCGGGTCACCGGTCCGGTCACCCTCACCTTCTCCATCAACGGACGGATTCTGGACCGCGTCCGCTACGAAAAACCCGGCGAGGAGCAGTACACTCACCAGGTGCCGCCGGAATTCCTCAAGCCGCAAGCGATAAATATAGTAGGCGTCGAACCGGATAAAGTCGCCGCACCGCATCCGGGGAGAAGCTGTCCTTCCTACTCATCCGCGCCGGGTTCACGGAGTAGGATTGCAGGCCCTTTCCATTCTCTTCGGCGCCGGATTTACGGTTGCAGTCGCACTGGCCCTGGGAGGGCTTCTGCTGGGAGAGGCCTGCCGGGAGTGGCCCGCCCGCTTCGTCACGGGAGCGGCACTACTGAGCACTTGCGTCTTCCTCCTGGCTGCCGCCCACCTGGCCTATACCAGCGTCTTCCTGGTGTTCGGCGCGGCGGTCATTGGTATTCGCCAGGGCCGCCGATTTCGCTTGCCGCGCTTACCCAAACTCCCGTCACATCATCGTATTCTGGTCTTCTTTTTCATCCTGTACTTTATCCTGTATTTCTTCAGCGCCATGGCCCCGGAGGCAAGCCCGGACGGGGTCACCTACCACCTGGGCCTGGTGGCTCGCTACTTCCGCGAGCACGGCGTCCACCCCATTACCTGGAACTTCTACGCGAGCCTCTCCGAAGGGATGGAGATGCTGTTCCTTTTCGCGTTCGCGTTCGGACGGCACTCCGCCGCATCCATGGTCCACTTTGCGTTTCTGGTTGCTTTGGCATGGCAGATGTTTCTTTATGGAAAGCGTGAAGGGTTTCCGGTAGCGGGCGCGTGCGGCGCGCTGCTGGTCTTCGCCAGCCCTGTAGTGGGCATCGACGCCACCAGCGCTTACAACGACGTGGCAGTGGCATCCATCGCCTTCACCCTATTTTATCTATTACACGAGAAACTATCGCCCAGGCTATTGATTGCTATCGGTTTAGTTGCAGGATTTGGCTATGCAGTGAAGTATACGGCGTGGCCCGGCGTGCTCTACGCCGTGGGTGTCGTCCTCTGGAAGACCCGCCGCATCCGCGCCGTGAGCGACAGTCGGGCTCGCCGCTGCGCTGGTGATCGCGCCTTGGGTGGCAAGGAACTGGATCTGGTATCAAAACCCGGTTGCGCCTTTCTACAACAAATACTTTCCGAATCCATACGTAACTGTAGCTTTCGAAGAAGGTTACAGAAAGGATCTGCAGACCTACGATCTCACCAGCCGCAGGCAGATTCCAATGGCGGTAACCACCAGCGGCAGCCTGGGAGGATTTCTCGGCCCCATCTTCCTTCTGGCGCCGGTGGCGCTTCTGGCACTTCGACGAAAGCAGGGGCGGCAACTGCTGCTGGCCGCGGCCGTCTTCGGATGCACCTATTTCAGCAACATCAGTCCCAGATTCCTCATCGCACCGCTGCCGTTCCTTTCACTCGCCATGGCGCTGGCGCTCAGCGGCATCCCCTGGCTCCTGCTGGCCGTGGTGGTGGTCCACTGCGTGATCTCCTGGCCGGCATACATCCCGAAGTACTCCTCGCCGTATGGCTGGCACCTGACCAAAGTTCCTTATCGAGAGGCACTTCGCCTCAAGAATGTCGAGGAATACTTGAGCTCTCATGTTTACGATTATGGCGTGGAACAGATGGTCGAACGGGCCACCGCGCCCGGATCCACCGTGTTCACCTACCGCCCGATTCCGGAGGCTTACACCTCGCGCCGCATCCTGGTGAATTACGAATCGGCGGCGAACCTGATCGACGGCCAGATTGTCCAGGAGGCGTACGACCCCCAGCAGATGCCCACCTGGCGTCTGCGATTTGCCTTCGCGCGGCAGCCCCTGCGAGCCATCCGCGTCACGCAGACCGGTACCTCCGGCGACCTGTGGAATATCAACGAACTCCGCATTTTCGACGGCACGCGAGAACTCCCGCGCAATCCCGCCTGGCGTCTCACCGCCCACCCCTACCCGTGGACCATTCAGGATGCTTTCGATAACAGCCTGGCTACTTTCTGGCGCTGCGGCGAAACCGCCCAACCCGGCCAATATGTCGCGGTCGATTTCCACCGGGAGGAGACGGCCGACGCCGTCCTGATCGAAGCCGCTCCCAACCAGTACGGAATCCGCCTGAAGCTCGAAGGGCGGAAGCCGGACGGTGAGTGGGTGGCGCTTTCGTCCGCTCCCGCGATCAGCGATGCCGCGCCGCCGCTGGGCCTGCGCCGCGCCGCCATGGCCGAACTGCATCGCCGCGGCGTGGATTACATTCTCAGCTTCGAAGACGAGCGGGAGACCCGCGACCTCCGTGCCGACCCCGACCTCTGGGGCATTCGCCTGGTAGCTCAATTTAAGGAGACGAAGCTGTTCCAACTGCCATGAGATTCTTTTTAGGAGTGGACGGCGGCCAATCCGGCACCACCGCTGTGATCGGCGACGAAACGGGCCGCGTGCTGGGCCGGGGCGATGCCGGACCGTGCAATCACGCCGGCGCGGGGGAGGGCCGCGCCAAACTGGAACGCGCGGTGCGGACCAGTCTGCAACTCGCCTGTGAGGGCGCCGGCCTGGACTCGAACACCATCCAGTTTGCCGTGGCGTGTTTCGGCATGAGCGGCGGTCCGGAAGATAAGCAGGAGATCCTGGCCGCCCTCCTGCGCACCGAACGCCTGCTGGTGACTACCGACGCCGTGACCGCCCTGGCCGGCGCGACCGCACACGGACGGGGCATCATTACGATCGCCGGCACCGGGTCCATCGCGTTCGGCCGCAACGCCGCCGGCGCCACCGCGCGCGCCGGCGGATGGGGCTACGTTTTCGGCGACGAAGGCGGCGCGTTCGACCTGGTGCGCCAGTCGCTGCGCGCGGCGCTGCGCATGGAGGAAGGTTGGGGTCCGCCCACCAGCCTGCGCGCCACGCTGCTCGAGGCCACCGGCGTCCGCCTCGCGCCAATCAGGCGCTGCATCTCTTTTATACCGACCAGTGGCCGCGCTCGCGCGTTGCGACCCTGGCGCCCCTGGTGGATGCCGCCGCCCTCGCCGCCGATGCGGTCGCGCTCGGAAATCGTCAACCGCGCCGCCATCGACCTGGCCATGCTGGCGGCGTCGGTCCGGCAGCAGTTGTGGCAACCCGGCGATGCCGTGGAGGTGGCCTACATCGGCGGCGTCTTCGAAAGCCTCACGGTTCGCGAGCGCTTCCGCCTGCTGGTGGAAATGGAAACCGGCAGCCGTTGCGGCCCGCCGCTGCACGGTCCCGCGGAAGGAGCGCTTCTGGAGGCGTATCGCGCGGCCGGTCTCGACCCCGTATTAAAGCGGTAGAATCAAGGCAAAGGAGACGGATCTCTCGATGCGGATCTCGTGGTTGTACCGGGTCTCCCTCTTCGTCGTGTTCGGCGCGCTGTCCTGGGCGCAGTATCCGCCCGGATATCCTTATCCGCAATATCCGCAGTATCCACCGGGCCAATATCCACCGGGCCAATACCCGCCGGGCCAATATCCGCCGGGCCAATACCCGCCTGGCCAATATCCGCCGGGGCAGTATCCCAATACCTATCCCACACGTTTGCCCGGGCGGCGTTCCGGTGAACATGCCGGTGCCCACCGTGAACCTGCCCAAGCGATCGCCCAAGGAGAAAGGCGGCAGTGAGGGCGATTCCAAAATCGCGCTCGCGCCCATCGACGGCACGCTGCGCAAACTCGGTGAGAAGGACCTGTACCTCCAGACCAGCGGCAAGACGATTCTGCGTTTCCGTCTGCTGGCGAAGACCCAGTTCCGCGATAAGCAGAACGAGCCCGTTCGGGATTCGCTCCTGCATCCCGGCGATCAGCTTTCGGTGCTGGTGAATCCCGACGATCCGGAGACTGCCGTCCGCATCGTCTTCGTGCGCGAGGGATCGGCGGCGGAAAAGAAATCCGCCGATAAGGCGCTGGACGAGGCGCGCGCCCCGGAAGCGAAAGACCTGCCCAAGACCCGCACCACGATCGCCCAGGAATCCGCGCCACCCGATTCGGTTTCGCCGCCCGAACCGGTTACTGCCGCGGAGCCCGCAAAGTCATCTCCTGCCGAACCCGGGAACCCCGGCGCCCCCGCCGTCGCGGTGCCCGGCGAACCACGACCGAATGATCCACGCCTGAATACCGATGCCGCCATTTTGGCCGACGCGCGCGCCACCGCGTCCGCGTATACCGCCGGTCTGCCGAACTTCCTCGCCGAACAGGCTACCACGCGCTATTTCACCGACAGTTGGCCCGCCTCGTGGCGGGAGATCGACGTGGTCACCGCGACCGTCGCCTACGCCAACGGCAAAGAGGAGTACCGCGACATCAAGGTCAACGACAGCCCCACCAACGTGCCTCCGGAGCGCAGCGGATCCTGGTCCACCGGCGAGTTTGCCACCACTCTGGCGGATGTGCTGTCCCCCGCCACCGGGGCGAATTTCAAGCGCCGCGGCGATGACCGCATCGCCGGCCGTCCGGCGATAGCCTTCGACTACACCGTGGAGCAGGCGCATTCCCATTGGACTCTGGTCGCGCCCGACGGGCGGCGCTACAATCCGGCCTACCAGGGGGCTGTGTGGATCGATCGCGACACCCGGCGCGTCCTGCGAATCGAGCAGCGCACCACCTCCATGCCGCCGGATTTTCCGTTGAGCAAAGCCGAATCCACCGTCGAGTACGGCTTTGTCCGGATCGAGCAAGGCACCTATCTGCTGCCGGCGCTCAGCGACAACCTGGGCTGCTTCACGGGCAGCGGGAGCTGTTCCAGGAACAGCATCCAGTTCCGCAACTATCGCAAGTTCAGTACCGATTCTTCGGTGACGTTCGCGAAGTTTTTGGGTAAGTAAGACAGGCGTCCTCGCCTGTCTCTTCCCTGTCTTTCACCCGATCACGCCTTTGCGCACGGCATAGAGGATCAGTTCGGGCACGGTGTGCAGATTCAGTTTCTCCATCAGGTTGCCGCGGTGTGTCTCTACTGTATATAGGCTGAGATTGAGTAGGTTGGCTACGTCCTTGTTACTCTTGCCTTCGGCCACTAACTGCAGGATCTCGCGCTCGCGGGTTGTGAGGAGCTCGTAGCTGTCTTCGATTTCCCGGTCTTTCAATTCGCGCACGTAATCTTCCACGAGCATCCGGCTGACCGCCGGGCTGAAGAATGCCTTGCCGCCATGGACCGACCGCACCGCCGCGATCAGATCGCTCTCGGCCGATTCCTTCAGCAGATAGCCCCGCGCGCCGGCCTTCAGGGCGCGCAGCACATAGGCTTCGTCGGAGTGCATGCTGAGCATCACAATGGAAGTCTGCGGCAGGGCTCCGCCAATCTGCCGCGCCGCCTCGATGCCGTTCAAATTGGGCATGGTCACGTCCATCACCACCACGTCCGGCTTATGCTGCAGGGCCAGCGCCACCGCCTCGCGGCCGTCCGACGCCTCGGCCACCACGTGGAAGTCCGGCTGGCGCTCCAGCACCAGGCGCAGGCCGGTGCGCATCACCGAATGATCGTCGGCTAAGAGAATTCCGATTTGGCTCATGATTGTTTGACCGCGAGCGGCGGCGCTTCCTGCTGCAAGGGCAGCCGGATGGAAACAGAGGCGCCGTGGCCCGGCTCCGATTCGACGTGGAACTCGCCGCCGAGGTGCCGCACCCGCTCCTCCATTCCCAGAATGCCCATGCCTTTCTCCTGCCGCGATGGGAACCCCGCGCCATCGTCCTTAATCTCCGCGTACACTCCCGCCGGCTCGCGCCGGACCGTCACGCGAATGTGCGTTGCCTTGGAATGGCGCGTCGCGTTGTGCAGCGCCTCCTGCACCACACGGTAGATGCAGGTGCGGTACTGGTCCGGGAGATCGTCGGAAACATCCTCCGCATCCACCCGCACTTTCATGCCGGTGCGGCGGGCCACTTCCCTGGCCTGCCACTTCAGCGCCGGCACCAGCCCCAGGTCGTCCAACATGGAAGGCCGCAGCAGCAGGGCCATATTGCGGACCGCCCCCACGTTGGCTTCGGCGAGCTTGCGTGACCCGCTGCAACTGCTCGTGCGCGCCGCGAAGCGCCGGCCGGCAGCATGGAATCCAGATTGCCCAGTTCCACCAGCAGCGCGGACATGGATTGCCCCACTTCGTCGTGCAACTCCCGCGACAGATTGCGCCGCTCCTCTTCCTGCGCCGAAACAATCCGCGCGGAGAGCTTGTGCAGTTCCTCGCGCGCCAGCACCACCTGCTGGAACCGCAGCTCGGATTCGCGCTCCAGCGCCTGCACGCGTCCAATGGCGAGAAAGGCCAGGGCCATACCGAAGAGCACGGTGAGCAGCGCCGTCAGCAGAATCTCGCGGCGAAAACCGGCAAAGACGTTGGCCACGCGCACTTCGCCGCGGCTCAACTGGCGGCTGTCAATCTGCCGGATCCGCTCGGAAAGCTGGAGCAGTTGCTGCCGCCGCGGAAACATCTCGGAGCGTAGAAACTCCGGGCCCTGGATCTGCCGCGCCGCCGCGTCCCAGTGCAGCACGGGCTCCAGGAGGCTGAAGTACTCGTTCAAATCGTGGCGGAGCTGGTCCACTGCCACCGCCTCTTCCGGCGGCCGGTCCTTGCGGTACTGCTCGATGGCGGCATCCATTTCTTTCTGGGTCCGCAGAATTTCCGCGCGCCGCAGTTCGGCCAGTTTCGGATCGGCGTGCAGCAGGTAGTCGCGCACGTCAATGCTGGAACGGTACAGCTCGCTCCGCAGGCGGTTCAGCAATTCGTCGCGCTGCAGAAACCCCTGCCGGATCTGCGCATTGGATTCCTCGATCCGCCCCAGCGCCCGGCTCGCGCTGGAGGCAATCAGCACCATCAGCACGATCAGGCTGCCGAAGCCCACCCAAAGCACGGCGCGGCTCGACATGAGAAATCTCGTAATCCCTCGCGACGTGGGCGCCGGCTTAACCATTCGACTACATTATATGAGTTCACAGTTCGGCTGGCGCGCGAATCGCCCCGTAGTACCCTTCCCGCAACTTTTTCAGGAGAATTGCGTCTTATTTAACAGGAGGCCCGGATATGAGCAGCATGGCAGATCGTTTGGAACTGTGTGAGGCGGTCCTGGCCTTGATCGAAAAGAAGCGCGCAGAGAAGAAGGACCGCTCGTTGGGAGAAGCCCTCGAACAATTTGTTCTGGATGCCCAGGTGCAGGAGTTGGAGCAGGAGATTCTCGAAAACCCCGGCGCTATCGAGCCCTGGCTGGTCCGCCGCCGCTTCGAGAATTAATTCACCGTCAGAGACGTGCCGAGTTTTGGTGGCGCGCTCTCGCTCCCTGCGTTTTCGCATCGCAAACAGCGGGACTAAGCCCGAGCGTGAAACCCGTCCCGCCCCACGAACACAGGCAACAAATGATCGTTATGTCCGGACCCCCAGGCCCGAGGCCGATGGCCCCGGATGGCCACCCGAAGATCTTACAGACGTCAGTTCAAGTCGAGGACAGCGCCCCATTCTAAGGCGCTTGTACCGTCTTCGGCGCACTTTCACGAATCAGCTCCCCCTTCTCCAGATGATGCACATGCGAGGCGAACTGCGCCGCGTGCGGATCGTGCGTCACCATCACCACCGTCTTTCCGAATTCCTTATTCAGCCGCGAGAGAATCGTCAGGATCTCCTGCGCCGATGCCGCATCCAGGTTGCCGGTCGGTTCGTCCGCCAGGATCAGCGCCGGGTCGGTGACGATGGCGCGAGCGATCGCCACGCGCTGCTCCTGCCCGCCGGATAGCTGCCGCGGAAAATGACTGCATCCGGTCGCCCAGCCCCACCAGTTTCAGCGCCGTGGTGGCGTGCTCCACGCCGCTCCGCCTTCTTCAGGTTGGTCAGCTTGAGCGGCAGTTCCACGTTCTCCAGCGCGGTCAGCACCGGAATCAGGTTGAACTGCTGGAAGATGAAGCCGACGTGCTCGTTGCGCCAGTGGGCGATCTGCGCGGTCGCTCAATTCGCGCAGGTCGTGGCCGAGCACCGCGAATCGTCGCCCGCAGTGGGCCGGTCCATCGCCGCGATCAGGTGCAGCAGCGTCGATTTGCCGGAGCCGGACGGCCCCATCAGCGCCACGAATTCGCCCTTGTCGATGGTCAAGGTGACGTCCTTCAGCGCGACCACATGGAATTCGTCGCGCACGATACTCCTTGCTCAGATTCTCGGTTTCGATAATCGTTTCGCTCATGGTTTCACGCCTTCGTCCGTACCTTGTCGCCGTCCTTCAACCCCGCGGGCGGATTGACAATCACGTCTTCGCCCGCCGATCAGGCCCTCTTCGATGCGCACGTTCTGTTGCTGGTCGCGCCGGTCTTCACCGCGCGGCGCACCGCGCTTCCCGTCCAGCACAACGAACACCGCGCCATCGCGCACCGCCGTGGCGGGCACCATCACGACCGGCCTCGGCGCGGCGCCGCCGCCGTCGCCGGCTTCTGGTCCGCCAGAAACGCCACACTGGCGTTCATCTCCGGCCGCAGATGGTCGTCCGGCTTCTCCACCTTCACCTTGATCTGCACGGTGGCCTTTTGCCGGTTCGCTTCGGGCGAGATCTCCTTGATGAAGCCGTCGTACTTCAAGTCCGGAAAGGCGTCGGTGGTGACGATGCCGTGCTGCCCGCATCTGCAGCTTGGCGAAATCGTTCTGGCTGATGTCCAGCTCCACTTCCAGGTCGTTCAGATCGGCCAGCGAGACCACGTATCCTTTGGCGCCGCGGTCGCCCACGAAGCTGGTGGTGACGAATTCGCCCTTCTCCACCGCGCGCTCCAGAATCGTGCCCGTGACCGGCGCGCGGATGATGGTGTTCGGCCAGATTCGTCTCGGCATAATGCCAGCGCGCCTTGCGCCTGCTCCACCTGCCCGCGCAAGGCGTCGATCTGCTCCTGGCGCGGACCCAGTCTTCACCAGGTCGTAGGTCTTCTGCAGCGAGTTCACTCGGTGAATGGCGCCATCGTAGCGCGCCTGCGCATCGTCCAGGACTGCTGCGACCATCAGCTCTTCGCCCACCAGCTTGCGCGCCCGTTCCAGCTCACCGGGCGTTCTCCAGATCGGCCTTGGCGGAGTTCAGATTGGCCAGCGCCTGCGCGATCTCCTCCGGCCGCGAGCCGTGCATGGCCTCGGCCAGCCTGGCCTGCAGGCTGGCGAGCTGTCCCTTGGCCTGCTGCAACGTGCGCCTGGTACTCGTCGTCTTCCAGGCGCACCAGCACCTGCGCCTTCGTTCACCTGGTCGCCCTTGTCGACGCCGATCCATTTGACCTTGCCGATCACTTTGGCGGCCAGCTTCGATCTTGTGCGCCGCCACGATGTAGCCCGTGGCGTTGAGCACCACGCCTTCCGGCGCGGCTGGCCGCGCTGATGGCCTGCACCCGCTGGACTTCGACCAGGGACGCCGCGTTCAGCCGCGGCGAAAGCAAGTCGCCACGCGCCCAGACCGAGCAACAGCAAAACGCCGACACGATGATCCAGGGTGGCCCATGGCGAAGGCCCATCGAGCGCCGTTTGCTGCGGTCGATCTTCAGATTCTTTAGTTCCGCGTCCATAGGATCCACGACCCTCAGACTTCCCGCAGCGCCGTCAGAATCTCCTTTTTGGAAGCCATGCGCGCCGGAAACAGTCCGCCCAGGCTCCCGAGCATCACGGCGAAGGCGATGCCCACCAGGATGATCTCCGGCGTCACCTGAAAATCGAACGCCAGTTCGGAAAAGTTGGACGTTCCCGACTCCCGTGGTCACTCCGTTCAGCGGCAGAACCAGCAGGCACCCCAGCACGCCGCCCAAAGCCGAGAGCAGCACCGATTCCAGGAAAAAGCTGAACAGAATGCTGCCGCGCGAAAAGCCCAGCACGCGCAGCGTGCCGATCTCCGCGCGCGCGCCGCGCCACCGCCGCGTACATGGTATTCATGGCCGCGAAGCTGCTGCCGATCGCCATAATGATGGAGACGAAGATGCCGACGAATTCGATCGGCGCGCCCGATGCGTCTGCAGATCGTAATACTCTTTCTCCGACAGTGCGTTCATGCCCAGCCGCTGATCGTTATCGATGTCGTTGATCAGCGCCGCGGCGGCCACCGCATCCTTCGCCTGCAGGAGCGCGGAGCTGAGCACGTCCACGCGCTGCAGGTCCGCGCTGAGCTGGTTCAAATCGCCCCAGATCTCGCTATCCTGCGCGCCGCGCACCGCGTCGAAGACACCCACGATGTCCCAATCGCTGCGGCCGAAGTGAATCTTCTGTCCCAGGCGCGCTCCCGGATACCGCTCGGCGACCAACTTGCCCACCACCAGTTCGCGCGTCCCGGGTCGAACCACCGGCCGCGAGGAGGTGAACGTTGCGCCGCATTTCGATGCCGCTCGCCGGCAGTCCGCGCACCGTCACGTTCATGCCGCTCGGATTTTCCACGCTCGCCAGGTTGATGACGGTCACCAGCTCCAGCGACGCCAGCGGCTGCCCGTCGCGCCCGGTGGCGATTCCCGGCTTGAACTTCAGGTCCTGAAACTGCGTGCGCAGAAAATCGCTCACCAGCTCGGAATCCGATCCCTTGCGCAGCACCAGCACCTTGCAGCGGATCGCCGGAGGAAGAAAGCGTGGCGCGCAGCCCGCTCACCAGCGAAAGAATGGCCAGCAGCACCGCCACCGTCAGCGCGATTCCCAGCGCCGTCATGAGCGTGGTGGTCTTGCGCACCACCAGGTTTCGCAGATTGTACGCGAGAGGAATGGCCATGGCTAGTCCGTGCTCCGCAGGGCGTCGACAATCGATGATGCGCGAGGCGCTCAGCGCCGGCACCAGCGAACTCGCTCACCCCGATGGCCGCGGCGGCGCCGACGCAGACCAGCGCCACCGGAAGGTCGAACAGGTGCAAGTCCGGCAGGAACCCGCCGAACGGACTGTCCGCCACGCCCTTCATCAGCAGCATCGAAATCAGGTAGCCGATCACTCCGCCGGCAACCGAGATGGCGCAGGCCTCGCCCAGAATCAATTCGCAGAATCGTGCCCGGCGTAAAGCCCAGCGTCTTCAGAACTCCCACTTCGCGCACGCGCTCGCGCACCGACATCGCCATGGTGTTCGCCGAGACCAGCAGAATGGTGAACATCACCGCGGCCGAAATCGCCGATCAGAAACATCTTCACGTTGCCCAGCAGGCTCAGGAATCCCACGGTGAACGCCTGTTCCGATTCCGTCTTGGTTTGCGCCGTCGAATTGCGGAATGCCGCGTCCACAGCCTCGGCGATGCGGCTGGAGTTCTCCGGCTTGTCGATCAGGATGTAGAACATGCCCACCTGGCCGCGGCGCCTCTCGGGCATCGCCTGGTCCACGTACTCTTTATTGAGGTACATCACGTCGCTGGAGCGCGGGCTGTCGAAGATGCCGCGGATGGTGAATTCGTAATCGCCGGGATAGATGTCGCCGACAATGTGGAGCTTGTCTCCGACCTTGAAGTTGAATGCTTGGCCAGGTCGCGGCCCACCACGCAGCCGGTGCGGTCGCGCAGAAAATCGCGCTTCTGGTCCTCCGGGATCTTGAATTCGCTGTAGATCGTGAACAGCTTCTCCGGCTCGATGGCGAAGCGGGCGAACTGGTTCTTGGGATCGCGATTGTCCCGGAACGTGCCCGGAACCAGTTCGCGATCATCACTTCGCGCACGCCGGGCATGTGCTGGATGGTCTCGCGATAGGACAGCGGAATGGCGACCGTGAGCGAGACCTTGTTGCGCACTACCAGGCGCAGCGCCTGCTCGGCCGCGGGTTCGCTCAGGTAAAAGGCGTGGAACAGCGCGATCATCACGCCCAGCAGGCACATGGAAACGCCGATGCTGACGATGGTCAACGACGTTCGGCGCTTGTTGCGCCAGCAGTTCTTCAGAATCAAGGGCAGGTAGCGCATAGCTTTTGGATCACCCAATTATAACGGGACTGGGAGTCCAAAAGTTCCGCCCGGTGACGAACCGGCCGAATCGGTGGATGAACCGGTCACGGAGGCTTCCCGCCCGTGCCGGACGGGCGCCTCCTATCGCTCGCCGAGGAAATTCAGCGTGATCTTGGTGTCGTTTTGCACGGGCTGCCCGTTCAGCAGCGTAGGCCGGTAAACCCACTGCATCACGGCATCGATGGCGGCTTTGGTCAACAGTGGATGACCCCTGTCCACCTTCACACTCTTCACCTTGCCGTCTGTTCCGATCGTGGCGGTCAGTTCCACGATGCCCTTTACGCCCATCTGGCGAGCTAGTTTGGGATACTCGGGCTCCTTGCGGACGATCAGTTCGGCGGTCTTGATCTGGCCTCCGGTAACCGCCGGTACCTTTCTCGCCGGTGCGCTGGGCGGCGTGGGCGCCGCGGGCGCGGGGCCGGCACTATTCAGATTCAGCCCGGAAATCGCGGTAGACACCGCCGGCCCTCCCGTGGCGGGTGTGATGCTGGGAGCTTCCGGCAGATCGTTCTGGGTCGCCGGACGCAATCGCTGCACCAGGGACGATGCGTCGAAAGGCTTGGTCGCCGACGTCAAAACGGTCGGCTTGGAGTCATCCGGAGGCGCCGTTTCGGCGGCGGTGGGAGTCGTGGGCTGCCCGCTTGCCGTGGACGCATTCGGAGCGGTTGACGGCGGGGGCGCCGTTTGCGGCTTCGCCGGCGCGGCTGTCTGCGGCTGTGCTTCGTCGCCCATCGGCGATGGCCGGGTGCGCAGCACGCGCACCGATTCGCTGACAGCGCTCTTGCCCTGCCGCGCGACATCCATGCGGAAACTGACGTCCGCGGTAATGGGCGAGTACACAATGCTGCCATTGCGCAGTTGACCCAGATCCATGTCGTAGTTTTCGTGACGGTCGCCGTCGAAAATGTACAGCACCGCGTGCGACGCGTTCTTGATGGCGTCGGAATCGCGATTCCAGGTCAGCAGAATGTCGGTGCCGGTGCGCTCCACGCGAAGCGATATCGAAGCCTCGTTCTGGCCCGCGATGGGAATCGGGCCATGCCTCAGAAATCCCGGGAACACGAACAGGCACACCAGGATCACGGCAATGGCGGCCACGATGCCGATCACCATTCCCTTTTTGCTCTTCTCTTCGGCCGGTAAAGCGGCGGACGCGGCGGGTTTCGCCTCCGGCTTGGCTTCCACCTCCTTTTGCAACGGTTTTTGCGGCTCAGCGGGACTCTCGACGGATGCCGCCTTCTCCGGCTCCCTTTCGTTATCCTTCACCGAAGGAGGAGCGGGTTCGGCGGGCGGCGCGATTTCCGGCCCGGCGGCGGGAGCGGCAGCCGCTTCCTTGGCGGGGGGATCGGCCGCGGGAGGCGCTAAGGGAAGGCTGATCTCCCGGCGGGACGCAATCGGCACGATCTGCGCGCGCGCGGTAGCTTTCGGAGCCGCGGGCAGCGGAGCCCCGGAGACGGCGGACGGCGCCGCCGCAGGCGGTGGCGCGGGCGGAGTCTCCGCCAGAAGCGGCGACGGACGATACGAAGAGAGCTGCGAAGAACGGAACGGAAATTCCATGTAACTGGCGTCGCCGTTCACCGCGCCGCCTTCCCGGATAAAGATGCCGGCCGTGCTGGCCTTGGTGGCGTACGGACGCACCAAAAGCGCCACCTGGTACGGTTCGCGGAAGCGTGTTTCCAGGAATGCTACATCCTCGCTGTCCAGCGACAGGCCTTTCCGGGTGTGGCTCCGGAAGTATCCTACAACCACCAGTTCGGCTTCACTCTGCCGTTGCTGCACCGCGTATTCGAACCTTCCCATATCCGCGTCCGAAAGCCGATACAACGGCCCCCGGCTGTAATCGCACGGAATCAGTTCGAAGTCTTCCACTGTCACAACACATGGTATACCGGGAACTACCGCTCCCAGCAGTAAGCCGCCAATTTCCGACCCGCGCGAAGTAAGTGAGCGAAAGTTCTCGACAACTTCCTTCTCCAGGCGGTCTATTATGCCGTAAGGCAGATGAACGGAAACAGGCTTCTGCGCGACTTCCCAGAGGTAACCAGGCGCCGAAGAGGGCTGCGGTTTGATTCGCTCTGCGCGCGCGGTGGAATCAGTCATTAGCTTGGCCTCCGCCGGGACCGCCAAAGCGGCCCGTCTCACGTTAAATTTTACTCGAAGTAAGTTCTCATGACTATGTTTTTCGCGGGTAGTTAACCAAATTCAGTGTCCACAGGCGATGAATGCTTAGTATTTATTAACTACATAATTTTGAGCAATAATAACCTTAGTTATGATTTCGATACTATCTGCACTTATGCTAGTAATTTGGATTGCCGCTGCCTATAATGAGCGGCAATGAATGGCCGTACGTGCCAGCTTTGCGGTAAACCGCTCAGTAGAATCTGGGCGGGCGGGGGCGGCGACTTCTGCTCGCGCGAGCATCGCAACCAGTACCGGTTGCGCTGCGGCATGGATACGCTACTGGAAGCGAACAAACACGCCAGCCTGATGCGCCGGCGCGATACTCCACGACAGTTTCCGCTGGCCCAACTGCAATCCAATTCCGCTGTCGCGACCCGCGCTTTCGGCCCGGCCCCCGCCACGGCTCGGCGGCTCGCATTGCGACCCCTGCCCGCTTCCCCCGCTGCCGCCCGGTTTCAGACCGGGGACAGCCGTTTCCTGTCTCCCGCACCCGCCGGCGCCTCGTCCGCGCAGCCCCGCCTCGCATCCAGGTCCGGCGCCCGGAAGGGCAACCGGACGGCCCCGCTGCCGCTGCGTCCGCGGAAAATGCCTGTAGCCCTGGCCCGCGCCGGCGCCGTGCCGGTTCACTTTCCCGGCAACACCGTAGCGGGAGTGCGCAGAAGTTTTGTGATGCTGGCGCACCCATCGCCTCGACCGGTCATCTCCGCCCGCGCCTTCCGGTCGCTCGCGCTGGAGCCTTCAGGAAAGATCTCCACCCGCGCCCACACGTTGAAACTGGCCGGCAAAGTGGGCAATGCATTTCGAGTTTCCGGCAGCAAGGGATTCCGCCTGCCCAAACTGGCGCAGCGCCAGACTGCCAGCGCCAGCCCGGCGATCGAAGGTTTGCGGTTCCCCGGAATTTTGACACTGCACAGGGCCGCCCATGCGGGCCTCTCGATTGTGGCGTCCCCGGCGAAGCAGGATTTTTCCGTGGCCGCGGCTCGCCCCCCGGCGTTTCACCAGGACAGCCTTCACGCCGGATTGCAAAGCGCCGCTCCGGTTATACTCGCGCCCCCCTCACCGCGAGGCAACCCGTTAGAGCAGCGCCAGTTCGCCTGGCGATCTCCCGCCATGGAAGGACAACTCCTGCTTCGCCGCTCTCCCTTGCGCGCCGGGCAGGCTTCCGCTAAGCCAGACTGCCTTCCACTGAAACTGGCTCCCGCTGGGGCCTCGCCGGTTCACCGCCTCGGACAAGCCCCGTTTGAACCTCAGGATAAGGCCATGATCAGCATGTCGTACCCGTGGAACACAAGTAGATAGGATGGACTAACGCATGAGCACTGCCATTAGGACCGCCGCCAAAGTTCAGAGTCTTCGCCCAGCCGAGTTAAAACCCGCGCCGTCGCCCATATCCGCCCCCGGAGGAGCCGCCTACCTGGCCCGTGCCGTCGCCTTGCACCTGGCGGGACAACGCGACGAGGCTCTGAAGCACCTGCAGCGAGCCATCGCCGAAGGCTACGCCACGCCGGAGATTCACCGTGCGATGGGCCATATCCAGTTCGAACTCGGCAACTTCGATCAGGCCGCCCGCAGCTACCGTTCCCTGGTGCAGATGAAACCGCAGTACGCCACCGGGTGGTTCAACCTGGCGGTCAGCCTGGAACGCCTGAGTTCCTGGGACGATGCGGCCGAAGCTTTCCATAACGCCTGCACGCTGGACCCGAAACATAACGACGCGCACCTCGGCCTGGCCATCTGCCACCTGCGCACGGAAGATCCGAAATCGGCCCTGTTTTCCTTCGAGCGCTGCCTGGAACTGGCCCCCGATCACGAGGACGCCCTGTTCGGTAAAGCCGCCTCCTTGCAGTCTCTCGGCCACGTGGCGGACGCGTCACAACTTTATCAGAAGATCCTGGAACGCAATCCGGAATCCGAAGAGTCACTCTCCAACCTGGTCCTCATCGGCCTCGGCGAAAGAGGATTTCGACATGGTGCGGGAATACTCGGAGCGCCTGCTGGAACTGCGGCCCGAATCCACCATCGCCCTGGAGGGACTCTCCGCCTGGGCCTGCGCCGCCGGCGAGCACGCTCTCACCGCCAAGTTCTGCACCCTGCTGGTATCCAATGTCCCCACGCATTTCGAGGGTTGGTTCAATCTCGGCCTGGCGCACCAGAAGTCCGCCCGTTGGTCGCAGGCTGCGGAAGCTTATGAAGAGGCCCTGAAACAGAGGCCCGACTCCTGCGAAGCCTATACCAATCTGGGGATCGTGCGCGAGCAGTTGGGCGATACCAACGCCGCCCGAGCCGCCTACGACCACGCCATGAAGGTCAACCCCGATTCCCTCGCGCCTCTCTGGAATATCGCCCTGCTGCTGGAACACACCGCCCAGTTGGAAGAGGCCGAGCGCTGGTACAAACAGGTGCTCGATCGCGCCCCTAAAGAAGAAGAAGCACGCTTCCGCCTGGGCTACCTGCGGCTGCAGCGCGAAGATTATCGCGGCGCATCCGAAGCCTTCGAAGGCTGTCTCAAGTATCGTCCCCAGTGGCCCGAAGCCTATGCCAACCTGGCACTGGCCTACAGCGGTATGGGCGAGCGCGACCACGCCGAACGCATCTACCAGCGCATGCTGGACGCCGATCCGAAATCGCTGGACGCCATCCGCGGTCTGGCCGCCCTGGCCATTCACGCCTCCGACGTGGACACGGCGCTGGAATACCACGTGCAATTGATCGACCTCGGAGAGCGGTCCCCCGACGTGCTCTACAACACCGGCCTGATGTACGAAAAAGCCGGCCAGCTCGATAAAGCCGTCCGGCTCTACCGCGAAGCGCTGGCGCAGCAACCCGATATGCCCGAAGCATTGCTCAATCTCGGCCGCATTCTGGAATCCAATGGAAGGAGCGATGAGGCCCGGGCATGCTGGAGCAAAGCGCTGGAATCAGAGCCGGCATTGGCTCAGGGTTACTTCGGGCCGGCCATCGACTAAGAATCTTCGTTCATGCAGGAGTTCTTCACCTGGTTTGTCTGGCTCAGCCTGTTTGCGCTGTTGCAGCGTAGGATTTGCCGGAGCTTCCCGGGTATCCGTTCCCTCTTTCGCAATGCCTTCATCGCTACCGCCCTGCTGGCGATTCTGCCGGCCGTCTGGATTCTGGTTCGCGCGCCGCACGGCAGCCCGAATCTGCTGCCGTTACTCAATCATTATTTCGGAATCGGCGTCTACGCACAGACTACGCTGAGGGCCATCATAGAGCTCCGGTGGCTGGCAGCGGCCCTCGCCCATGCCGCGCCGGGACTGACCGAGGAGGCGCAACTGCTGGCCACCATGGCCGCTTTATCCCACGCGGTTTCCCTCGGCAAGCTCGCGACCCAGAGTAAGTGCCGCCGGCCAGTTACCCGAACTTAGTAAGTCTGACGTATTCCGCCCCAACGCTCCCTTAGAGCCGCGCGCCGAGCAAGCGGTCTTCGCGGGTGTCACGAACGCCTGCAATGCGATACCATCGCTAGATGCCGCGCTTCACCCTGATGTTACTGCTTTGGTCCGCGCCTCTATTCGGCCAGGACCCGATGGCGCCGCATTCCGCCCTGGAACCCCCGGCCGCGGCGGCCGCGGCATCGCTCACCGCCAGCACCAAGGCTTCGCCGCCCGACCTGCTCACCACCGGCGAAAAGTCCGGCTGGAACCAGACCGCCCCCTATGCCGAAGCCGTCGATCTTTCCCGCCGGCTCGAACGCGCCTCCCGTTTCGTCAAAGTGCTGGACATCGGCGCCACCCCCGAAGGCCGCCGCATGATCGCGCTCGTCGTTTCCCGGACCGTGCCTTCACTCCCGAATCCGCCGCGCAGGACCGGCAAGGCCGTCATCATGATCCAGAGCGGCATTCACGCCGGCGAGATCGAAGGCAAGGACACCGTCCTCATGCTGGTGCGCGATATGACCGTCAGCCGGCGCTTCGCCTCCTGGCTGGATCACGCCATCTTCGTCATCATCCCGGTCTTCAACGTGGATGGCCACGAATACTTCAGCCCGTTCCACCGCCCCAGCCAGAACGGCCCGCAATCCACCGGCCTGCGCGCTACCGCGCAGCGCCTCAATCTGAATCGCGACTACATCAAGGCCGACACGCCCGAGATGCGCGCCTGGCTGCGCCTCTTCAACACGTGGATGCCCGATTTCCTGATCGACAACCACGTCACCGACGGCTCCGACATGCAGTACGACGTCACCTGGGACATGGCCCGCAATCAGGATATCGCCGAACCGGCCGGCGCCTGGGTTCGGGACAAATTCATCCCGGAGCTCGATAAACGCATGGCCGCCGACGGTCACCTGGTGGCGCCCTATGGCGCGCTGCGCAACGTGGGAGGCAAGCGCGAATTCTTCATGGAGGTCTTCTCGCCGCGCTATTCGCACCTCTATGCCGCGGTGCAGAACCGGCCGTCGCTGCTGGTGGAGACCCACAGCCTGAAGGCCGCCAAGACCCGCGCCTGGGCCAACTACGACATCATGCGCCACGCCATCGACACCATTCTGCTCGATCCCGAAGGGCTGCGCCGCGCCGTGCGCGAGGCCGACCGCGAGATGGCCGCGCGCGCGGGCAAGCGGGACGCCGCGCCGGTTTATCTGGCCGGCAAAGTCAGCGACAAGAGCCGTCCGCTGGTATACCACGCGCTCAAGACCGAGCAATACCGGAGCGAGATCACCGGCGCGAACGTGATCCGCTACACCGCACGAGCCCGACGACCTCGATACGCGCGATTCACGACCAGATCGATACTACCGTTGAAGCCCGGATGCCGCTGGGCTACCTGGTGCCCGCCGCCTGGAAACAGGTAGCCGACCTGCTGGCGCTGCACGGCGTGGAGATGGAACGTACCGCCAAACCGCTGGAGCAGGAATTCGAGACCTATCGCTTCACCGGAACGAAGTTCGCCGCGACCTCCGTGGAAGGCCACGTCGCCGTAAATTTCGAGCCGCACCTGGTCACCGAGCGCGTCTTCATTCCCGCCGGATCTTACTGGGTGCCCCTGACGCAGCGCCGCTCGCGCCTGATCTTGTCCATGCTGGAGCCGCAGGCCCCCGATTCGCTGGCCCGCTGGGGCCTGATGAATTCCGTGTTCGAAGGCCGCGGCGGCGTGGGCGAGTATCTCTCGGAGCCCATCGCCCGCCGCATGATGCTGGATTCTCCCGAGCTGCGCCGGCAATTCGAACAGAGACTGGCCACCGACCAGACGTTCGCCGCCGACCGCCAGGCCCGCCTCGCCTGGTGGTATCAGCAATCCAAGTATCAGCCCGAAGACGCCGGCCGC
This sequence comes from uncultured Solibacteraceae bacterium, assembly GCA_963748795.1. Classification (GTDB taxonomy): domain Bacteria; phylum Acidobacteriota; class Terriglobia; order Bryobacterales; family Bryobacteraceae; genus Sulfopaludibacter. The sequence continues at coordinate 64,644 of CAVVLD010000009.1, forward strand.
TACCCCATCGTCCGCGTCTGGGAAAAGAACTGGTAGGCGCTACTCGCCCGGCGTCAGATGGCCGTTGCCCTTGGCAACCACGCTGGTCTCGTAAGGCGCCTCGAAAGACGCGCCGCCGAATGCCGCCACTCTTCGGACGCCGGTCGTTGTGGGCGCTCCGCCAGTTCACCTTAGGCAGGAACAGGGAGCGATCGATGCGATCCTGATACCGCATGGCGATGTTCAGCAGCGAATCCAGCAGCGATTCCGAAAGCAGGTGCGGCTTCAGCCCGAGTTCCACCAGCTTGGAATGCCGCGCGTTGTAGTAGTGCTCTTCGGCTTCCACACGCGGATCCGGAAGGTGATCGATCTCCACGTGCAGATCTATTTTCCGGCCCGCCGCCTGCACCATGCGCGCCAGTTCCAACACAGTAAACTGTTCAGTGAACTGGTTGAACACGCGGCATTCGCCGGCGCGCGCCGGCTTCAGACAGGCAAGCTCTATGCAGCGGACCGTATCGCGGATGTCCAGATACCCGCGCGTTTGTCCACCTTTTCCGTACACCGTCAGCGGATGTCCCACCGCCGCCTGCGCACAGAAACGGTTGAGCACCGTACCGAAGACTTCATCGTAGTCAAAGCGGTTGATGAGAGCTTCATCCAGCGCAACTTCGTCGGTCACGGTTCCATACACCACGCCCTGATTGAGATCGGTGGCGCGCAGCCCCCAGATCTTACAGGCGAACATGATGTTATGGCTGTCGTGCACCTTGGACAGATGATAGAAAGAACCCGGTTGCTTGGGAAACGGCAGCACATCCTTGCGGCCGTTGTGCTCCACCGTCAGAAAGCCCTCTTCGATATCGATATTGGGCGTACCATACTCCCCCATGGTGCCCAGTTTGACCAGGTGGCAATCGGGACGGAACTCCCGCATGGCGAACAGAAGATTGAGCGTGCCGACTACATTATTTACTTGAGTAAAGACCGCGTGCTTGCGGTCGATCATCGAATAGGGAGCGGCGCGCTGTTCCGCAAAATGGATCACGGCGTCCGGCGCGTAAGTGCGCATCAGCGACGCCACGAAATCGTAGTCGGTGATATCTCCGGAAAGAAACTCGATGGACTCCCCGGTCAATTGCCGCCAGGCCCGAAGTCTTTCGGGCATCGGCCGGATCGGCGTCAAAGTCTGCACGCCCAGTTCATAATCCCACTGGCGCCGCGCAAAGTTATCGGCAACTATAACCTGGTGTCCCTTTCGGGAAAGATAAAGGGCCGTAGCCCATCCGCAGTAACCGTCTCCGCCCAGCACACAGAGCTTCATAACTAAATGGACCGTCCTTCATCTCCGAAGTTACAGGAGATAACCCGTCAATCCACCCATTCGACTCGGTGCTTGTGCCAATCAATTACCGCTACCGCAGCAATTTCCCCGTGAGCCGATTTCCCGAACCTTATTACTCGTATGTTATCAATAACGGCAAGAAACCACGTCTAGCCCTTATGGGCTATCGCTGCGCGTCCCGGCCAGCCGTATTAGGCCGTACACTCCGCGCTATTTCGATTCGTCGGTGATCTCCAGCGCATTCAGCGAGGCGTAGTTCCGGACGGGCAGCAGGCTGATGGTCAGCTTACCCCTCGGGTCCGGCTCCAGGCCGTGGATGGGCAGCACCACCGCCCGGTAGCTTCCATGCGCTTCCCGGAAGATATCGAAGCCCCGGCGGAGAGCCACGCCATTGCACAGGATATCGAACACGCGGCTGCCCGCTCCGCCGCCGGCGAAGTTGCCCGGACCGAACCAGGCCTCCGCGAAATAGAGCGTCGCTCCGTAGCGCCCGGGAGGCACCGGGATCACATACGAGAGATTGCCGTACCGCTCGCCCCGCAGTAGCTCCGGGTCCTCGATATTCTGCACCGGGTCGGTCCGAACCACCAGTTGCCCCCCGCGCGAGTAACTATCGGCCTCCCAGGTGCGGCCCTGCTTGTCGGTGTACGGATGTTCCCGCGAGACCAGTGCGGATCGGGCGCAGTCTCCCGGGAGTTCCCGGCGTGATTTCGATGGCGCTGACTATGGCCGGATTAGTCTGCGGATCGAACTTTAGGTGCAGTTTTCCGTCCGGCGCCGGCGAGATGTCTTTGAACGCACGGACATCGGCGGTGCTGGCGCCCACCTCCCCGATGACGTCGAATCCGCTCAGAATCGGAGCCCCGTTGGCATTCACGTTGAAGATGCGGCTGGTCTCGCCGCCGCCCGCCACGTTGTTTTCGCCATACAGCGTTTCCGCGAAATACAGACGCAGCTCGTATACGCCGGCCGGCAGCGGAATGTCATACGTAAATGCGCCTTCCCGGCGGCTGCGGAACAGTCGCGGGTCGCGAGCCGCGGCAATAGGGTGCCCCGTCGATTCGAACACCGCGCCGCCCTGGAAATAGCGGTCGCTCTGCCACGTTTTTCCAAAGCGGTCCACGTACGTGCCGCTTTCGAGTCCGGCGAGGATGCGGACCTCGTTCGGCGGCCCCGGCGCCGTTCCCACCACCGGCGCCGCCACCACTCTGTTCGGTTTGGAGGCGCCCATTTTCCAGAGCAGCACGCCGCACAGGGCGCTGGCACTCAGGGCCAGCGCAATCCAGATACGGACAGCGCTTTTCGCCGGCGGCGGCGCGAGCAAAAGCGGCTGCGGCGCCCCGATACTCACAGGATGGTGCAGCGGAGCCACATCCTGAGTGGTTGGGACCTCTTCCAGTTCATTGTCCAGATCCAGGACCGGCGGAGCCACCAGGGCTTCCTCGCTGAGGCTCGGCTTCGGCGGCAACTGCCGCACAAAATGGGGCGCGTATTGTCCCGGAGGAATGTCGATCCGGACGCGATGGTCTGCGCCCTCGGCCTCGTAGTATTCCCGCAGACGCTTTCGTAAACGGTGCGCTTCCACACGAACGATGGAATCGCGCTTTTGATCGAAGACCGGCCGGCCGGCCCAGCGCCTCTACGGCGATGTTGTATTCCTTGATCTGCTCCGCCGCTCCCTCAAAGTATTTCTCGCAGACGTAGCTGAGTACGTGGGCCAGGTTCGGCGCACGATTGAAGATGCCAGAGGCCAGCACCGATTGCAGTTCGTCTTTTTCCTGGGTGAAATCCGCGGCGGCGTGCATCCCTAGCTCCGAAGCTGTTCAAGGAAGTATACACGCGGCTAACCGTGGCATTCAAGTCCATTAACAATCTTCGTCGCAACCGTTAACACAATCCCATAAGTGAGCGTTAACGCTGCCGGAGGTGGAATTCCCCTGAAACTACTGCTCAAATTTCACGACCGCGCTGGAAACCGCCGTCGTGCTACCCTGCCTGGCCGAGGCGCGGACCTCGTAACTGCCCGCGGGAATGGCTTCCGCCGGGATCGTCATCAGGTAAGGAATGCGCCCCTGCGCATCGGCGGCGGGCAGTTGCATGGGCACTTTGGTCAGGCTCTTTCCGTTCAGCAGGAATTCAATCTCCACCGAGGGCTTGGCGGCAATCGCCGGGTCCTGGTAGACCGTGAAAAAAAGCCGGAGCGCGCTGTTGGGCACTTTCTTCACGACCATGTCCATGGTCGGCGTCACGCTGCCGCCCTGGTACTGAAACGGGTCGTCGGGGTCCAGATCCTTGGCGTTGGGAGCATAGGATCGCATCGGCAGTAAGGTGGAGATGCCCACGCCGCTTCCGCCGGCCGGAACCGTAAATTCCGTATGCTGCATTCCCGCCTTCAAGTTCTCACGGTCCTCTACTGCCGATTCCAGCACGTATTTTCCCGGTGGAAGATCCAGGGTCGCCTTGTCCAGGAAGTTGCCCAGCTTGTGCTGATCCGGGGTCACTTTGAAGGAGCGGTCGCGCGTGATCTTCTGCACCACTTCGCCCTTGGCATCCTTCACCAGCGCCACCATGGAGCAATGCACGTCAAGCGCGGCGCCGTCGGTCTTGGCCTCCAGTTCGTGCAACGGCACCTCCATCAGGACGGCGACGCCGGTCTCGCCTTTCTTCGGCTGTAGCAGCACGGCGCCCGCCCGGTACTGCACATCGCTCAGAAGCTTGCCGTCGGAGATCAATTTGAGGAGCGGCAATTCGAAAGGCGCCAGGCCGGCCGCGCGCGCTTCCGGCGGCAGGGCGAAGTATCCGGTGCGGGCGTGAATCACCAGGTCCTTGCGATTGGCGCTGACCGAGAGCTTGCGGAAAGAGGCGTCGTAGTTCGTAATCCCCGGATTGTAGGACACCTCGTAGTAGCTGCTGATCTCCTCGTTCACGTGGCGCAGCGGCTGCCGCAAATCGTTGCTGTCGCCGATCAGGAAGCCGCCGGTGGATTCGGCCAGGTCGCGCAACGGCAGATCGACATTGGCGCGGGCCGCCACTTCGTAGGTATCGGCCGCCTTCATCTGTTCCGTGGTCACGCGATTATCGCCGATGGTGCGTGGTGTTGCTGGCCTTCGCGCCGGCATTCATCTGCCCCATGGCGCCCGCGTTCTGCGAGGAGGTCATCACGCCGCGCAGATCCACGCTATAAAAGGTAACGTTGAAGCCATTGGCGGTGCTGATCAGGTTGCGGAACGGCACGTCCAATTCGGGGGTGAGGTACATTCCGCTGGTGAAGTAAAGAACGCTCTTGCGGCCGGGCATGGTCCGGAGTCCACTCACCAGCGCTTTCAACGCGAACACCGAGAGCCGCGTGCCCTGCGACTGCGCTTCCGCGTCCATGCGCAGCATGCCCAGCATCACCGAGGCCAGTTTCGCCTGCAGCGCGCTATCGCCGTTGGTGACGGGTTGGCCCGCGGTCTGCGTCGCGGCGGTGAGCAGGTTCGAATCCTGGTCCGCGCCATTGACGGTCGCGCCGCCCAGGTTGCGCTTCAATTCCGCCATGATCGCGTCCGACTCGGAAGCCAGACGCGGCGCGCTGACCCCTTGAGTGGCCCGGTCGATAGCCTTGGCGAGCGCGTCGTGATCCTTGGTGAACTGCTGCAACACCAGCAGGCGCGTATCGATCACCACCACCGAGTAGAACACGTTGGTTCCCTGCTCGCCCTTGATCAGATCGAGCGCGGCGGTGCGCGCGAGTTTGCGCTGATCGGGTGCGTCGATCGGTTCGAACGCCAGGGTGACCAGGCGGATCTGGCGCAAGGGATCGAGCGGCGTGGCGGCGCCGTTCGGCGCTTACCGCTTCCGAGCCGCGCACCAGGCGGAAGCTCAGAAGCGTCTGCTTCGCGCCGTTGTCGCTCACGGTGATATCTTCGGGCTTGAGGTCGGTGATGGGCTTGCCCTTCTTGTCGCGCACAATGAGGTCCAGCAGAACCTCATCGACGTTCGTCTTGACGGTAGGCTGCTGTTGTGGCCACGCCGGAACCGCCGCTGCGATGAGTACTGCCGGAATCAGATGCCTCATGGGACCTGCTTACCTCCAAGATGCTCGAGCCGCTTAAAGGCGGCTTGCTCCCGCGCGGAATCCTCTTTCCTGCCGAGCCGGGCGTAAGCCCTTCGCCAGGCTGAAATGCGCCTCGGGAGCGTTCGGGTTCAGCTTCAAAGTCTGCTCCAGTTCCGCGGCCGCCCGCGCCGGCTCCTCGGATGCAAGCAGCGCGCGCCCCAGCACCAGGTGGGTGGAAAAATCCTCCGGGCCGGCTTTGACGGCGCGCTCGCCGTAGTCCACGGCGGCTTTGAAATCCTCGCGCTTCAGGTATATCGTGCTCAGGCTGACCAGCGCCGGAACGTGATTCGGGTTGAGCGCGACCGCCTGCTTGATTTCGTCGATCCCGCGGTCGGCATCCTGAATATAGAGGAGAGCGCCGTACCGGAAGTGGACGTTCGGACTCAGACGGATAGACCGCCAGAAGCTGATCGAATTTCTGGCCGGCGGTCTTGTAATCCAGTTCCATGGCGCTGGCCATGGCATCCCCGAGCCTGTAAACCAGGTCGCGCTGGGAGTCCGGAACCTCGGCCGGAAGCCACGGCTTCCGGAGCCCCGCGATTCCGGCCGCTGCGATAATCTCCGGCGTCTTCTTATCCGCCCGGGTCAGTTCGGTAAGAATGGTGATGGCCTTTTCGAAAGTGCCCGCCTGTGTCAGCAGCAGCGCGTAGTGCAGGCGCGCGGCGCGAGCCAGTTCCGCATTTTCGTTGAACCCTGACTGCTCCACGTGGGCCAGGCTGTCCAGAGCGATGCCGTAATTGCGAAGGCGGTACTCGCACAGCCCCAACATGGTCCATCCGGGAGCGCCATCGGGTTTCAGCCGGGTAAGTGCTTCGAAAGCATCGGCGCAGTCGCGATAACGGTCCAGGTCGTAGGCGATCGAGCCCATGCTCCACAGGCCCTCGTCCCAAGCCGGTTTCAGCTTGAGCGCTTTTTTGTACAGATCGACCGCTTTGTCCAGTTCGTGGGCGTCCCGCGCAGTCTGCGCCTGTTTGGATAGCAAAGCAAACGAGTCCTGCGCCGCCAGTACGACGCAGGACCCGAAGAGCAACGCAAATACCAGGGATACCCGGAACATTCACTTCATGGTAACTCCCGGCCGGACTGGCCGGAGCGCCCTATCCTCGCTTAGAAGTAGAACTTCACCGCGGCCTGAACCACGCGATGGCCCTGCTTTTCGGTGGTCGTCCCGAACAGCGGGGTGTTGACCGCACCCGAGTTCGGATCGAAACCGAGGGTCAGGTTGCTTCCGTTGAACGACCACAGCGGGTGGTTCAGGAAGTTGTACGCGTTGAAGCGGAATTGCAGCTTCTTCGATTCGGTGATGTTGAAGTTCTTGAACATCCCCAGATCGGAGTTGAAGAAAGCCGGCCCATAGATGGCGGGCATGACGCTCGGCCCGTTCTGGCCCGACTGCTTTCGGGAAGGTGAAGCAACTCGCGTTGATAAACTGGTGCGGTCCCAGTCCCGATGCCGGATTGCAGGTCAGCATCGGATTGAGCTGAATGTTCGGAGTTCCAAGGAGAGAAACGTTGCTGATGACGTAGGTACGTCCCAGGAATCGTCGCGCTGTTCAGATTCATTCCGAAGGCCTCTGTGGAGATTCCCGAAAGGTTGGGACCGCTTTCCACCTGAGTGATCCCGGAAAGCTGCCATCCGTTGATCAAGCCCTTCAAGAGGCTTGTTGTGCTTGATCGGGCTGCCTAGTTCGATGGAGTAAGCGGCATTGAAGATGTGGGTGCGGTTGGTGGACTGAACCCCGTAATCGTTATTCAGGTTGAACTGATCCAGCGTCGAGCTGACGATACCCATCGACTTTGCCGTACGTGTAGTTCATGTTGATGGTATAGCGTCCCTTGGTGCGCACCCAGGTAACTTGCAGCGCATTGTAGTTAGCCCATGCTTTGTTGGTAGCCAAGCCGAGGTCTGAGAATCCGAGCAGCGGCCGGAAATTATTGGCGTTCAGACTGTTCGGATCCACGCCGCCGTTCTTGCTGGAGAGCATGGCGCCCACCGGAACCAGGTTGATGTTGGAACCGGCTCCGCTGCTGAGTCGCGCAGGTCATGGCTCTGGTTGCCCACGTAGGCTACTTCCAGCAGGCCGGACCACGGCGTTCGCTGCGACACCGTGAAGCTGTAGCTGTCGGTGTAAGGCTGCTTATCGTCCTTGCTGTCGACCGCGGCCGGAGAGAGCGCCTGGGCAGCAAGATTAATCGGACGACAGGTTGCGCGCCAGCAGCGGGACGCCATTGATATTGTTCGGCAGGCTGACGCTTTGTACTCCGGCCGCCACATCCAGACCGCTGGTGAACTGACCGGAGTGATAGTAGTAACGGCCCCAACCGCCGCGCAGAACCGTCTTGCCCTGCCCAGTCAGATCGTACGCCACGCCGACGCGCGGCTGGAAGAAGAGCGCCCGCGTCGGGAAGCCGCCGATCGGCACGTTGGGATCGCGCTTGTGCCACTCGAAGCCGCAGTAATCCGTGGGCTGGCAAGTGGACTTGTACTGCGAGTAATCGAAGATGGAGTAACCCGCGCCGGTGCGGTCGATCCACGGCTGGAAGTGCGTCATGCGAAGTCCGAGTTCCAGGGTCAACTTCCTGGATAACCTTCCACGAATCCTGCACGAAGCCTTCGTACGTGTTGTACGAAATGTCGTTGATCCGGTTGAAGGATGTCTCGTTGTAGCCGTTCAGAGTTGCCGTACATCAGGTCGGCATATTCGTTGCCGAAGTGTGTTGGAGTTGCCGTTCCATCACCTGCAGACTTGCCGTTCGTGTTGTTATTCGCCGGCTGCGAATTGCGGATCCACTCCCAGAAGAATCCGGCCTTCAGGGTGTGGGTGGACCAGACCTTGGTGATGGTGTCGCTGAAGCTCGGCATCCACTTGTCGGCGTACAGACCCGGCCGAAGGACCGCCGGCTTCGAACCCGCCGGGATTGAAGATCAGGGCCGCTTCCTGAGATCGTCCAGCCCATGCCGCCGAACGAGGGAATCTGCGCCACGCCGTTCTTGAACAGGCCCTGATAGCCGTAGCCCACCTTCGAGCGGTCCACCTTGGAGGGATCCTGCGAACACGTTGGGGAACCCGATATAGGTGTAGCCGAACACGAACTCGTTGGTCATCGTCGGGCTGAAAACATGGGTCAGTGACGCGGTCACGCAGTCGGACTTGTTCTTGCCTTCCACCGGGGTCGGGTACGGAACCTGGTCCGTCTGCCGCCACCACAGTCCCACCGGGAACAACTGCGTTTCGCGCTGCAGATTGTAGCGGACAAACAGCTTGGTGTTGTCGCTGATGCTGTAGTCCACGCGCGACATCCACTGAATGTTGTTCTGATTGAAGTTTCCGCCTGCACGTAGTTGTATCCGCCGGTGGCGTTCGGGTCGGCATTCGGCGAGGGATACAGCTTCATCAGGTTCTGCATGTTCTTATCGATCATGTTGGCGGGAATGATGCCGCCGGGGAATGCGCCAGGGCGGCAGCGTTGATCTGTCCGGGAGGTCCGCCGGAAGCCGTGATGTTGCCTTCCTTGGCCACTTCGGCCGGCGAGAAATTGCCGTTCAGCTCGCCTGCCGTCGGCACCGTGGCGCGCAGCAGGCCGGTGTCCAGAACCTGGTAGAAGTATTCGAAGCCGGTAAAGAAGAACAGCTTGTTGCGGTTCTTGATTGAAGCTGCGTGCCGGGAATCAGAACCGGACCGCCGATGGTGCCGCCGGGATAGTAATACTTGTTCTCCGGACGGCTCTGGCCCGCTGGCGTTGAACAGCGCGTCGTTGGCGTTCATGGCGTAGTTGCGCGCATACAAGAACCCGGAACCGTGGAAATCCTTGCCGCCCGATTTGGCCACCGAGGTGATGACCGCCGGTCCCTTCTGGTTCTCCGCGCTGAAGTTCGACATCTTCACCTGGAATTCGGAGATCATGTCCGAGTTCGGGATTCACCGGCGTGTCGCAGTTGCAGCCGGGGTCGGACACGTGCGCGCCGTCCGCCGTGATGTCCAGCGAGTTGCTCGGCAGCCCGTTGTACGAGAAGGCGTTGTTCAGCGGGCTCTGGCTGCCGGCATCGCCGTTGGCGTTGATGCCGATGGTTTCACCGGTGTAGTTGGCTTTGTTCGAGGTGCCGTTCTGAATGCCGAAGCCCGGCATGATCTTGATGAACTCGGCCGCGTTGCTGCCCACCGAAACGTAGTTCTGCAACTCTTTGGTGGTGAGTGTGGTCGACTTCTCGCCGGAATCCACGGGAGCGACCACGTCGGCGCCCCCGTGATTTCGACGGTCTGGGTCGTCGTGCCCAGGGTTCAGTTGAGCGTCGACGTTGCGCTTATCGCCGCCGTCCAGGGCAATTCCCGAGACCTTATAGGTAGTGAAGCCTTTAGCTTCGACGGTGAGGTCGTACGAACCAACCGGAACCGAGGCAAAGGTGAAATAGCCATCGGTGTTCGATACCGTGTCGCGCAACGAGCCGGACTGCGCATCCTTCAGCGTGACCTTTGCTCCTGCGACTACCGCCTGCGATGGATCCGATCACCACCCCGGTCAGCGTCGCGTAGATGCCTTGCGCCGAGAGGTTCGTGGCCAGCATGGCAGCCAGCGCAAATCCCGCCAGAATCCGCACAACTTGGAACTTGATACCCCTTCTCATTTGCACCCCTCTCCCCAAGAAAATGCATGGCACGTGGAGCTGGGCTTTCTTGGGCTGGAAAGCTAGTATAAAAGCACTACCGGGCCAAAGATAGGCTAATTCGCAATAGATGCTGTTAACAGGAAGGTAGGCCGTTCCTTGGTTAACTCTCGCGGCCGGCAGGGGTACTTACCCGTTCTGACCGGAGCGCCTTCCGCTTCTTGTAGCGAAACCCGGCGATTCTGCATGTGCTGCCGGGTATCTATGAATTGTGGTAGAGAACACGATGCCGCCTTCATACGTCCGCATCTTTGTGCCAATACGTACGTTAACGTATGGACTTACCCAGTAGAATCAAGACGTTAATCGCCGTACGTTAACGGCACGTACACCGCAGCTGGCGAGTGAGGAAAACGGCCGCCTCATGGTAGAATTTGCTACCGGGAGGGACCGGGATCCGGTGTTCCAGCGGTACCTGTTTTTCGCACTTTGGGCGGTCGCTGCATGGGCCCAAACATCGGGTGCCGTTTGTGATTTTGACACTGCTCTCCGGCATCACCAGGCCGGCGAACTGGCGGCCGCGGATGCGGGATACCGGGCCTGCATTGCAGCCCAACCGGGACGCGTCGAGGCGCGCTCGAATCTGGGCGCCGTGCTGGTCAAGCTCGGACATTATCAGGACGCCATCGACCAGTACCAGGCGGCCCTCAAGATAGCCTCCGCCGACGTGGCGCCCCACCTCCGCTTCAACCTCGCGCTGGCCTACTACAAGTCGTTCCAGATTCCGACGCGGCCGCCGAATTCGAAACCCTACACGCGCGCCCAGCCGGCGGATCTGAATCTCGCCCTGCTGCTGGCCGATTGCCGCCTGCGTACCGGCGAGTTCCAGGAGGCCATCGACCTGGCCGCCCCGCTCGAAGCGTCGCACTCGGATCAGCCGGCACTCGACTATGTCCTCGGAATGGCGTTGATCCGCTCCGGCCGTGTCACCGAAGGCCAGATTCGCGTGGACCGCATCCTGCGCCGCGGCGATTCGGCGGAAGGTCACTTCCTGCTGGGCACGGCTCTGTTCACCGCCGGCAACTATCCCGGTGCGGTGACGGAGCTTGCGAAAGCTGCCGCCATGAACCCCGACCGTGCCCTCGCTCCAGTCCTACTGGGGCAGGCGTTGCTCTTCACCGGCGATGCCGATGGCGCCGCCGAGGCCTTCCGCAAGGAACTCGCCGCCAATCCCAACGATTTCGACGCCAACTTCCAGCTTGCCTCCATCCTCGCCCATCGCGGGAAGTCCGCCGAGGAATCGCGCGCACTGCTGGAACGTGCGGTGCAGGTCCGCCCCGGTTCGATCGAAGCGCGCGCTGCGCTGGCCAACGGCTTCCATTTCGACCAGGCGCCATCGGGCGATCCCGGCATCCCGGTGGCGCGCCGGCCCCGTCGATCGGCACGCTCGATCTTCACCGGCTGGCCGGCCCATCGTGCTGGTGTTCGGCAGTTACACCTGCCCCAAGCTGCGGAGTTCGGCCGCCGACCTGAAACGCATCGCCGCGCAATACCATCAGACCGGTGGACTTTCGTTTGGTCTACATCCGCGAAGCCCATGCGGAGGGAGGCGCCGAAATCGCAGTGGCAGAGCACCATCAAGTCAAAAGGAGGGCATCGATCTGGCGCCGGCTCGCACAGCTGCCCGAGAAGCAGGATCACGCCGCCCTCTGCCTGCGCCGGCTGGACCTGCCGTTCGCCGTCGTCGTGGACGGCATGGATGGCGCCGCCGAGAGCGCCTACCAGGCCTGGCCCAGCCGCCTCTACCTGGTCGGCCGCGACGGCAAGGTCGCCTTCGACACCCGCCTCGGCGAACTCGATTTCCACCCGGCGGACCTCGAGAGTGCAATTCGTGCGATCCTGGCCAAAAGAGACCCCAATGAGCTCTGCGTTAGCCGGCCGGTTCCCCCGATCGCTCCCTAACGGTCGCGGCTCCGATCAGAGCCAGCGCGTCAGCGAGTGCGACTTCGCTGCGTCGCCCGGTTCGCGCCGCTGTTCCTGTGGCTGGCCACGATCGCTGGAGCCGCAGACCCCCGCGACCGACGACCTGCTGCGCCACGCCGTCGATCTGCACCAGGCCGGCGACATCACGGGCGCCATCCCCGAATATCGCGCGTACCTCAAACAGGTGCCCGACAAGCGTCATGGCCCGTTCCAACCTGGGAGCCGCCCTCTCCAAGGCCGGGCAATATGAGGAAGCCATCGTGGAGTATCACCGGGCGCTCGAACCTCGAACCGCGCAACCTGCCCGTCCGCGTGAACCTGGCTCTGTCCTATTACAAGACCTCCCAGATACTCCGCCGCCCGAGAACTGACCAAGGTGGTCGCGGCAGCAGCCTTCGAACCGGCAGGCGGTCTTCCTGCTGGCCGATTGCGACCTGCGTCTCGGCGAGAACAAAAAGGTAATCGAGCTGCTCGATCCCGCTGGAAAAGGAGTCTCCCAACGACAAGGCCCTCATCTACCTGCTCGGCACGGCGCTCATCCGCGACAATCAGCCGGCCCGCGGCCAGTTACTGGTGGACCGCATCCTGCGCGAAGGCGATTCCGCCGAGGCGCGGCTGCTGCTCGGCACCACCAAGATGAACGCGCAGGATTATGCCGACGCCCTGCAGGACCTGAAGCGCCGTCGAGCTCAATCCGCAGCTTCCCGACGTCTTCTCCTATTACGGCCTCGCGCTGCTCGCTACCGGCGACATGGCCGCGGCCGCCAATGCGTTCCGCAAAGAACTGGAGTCCAATCCCAACGATTTCGTCTCCAACCTGCAAATGGGAGTCCTCTTCAAACAGGATCAGCGCTACGACGAAGCCAGAAGCTCGTTCGATCGCGCGCTTGCGCGTCCGTCCCGGCGACCCCGGGGTGCGCTACCAGCTCGCCACCCTGGACCTGATGGACGGGAACATCGAACAGGCGCTTGCTCCAAGCTCGAAGAACTCATCAAGGAAACGCCCCACTTCGTGGAGGCTCACGTCTCGCTGGCCACGGTTTACTACCGGCTCAAACGCAAGGCGGACGGGGACCGTGAGCGGGCAATCGTGCCTGAAGCTGAATGCGGAAAGTCAGGCGACCCAACCAGGGGCCAAGGAGCGATGAGGCTCGCTGCCTGGCTCGTCACCCTTGCTCTGCCGCTGCTCGCCACCGCCGCCCCGCCGCTCGCCGGCGATCAGGTGTGCGCCGGGTGCCATCGCAAAGAGGCGGCACGCTTCCGCGAGACTCCCATGGCGCAGGGCGCTCGAGACGGTCCCCCAGGCTTCCGAAATCCTCGCCGTCACCCCGTCGCTCAACTTTCAGGAAAGCGGCTTCCAGTGGCGCATCGTGCGCGAGCGGCGAACGCAGCCTCATGACCGGTCGGGCGCCGGGACGAGACGCTTACCGTGCCCTTGCTGTGGGCCTTCGGCCAGGGCGTCGCCGGGCAGACCTACGTGTTCGAACACGACGGCGCCCTCTACGAAAGCCGCGTGAGCTTCTACAACGCGCTGGGAGGCCTCGATCTCACCATGGGCGCGCAACACAGGCCGCAGGAATATCGACGACGCGGCCGGCCGCCGCATGGATGCTTCCGCCGCGCGGGATTGCTTCGGCTGCCACTCCATCGGCGCGGTCTCCGGCGGCCGCCTGCACCTGGAAACCATCGTGCCCGGCGTGGGTGCGAATCCTGCCATGGGCCGGCGGAGCAACACGTAGCGGCGGTGCGTGCCGGAGATCCCCGCGGCGGCGAAGATGCCGAAACTGGCCGGCCACACCGCCGAAGAGATGGCGGAACTCTGCGGTCGCTGCCATCGCACCTGGTCGCAGATTGCGCTGAATGGCCCCCGCGGTGTGCTCAACGTCCGCTTCCAACCGTACCGCCTGGCCAACAGCAAATGCTACGACACCGCCGACGCGCGCATCGCCTGCTCCGCCTGCCACGATCCGCATGGTCCGCTCGAGACCAGCGCTGGCGAGCTACGACTGCGCAGTGCTCCGCCTGCCATTCCACGGCGCTGCACACCAAAACCTGCCGTGTCGCCAACGCGAACTGCGTGACCTGCCACATGCCGAAGATCGAACTGCCCGGCGCGCACGCCAGCTTCACGGATCATCAGATCCGCATCGCCCGCGCCGGCGAGCCTTACCCGAACTGATGAGGAACCCATGTCACCCTCTTCCGAAGATCGATCGCCGCCAGTTCCTCGCTGGCGCCGCCGGCCTGACGCTCCTGCGGCCGACCGCTTCGGTCCGCGCCCCTTGTTCGAAGAGATCCCGCCCGAAACCAGCGGCATCCGCTGGGTGCACGACAACGCCGCGTCGCTCGAACACTACCTGCCCGAAACCATGGGCCCCGGCTGCGCCTTCCTCGACTACGACAACGACGGCTGGATGGACATCTACCTGGTCAACAGCGGGCCGTGCGATTTCTACAAGCCCGCCAAGCCCGATTCGCAACGCGCTCTACAAGAACAATCGCGACGGCACGTTCACCGACGTGACCGAGAAGGCGGGCGTCGCCGCGGCGACACCTTCGGCATGGGCGTGGCCGTCGGCGACTACGACAACGACGGCTTCCCCGACCTCTTCGTCACCGCCTACGGCCGTCCCATCCTCTACCACAACAACGGCGACGGCACCTTCACCGACGTCAGCGAAAAGGCCGGCCTGGGCGCCGAAGCTTTCGAGGCACTGGACCACCAGCGCCGTCTGGTTCGACTACGACAACGACGGCCGGCTCGATCTCTTCGTCTGCAGCTTCGTGGACTACGGCACCGACAGCCACTTCTCCTGCGGCGACAACAAGCTGGGCAAGCACTTCTACTGCATTCCGCGCGTCTTCAAGCCCACCGCCGAGCCTGCTGTTCCACAACAACGGCGACGGCACGTTCACCGAAGTGAGCCGCGGCACCGACATCGAAAAAGCCCTGGGCAAGGGGCTGGGCGTCGTGGCCACCGACATCAACAACGACGGCCGCATGGACCTGTTCGTCGCCAACGACACCGTGCAGAATTTCCTCTTCGTGAATCGCGGGCCCGACGCCAAAGGCCGAACCAAGTGGGAGGAGATCGCGCTCGCCGCCGAGGTCGGCTTCAGCGCAGACGGCCAGGCCCGCTCCGGCATGGGCGTCGATGCCGCCGATTTCGACGGCGACGGCTGGCAGGACCTGTTCGTCGCCAACGTCGATCAGGAGATGTTCTCGCTCTACAAGAACAACAAGGACGAGACCTTCCGCGACGTCGCCTTCAAGAACCAGGTGGCGCAGGCCACGCGCCTGCTGAGCGGCTGGGGGCTGAGGTTCTTCGACTACGACAACGACGGCACGCTCGATCTGTTCCTGGCCAACGGCCATCCCGACGACATGATCGACAACTACTCGCAGGCAGGTGAAAGTACAAGGAGCCGCTGCTGCTCTTCCACCAGGAGAACGGCCAGCTGCGCAACGTCAGCGCCGAAGTCGGGACCGGTCTTCGCGAAGACATTTCCGGCGCGCGGACTGGCCATCGGCGATTTCAACAACGACGGCCGCGATCGACGTGCTGGTCGGCAACAACGGCGGCGCCCCGGTGCTGCTGCGGAACAACGCCGGCGCAGGGCAATCACTGGCTCGGCGTGAAGCTGCAGGGCACGAAGTGCAATCGCGACGCGGTCGGCGCGCGCCTCACCTGGTCGGCCGGCGGCGTCAAGCGCTCCCGGCTGAAGAACGGCGGCGGCAGCTATCTTTCCTCGCACGACCCGCGCGAGGTGCTGGGCATCGGAACGCGCGACGAAGCTCGACTGGCTGGAGATCCAATGGCCGCAGCCCAGCGGACGCACCGAACGGTTCACGGACCTCCCTGTCGACCGCTACATCGATATCGTGGAAGCGTAAACCGCTCTCTCATCACCTTCGCCGCTCGATACAGAGCCGCGCGCGTCAGAAGCCGTGAAAAAATCAAGTTGGCCGCGGATGAACGCTGATTAACACAGATAAGATTCCTTTCCCCGGGGTGTCATGCCGGGCTGCGGGACGGCACTCCCTCAGCAAGCGGAGTATTGGTACGTTGGTGACGTGGTGCAACTGCGACTTACTTTCGCCCCGGCCAGATGGTGCCCAACGGAATCCGCTCCAGGTAGCGCAAGTGCAGGGCCGGAGTCTTCGGGCGAGCCCAGTCTCTGCCGCACCCAACCGGCGGAATCCAGCGAAGCCTCATCGGGCGTCTTGCCGTCCCCTATCTTTCCTCCCCGGCTCAGGTTCCACATCTGCCTAAAGGCTAGCATGCGGACAAATCGAAACAGGCTTGAAACTCCTTTTCTATTCAACTAATAAATGACCACATACCCTACGTGTCGTGCTTAAGGTCGGCTGCAAGATAAGGGATACTGCGATTCGAAGCTGGTGGATCAGATTGTCGCGCAGGGGAAGACGTCAATCCCGACCCTCATTTCGCAGCTCACCGACAACCGCCGGACGCGAAGGCCGATCTACGAGGCTCTAAGTGATAAGTGCAGCGATGGCGCAGAAACCTGTTGGCGGAGGTTCCTTGAAGTTCACGGACGAAAGTTTGTTCAAGCCCAGTGGCTCGCGGCGTGGACCGCAAACGAGGACCGCGTCTATTGGGAGGAGAATGCGCGATGTTTCCGAGTATCGAAAGGGCCAATCAAATAGTGTAGGATGGCCCTAACCCTAGCATACGGGCGTTACTGTAGTCGTGAGAATTGGCTGACCTGCTCGTCAACGTTGCCCCAACTGCGAAAGGATGCTTGACTGTTGGCCGCCTCCACAAGAGGGTCCCGGTGCCGGGAGTGGCCACTATCATCCTCCCCTGACGGAAGCCGGCGATGGTCATACCTCGCGGGAAGCGGAGAAGACGGCGCCGGAGTTTGGACGGCGGTTCCTGACGTAAGAGGACCTTGATGGCTTCCACCCAGGATTTTTCGATTTCCCGAACGCCAAGCCGCTATTTCTCCACGCGCCGAACCTCTCCTGAGTTCATTTCGCGGGCCTGGGCTTTGGCAGCGCGTCCAGGATCTCAATAGCCGTGGTGCGCCCCCCGTGCTCTTTCACGATCTTGCTAAAGAAGATGGTGCCCTGCCGATCGATTAGGAACGTCGACGGATAAGCGGTCTCATGAGGAGCGTCCCACCGCAGGCCGTACTGGTTTGTGAACTGATACCCGGGATCCAGCACCAAATCGAAATTATCCGGCAATTTCTTGTCTGCCAGGAACTCGCTCGCCCTGGAGCCGAGGTCTTGCGGCGGACCTGGATAGACCATCACCACGTGCGTGCCGGCGTCGGCGAAGGCTTGCGACTTCTCAATGAAATCCTGCACCTGCCGATTGCAATAGGGGCACTGGTAGCCAGGATATCCTCGCAACACGACCAGCACCACGGGGCCCTTCGAGATTACCTCGGAAAGCTGAACGCTCTTGCCTTCAGGGGTGGAAAGTTTGAAGTTGGGGGCTTTTTCGCCAACGTTTGGCGGCGCTGCGGTCAGTGGGAGCAGGGCGCCGAATACGAGCAAAGGCATCACGATACGCTTCAAGGATGTTACCTCTCTTTAAGTAATACGGATGGCCACATCGGCCTTACCCATATTGATTCGCCGGCGGCGCCTGCAAAGTTACGAGACCCGCGGTTTTTTTTGTGCCTGGTTTCGTCCACAGTGGAATAGGGCACCAGTGTGCAGTTCGGGTGAGGGTGCTGTTCACTTAGCGGGGGGCTGGTTAGGCCCTTCTCATCGTTTGCGACAGGTCGGGCTAAAGCCCTCCGCAGTCTGAAGACTGCCCCACAACACGAGCGTCCGAGGGACTTCAACCCTCCTGAACCACGCGCTGCTCAGCGCACACCCCGCCCCGGCACCACGTCCACCTGCAGCCTGGGATCGGCCGCCGGCACGTAGCTTTCCGGCAGCCCCAGTTCACGCCGCACCAGGTTGGCGCCCTGTGCAATCGCGCTGGCCTTATAGAACGCGATCTCGCGATTGGCGCCCTGACGCCCGAAGCCGCAATCGCTCGACACAATCAGCCGATCCACCGGAATGTATCGCAGCGCGCTGCGAATCTCGGCCGCGGCGTCTTCGGCGCGGTCCGCCTGCAGCGTGCGATGGCTCACCACACCGATGCAGATCTTCTTTTTGAGGTCATGCTTGAACGGCTCGAACAGCTCGATGTCGCGCTGGTTGCGATCCTTCATCTCCAGCGTCCACACATCGCCGCGGCATCGCTCCAGATAAATCTCGATGGAGTTGGCATAGCTGGTATCGTCCATCACCCGCTGCATGTTCGGATTGCCCCAGCAGGTGTGAATCCAGATCTCCACGTCGTCCAGGCCCTGCACTTCGCGGTTGAAGGCGTCGATCATGAACTTCACTTCGTCGTGGTCCTTGCCGTAGGTGTTGGCCATGAAGTGGAAGGTCGGCTCCTCGATCTGGATGCAGCGGCAGCCGGCGTCGCGCAGCGCCAGCAGTTCCTTGTTCATCGCCTCGGCCATGTCCCAGATCACCTGGCGCTTGTCGTTGTAGTGCGGCGTGTGGATGTCCAGGAACAGCGCCATCACCTGCGAGCAGCAGGTTCCGAATTTCAGCGGCTTGCGCGTTTTCCCCTGCGCGATCCGCCAGATCTTGGGGTAGTCCAGCGGCCGGTGCTCGATCTTGCCCGGTCACGTGCGGCCAGCGCCAGCCGGTGTAGATCTCGTTAAGCAGCGTGCCGGGCGGATAGTGCAGCCACGGCGCGGTGGTCTCTTCCGGCTGCAGGTAGTCGCCTTCGAACCCGGCCCAGCGCTGCAGCGGGTAGTGGTGCCACGCGCGCCCGGCCAGGTCCTCGTCCACGTGCAGGTCGCCATGGGTGAGGATGTCCAGGCCGGCGCGCTCCTGGTCGCCGATCAGCACGGCCATGGCGTCCTGAAATTTCTCGCGGAAGCGCACGTCCAGCATGCACGTATCGAAGCGGGCGTCCCCACATGCTGACGTCGTACCAGCGGGGGCGCGGAAAGGAACCGGTGGTGGTGCTGGGCAGCATCAGCCCGGCCGTAGCGGTGAACATCAGGTCTCCTTGGGCAGCTACACATTCGCTCCCTTACGGTCGCGTCTCCGATCCGAGCCGCGCGCGTCAGCGAGCGCAAATGCCTATGCCGCCGTGTTTAGAATGGGAAAATCTGTTTCAACTCCTGCGCCGAAGGCTGCCGCCCGTACTCGCAGATCTCGAATGCCTGCGCGTAGTGGATCGCGCGCCCTCGCTCCGGACCATAGAATTTCACCAGCGCGTCGCGATACATGTCCGCCTGCGCGGCGTAGCGGCGGGTCAGCATGGCGCGGCACTCTTCGTCGCGCCGCTTCCGGCCGGCGGCGTCGTCGGGGTACAGACCGGCGTGGCCGTCGGCGCCGCCCTCCTGAATCTGCGATTGCATCAGCAGCAGCGCGTCCACGGTCGGATCGATCACGTCGTCAATTCCCACGGCCACATCGGCGCGGAACGGATTGGGCCGCTGAAACCGGTCCGACGCGTACAGGAATACCGGGTTCCGCTTCAGCGGAGGCACCGCGGGGTGGAAGAACGGCACGCCCACCATGTATGCCGAATCCTGCACCAGGATCGACGTGTACCGATGGTCGGGATGGTAGTCGTTGGGCCGGTTAGCGATCACTACGTCCGCGTTCCACTCGCGGATCAGGCGCGTGAAGGTGCGCCGGTTCTCGAGCGTGGGCATGATCTCGCCATCGTGGATGTCCAGCACTTCGGTGGTCACGCCCAGGCGTTGCGCCACGGCCATCACTTCCTTCTTCCGGCGCAGCGCCAGCGGACCTCCGGCCATCTGCCAGTGGCCGACATCGCCGTTGGTGGCGGACACGAACTTCACATGATGCCCGAGTCTGGCCCATTTCATGGCCACGCCCGCGCCGCGATACTCCGCGTCGTCGGGATGCGCGCCAAAGACGATGATGCGCAGCTTGCCGTCGTTGGCGGGCGGCGACGGGGCGGCGGTCTGCGCCAGGACGACGGTGGGTTGCGGCGCATTCACCATCGTGCCAAGTAAGAAGCCCAGCGCTCCGGTCAGCACCAGGGCCGCGATCGGGGATTTCACGATTGCACCTCCTGTCTACAGAGTCTTCTGTTCCACCTTTTGTAACTGGGTATCTTTCACTCCGGTACACATGTGTACGCTCAGGTCAGCGACATTGTGCAGAGAGAACACCGGGGTATCGGCCACTTGCGGCGTCTTGATGCGGAAGAAATCGGCGTCCTGGACATCGTCCAGTACGAATGCGGGCCGGCGGTCTTCCTTTTCCGCCATGATCTGGACGTTGTCGAACTCGATGCCTTTCACGTGCCGTATGTAGAACCCCTGCGAGGGCATTTTATGCCGTTCCACCGGCTGCGCGGCCCCTCGCCCTCGCCCGCCCTGCGCGGTTGCTCCCCTGCCGGCGCCGGCGCGCGCGTCCCTGCCCTTCCGGAACGAAATCGCCGTTGGGACCGCGTCCATTGCGACCCGGCCGCGGCGGCGCGGTGAACATGTCGGGCTCGGGGTAAATGTCCTCTGCCTCGGGCGGCTGATACGATGCGTCCTCCCGGGTGCCGCCTCCCTGATGCTGAATCTCCACGTTGCTGATCTTCACATCCTCGATATAGTGGCCGGGAATTCCGCTGATCACCGAGCCCAGCGCCGAGACGGAGTTGGAGCAGACCAGGTTATCGATGATGATGCGCTTGAGCGTTCCCACCGGGGTGCCGTCCGGCGCGCGCAGGCGCCGTCCCAGCCGCATGAAGATGGGCGCGCTCATGATGTCGCGCATCGAAATATTGCTGACCGTGACGTCTTCCAGCAGCGCGCCGTCCACCGTCTCCAGCGCCAGCCCCTGGCAGCCTTCAAACACGCAGTTGGAGATGGTGATATTGCGGAATCCGCCGTTGGATTCGGTGCCGAACTTGATGCGCCCGGTATGCGGCACGCGCGCCTCCGGCCCGAATTTCTTGTAAGTGGCGTCCAGCATGGTGCCCTCTTCCCAACAGCCGCTCACGTAGCAGTTGGTGATGGTGACGAACTGGGTTTGCCGCGCCGAGCCCAGCGCATAATCGGCCTTCAGGCAGATGCCGTCGTCCCAGGGCGAATTGACGTAGCAGTTGGAGATGCGGACGTTGCGGCAGGAATCCACGTCCATGCCGTCGCGGTTGGTGTCGATCTTCAAATTGTCGATGGTCAGGTTGTCCACGCCGGTTGCCAGAATGCCGAAGTGGCCGCCGTGCAGGATCGAAAAATCGCGCAGCAGGATGTTGTGGCAGTTCCGCAGGCCGATCGACTTGTTCCCTACCCCGGGATTCATGGCGCCCTGTCCGCGGCTCAACCCTTTGCCCCAGATGCGGCCGCTGCCGCTGATGCCCGCGTTTTCGATGCCGTCTCCCCAAAGCAGGCTGTTGTGAAAATGGCTATGGCCGAAGTCCTGATACTTGTCCCACTGGTTCGGCTCGGCGGCATCGTACGCGCCCGCGCCGCCCTCCGGCGTGTCCGCGGCGATGATGGTGGCGCCGGTGTCGAGATACAGGGACACGTTGCTCTTCAGGTGAATGGAAAAGCACAGATAATTGCCCGCCGGAAATGCTACCGTCCCGCCGCCTGCCGCCGCGGCAGCTTCGATGGCCTTATTGATGGCCGGAGTGTCCAGCGCTTTGCCGTCGCCTTTCGCTCCGAAGGTCCTGACGTTGAACGCGGCATCCAGGGCCGCCGCGCTGAGTGCGCCGCCCGCCAGTCCCAGGCTCATGCGCTTCAAGAATTCTCTTCGCTGTGTCATTTGCCTCTCCAGGTGCACGATATCAGAAAGCGCGCCGTCCGGGGTAGTATGGTTCTAACTCAGTAACATGAAGAAAGCCTTTGCCAAAGACCTGCGGCTGGATCGGGTGACCAGGCTCTGCCGGGCACTCCCGGAAGCCATCTTCGAACTGGCCGGCAAACATGCCAGCTTCCAGGTGAGGAAAAAGACCTTTGCCTATTATCTGAACGATCATCACGGCGATGGCATCATTTCCGTTTGCTGCAAAGTTCTGCCCGGCGACAACGCCGCCCTCATCGCCGCCCAGCCGAAGAAATTCTACATGCCGGCCTATATTGGCCCGCGCGGCTGGGTGGCGCTGCGCCTGGATATTCCCGGCGTGGACTGGAACGAAGTGGACGAGCTGATTCGCACCAGCTACCGCCTGGTAGCGCCGCAGAAGCTCGCGGGTGTGGTTCACTTCATCGCGGTGACGCGGAAGAAGACGCGGAGAATTGAGGGTGGGGATTCTTCACCACGGAGCCACGGAGAACACGAAGGAAGCACGGAGGAATGCGTGAGAGGGAATCAAATTGAAGTTCTTCTCTCCGGAAACCCACCCGCAAACTATTGATTCCTCCCCAGCGTCACAGGCTCGGGAAAAAGCCCGGCCCGAAGGGCCGCACCATTCCCCACCCCCAACCCCCATCCCCAACCCCAGTTCGTCTGCGAGGTTTCCCACCTCATTCCACCACAAACGTCGTTCGTGGCTTAGAGCTCCGCGTCTTCCTCCGCGCCTCAGCGCCTCCGCGATGTGTTCACGTTCTCTATCGCAACGCGGATATCCAGCAGGCTCACCCAATACTGTACGGACTGCAGAGAGAAGCCGATGAGGATCATGCCGATGCCGTAAACGCCCATGCGCTTTTCGGGAATGTGATCCGCGCCCCATTCGATTACTGGGGTGAAGGCGCCGGAGCAGCCCGTCGTCAGCCCGATGGTAAGGCCAATCCGAAGTCCGAACGAAACGGCCAGGTCGGGCAGGTGCGCCAGGTGCGCACAGAGCAAGCCGGCGCCAATCCCATAGCCCGCCGTGCGATTGAGAGCCCCCACCAACTGGACCCGGGTAAAGCGCGGGCGAGGCGCCGGGTTATAGTTCAGAGTCGGGCGCATACCCACCTGGTAGGCGGCGATCTGTCCCACCGTGCTCAACAGGCCGAAGAGGATTCCGAACACAGGCCCGAAGTACGCCGCCGTGCCGACCCCATGGCCGAGACCGCGGACGGCGCTGGCGGCGGCATCGTGCCAGAAACCAGGCTTGAGGTCGCCGCGGGAGGCGCGCGAGAATTCCCACGCCAGGGTGATGCCGTGCGTGATGCCGGCGGCGGCGCCGAACATCGGGCCCAACCCCAGGCCGTAGCAAATGCCAAAAAACGCTCCGTAGGTGACACCGCGGGTCAACACGCGCAGCGGTCCGTGCTCGCCGCCCAGCAGGTCGTACGCCAGGTACATCGCGCCCAGCACGTCGAGCGAGCTGCCCAGAATGCTGATGATGGCGAGCGTGTGGTGGTTCATGGAGCGTCAGGTCAGCAGGGCATGCCCGCCGTTGTCCAGTATGAGAAACGACGTCGGGCGCGCCGCAAGCGCGGAGGCGCCGCGCCGGCTCATCGACGGCCTCATCGGCGAGCTGAAAGGTGCCGTGGTGGATGGCGATGCTGGTCCGCGCGCCCAGAATGCGGTGCGCCTCCAGGGCCTCTTCGGGATTCATGTGGACGGGCGACATGAACCATCGCGGCTCGTAGGCGCCGATGGGCAGCAGAGCCGCGCGGGGCGGACCGAAGCGATCGCGGATCCAGCCGAAATGCGGGCCGAAACCGGTATCGGCGGCGAAGTACACGAGGCCGAACGCCGATTCGAATCATGTACCCGCACCACAGCGTTTTGTCGCGGTCGAAGGGGCCGCGGCCCGAGAAATGAAAGGCGGGAACCGCGTGGATGGTGGCGCCAGGAACGGCGCAGCGATTCGCCCCAATCGAGTTCCCGCACCGGCGCGACCCCGTGCGATTCCAGAAACCGGGCAAGACCCAGGGGTACCACGAAGGTGGCGCCGCCGCGCGCGGACAGGCGGCGCAGCGCGGCGAGATCCAGGTGGTCGTAATGATTGTGGCTCAGCAGGACTGTGTGGATGAGCGGCAGCCGGTCGAATTCGCACGCCGGGCAAACGGTGGCGGCGAGGCCCCACAAAGGAGAACGGGCTGCATCGCTCCGACCAGATCGGGTCGGTGAGGATGTGGCAGCCCGGCTGTTGCAGCAGCACCGTGGAGTGATTGACCAGCGTGACCAGCAGCGAGGGCGAATCGACCGACTGCGGCGGCACGGACGGCACCACCGGGATAGGGTCAGGCGAGGACGCGCGGCGCCCCGTGAGCATCCATTTCAAGACGCCGGACAAGCCGCGCGGCCCCGAGCCGCCGGGGTTGAAGAATCGCCGCCCGTCGTAGTGTGGAGGAAACAGCAACTCTCCTTATCGGCGCTACGCCAGGTCGAACTTCTCCTGATGCAGTTGCGGATCGCTTTTGACGATCACGGTGCGGCCCAGAATCTCTTCCAGTTCCTGCAGGAAGGTATTCTGGTTGCTCTTGAGCATGCGGGCCACTTCGGGGTTGACGCGCAGCAGCACGTCTTTCCCTTCCACCACCCTGGCGATCTTGTTGGCTTCCTGCAGAATCTCGCCCACCACCGTCTGCGGGCTCTTCACGTAGCCCGCGCCTTCGCAATACGGGCACGGCGTGCAGAGGGTGCGTTCCAGGCTCTGCTTGACGCGCTTGCGCGTGATGGCCACCAGCCCGAAATCGTTAAACTGCAGGATCTTGTTGGGAGCGCGGTCGGCGCGCATGGCCTCTTCCAGGGCCTGCATCACCTTCTGGCGATTCTTGCGCTCGTCCATGTCGATGAAGTCCACCACGATGATGCCGCCCAGGTCGCGCAGCCGGATCTGCCGCACGATCTCTTTGATGGCGTCGGTGTTGGTCTTGACGATGGTGTCTTCCAGGCGGTTCGATTTACCCACGTATTTGCCCGTGTTGATATCGATGGCCACCAGCGCTTCGGTCTGGTTGATGACGATATAGCCGCCGGATTTCAACCACACCTTGGGACGCAGCGCTTTTTCCAGCTCGGCGGTGATGCCGAATTCGTCGAAGATGGGGGTCGCCCGCGTGTACAGCTTGACGCGGCTCACCAGCATGGGCTGGAAGCGCTGGACGAAACCGAGCACACTTTCGTAGACCTCTTCGTTATCCACCCAGATGCTCTTGAACGAAGTGGTGAGCTGGTCGCGCAGAATCCGTTCCACCACGTTCAGATCGTGGTGAATCAACAGCGGCGCGGGACGGCGCTCGGCTTTCTGCCGCATATCCAGCCACATGTTGTACAGGAACATCATGTCGGCTTTCAGTTCTTCCTCGGTGTGGCCTTCGCCCGCGGTGCGGACAATGTAGCCTCCGGGAATGCCGGTGCGATGTTGCTGCAGGATCCGTTTCAGCCGCAGGCGCTCGTCATCGCTGGGAATCTTTCGGGACACGCCGATGTGGTCCACGGTGGGCATGTAGACCAGGAAGCGGCCGGGCAGCGCGATGTGAGAAGTGATGCGCGCGCCTTTCTGTCCCAGCGGCTCCTTGGCGATCTGAACGATAATTTCCTGCCCTTCCTTGAGCAGATCGCTGATGGAAGGGACGCCGGTTTTTTCGGGGCGCGGCGCGGTACGGACGTCGGGGCGCGGTCCCGGCTCCGGAACCGTCCGGACTTCGCCCTGGCGGAGGACGCGGCTCGCCCGCCGGACGGCTGTCGCGGCCATCGCGGCCATCGCGGTCACGGCCTCCCCGGCGCCTCATGCGGCGCGAATTGCGATGCTGCAGGAAGCGCGGATTCTGGCCCTGTTCGCGCAGCGTGGCGGTGAGACTGGTGGGAATGCGGGCCGGTTCGGGCCCTTCCTGATCCACCACGGCGGCCTCGTCCTCCGCCTGGCCTTCTTCGATACCTTCCGGTTCTTCGGCGGATTCCTCTTCGCCGAAAACGCGCTTCCATTCCGGCCGATTCCAGCACTTCCGCGGCTTCGGCTTCCAGTTGGGATTCGGTTTCGGTCTCGTCAGGCGCCGGCTCTATCACGACGACGGTTTCTTCCAGGATTTCGACTTCATCGGCCACTTCGGCGACCGCAGCCTGCAATTCCGGCTCCGGCGGGAGGGCGATCTCGTCGATCCTGGCCAACACCACCGCTTCGACCACCGGTTCGGGCTCCTGCGCGGCCACAGGCTCCGGTTCGGGTTCGGGTTCGCCGCCTGGCTCACTACCTCCGGTTCGGGCTTCGGGCTCGCTCGCGGCTTCCGGCATAACTTCCAGTTCACCCTGCTCCTCGATGTCCTCCTCGTCTTTGTATTTGGCCAGGGATTCACCGGGTAGCACGAAGAAATCGTCCGGCTCGGCGGACGGCGCGGCAGGTTCGGCGGCGGCAACCGGTTCGCTGGCTGGTGGGGGTTCTTCCTGTCCGGGACGCGGAGAGTAAAACTTGGAATCCGGCAGCCGGCCGCCGCCGTCACCCTTCTGTCCGCGACGCCGACGCCGCCGGCCACCGCGCCGGTCGTCGCGTTGATCGTCACGGCGCCCTTCATGCATGGGACGCGGCGCCATGGGAGGCTCCGCGGCGGTAGACACCGGCGGCGCAGCCACCTCGACTTCGGGCGCCGCGGGTTCTCCCTCCACCGTGGGCATAGGCTCCGCCAGTACCACTGGCGCTGCCGTCACCGACGCCGGACTGCGGTCCAGCTTGAGGACCTTTTCCTCAACGCTGGTTACGATCTTGTCGTATTCGTCGTTGTCCTCGAAAAAATCAGAAACGTAGAGAAACGCATCGCGGTCCAGGCCGATATCGACAAATGCCGATTGCATGCCTGGCAGCACGCGCGTCACTCTGCCTTTGTGGATGCTTCCTGCGAGGGAATACTCGTTTTCGCGTTGATGATAAAGCTCAACGACCTGATCGTCTTCCACCACCGCCACACGTGTTTCGTGGCGATTCGCGGAAATCACTAACTCCTTTGACATCTCATGCCTCCCCGGGAGCACGGAGAGAACGACCGAGTGGAACGTGGGCGCCCTGCGTGGACCCCACCCTTCCCCAAACCTGGGGGATAGCGAGGCCGGACGAAATCGAACTCACGCTGGCCGGACGTGGAGGCGAAAGCCTCATACACATCCGGCCGGGAACCACTCCTCTAGACCTTGGGGGAGCGCACGCGCGCCACCGTTTCCCAAGCCTTCTTCTAACAGGCTCCCGAATTGATCTTATTTCTCTTGTAACGGACCCCCATGGGTCCGGTTAATTCACAAATCTCCGCAGCCGGACATTGCCGACTAAACCCAACGCCAAAAAATTCGACCAGATACTGGAACCGCCGGCGCTCATGAACGGCAGCGGAATGCCGGTCACAGGCATCAGCCCCGCCACCATCCCGACATTAATCAGGATGTGCGACAGCAACAACGCGGCTACTCCCATACAAATGTACATGCCCGATCGTTCGGACGCCGTCTGCGCATTCTGGACTATGCGCATAATCATCACAAAATACAGCGATAACATCACAACCACACCGACGAACCCCTGCTCTTCGGCGAATGCCGCAAAAACAAAATCTTTCGACGGCACAGGCAGAAACCGAAGTTTCGTCTGCGTGCCCTTCGTTAGCCCTTTACCTAATGGCCCGCCAGACCCGATTGCGATCTGCGACTGGATCAACTGATATCCAGCACCTTGCGGATCCTGTTCCGGACTGATAAAACTGACCAGTCTCGACTTCTGATACTCCGGCATGAACTGATAGCCGATGGGAAGCACCAGCAACGCCACTACGGCAATGACGGCCACGTACTTCCAATTCAAGCCCGCAAGAAACGCTCCCACCACCAGAACTGCGATGTACGTTAGAGCCGTGCCCAAGTCCGGTTGCTTCAGGACCAGTGCCGCGGGGATTAAAACTAAACCAGCCAGCTTCAGCGCTTCCCGAATATCCAACTCATCGGTCTTCAATTCGGTCAAGTAGCGGGCTACCAACAATATTATCACCAGCTTGACAAATTCAGATACCTGCAGATGAACATCGGTACCAGGAACCGGTATCCACCGCCGCGACCCAAACGCAGCTTGCCCAATCAGATAGGTGCCAAGAAGGGCTGTCACGCTGAGGATGTAAAGCAGAGGAACATGGTGCAGCATGGTGTGGTAGTCTACCGCCAGGACCACCCACATCAGAAACAGCCCGCCGAAAATATAGAGAATCTGCCTCCACCATGCGCTGTGCGAACCGGTCCCCAACGTGGCACTGTAGATTTGCACCACGCCCACCGCGCAGATCACCAGCACCACCAGGAGTAGGGTCCAATCGATATCGCGAAGAGAAAGGCGGCGCATTTTCAGTTCTTGCCGCCCGGGTTTTTAGGCGCGAGGCCGGGCATCAGGGGCGCCGGAGTCTTGGCTTCCGGCAGGGGTTTCGGGGCCGGCGGCAGCCCTTCGGGCACATCGGATGGAATCTTCGATTTTTCCACCAGGTCGTAGTCGCTCTCCGCAGGGGGAGGGGTGGAAGGCGCGACTGGCGTCAGGGAATTCCCCAGGGACGGCAGCTTGGCGCTCATCGAGGCCTGCTGCTGATCGAGGAGCCCGCGACGCGCCTTCTTATCGAAATAGGCCTTGATTACATCGCGTACGATGGGGGCGGCATACTGGCCGTGCACTCCGTGTTCGAACAGGGCCACCACCACGATTTCCGGATGCTTGCGCGGGGCGAAGCCTTCGAACCAGGCATTGTCGCGCAGGTCCTTGGCATGGCCGGCTCCCGCGCCCTTCACATAATCGTTGGAGGCCAGTTGCGCCGAACCGGTTTTGCCGCAGACTTCGATTCCGGGCAATTGCGCCGCCACTCCGGTACCCCATTCGTTGACCACGCCGTACATGCCATCCACGACGTCCTTCACGTTGTCCGGGTTCAGGCTCCATTCGGCGGGCTTATCGGTCTGGTCCAACGCCTTGAGCAGGTGGGGATGGTGCCAGACTCCGCCGATCGCCAGGCCGCCGATCGCGCGCGCCAGTTGCAGGGGTGTCACCGTCAGGGCGCCCTGCCCGATGGCTACGGAGGGAGTTTCCCCGGCCCACCACTTTTCCCGATAATTGCGCATCTTCCATTGCGGCGAGGGCACGATGCCGTCCTTTTCCT
>CAVVLD010000010.1:0-17156 GCA_963748795.1 uncultured Solibacteraceae bacterium
GGCCCGGCGGCGCGGCTGGAAACGACCATTCCGCAACTGCACCTGTTGGACTAAGTTGCTAAGCTGGTTATTCAACGCCGGTTTATCCCGACGATTGCGGTTCCACCCCAACCCCGCGCGGGAGTAAAATAAACAGAGTTTCCGTTCTACTTCAACTGAAAAGGCCGAAAGGAAGGTGTCTGTGAGTTCAAAAAAAGATCCCGAGCTCCCCGCTAAGCCCAAAGGCCGGCTTCTCGCGCCGCGGATTCATTCGCGGCGTGGGAATCGGAGGCGGCGCGCTGGGCACGGGCCTGCTGGAAAAGAGGCGAGCCGCCCGCCCGCGCCGGCGTGGTCGGACCCGGCGCGGTGCCGATTACGCTCAACATCAACGGCAAGCCGGTCACCCTGACAGTCGAACCGGCGTCACGCTGCTCGACGCGCTGCGCAATTACCTCGACCTCACCGGCGCCAAGCGCGTCTGCGACCGCGGCACCTGCGGCGCCTGCACCGTCATCATGGACGGCAAGATCGGTCTACAGCTGCACCGTGCTGGCCATCGACGCGCAGGGCAAGAACATCGAGACCATCGAAGGTCTCGGCCGACCGGGCAAGCCTGCATCCGGTTTCCGCAGGCCTTCTGGAACAACGACGCGCAGCAGTGCGGCTACTGCACGCCGGGCTTCGTGATGGCCTGCAAGGGCTTCCTCGACGAGCATCCCAACCCCACCGATGGAGGACGTGAAGCACGGCCTGGGCGGCAACCTGTGCCGCTGCGGCACCTACGTGGGCGTCCGCAAAGCCGTCCTGGAAGCCGCCAAAGCGATGAAGGGAGCGAAGAAAAATGGCTAATACTCCCGACTATAGCTGGCCGCCGATGGAAAGCCGCAAGGTCATCGGCAAGCGCTATCAAGCGCCTGGACGGCCCGGTGAAAGTCGAGCGGCCGCGCCAAGTACTCCTCCGACTCAAGCCCCAGGGCCTGCTGTTCGGCGCTGTACCTGCACAGCCCCGCACGCCCACGCGCGCGTCACCAGCGTCGATACCAGCGCGGCCGAAAAATGGCCGGCGTGAAGGCCGTACACGTGGTGGCTCCCGCCGGCACCGAAATCCAGTGGGAGGGCTGGGAAGATCGCCGCCGTGGCGGCCACCACCGAAGAGATGGCGCGCGATGCCGCGCGCCGATCAAGGTCGAGTACGAAGTGCTGCCGCACCTGGTGAAGGAAGACGACCTCAGCAAGGCCGGCGCCCGCGCCAAGCAGGGCGGCGAGAAGGTGGTCGGCGACCCCGACAAGGCCTTCAAGGAAGCCGAAGTCGGTGTCCGAAGGGCAAGTACGGCATCCCGGTGATCAACGCACTGCTGCCTGGAGCCGCACGGCCAGGTGATCCAGTGGCAGGGCGACCAGGTCAACGCCTGGCCCTCCACGCAGGACGTGACTACCTGGGCTACGCAGCTCTCGCCCAACATCAAGGTGCCCGCCACCAACATCAAGGTGAAGATGGATTACATCGGCGGCGGATTCGGCAGCAAGTTCGCGCCGGACGCCTGGGGCGAAGTGGCCGCGCGGCTCTCGCAGAAGGCCGGCGGACGGCCGGTGAAGCTGTTCCTGGACCGCGACACCGAGCAGATGATCGCCGGCAATCGGCCGTCGGCCTACGCCAAGATCAGGATCGGCGGAAAGAAGGACGGCACCATCACGGGCTGGCAGAGCTGGGCACGGCGGTCCACCGGCGGAACATGCCGCTCCCGTACGTCATCGACCAGATCCCCAACATGCGGATCAAACACGGCGGTCGCGATCAACGCGGGCCCCCGCGCGCCTGGCGCGCGCCCAACAATCAGCAGGCCTCGCTACCTGACCTGCAGCGCGATCGAGGATTTCGCCGCCAAGATCGGGATGGATCCCATCGAGGTCTTCAAGAAGGCCGTGGAGTACGCTCCCAAGGCCCGCGTGGAACTCTACAAGTACCAGTTGGACAAGGCGGCGGAACTGGCGGATTGGAAGAAGCTGTGGCATCCGCGCGGGCCGCGAGTCGGCACGCGTGAAGCGCGGCATGGGTCTCGGCATCAGCGCATGGGGCGGGCGGGGCACAACAGCCAGTGCCGCACCACCATCAATCCGGACGGCTCGGTGCTGGTGGAAATCGGCACGCAGGACCTCGGCACCGGCACGCGCACCATCATCACGCAGGTGGCGGCCGAAACGCTCGGCCTGCCGATGGGCCAGGTCAAGCTGGCGATCGGCACCAACGATCTGCCGCCGGATGCCGCTTCCGGCGGTTCCACCACGGTGGGCGGCGTCTCGTCTCGACGCGACGGTCGAGCGTGAACGCGCTGGCCAAGCTGTTCGAAGCGGTGGCGCCGGCTCTGGGCGCGCAGCCCGGCCGAGCTGGAAGCCGTCGACGGCCACATCCGCGTGAAAGGGCAGCCCCAACAAGAGCCTCACCTGGGAGGCCGCCTGCAGGAAGATGGGCCCGGCAAGATCTCCGAAATGGGCGAGATTCAATCGCGCGCCAGCCGGCTCCTGGCATGAACGACCAGGGCGTGGCGCGGCGTGCAGATCGCCGACGTCTCGGTGGATACCGAAACCGGCATCGTGAAGATGAACCGCTACATGGCGGTGCAGGATTGCGGCCTGATCATCAACCCGCGGCTGGCCGAAAGCCAGGTCTACGGCGCCATCATCATGGGCATCAGCACGGCGCTGTTCGAGGAGCGCGTCATGGACCAGCAGACCGGCCGATTCTGAACCCCGATATGGAGTTCTACAAGCTGGCCGGCATCGGCGACATCGGCGAGATCGTGGTGCACCTGGATATCCGGCCGGAAAACGACAAGCGCGGCGTCATCGGGCTGGGCGAACCGCCGGCCATGGCGATCTGCGCGGCCATCGGCAACGCGGTGGCCAATGCCATCGGCGTGCGCGTGCCACACATGCCGCATGACACCCGATCACGTGCTGGATGCACTGGAAGGGAGGATCGCATAATGCAAGCCCTTCGAATATGCCAATCCCGCAAGCGTTCAGGAAGCCGTCGCGCTGCTGGGCCCGCGCTGGGGCCAGGCCGATGTGCTGGCCGGCGGCACGGACCTGATCAGCCTGATGAAGGAATACCTCCACACGCCCAAGCGCGTGGTGAACATCAAGAACATCAAGGAGCTGGACGGCATTCAGAAGACCGGGCGCCGGGCTGCGCATCGGCGCGCTGGTCACCATGGACGAACTGGCCACGAACGCCGACGTCAAGGGCGAATTCAAATCGCTGGCCGAGGCGGCCGGCGGCGTTCCCAGCCCGCAGATCCGCCACATGGGAACGGTGGGCGGCGACCTGTGCCAGCGTCCGCGCTGCTGGTATTACCGCAACGGCTTCGGCCTGCTGGCCATGAAGGACGGCAAGTCGCTGGTGCCCGATGGCGAGAACCAGTATCACGCCATCTTCGGCAGCGGCCCGGCGTACTTCGTCAGCGCTTCCAGCCTGGGGCCGGCGCTGGTGGCGCTCGGCGCCAAGGTGAAGCTGGTCGGCCGAAGGGCACGCGCGAAGTGCCGGTGGCGAAATTCTTCGTGACGCCGCAAAGACGAGAACGCGCGCGAGATCGCTCTGCGGCCGAACGAGATTCTGACCGAGATCCTGGTGCCGGGCGGCGTGACCCATCGCCACGTACGAAGTGCGCCAGAAGGAGGCGCTGGATTGGCCGCTGGCCGCGGCGTCGGTGGCGCTGACAATGAAGGGGGCACGGTGGACTCGGCACGCGATCGTGCTGGGGCACGTGGCGCCGACGCCGTGGCACGCCGCGGCGGCGGAAAGGGTGCTGGTGGGCAAACCGATCAATGCCGCGAACGCCGAGGCGGCCGGCAAAGGCGGCCGTGGCCGATGCCAGCCGCTCAGCCAGAACGCCTACAAGGTGCAACTGGCGAAGACGGCGGTGAAGCGCGCGCTGCTGGATGCGGCGAAAGAGGGCCTGACCATGGAGCGCCCGGGACAACAGAAAGCCAGCATGAACCGCTGCGAGAAGCTGCGCTGGAAGGGCATGTTCATCGAAGCCGATCGGGACCCGAACTCGCCGCCCAGCAATCCACGGCCCTTCTGGTGCCAGCATACGTTTAAACGCTTTGGACCGGACGGCCAAGGTAGTCGACGAGTTCGAGTGCTGCGCCGCCCGCTCCTGCTACGAGCAATTGTAAAAAAGGGGACAGACGCATTTATTAAAAAATGCGTCTGTCCCCTTTTCCGTATAATTAACTGGAAATGAGACTCGCGGTGCTTGGACTGGGGTTCATGGGCAGCACGCATGTGGCGGCGCTGCGAGGTCTGCCGGATGTGGAACTGGCGGCGGTATACAGCAGCGATCAGAAGAAGCTGGCGGGGGACCTCACCGGCGTGCGCGGTAACCTGGGCACGGGCGGCGAGTGCATGGATTTCTCACGGGTACGCAAATATCGCGACCTGGAGGCCGTGCTGGCCGACTCCCGGCTCGACGCCGTGGATCTGTGCCTGCCCACCTACCTGCACGATTCGGTGGCCGTGGTGCCCTGCGCGCGGGCAAGCACGTACTCGTGGAAAAGCCCATGGCGCTGGACCGCCTACGGCGTCGACCGCATGATCCACGCCGCGCGGCGCACAAACGCGTACTCATGACCGCGCAGGTGCTGCGCTTCTTTCCGGAGTACATGGCGCTGCGCGAAGTGATCGCGGACGGCAAATTGGGCCGCGTGCGCTTCGCCTGGTTCCGCCGCAGTTGCGCCGCGCCGGCGCTGGGGCGGATGGCTTCAGGATGCCGAACAAGAGCGGCGGCGGCGTATTCGATCTGCTGATTCACGACGTGGATATGTGCCTGCACCTGTTCGGCGGGCCGGAGGCGGTGTCCGCGTCGGGCTATTGCGAACCACGGGCTGGGAATCGACTGCATGGACGCTCAGCTTTTCTATGAGGACGGCATCGCGGCGGTCACCGGCGGCTGGCACAATTCCGGCGACTATCCGTTTCGCATGGAATACTCGTGTCACGCTGGACGGCGGCACCGTCGAGTACAGTTCGCTGGGGCGGCCGCCGGTGCTGTACAGCGCCATGGGCGGGTCGCAGCCGCTGGACCTGGCGACGCAGGATGGATACGCCGGCGAGATCGCCTATTTCGCCGAATGCTGCGAGACCGGACAGCGCGCCGGAGCGGTGCCCTCCGGCCGAATCGGCGGACGCCGTGAAAGTGATGCGCCTGCTGCTGGAATCGCGAAATCGCAAGGGAGTGAAAATGGTATGCCGTCTTTGAGACCGCTGGAAGCGGGGGTGATGTTCTGGGCCGGGCGCGATGCCCTGGCGGATGTGTGCAGCCTGGGCGTGCGGTGCGGCCAACTGGGCCTGCCGGGCGGCATGGAGTTGAGCGATTCCGCCGCCGCGCAGTGGAAAGAGTCTTTGGACTCCGCGGGCTTCACCGTGGTCACGGTGTTTGCCGCGTACGACGGCGAAAGCTACGCCGACATTCCCACGGTGCAGGCAACCGTAGGTTTCATTCCGCCCGCGACCCGCGCCGAACGGGAAGCGCGCACACTGGCAGTGAGCGATTTCGCAGCCAGCCTGGGAGTGAAGAGCATCGCCTGCCACATCGGGTTTGTGCCGGAGGACGCGTCGCATCCCGATTACGCCGCCGTGCGCGATGTGGTCCGCCGCATCTGCGACCATGCCGCCGGCCACGGCCAGACGTTCGCGCTGGAGACCGGGCAGGAACGCGCCGAGGTGCTCCTGCGCTTTCTGGCGGACTGCGCGCGCCCGAACCTGGGGATCAACTTCGATCCCGCCAACCTGATTCTCTACGGCACGGGCGAACCGATTGCGGCTCTCCGCATCCTGGCTCCGCACGTCCTCTCGGTGCATGCCAAGGATGGCGATTGGCCGCCCAAAGACACGCCCGGCGCGCTGGGCAGCGAGCGCGCGTCTGGGGCACGGCGCGGTCGGCATCGACCGCTTCGTCCGCACGCTTGCCGAGCTGGGCTTCCGCGGCACCCTCAACGTGGAGCGCGAAGGCGCCGCGCCCGGCGAGTGGCTGAAAGATGTCGGCGCGGCGGTCCGCCTGCTGACCGAATTGGCCGCTTAGAGCCGGCGGCGGGGCTACACTGTACGTATGGCCACGACGCCGAATACTCTCGACGCTGTTCCGCAGCCTCTCCGCTTTGACGGAAGACGAAAAGCTCTTCCAATCGACCGTGCGCAAGTTCGCGCGCGAGCAGATCCGCCCCTACGTCCGCGAGATGGACGAGGCCGGCGTCTTCCGCAAAGACATCATCCGGCAGTTCTTCGAAATGGGCCTGATGGGCATCGAGATCCCCGAGGAGTACGGCGGCCAGGGCGGCACCTTCTTCCAGGCGATTCTGGCCGTGGAGGAACTCTCCGCGGTGGATCCTTCGGCCGGCGTCATCGTCGACGTGCAGAACACCATCTGCAACAACGCCCTGCTGCGCTGGGCCACGCCGGAGCAGAAGGCCAAGTATCTGCCGCGCCTGGCCGACGATACCGTGGCGTCTTATGCGCTCTCCGAGGCCGGATCCGGGCTCCGACGCCTTCGCCATGGCGACGCGCGCCGAGGACCACGGCGACCACTTCCTGCTCAACGGCCGCAAGCTGTGGATCACCAACGCCGCCGAAGCGGGCTTCTTCCTGCTGTTCGCCAACGCCAATCCCGAGGCCGGATACAAGGGCGTCACGGCGTTCCTGGTGGAGCGCGACTTCCCCGGATTCCAGGTGGGCAAGAAGGAGGACAAGCTGGGGCTGCGCGCTTCCTCCACCTGCGAGCTGATTCTGGACAACTGCCGCGTTCCGCGCGAGAACGTGATGGGCGAGGTCGGCAAGGGCTACAAGATCGCCATCGAAACGCTCAATGAAGGCCGCATCGCCATCGGCGCGCAGATGATCGGCCTGGCGCGCGGCGCGCTCGATCATGCCGTCGCCTACGCCCGGGAGCGCAAGCAGTTCGGCAAGACCATCGGCGAATTTCAAGGCGTGCAGTTCGACCTGGCCAAAATGGCGGTCGAAGTGGAAGCGGCGCGCCTGCTGGTCTACAACGCCGCCCGCCTGCGCGACGCCGGACTGCCGTTCCTCACCGAGGCCGCCATGGCGAAGTATTATAGTTCTGAGATCGCCGAAAAGGTGGCGTCGAAAGCCATCGAAGTTCACGGCGGCGTGGGCATCACCAAGGACTACCCCGTGGAGAAGCTCTATCGCGACGCCAAAATCGGACGGATCTACGAAGGCACCAGTAACATACAGTTGGTGACCATCGCGAAGAAACTGTTGGGCAAGTGAGTTCGTCTCTCAGTTTGAGGGCAATATGCGAGTGATTGGTACTTTCGGCCGCTGCGGCGGCGCTGTGCTTCCCGGTTGGGCTGGCCGGCGCAAAAACCTGCTGACACCCAAAAGCCTGCCGACGTCAACGTTGAGGACATCATCCGGAAATTCGCCGCCAAGGAAGCCGAATTCCAGCGAGGCGCGCAACAACTACACTTACCGCCAGACCGTGAAGATGGAGGAACTCGATCCCAGCGGCAATCCCACCGGCGGCAAGTGGGAACTGGTGGACGACATCATCTTCACGCCGGAAGGCAAGCGCATGGAGAAGGTGGTCTATGCGCCCGTGGTCTCGCTGCAGCAACATTCTGCTGACTCCGGAGGACGAGAAGGATTTGCGCGACGTGCAGCCGTTCGTGCTGACCACCGACGGAGATCCGCGAGTACGACATCCATTACCTGGGCACGCGAAAAGGTCGACGAGATCGGGACTGCTACACGTTCTCCGTCAAACCCAAGAAGATGGTGAAGGGCAAGCGCTACTTCGAAGGCGCAGATCTGGGTGGACGACCGCGATCTGCAGATCGTCAAGACGTACGGCAAAGGCGTGGGCATCGTCAAACGCAAGACCAAGCAGTTCCCGCAAGTTCGAGACCTACCGCGAGCAGATCGACGGCAAATACTGGTTCCCCACCTACACCCACGCCGACGACACGCTGCACTTCACGACAACGCGGACGACCAGCGCATCCGCATGACGGTGCGAAGTACCAGGATTACAAGAAGTACGAAGGCCAGTCCACCATCAAGTACGGCGACGTAGTGGATGATACGAGCAAGCAGGCTCCACCTACAAAGAAGAAATAATGCCCACGAAGATAACTCCTCAGAATAATGGTCCCATTCGCATTGAAGGCGAATTTGAGATTTTCGATCCGGCCGGCGCGTCTTTTGGACTCGCGGGCCGCACGGTGATTTCGCTGTGCCGCTGCGGCCATTCGGCCAATAAGCCTTTTTGCGATGGAAGTCACAATCGCATGGGCTTCAACGATACCGTCGCAGCGCGCGAATTGCCTCCGCCAAAGCCGAAACTGTAGGCCTGATCGCTCCCTGACGGTCGCGGCTCTGTAAGACCCTGAATCTGCGGAGCCGCGCACGTTAGTAAGCGGTTTAGTCGCTGATTTCGATTTTCGGCCCTTCTTCCTTCGCGGCTTCTTCGGCACGCGCCACCACGTTTTTCGCCAGGGCGAGGAACGGTTCTCCCTCGCCTTTCCGCAAAACGATGGGCTGGCCGCTATCGCCGCCGATGCGGACCGCGGGATCCAGCGGCAGTTCGGCCAGGAAATGTACGTCCATCTGCTCGGCCGTGCGACGTCCCCCGCCGTGGCTGAACACGTCGATGCGCTCGTTGCAGTGGGGACACATCAGGAAGCTCATGTTCTCCACCATCCCCAGGATCGGAACCTTTACCTGGTGAAACATAAAAATGGCCTTGCGCGCATCTTCCAGCGAGACATCCGACGGCGTGGTTACCACGATCGCACCGGTGATCGGCGCGGTCTGGATGAGCGAAAGCTGCACATCGCCGGTGCCCGGAGGCAGGTCGATTACCAGGTAATCCAGTTCGCCCCAATCCACGCCGCGCAGGAACTGCTGGATCACGCTGTGCAGCATGGGGCCGCGCCAGACCAGCGGCTTGTCGCCCGGATTCAGAAATCCCATCGACATGAGTTTCACGCCGAACTGTTCGATGGGCTGAATGCGCTCTCCGAACGCCATGGGGGTGCGATTGATGCCCATCATCAGGGGCACGTTGGGGCCGTAGACATCGGCGTCCATGAGTCCGCATTTGTAGCCCAAGGAAGCCAGCCCGACCGCCAGGTTCACCGAAACGGTGGTCTTTCCCACACCGCCCTTTCCGGAACCGACGGCAATCAGGTTCTTCACGCCGGGAATGGGCATCTTGGGCATCTGGCCGGGTTGGTTGGGGCTCATCGATACCATCCTAACAGGCGGACACTCAATTATCGGTAGGCTTCTGTTCGATGCTGTCGATCACGATCACCGGCATGTTGCGCTTCTGCTTTTCCAGTTTCAGCCCGAGTTGCTTTTCGATCGCCTCGAACAGCGTATAACCGCCGGTCGGATTCGAGGCTGTCGGCATCGGCGCCCCATCGCCTGCTCCCTCCGCGCCCCCGCGTCCCGCAGCCGGCCCCATCATCGGCATGCCCATGCTGAACGTCAGGGTGAAATCCCAGCGGCCCTCGATTCCGGTCGCGTTGGCCACGGGCCAGCTCAGTTCCTGAGTCATATTCTGCATACGCTCGGCGAATTCGTCCATCGTCACGTTCTGGCAGGAAAACACACGCGTACCCGGCGGCGCGCCCGCCGGCGAGGGCAGATTCTTGCACCACGAGCGGCTGTCCGGGTCGGCCTTCTTCATCTTCGGCTTCGAACCCGCCAGGGCGTATGCGTTCACCGGCCGGTCTTCGCTGTGATACTTCATTTTGAAGCGCTCCACCAGCAGCGCCCGCACCAGTGGCGAGACGGCTTCCATGTCCAACTGCGCACCCCCGGAGGTCTGGGCTTTGGCCACGATGTCATAACGGTCCGTATCGGCGAACTTCGGAATCCCCGCCACAGAATCGTTGTTATAGACATTGAAGGCGCGGTTAATCAGAACGTGCAGCGGCATGCCTTCCACCAGCAGTCGCCCGCCCGGCTGCGTCTGGAAACGCATCATGCGCGCCCCCGGGGCGCCTTCGGCGGCCGGCTTGACGCTGGCCACATCGAATTCCGTAGGCACGGGCACGGGGGGCAGCGCCTCTGCCAGGTCCGGCGCGTTGTCGGTGGGTTTCCGGTTCACCTTGTCCACCACCAGCACCGGGGTCGGCACCTGCCGCTGCTCCAGTTTCAAGCCGAGTTGCTTCTCCACCGCGTCGATCAGGGAGATCCGTTCCACGTCGCCATTTCCCCCCAGCATGCCGTTGAAGGTGAGCGAGTACTTCAGGTCGAAATCCCACCCGCCCTTCAAACCCGTCTCATCGAGAATCGGATTGCTGCCGACGCTGGCGCCGATCATGCTCCGCAGATTCGATACGAAGGCTTCCATCGTCATATTGCGGCAAGAGTATTGAACCGTCATTCCCGGCCCCAACGCGATCATTGTGGTCGTGCCGTCGGCATTCCCCATCATCAGGCGGCCTCCGCCTTCGCCCGCCGAGCGGCTCTGCGGCCGGCAGCCCGCCGATTCGCTGCCGGTCGATTCCTTGAGTTGATGCTTCTTTCCCTGCACCAACGCATAGGTTGGCAGCGGTTTATCCTCTTTGTGGACCACGAGTTTGAACCGCTCTTCCAGCAGCGCCTGCAACATCTGCTTCTGGGTCTCCGGATTCGACCTCGGGGGCACCTTGGCAATCACGTCGAAGCGGTCCATCTCCAGCCAGTTCGGCCCGCCCAGAATCTTGTCGTTGTCGTACCCGTACGCCAGACGGATCAGGTCCACCATGGTGGCGGTCTTTACTTCGTACCGTCCCCCTCGGACGGCTCCCGTGCGCATATATTGGTTCATGGATTTGACGCTCGCGTGAACGTCGGCGGCTTCGAATTTTGGCGCGTCGCCCGGAGCTTGCGTGAATGCCGGGCAACCTGCCAATACCAGACCCAGGATGGCTTTTCGCATACTAATTTATTAGTACTGAAAGGCGCCGGTGTCAAGGGGGACGGTGGATTGCGCACCTGCGCGCAAAACTCTTCCTTTACTTTGAGGGTGTTAGGATGATAGGCTAAGTGTCTCATAATGCGTACAGTTGACTTGATCCAGCGCAAGCGCGACGGGGAAGAACTCGCTCCTGAGGAGATCGAGTTTCTGGTGGATGGTTACACCAACGGCGACATTCCCGACTACCAGATGTCGTCCTTCTTGATGGCAGTTTTCTTTTCGGGAATGTCCGACAGGGAAGTCAGCCGCCTGACCGAGTGCATGTTGCGCTCCGGGGAGACGGTAGACCTCTCAGCCATTCCCGGGCACAAGGTGGACAAGCATTCCACCGGCGGCGTAGGCGATAAGACCAGCTTCATCGTGGCTCCGCTCGCGGCCGCCGCGGGAGTGGTAGTGCCCATGATGTCCGGCCGCGCGCTGGGCCATACCGGCGGCACTCTGGACAAGCTGGAAGCGATTCCGGGCTTCCGCACCAATCTCTCCACCGATGAGTTCCGCAAGCAACTGGGAGAACTGGGGCTGGCCTTCATCGGACAGAGCGATCAACTGGCGCCCGCGGACCGGAAGCTCTATGCTTTGCGCGATGTCACGGCGACGGTGGAATCCATTCCGCTGATCTCGTCTTCGATCATGTCGAAGAAACTGGCCGAGGGAATCGATTCGCTGGTGCTCGATGTGAAGGTAGGCAACGGCGCCTTCATGAAAAAGCAGGTGGA
The DNA here is from genome assembly GCA_963748795.1 of uncultured Solibacteraceae bacterium. GTDB lineage: Bacteria > Acidobacteriota > Terriglobia > Bryobacterales > Bryobacteraceae > Sulfopaludibacter. The sequence continues at coordinate 11,687 of CAVVLD010000010.1, forward strand.
TGCGCGCCGCCTGGCGCAGACCATGGTAGGGATCGGCCGACGCATGGATAAGAAGGTCCAGGCGCTGATTACCGACATGAACCAGCCGCTGGGTTATGCCGTGGGCAACGCGCTGGAAATCATGGAAGCCTCGCAGACGCTGCAAAATGCCGGCCCGTCCGATCTCACCAAGCTCTCGCTCGAACTGGCGGCCCGGATGATTTTCCTGGGCAAAAAGACTGCCACGCTGGAAGAGGCGCGGCTGGTCGCCGAAAAGCACCTGGTGGATGGATCGGCATACAAGAAATTCAAGCAGGTAGTGGCCGCGCAGGGCGGAAATCCGCAGGCGCTGGACAAGTTCGAACTGCTTCCCAATGCTACGGGCATGCGCGAAATCACGTCGCCGCGCGCCGGCTATGTGAGTGTGATCGACGCGGAGGATATCGGAGTCGCTTCCAACATGATCGGCGCGGGCCGCGATAAAAAGGAAGACACCATCGATCCCGCGGTGGGCATCATCCTGGAAGTGAAGGTCGGGGAGAAGGTGGACGCCGGCTCGGTGTTGTGCCGCCTGTACTACACCAAGGAAGACAAAGTGGAAGAGGCCGCGGACATGGTGGAGGACGCCTTCCGCATTTCCGCGCAGAAGCCTGACGAACGGGAACTCATCCTGGAAGTAGTCGGGTAATGGGCCGTTTCACCGGTCTGCTGGGATTAGCCGTCATCCTGGCGTTCGCCTGGCTCTGTTCCAACCACAAGCGCGACATCAAGCTGCGGATTATCGCGTGGGGCATGGGTCTTCAAATCGCCTTTGCGTTCCTGGTGTTGAAGACCGATTTCGGCAAAATATTTCAGGCCATCGGCGCCGGCGTGAATAACATGCTGGCTACACCGAAGCCGGCAGCGAATTCATCTTCGGGCCGCTGGGCAAGGGCACGGGTCCCTATGGCGTGCTGTTCGCGTTTCAGGTGCTGCCCATCGTCATCTTCATCGCTTCGTTTTTCGCCGTTCTCTATTACCTGGGGGTGATGCAGTTCGTGGTGAGGCTGATGGCGATCGGGATGCAGAAGGTGATGGGCGTCAGCGGCGCCGAGTCGCTGAACGTCGCGGCCAGCATCTTCATGGGGCAGACGGAAGCGCCGCTGACGATCCGGCCGTTTCTGGCCGGATTGACGGAGTCGGAACTGTTCACCATCATGACCAGCGGGATGGCCCACGTATCCGGTTCGGTGATGGCGGCGTATGTGAAGATCGCGGGCGTCTCGATCACGCACCTGCTGACGGCGGTGATCATGACTGCGCCGGCGACGATCATGCTGGCGAAGATGTTCGTGCCCGAGACCGAGAAGCCCGTTACCGCCGGACGGTGGATATCAAAGGTGGAGAAGACCGCGGTGAACGTCATCGATGCCGCGGCCCAGGGAGCGGGCGACGGGCTGCACCTGGCGCTGAACATCGGCGGGCATGCTGATCGCGTTTCTGGCCCTGATCGCGCATGGTGAACGGGATCCTCGGATGGGTGCACACGCTGCCGCTGCTGGGCTGGATGCCGCCCACCCTGGAGCAGATCTTCGGCGTGGTGTTCGCGCCGGTGGCGTGGGTGATGGGCGTGCCGTGGAAGGACGCTTCGACGATCGGCGACCTGTTGGGCACGCGCCTGGTGCTGAATGAATTCGTCGCGTTCCTGAAGCTGGGGCCGATGAAGGCGACGCTCGATCCGCGCTCGTTCACGATTGCGACGTACGCGCTGTGCGGGTTCGCGAATTTCAGCTCGATCGCTATGCAGATTGGCGGAATCGGGGCGCTCGCGCCGAATCGCAAGAGCGATCTGGCCCGACTCGGGCTGCGCGCGGTGGCGGCGGGATCGCATGGCGAACTTCATGTCGGCGTGCATCGCCGGAATGATGCTGTGATCGACGAAGCCATACGTTTTATCGAAGGCCATACGCGGCCTCCGGCCGGCCGGTTGCGGTGTCGTGCTCGGCAGCGGCCTGGGCGCGTTTGCGGAGAACTCGCGGAGCGGGTAGACATCCCGTATGGCGAGATTCCCGGCTGGCCGGCGTCGACGGCGGTAGGTCACGCGGGCAAGTTGATTGCTCGGCACGCTGCCGGAAGCGGCGTCTGCGGTGATGGCGGGACGCGCGCATCTTGTACGAAGGCTATTCGCCGGCGCAGGTCACTTACGGCGTGCGCGTGCTGGGCGCGCTCGGCGTGAAGGCGATGGTCTTCACCAACGCCGCGGGCGGCATCAACCTGGACCTCCAGCGCGGCGGGCTGGTGCTGATTTCCGATCACATCAATCTGCAGGGCTCGCAATCCGCTGACCGGTCCGAACGACGATGCGTTGGGGCCGCGATTTCCCGGACATGACGGAAGCGTATTCGCCGACTTGCGCAGCGTCGCCGAAGCAGGTGGCGGCGGAACTGTGCGTGCCTCTTGGTGAAGGCGTGTACGCGGCGATGCTCGGACCGAGTTACGAGACGCCGCCGGAGATCCGCTATCTGCGCGCCATCGGGGCGGACGTGGTCGGCATGTCCACGGTGCCCGAAGCGATCGCGGCCAATCACATGGGGATCACGGTGCTGGGTATTTCCTGCGTCACCAACATGGCGGCGGGGATTTTGCCGCAGAAGATCAATCACGAAGAGGTGCTGGAAACCGGCGCGACGGTCCGCGACACGCTGGTGCAGGCTGCTGAAGGCGCCTTGACCGCGGCTGGCGGTGGTAGCATGGACGATCCGCTTCTCTCGGCGGCGCTGGCGCGCGCGCGAGCATGCCTTCGCACCGTTTTCCAACTTCCAGGTCGGCGCGGCGCTCGAGGATTCGACGGGCAGGATTCATACCGGCTGCAACGTCGAAAATGCGACCTACGGGCTGACCGTGTGCGCCGAACGCGTGGCGATGTTCAAAGCGATCACCGAAGGCGTCGCGCAAGTTCCGGCGAGTGGCGGTGGTCGCGGATACCGACGACCTGACGCCGCCGTGCGGCGCGTGCCGGCAGATTCTCTGGGAATTCTGCGGGGACGTGGAGATCGTGCTGGTGAATCCTCGGGGAAAGACGGAAAGTTATCGGTTGAGTGAGTTATTCCCGAGGCCTTTCGATGCGGGGTATCTGTGAGATGCATTTTCACCGCGGAGACGCGAAGGGCACGAAGGCGGCACGGAGAGGAATCAATAGGTTTCCACCGCAGAGACGCGGAGGCGCTGAGGAAGGCTTCCGAGCTGAGGTCTCTGCTGCTGGTGGCGTCGGTTGCCGCGGCTGCGGCTCCGGCGGATTGGATCTGGAGCGCGCGGTGGGTGATTACGGAGGACGCACGGCGTCGGGTGATCGAGAATGGCGCCGTGGCGATCGTGGGCGATCACATTGTGGGGGTCGGGACTCGGGCGGAGATCGATGGCAGGTTTCAGGCGAAGCAACGGCTGGATCGTCCGGACGCGATCCTGGCGCCGGGCCTCGATCAATACCCACACGCACGCCGCCATGTCTCTGTTCCGCGGCATCGCCGACGACAAGAAGCTGCAGGACTGGCTCGGAGCACTTCATCTTCCCGGCGGAGGCGAAGAATGTCAACGCCGACTTCGTGCGCTGGGGCACGCGCCTGGGCTGCCTGGAGATGCTCCTGGGCGGCACCACGACGTTCACCGACATGTACTACTTCGAAGACGTGGTGGCGGAAGCGGCCAAGGAAGCGGGCATGCGCGGCGTGCTGGGCGAGACGATCATCGGGTTTCCGGCGCCCGACGCCAAGACGCCGGCCGATTCGCTGAAATTCGCCGAAGGGTTCCTGACGCGCTTCCAGGACGACCCGCTGATCGTGCCGGCCGTCGCGCCGCACGCGCTGTACACCAACTCCGATGAGACCCTGAAGGCCGCGCGCGCGCTGGCCAACAAGTACGACGCGCCGATCATCATTCATCTTTCGGAGACCAAGAAAGAGAATGACGACGCCATGGCGCAGCGCACATGAGCCCCACCCGGAGTACTGGATTCGCTGGGAGTCCTCACGGGCCGGACCGTGGCCGCGCACTGCGTCTGGGTGGACGACGCGGACATGGCGATTCTGAAGGCGCGCGGCACCGGGCGTGGCGCACTACCCGTCGAGCAATATGAAGCTGGCGAGCGGCGTCGCGCCGGTGGTGAAGATGCTCGCGCCTGGGGTCGAACGTCGGCCTCGGCACGGACGGCCCGGCCGGCAGCAACAACGATTTCGACATGTTCGAAGAGATGGACCTGGCCGCGAAGCTGCAAAAAGTGACCACCATGGATCCGAAGGCGCTGACCGGCGGAGACAGGCGCTGGAGATGGCCACCATCGGCGGCGCCCGCGCCCTCGACATGCGAAGGACGATCGGCTCGCTCGAGACCGGCAAGCGCGCCGACATGATCAGCATTCGCCTCGAACGCGCCCGAGCCATGCCAATGTACGACGTGTACTCGCAGATGGTGTACGCGCTAAAGGGGTCAGACGTGCGCGATGTGATGGTCAACGGCAAGATGGTGGTGCGCGACCGCAGGAGTCTGACGCTGAACGCGTCGGAGATCCTGGCGAAGGCGGAAGAGTATCGCGCGCGCGTCAGCCAGTCCTTGAAATAGCTTCAGGCTATCGCGCGTAACCGGCGGCGAGACGGGCGATGATGGTGCGCAGCGTGCCAGGGAATCGTGCAGCCGGCGGGTTTCTTCCACCAGTTCGTCCAGATGCCCTGGCCGGTTCCTTTACGGGCAGTCCCTTGGTTCTACTTTTCATTCGGGCCGGTTTCGTCGTCGTATGGGAACAGCTCATCGCGTGCATCATCACTCCAGGTTTGGCAACAATTACTATCCTTTTGGTAGCCATAATCAGATAAATGTATCCGAAAAATAAAGAGGGTGAGTATCCAACCCCAGTTTGGGGGTATTGCGGGGAAGAAAGAGCGAATCCGACGTAACTGTCTTAAAACTGGAGGGATGCGTAATCCCCTTTGCCAGGCCCTCCGTTGCCGTCGCGCTTCTCCTGACGCTCGTCTCGTCAGCTTCCGCCGCAGTCGACCGCGGTGCGCATTTCGAGTGAACGCCGCCAGAGTTTCGACGACGGCTGGCGATTTTTCAAGGGCGATGCCCCCGGCGCCGAGAGGCCGGACTTTGACGACTCCAAGTGGCGCCAATTGTCGCTGCCGCACGACTGGGCCATCGAAGGTCCCTTCGATTCCAGAGCCAATCCGCACACCGGAGCCCTGCCCATTTCCGGTACCGGCTGGTATCGCAAATCCTTTACCGTCCCGATTCCGCGAAGGACCGATACCTGAGCATCATGTTCGATGGCGCGCAGAATAACGCCCACGTGTTTCTGAATGGCGAAGAGATCGGCAGCCGCCCGTATGGCTACATCAGCTTCTCGGTGGATCTGACCGGACACCTCAAATTCGGCGGCCAGACCAACGTGCTGGCGGTGCGGTTGACGCCCGAAGATCGCTCCTCGCGCTGGTACCCGGGCGCGGGCATTTACCGCAACGTG
>CAVVLD010000011.1:0-24832 GCA_963748795.1 uncultured Solibacteraceae bacterium
ACTCGGGAATCGAACTGGTGGTACACGAGCAACTGTCTTTATTCGGGGGCGGGGGCTCACGCGTATACCATTGCGCCGATTTACTCCGCCCGTAAGGCCTACTATCGGATCGACCCTGGTGCGCGCCGGGCAGGCAGGTAACTGGCCAGTGTTGCCGCAAGCGTCAACTCGGCCGATACTGCCACGTACGTCGCCGGGTCGGCGGGACTCACCTCGTACAGCAGCGATTTCATCCGGCGCGTCAGCGCTAATGCCGCTACCAGACCGCAGCCGCGCCCATGCCCGAAAGCGCCAGCCGTGACGCAGGAACATTCCCGTGACGCCTTTCTCCGGAGCGCCCAGAGCAATCCGGATCCCGATCTCGCGCGTCCGCTGCGCCACCGAGTACGAGATCACTCCCCAGATTCCGACTACCCCAAGCAGCAGCGCCATGCCGCCGGCGATCGCCAGCATCATCAGGGTGAAGGATGTACGCGCCAGGGAGCGCTGGTACACGGCACCCAATGTCTTCACGTCCGCGACCGGCAATCCGGATTCACGCTCGCGACGGCTTGCTCGAGTTGCCGGAGCAAGCCGGGCGAATCCGCCCTCGGAGTCCGGACCATCAGCGCCACGCTCCGAAGCGCGCGTTCGTCCGCGGCTCCAAAGTTCTTTATCAGCAGCGGCCAATAGACAATGGCAGGCGCTCTCTGGTCGATGCCATCGTCCCGCAGATCCGCCACTACGCCGACCACTTCCCGCCAGTCGTCTTTGGTCGTGGAACGGATCCGCTTACCGAGGCCGCGCGCGGATGTGCCACAGTTCACGCGCCATGTTCTCCGAGACCAGGGCCACGGGAGTACGGTTGTAGGTTTCGTTCCAGGTGAACTCACGGCCGGCAATCAGGCGGCTCCCCATGGCGGCCACGTAACCGGGCGAAATGAACTTGTAGCGGCGGATCGGCGGAATCGCGCCCTCGCGGCGGCCTGATCCTCCACGTAAATCGGATTGTTCGAGTTGCCTCCCATGGGCAGGGTGTTCACCATGGCCACCGCGGAAACACCGGGCAGAGCTTCGATCCTCCGGAGAATATCCTCTTCCATGCGGATCCGCGCGGTCCGGCTGGGCGACCTGTTTCTCGGGAATGGAAATGCGCAGCGTGGCTACCTGTTCCGCCCGCGAAAAGCCCGGGTCCACGCGGCGCAGCGCCTCGAACGTACGGATCATCAGACCCGACGCGACCAGCAGCACCACTGCCAGCGCTACCTGCACCATCACCAAAGACTGCGCGCGCGATGCCGCTCCCGGCTTTGGCTGAGCCCGCGGCCGCCGCCGCGCAACGCGTTCGATACTTGCGGCCGAGCATACTTGAGTACCGGGATCAGGCCGAAGAGCAGACCGGCGCCCAGCGAGACGGCGAGCGTGAACACCACCACCAGGGAATCGATCGATATATCGTGGACGCGCGGCAGATGCGCCGCGTCGGAGGCCGTGAGGATGCGCAGGGCAGCGGCAGCCAGCGCCACGCCCAGCGCCCCGCCCGGCGATTCCCAGCAGCGTGCTTTCCATCAGCAGTTCGCGGGCGATGCGGCCCAACCCGGCGCCCAGCGCCGCGCGAATCGCCAGTTCCTGCCGCCGTCCATCGGCGCGCACCGACAGCAGGTTCGCCACGTTCGCGCAGGCGATCAGCAGCACGATCCCCACCGTGCCCATCAGCACCCACAGGGTGTTCCCGATATTCCCCACCAGAGGTGCTTTCAATGGCCGCAGTGTGGGAGCAATGCGCGCGTCGGCGAACATGGTGGCGCTGATCCCGGATTCATCGGGAACTTCAACGGCGCCTGGAGCGACATGCGCGCTACGTCTGCGTTGGCCTGCGCCGAGTCACGCCGGGTTTGAGCCTGGCCACACCCTGGCACCAGAAGCTGATAAGGCGTACCGTCGGCGCGGTTGAAGCGCAGCGGCGTCAGCAGGGACACCTTCCAGTCGAGAGACTGAAACGAGGGCGGCAGCACGCCGATGATTTCGGAGGCCTTGCCATACCATCAGGATGCGGCGGCCGATGATGGACCGGTCGCCGCCGAAACGCGACTTCCAATATCCATCGGAAAGCATCACGGTGCGCGGGCTGTCGGGATTGTCGTCGGACGCGGTAACCGGCGTCCCAGCCCCGGCTGTCACCCAGCACCGGGAGGAAGCGATTGGTCACCGCAGGCCGGGCACTTTTCCTCGGGTCGGCCAGGCCGGTGACGGCTCGCCGTGTTGGGCGTCCACATGCCGACGTCCTGAAACACGCGGCTTTCCTCGCTATAGGTGAAGTACAGCGAGACCGCCAGGTTCAGTTCCTTGATATTGATGCCGGGCGCGGTGTGCCACAGCGCCACAATCTGCTCGGAGTTCGGATACGGCAGCGGCTTCAGCAGTACGCTTCGATCACGCTGAAGATCGCCGTGGTGGCTCCGATACCCCAGGCCAGAGTCAGCACGCTGACCGTGGTAAACCCGGGATTCGTGCGCAGCCTGCGGGCGGCAAATCGCAGATCCCGAGAGCGCCGTGCGATCGCGTTCTCCCAGCCGTACGAGCGCACCTGTTCCCCCGGATGGACGTGGCGGCGCCGAATTCCCGGCGCGTTGCCCTGCGGGCTTCCTCATCGGAAAGCCCGCTTGCCGCCAGGGCGGCCGCCGATTCTTCCAGGTAAGACTCCACTTCTTCGGCGATCTCAAGATCGGTGCGATGCCGGTGGGTGAGCGCGCGCAGGCCGTGGACCAGTTGCCGCCACAATGCCATTCGCCTACCCTTCCGCTTTCAGAAGCCGCGCGATGGCGCCCGCCCGGCGGGTCCAGTCAGCTGTCTCGATCGCCAGTTGCTTGCGACCGGCCCGCGTAGGTGTAGACTTGGCGCGGCGCGAGTTCTCGGTCTTCCGCCACTCTGAGTGAGCCAGCCCGACCGCGCTCCAATCGCTGCAGCGCGGTGAGCAGTGAGCCCGGATTGACCTTGAAAACACCCCGTGTGATCTGCTCGATCCGCCGCCCGATGCCGAAACCGTGCATCGGCTCCAGGCTCAGCGTCTTGAGGATCAGCATGTCCAGGGTTCCCTGAATGACATCGGTATTGTATTCGTCCATCATCGCCAGCATAGAGCGCCTTCCATATGATTGTCAAGATGAAGTAAATACACCTCTTGACATCCCACAGGGATGATGAGAGTATCCTCTATATAACCCACAGGAGGAAGAAATGCCCGAGGACAAATCGGAGATCCTGCAAGGGACGCTGGATCTGATGGTGCTCAAAACGCTGGACGCCATGGGCCCGCTGCACGGGTATGGCATTGCCCGCCGCATCGAGCAACTCAGCCAGGAGGCGCTTCTGGTGAACCAGGGGACCATTTATCTGTGCCTGGTGCGCCTGGTGCAAAAAGGCTGGATCAAGGCGGAATGGGGCACTTCCGAAAACAACCGCAAGGCCAAGTTCTATTCGCTTTCCGAGATCCGGCCGCAAGCAGCTAGCCGCCGAGACGCGGAACTGGGAGCGCGTCGCCGGCGTGATCGGGCGTTTGTTGCAACTGGAGCCGCGGAGTTGATATGTCACTGAGGCAAATGTCCGCGCGCATTCTCGCGTTCTTCCGGACCTCGCGCCTGGACCGCGATCTGGCCGACGAGCTGGCTTCCCACATAGGGATGCGCACCGATGAACATCTGCGCCGGGGCATGCCACAGAGCGAGGCCGAGCGGCTGGCGCGTGTGGAATTCGGCGGCCTGGCGCAGCTTGCCGAAGCGCATCGCGAGCAGCGCGGCCTTCCGTTCCTCGACACTCTCTTGCAGGACTTGCGCTACGCCTGCCGTACCTTCCGCCGCGACGCCGGATTTACTACCATGGCGATTCTGATCGTGGGCCTTGGCATTGCGGCCAGTTCCACCATCTTCAGCGTGGTCAATGCCGTGCTGCTCCGCCCGCTTCCTTTCCGCTACCCGGGCCGCCTGGTGTGGATCGCCAACGATGGCAAGGACGGCGATCTTTCGAATCTGACCGTGCCTGTGACTCCGTTCCTGGAATTGCGCGATCAGGCGCGCTCTCTTTCGGACGTGGCGGCTTACTATGCTTTCTACGAGCCGGGCGACAACAAGCTGACTGGCGCCGGCGAACCGGAGCGGCTCACGGGCGTGCCGGTATCGCAGGGGCTGTTTCCGCTCCTGGGGGTCGAACCGCAACTGGGAAGGCTGTTCACGGACGAAGAGTGCCGGCAGAACCTGCCGGTGGTTTTATTGAGCGCGGGTATCTGGCAGCGGCGATTCGGCGGCGATCCCGCCATCATCGGCCGCAAACTGACGCTGAACGGCCGCGCTTTCACGGTAATCGGCGTCATGCCGCTGGGCTTCGATTTCGGCTCGATCTTCGCTCCCGGCAGCCGCATCGACCTGTTCCTGCCGTTGCCCCTCACGCCGGAAGTGAACCAGCGGGGCAACACACTTTCGCTGATCGGCCGATTGCGTCCCGGCGTGAGTGTGCAACAGGCTCAGGCGGAACTCAACATTTTGAGCGAGCCGATTCGCGTGGCGAACAATCGCGATCAACTGCGGTTTGTGGCGAGCCCCCTGGGGAAACACGTGTCCGGACGGATCCGGCCGGCGCTGTTTGTGCTGGCCTGCGCGGTGGGTGTGGTGATGTTGATTGTGTGCGCCAATTTGTCGAATCTGCAACTGGCCCGCACCGCGGCCAGGCAAAAGGAGATGGCCATCCGAATGGCGCTTGGCGCGGGCCGGTCCCGCCTTATCCGGCAGATGCTTACCGAGAGTATGGTACTCTCCTGCGGCGCGGCGGCAATGGGGCTGGCCCTCGCACTGATGGGAACACGCCTGCTGGCGCATCTGAACGCGCTCAGTCTGCCGCTACTGGAAAACGTAGGCGTGGACGCGCGCGTGTTTGCATTCACCCTGCTTCTCAGCCTGGCGACCGGGCTCGTTTTCGGACTCGTGCCGGCCTTTCAAGTGCCGGCGCGCTCTATGCATGAGCCGTTGAAGGACGCCACTCGCGGTTCCAGCGAAGGCCGGCGGCACCGCGTGCTCCGCTCAGCGCTGGTAGTCTCCGAGGTGGCCTTCGCCTGCGTACTGCTGGTGGGCGCGGGACTGCTGATCCGCAGTTTTCTGCGGGTTCTGGATGTCAATCTGGGTTTCCGTCCGGAGCGCGCCGCGGCCATGCGGGTTGACCCGAGTTCGCAATACGGAACCCAGGCAAAGCGCAACGCCTACTTCAACGAAGTGCTCCGCCGGGTGAAAGCCGTGCCGGGTGTGGAAGGCGCGGGTCTCACGGATGTGCTGCCGCTCGGGCATAACCGTAGTTGGAGCGCCGGCGCCAAGGGCCAGGCGTATTCGATAGCTCATCCGCCGCCGGAGGTTTTCGTCCGCATCGTGAGCGATGGCTACCTGAACGCCATGGGAATCCGCCTTCTAGACGGGCGGGACTAGCGAACGCGATACCCAATCCAGTGTTCCGGTGATGCTCATCAATGAGACACTGGCGCGCACGCTGTGGCCCGGGCGGAGCGCGATTGGGCAGACGGCCATCTATGTCGATGTGGACAGGCAGGTGGTGGGCGTGGTGTCCGATGTGCGGCATCTCAGTTTGGAGCAGGGGTCCGGCGTGCGAAGTGTATCTGCCAATCCGGCAGACCAACGATTATGCGTCGGTGGACCTGGTAGTGCGCACCCGCGTGGCTCCCGCGGAACTTGGCCCGCGATTCGCGCCGCCCTCAAACCGGTGGAACCCAATCTGCCCGCGAACGAATTTCGGACGCTGCAGGACCTGGTAGACAAGGCGGTTTCGCCGCGCCGCTTCGTGGTGCTCCCTGCTGGCCGGCTTTGCCGGGTTTGCATTGATTTTGTCGGCGCTGGGAATCTACGGAGTGATTTCGTATTCGGTAACGCAGAGGACGCAGGAGATCGGGATTCGCATGGCGCTGGGCGCGTCCGCGGGCGTTCTGCGGAGGCGCATCCTGCTCCAGACGCTCGGCCTCACCGGCGGGGGCATGCTGATCGGCGTGGCCGGATCCTGCATCCTGACGCGGGCTTTGGCCGGCCTGCTGTTCGGGGTCACGGCCACCGATCCAGTCACCTTCCTCGGCATGATCGCGGTCTTGACTGCGGTGGCGCTGGCCGCGGGATACCTTCCGGCCCGCCGCGCCTCGAGAGTCGACCCCGTGGCCGCCCTTCGCGCGGGCTAGTCGCTGCGGGGGTTCTCCGGTAAGATAGTGCCGTGGATATCAATACTTTGTCCGCCATCGCGCCATGGGAGTGGCCGGAAAGCGCCGCCATGGACATTCAGAAGGTTCTGACCGATCCCCGGGCCGCCGAGCCTGATCGGATCGCTGCCGCCGATTTCGCCGGTGAAATTGTTGTGATAAATAACGAACTGGCAGTAGCCCTGCTGGCTATCCTGCGCAGCCCCCTTGAATCGGACGAACTCCGGGCCAGAGCGGCTATTTCCTTCGGACCGGTCCTGGAACAGATCAGCATCGACGAATTCGACGATCCGGAGGAGTCGCCGATCACCGAAGAGATGTTCGACAGAATCCGCGATTCGCTCCACCAGATCGTTGACGATGAGAACACTCCCAAAGAGGTCCGACGCCGCGCTTTGGAGGCATCGATACGAAACCCCGAAGAGTGGCATGCGCAAGCCGTTCGGAAGGCCTATGCCAGCGGCGACCGGGAGTGGGTGTTAACGGCCGTTTTTGCCATGGGCCATGTCGATGGTTTCCAATCTCAAATTCTCGAATCATTGAAGAATCCGGATCCCGAAATTCACTGGGAGGCGGTTCGCGCATCCTCTGCGCAGGCGCTGGACGCGGCTTGGGGCCACGTCCTCGCCCTGGTAAAGGACCCGGGCACTCCCAAGGACTTGCTGCTTGTGGCCATCGAGGCCATCGGTAGCATCCGCCCGCAGGAGGCTCAGCGAATCCTGTTCGATCTGGCTGACTCGGAGGATGAAGATATCGCCGATGCCGCCAATGAGGCCATTGGAATGCTGGATCTCGAAGAAGACGAAGATGAGGAAGAGGACCTCTAGCCTACTGGAACGGCCAGACTCGCTCGATGGTCTTGCTGAGCATCCACTGCTTGTCGTCCGCGTTCAGGAACTTCATGTCATCGCGCACCACGCTCAGGCCGCGTGTACGTAGGTGGAGTAGCCTTCGACGATCGGCCAATCGGTGGCCCACATCAGCCGCTGCGGGCCGAACGCGTGGTGAAGCCGCTTGACGTACTCCTGCGCGTCCAGCCAGGGATACGGCTGCTTCGAGATCGACCAGGTGTGCGAAATCTTCACGAAAACAGTTGGGATAGCGCTTCAGCGCGATCAGCTTTTCCAGTTCGGCCGGCTGGTCGATCGGGCAGTCGGCCATGTGGTCGATGACCACCGTCAGATCGGGCATGCTTCTCGAGCAGCGCCGCGCACGTCCGGCATTCGCGTGATGGGCGCCAGCACGGTCATCGGCACCTTCAGTTCGGCAGCAGCGTTTCCAGAGCGGCGGCATCAGCGGGCCGCGAAACCAGTCGCCCGACGCGTTTCCGGCGGGGCTGAGCCGCACGCCGCGAAATCCCTGTTCGGTCAGCTGCGAGAGATGGTCGGGCGCGGCCGGATCGAGCGGATCCACGCGGCACACGCCCTGGAACGTGCCCGGATATCGCTTCAGCACGTCGGCCAGATAGCGGTTGTCGTAGCGGTAGTGGATCACCTGGATGATGACGGTCTTGCTCACGCCGTTGGCCTTCATCAGGTCGAGCAGCATCTCCGGCGTGGCATCGCGATCGGGCACGTGCGCTCCCGCCGCGAACGGAAACTGCGGATCGTGCTTCCAGACGTGCACGTGCGGATCGATGATGCGGTAGTCCATGCCGACCAAGGCGCTCGCAGCGGCCGCTCGCCAGAAACGTGCGCCGCGAGACAGTCAGACATAGATCGGCTCCAGCTTTGTTGACCACGTATGCGCCGCAGCGCTCGTAGCTGGCGCGCGGCCCCTGGCGCGCGATATCGAGATCGACGATCAGCCAGCCCTTGAATGCGATGCGACTTCAGCACGCGATGGCAGGCCGGGAAATCGATGTCGCCGTCGCCCAGATCGAAGATGGTTTCGCGGTCGAAGGTGTCCGGCTTGGCGTTGCGGCACGCTTGGCGTCTTTGTAGTCGGCCAGCATCAGGCGGCTCTTGTATTTCTCCAGCGTCTTCGCGACGTCGCATCCGGCCAGGTGCAGGTGCGCCGTGTCCGGCGAGAAGTAGAAGAGTCTTGGGATCGGTCATCGCCATGCAGCGGTCGATCTCGTCGGGCGTCTGCACCATCTGCCCCATGTGATTGTGCAGGCCGGCGCGGAAGCCCATCTTCGCCGGCGGCCGCGCCGATTTCGTTGAAGCACTCGCACATGGCCTGGAAAGCGCCGGCGTCGCTCCGTTGCTGCGATTCGGGCGAGAAGACCACCAGGTGGTTGGCGCCGAAGCTCCTTCAGGAAACGTCATGGCGTCGCGCGCATTGGCGACGACTGCCGGCGCGCCGCGCGGGATCGTGGGTGGCGCCGTTGAAGGAGATGGTGACGATCGTGGCACGCCGCGCTTGCAGGCCTCCTTCTGCATCTGCGCGGCGGTGATGTCGTAGGTCTTCAGGATCTGCGGAAACTGCGTCAGGCGCATGCCGATGAAGCCGGTGTCGTTCATCACGTCGAGAATGTCGGTGAACGGCACGCGCGGAAAGTAGTTCCAGAGGTTGGAGCCCAGCCCCCATTTCACATTTCGGTTGGCCGGCAGGCGGTCCGCCGCCCGCGCCAACGTGGTGCCCAATAAAGCAAGTGCGTTTCGGCGAGTCATGGGAGTAGTCTTGTACTATACGCCAATTGGAGAAACCGTGGTGAAACTCGCTCGTTTCCTCGCCGGCACGCTGTTCGCAACCGCCGCTTTCTGCCAGAACCTGAATTGCGATCTCAACGAGTATAAGCCGCTCGAAGGCCTCAAGGCTGAAATGCGCGACGGCGCGCTTGAGCTTTCCTGGGCCGGGTGCGCGCGGCCAGGAACTGCGCGCGGCCTTCGCCATTGTCGACGGCCAGCCCATGGTCGCCGAACTTGCAGCGCGTAAGACCGGCGGCGCATGGATTACGCTGGGCCGCAATCTCACGCCCGAATTCGAAGTGACCACCGGTAACCGGCGCCTGAGCGAGCAGCAGATGGCGCCGCTGCGCACGCTCGGCATCGCAATTCACGCCGGAGGTGGTGGAGCGCGAGAAGTGGTTCGCGTTTTGGGATGCCCCGCTGATGGTGCCCGGCGCACCGGCACCAACCTGGACCTGCCGCGCAAGCCGGAGGAGATCCGCCGCGCCTGGGCCGGCTATCCGCTCCACAGGCTGCTCCGTGAAGACCGATGGCGCCCGCCTGGAAGTGGAATTCGCCGGCCTGACCATGGGGATTTTCGCGGGCGAGCCTGCGCTACACGGTCTACCGCGGCACCGAACCTGCTGCGCCAGGAAGCGATCGCCAAGACCGATGAGCCCTCGGTCGCCTACAAATACGTCGGCGGACTGAAGGGCTTCGCCATCGCCGGCGATACGACGAGTCGTCTGGCGCGATGTGGCGCGCGCCTGGCAGCAGTACGCGTTCGGCGGCTCCGTGAATACCGATCCGGTGGCCGTGAAGGCGCGCAATCGGCTGGGCATCGTGGAAACCGGCGGCGGATCGCTCGCCTTTCTTCCGCCTTCGCACAAATTCTTCTTCGCGCGCGAAATCGAAACCAACCTGGGCTTCGTCTATTACCGCAAGGACAGCGAGAAATCCTTCGCCGTGGGCGTCCGCCAGGCCGATCGCGAAGAGCCCTACCGCCCCTACGGCGTTTCCGACGAGGAGTGGAAGAGGCGCGCCGCCGAAGCGCGTCACGACATCAACAATTTCGCGCTTTACAACGCGCCGCCGGGAACCTGGCAGCGCATGCCCGTCTACTTTTATCTGAGCCGGAAGACAGCCGCGCCACCCAGGAGGCCGTGATGGCCTTCACGCACGACGACCGTCTACAAGCCGATGCCCGGCTACAAGGTGCTGGTCAGCCACTTCCACATGCACTTCAACGAGCAGCTCACCGACGCCGGCACCATCGATGTGCAGCCGACCTGGCTGCAGGTTTTCCGCGCCCTCGGGATCAACATCGCCATCCTGGCCGACTTCCACTGCCGATTCGCACCCCAACGATCCCGGCCCGATCCGCTTCGCCGAGCAGAAGGTCTATTTCGACGGCTGCCGCCGCTTCTCCGACGCGAGGTTTTCTGCTGATTCCCGGCGAAGAGCCGGACGCCACTTTCGGCGGCCACTACATCACCTTCCTGCCCAAGCCGGTCTATTGGTCGCACGTGCGCACGCGAGGGCCAGCAGTTTGTCGAGAACGATCCCAAGTACGGCAAGGTGTACCACATCGGCTCGCCGGCCGAGGAACTGGACATGCTGCGCCGCGAGAACGGCCTGATGTGGCAGGCGCATCCGCGCACCAAGGGCTCGGCCGGGTATCCCGACGCCGTCCGCGACAAGGCGCACTTTCCGCAGCGACCGCTTCCTGGGCGGGTCGTATCAATCGCTGCCCGTGGATCAGTCGAAAAGCGCCTGTGCGAAGGCCGCTGCCTGGCCCTGCTGGACGACATGAACAACTGGGCGCCCGGCCCGAAGTACATGATCGCCGAAGGGCGACACTTACATGAAGTATCCGGACGACGAGACCTTTCCGCAGTTGATCGTCAACTACGTCAAGCTGCCCGGCGTGCCCCGGTTCGACGAGGACTGGTCGCCGATCGTCCGCGCCATGCGCGCCGGCGATTACTTTGTCTCCAGCGGTGAAGTGCTCCTGCGGAACTAGGCCATCGAAGGCACCGGCGCCAGACGCACTTACTCCGCGGAAGTCGAATGGACCTTCCCGCTGGAGTTCGTCGAACTGGTGTGGGGCGATGGCCATACCACCGGCCGGCAGATTATTTCCGCGACGGATCTGCCGCCGTTCGGCAACCACCGCTTCCGCATTCCCGTTCGACGCCACGGGAAAGAAATGGGTCCGCTTCGCCGTCTGGGATTCCGCCGGCAACGGAGCGTTCACGCAACCGGTTCATCTGTAGGTGGGTCTACGCCAAAGCACTTACGGTCTAGCCAGGTCCCGGACTAGGTTGCGCATAAAAACCAGCCCGTAAGTCAATCCTATTCCTTTCACTGTATCGGCGCGCCGCCCGATTTCGTCGGGCCGCCAAGTGCCGGCCACCAGGGTATCGGAAATCGGACCGATCAGCTGGGCAAACGAGAAAGCCCTGTGTCCGTCGGTGCCTTTCCTGGCGGTGAAAGTGTCTTCCAGCGCCAATCTGAACCTGGAGGTGGAACAAGGCGCGCGGCACGCCTCATGCCGCAGATCTTCACGGAAGAGTTCCCCCAGCCCATAATCCGTGGTACCGCGCACCACAATCAGTCCCATGGCGGATCCGTACCGCTCGGCGTAACCGAGCGCTTCCTCCTGCCACTCGCTTGGCCGGTCCAATCCCTGATCGATCCCCGCACGTACTCCCGCTTCGAGCAACGATCCTATACCGTATGTGTGCCTGATGTAAGTCTGAGACCTTTCGGCATGGGTTGGCGGCGTGTAGGTGGGTACAACGGACGTCGTATCCGAGTTACAGAGCCGCATTTCAGTTCGCGCCGCGTCTCTTCCGCCTGCGGCGCCGGCGAACCCTTGGCGGTGCGCCGGAGAATGGCATTGATCCGGGCCACCAGTTCGCGCACGCTGAAAGGCTTGGGCAGATAATCGTCCGCGCCAATCTCGAGACCGACAATGCGGTCCACCTCTTCGCCGCGAGCGGTGAGCATGATTACCGGGACATCGGATTCGCGCCGCATGCGCCGGAGCACTTCGAATCCACTGATGTCGGGCAGATTCACATCAAGCAGTACGACCTCGGGCTTTTCGCTTCGCCCGCGGTCGATGCCGCCTTCTCCGGACTGCGCCGTAGACAATTCGAAGCCTTCCTGCGCCAGAGACTGGCGAAGCAAATCGATCATTTCGCGGTCATCGTCGATGACCAGAATTCGCCTCACAGCACAAGTATCGGACGGATCCGGGCGGTTTGTCAGTTCAGGGAATGGGCCCTGTCTCTCGCTGCACATGATCGCGTTCCGGAGTCGCGTCGGGAACCGCTGGATGGCCGGCCCGCGGGCTTGTCCCATCCAGCGTCCGCCCTTAACGGCGATACCGGCGATATCCCGTCGCATGACTGACGGTTCGTGTGTTTCCATTCCTTCCGGTAAATGTATTGGTGGTCACGCCTCCGCTCCGCGCCACCGTGTCGGTTCGGGTTCCACCGTTGACGCCCGTGTAGCTCCGCGTATCCGTCATCGCTCCGTTCCCCCACGAACGGTCGTTCTGGTACGTTGAGGTCTTACCGTCGAAACCGGTAACCGTGGTCTCGCGCGCTGTGTTCCCCGGGGTGTGCGACGCCGTAGTGCTGGACGTTGCCGTTTTACCGTTCACCCCCGTGACCGTCGTGTCGCGGGCAGTAACTGCCTGGCCCCTCCGTGACGGTTGTGGTAACGGACTGCGCCGTCGCGGTGAGCGCCAGCGCAACACCGAGCCCCGATACGGCCAAGCATCGCTTCATTCGAATATTCGCTTGCATCGTATTCTCTCCTTTTGGTCTTGACCTTAAAACGGCCCGGCACCCGCTGGAGGGAGCCGGGCCAAATGGGAAGAAAACCGCGGAGCTTAGGAAGTGGAGGGTTCCGTTTCGCGGTGATCCTCCTTGATTCCATTCTGCGGGCGATCCCGAACCGGGGCTGTCCGGATTTGTCGGCGGCTCGCAAGAAATTGTATGAAAGCGGTTGCAGTGCAAGAGCTGTCATAATAGTTTTTCGCATGACCAAGCCCGCAGTTCTGCTCCTTACCCTGGCCGCCTGCGCATTCCCGGCCGACCCCACCTACGCCGATCTTCTCAGGGCCTTTCAGTACCGCAACCTCGGACCCTGGCGCACCGGCGCGTGGGTATCCGCCCTGGCCGTGCCGGAAACGCCGGCCAAGGCGCATCGCCACACCATGTTTGCGGGGGCGCGAACCGGCGGCGTGTGGCGTACCACCAACAACGGCACCACCTGGGAGCCCGTCACCGATTCCGCCGGCATCGCCTCGGTGGGCGCAGTGGCCGTGGCTCCCTCCGATGCCAACGTAGTGTGGGTAGGAACCGGCGACAATTCCCTGACGCGCAGCGCCTACTGGGGCGACGGAGTCTACAAGTCTACCGACGGCGGCAACACCTGGACCAATATGGGCCTGCGCGATACGCAGCACATCGCCCGCATCGTCATCCATCCCACCAACCCGGACATCGTCTGGGTCGCGGCCTTGGGACACCTGGGCACTCCCAACCAGGAACGCGGCGTCTTCAAGACTACCGATGGCGGCCGCACCTGGCGGAAAGAGTTGTTCGTCAATGAGACCAGCGGCGCGGTAGACCTGGCCATCGACTTCCGCGACCCCAACGTGCTCTACGCCGCCATGTACGACGCCATCCGGCTCCCCTGGAAAATCATGGAGGCTCGTCCCGGCGGCGGAATTTTCAAAACCACCGATGGCGGCGCAAAGTGGGAGAAAGTGGCCAACGGTCTGCCGCAAGGGAATACCGGCCGCATCGGGATCGACATTTGCCGCAGCAAACCCGACGTGGTCTATGCGGTCATCGACAACTTCAATCTCCGCTCCGGAGCGGCGCAACAGCGGGACACCTCCTTTGCCGCGCCGTCTTCGTATATCGGCGGAGAGGTCTATCGCACAGACGATGCCGGCCGCTCGCTGGCGCCGCGTCAGCAGGGAAGGGGAGGATGTCAGCCGCAAAGCCGGCTATTCCTTCAACCAGCTTCGCGTGGACCCCAACAATCCCGATCGGGTTTTCATCACCGGGTCCAACATGCTCCAGTCGGACGACGGCGGCAAAACCTGGGCGGGCCTGGGCGGCGGCCGCACCGGTTATCCGTTCATCACCACCTTCGGCGATTTCCGCAGCTTTTGGATCGACCCCGAAGATTCCGACCACATGATCGCCACCTCCGATGGCGGCGTCTCGGTCTCCTACGACGGCGGCCGCACCTCCGATCATTTCGCCAACCTGAAACTCGGCGAGTTCTATGCCATCGGCGTCGATATGGATCAGCCCTATCACATCTACGGCGGCCTGCAGGACCACGAGAGCTGGATGGGGCCTTCGAACGGGTGGTCCGGCCGCATCAATATCGACGATTGGGTGTCGACCGGCATCGGCGACGGCATGTATAACGAGCCGGATCCCACCGGCCGCTGGCTCTACAACACGCAGGAGTTCGGCACGCTCGGCCGCGTCGACCTGGAAACGCGCACGCGCACCATCATCGATCCCACCAAGCCCAACTCGCCGCATCCCTTCACCAACGTTCGCCCGCTCGGACCCCGCGGCGCCTCGGCTCCGCCCGATGCGGTTCTCTATCGCTTCAACTGGATCGCCCCGGTGCGCCTCTCGCCGCACGATCACAACACCATCTACTACGGCTCTCAGTTTTTACTTCGCTCCCGGGACCGCGGCGATCATTGGGAAGTCATCAGCCCGGACCTCACCACCAACAACCCCGACAAGATCAACACGCAGAATACGTCCATCCAGCACTGCACCATCGTGACCATCGCCGAATCTCCCGCCCAGGCCGGAGTCATCTGGGTGGGCACCGACGACGGTAAGGTGCAGGTGACTCGCGACGCCGGCGCGCACTGGTCCGACACTACTTCGCAGGTGGCCGCGGCCGGCGGTCCCGAGGACGCCTGGGTGTCGCGCGTCTACGCTTCGCGCTTCGAAGCGGGTACGGCCTACATCACCAAGTCGCGCCGGCGGCAGGACGATTTCCGGCCCCTGGTCTTTCGTACCACGGATTTCGGCGCCGTCTGGACGCGCATTGAAACCGGCCTCCCGGATGTGGCCGAAGCCACCTCCATCGTCGAGGACACTGTCAATCCGAACCTGCTGTTCCTGGGCACCAGCGCGGGCGTGTATGTGTCGTTCGATCGCGGTGCCCACTGGGACTCATTCCGTTCCAACATGGGGCCGGCGCCGGTCACCGATCTGCTGGTGCATCCGCGCGAAGGCGACCTGGTGGTCGGCACCTATGGCCGCGGCGTTTGGGTCACGAATATCGTCCCGTTGCGCGGTCTCACCGCGGCTCTTTCGAACGAAGCCGCGCTGCTTCCCATCCGCTCTTTTGCCGAGCGCCATGAGGGCAGCTTCGGCAATTACCGCCTGCTGGGCGACCGCTACCCCACCACTCCCAATGAACCGAACGCGCATGACCATCGCTTACTACTTGAAAGAGGCGCCGGCCAACCCGCCGGCTGCTGCGACGCCCCAGGGCGGCCGCGGCGGTCGCGGCGGTCGAGGCGGGTTCGGGGGCGCGCCGTGCCTCGCCGATGGCGGCGATGGCAGCCGTCCCTACGTCACTATCGCGGACGCCTCGGAAAAGGTGGTCTGCACGCTGGTTCCAGCGAGCCATGCCGGCATCAACCAGGTGCTCTGGTATCTGAATACGTACCCCCGGGAGGCCGCTCTTCCCGGCGAATATACCTTCACCCTGAACGCGGGAGGTAAAACTTACGTGCAGAAGGCCCGCCTGATTTCCCGTTCCTCAGCCAACGAAAGATAAACCATGGACCGTCGCGAATTTTTCCAAAGCATCGCCTTATCGGCAGCAGTCACCCAGGCATTGTCCGCCGTCGCAATCCGCCCGATACTACGGGCCACGCATTGCAATGCGAATTTCCGCACAACAACACCAACTGGAAGGTCTACGAAGACCTGAGCACCCGCGACGGATCCATCACGTTCGTCCCGGCGCGCGGCGCTGCGCGCGTGATGGGGAAGCGCCTGGAGGCCGTCTTCTCCCAGGCCGCGGTGCCGTTTCTCGGACTCTCGCACGAGGAAATCGGCGCGTCCTTGCCGGATCTTCTGGCGGACAAGCTTCTGGCCGGCGGCGGCGACCCCGACGAAATTCAGGTGCGCGATGCCGCTCCGCTAATCGGAAGTCCGGTGCCGCCCAACCACGCGCGGCGGCAACGCAGCCGGCGGAGGCGGCACCAACTCAGTGGAATACGTTTGTCGGCACAAAGGAGTGCTTCGACACCGCTCCCGTGTATGCCGGCGGCAACACTCGCACGTACCACCCCAACCAGTATTTCTCCGAACTGCAGGCCGGCGCAGCCGGCGGTGACCGCGCCAACACGCGCGAGCGATGGGAAGGACTGCTGGGCGGCTGGATGCCCGCCGTCCACAAGATTTTTCCCATCAGCGACCAGTCTTACATCGACGTGCTGGTGTTCGGCGACGTGGAGGCGCATGACAAGTTCATCGTGCAGACGTGGCATCGCACCGCGCGCATCGATAACGGCAAGATGACCAAGGTCGTGTTCGGGTATTCCTATCCAGCCTATCCGCCGTTCAAGGAAGATCCCAAGAAGGAGCAGTTCTATCGCGCGCTGCTGGTGTTCGCCGATTATTGGGACCGGCAGTTGGCCGATTTCGCTCCTACTACGTTGCCCGACCAGTCGTGGATAGATATGTCCCAGCACGCCGTCGCCAAGGAGATTATGGTGCGGCCCGGCGGCGTGTACCCCAAGTACGGCGCGGTGGATCGCGATTACTACGGCTCGGAATACGACGGCTTCCAGGATATTTTCACCGCATCGGTCTACACCAACCTCGAACTGGGACGCTTCGAACCGTGCAAGGCCATCCTCGACAACTACCTGTCCGAATATACCGACGCCAAGTGGCATGATCAACATGCGCGGTCCGGAGACGGCGCAGTACGGCCTGACCCTTTCGCTGATGGCTCGCTACCTGAACTACACCCGCGACACCGCCACTATTCAGAAGCATCGCGCCAAGATCGAGGCGACCGCGGCCGGCCTGCTGGCCATGCACGACACCAGCCTGAAGCTGCCGCCCGACGATCGCGGCTACGGCCTGATCGCCGGCTGGAGCGAATCGGACGCCTGCCTCGCGCCGCATCCGGAAATCTGGTGGAAGCCTTACTACGCCAACAGCGCGTTCGCCGCGCGCGGATTGCGCGACCTCAGCCGCGCCTGGAGCGGCATCAACGCCAGGCTGGCGCGCGAATGGAAGAAACGATCGGACATGCTGCTCGACGCCACGCTGAAGAGCATCGACAAGTGGACCCTGAACGACAAGAACCCGCCGTACGTTCCGCTGCTGCCCGGCTCCAAACTGACCTTCAAGGAGGCCATGCGCACCGAACGGCCCAGCGAACAGCAGTGGCCGCACCGGCCGTACGCCGAGTTGCTGATGGCCGACGTGCTGCCGCACCCGCTGGCCAACAAGGTGGTCGATACCATGCGGGCATACGGCGCCACCACCATGGGCGTGCTGGCCAACGTCGGCGGCGGCGCCAACCGCGCCATCCTCGGCTTCATCGCCTACGGCTTCGCCGAGATGCTGCTCCGCCTGGATCGCATCGAAGAGTACCTGCTGTTCTGTTACGCGCATCGCTACCACGATCACTCCCCGGGTAGCTGGACGGCGGGCGAAGTGGCCGGGCTCGGTCCCGGCAAACCGACCTTCTGCATTCCCGCGCAGCAGACGATTCCCTGCGTGGTGCGGTGGATGCTGGCGATCGAAGATCACGATGACGACCGCCTCTATCTCGCCAAGGGCCTGCCGCGCGCGTGGGTGGCGTCCGGCAAACCCATCCGGCATCGACCAGGCTCCCACGCGCTGGGGGCGCGTGAGTCTGCACCTGCAAAACCGGCCGCAATCGAAGAGCGTCGTGGCCACGGTCGAACTGGCGCGCGCGGGCGCTCCCAAAGAATTGCAGGTGAAGCTCCGGATGCCGGCCGCGAACGCCGTGAAGACCGCCACCGTGAATGGCAGGGCGGCGGCGATCGGCGGCGTGCACAACGATACGGTGATCGTTCCGACCGGGAACGAGAAGCACTTCGAAGTCATCGGGACGTATAGCTGATGGCTACGCCACTCTCTCGAATATCACAAAACCGTGCGCCGGGATCACGGCGTTAATCTCTCCGCCGGGTAACGAGAGAGTCGCGCCCCCGTTGCCGACGTTGTCTCCGCCATAAATTGCGGCGTCGCTGTTGAATACCTCTTGCCAGGCGCCCGCGGGCAGGCGCCAGGGATCGGTGCCGATGAAATATCCATGGTCGAACGGCGTGTCATTGAGGCTCGCCAGGAGCAGCAATTCCTGGGTGGAAGAAGAACGCGTGAACGCGATGACGCGATTGTCGTTGTGGTTGTAGATGACATCGATAGAGCGCGACCTGGCCGCCGGCTTGGTAGTCACCAGGTGAATCAAATCCTGATAGAAGCGGAACAGGTAATGCCCTACGCCTGTCCGGTCGCCGATGAGGTCCTCTTTATTCAGGAAAAAATCGTTGTACCGGAAAGGCTTCGCGGCGCCAATCTCTTCGCCCATCAGAAACATCGGCGTTCCCGCCGAAAGCGCCGATACCCCGAACACGAAGCGGCAGCGCGCCTCGGCGTACTTGCGCGTTTCGCCCACCAATTCCGCTCCATTTACCGCGGTCCCGATGGTGCGCCCTGTGGCGAACTCGTTGCCGGCTTCGTCGTGATTTTCGTGATAGACGATCTTGTCGTATTGCGTTGCCAGCAGAGCGCCGGCGAAATAGTCCATGCGCAGCGGGCCCGGGCACTCCATAGCCCGCGTTCTTCAACAGCTTCGCGTAGTTGTCGCCGTAATTGCCGTCGCCGATCAGGTGATGATAGAAATCCGCATACCAGACGGCGTCGAAACCGATGCCGCCCTCGTCCAGCGGCTGCGTCATCGCGCCCCAACCGGTATGGTCTTCGGCAATCAGAAATGCCGCGGGATTCACCATCTTCACGGTGCGCGCCAGTTCCCGCAGAAATTTGATGCCATACAGGTTCGCGCTGCCGACCCGGTCTCCGTTGGCATTCAGCGAGTTGTTCTGATGGATGGCATCGGTCAGGTCCACGCGAAGCCCGTCAATATGAAAATCGTCCAGCAGCACTGCCGCGCTGCTGGTGAACATCTGGCGCACATTCTCCTCGCGAAAACGCGGGGTGTACCCGGACGACCCGTTGTCCAGATATCCGCCGTCGCTATTTCCGGGGTAATCCGCGGGCTGCCCTTCATACCAGTACCAGGTATTGTTCTGCGGCGCGATTGCCGGGTCCGAATCGTATCCCCATTCCGAACGTTCGTTGTCCGACGTGGCGAAGTGGTTGTACACCACGTCCATGATCACGGCGATGCCCCGCTGATGGCAGGCGCGCACGAAATGCTTTAGTTGATTGGCTCCCCCGGCGCTGCTCTGCATGCAGAAGAAAAGCGAGGTGCCGTAGCCCCATTGAAGGTCGCCGTCGAATTCCAGCACCGGCAACAATTCGACCGCGTTCACGCCCAGGTCCTCCAGCGTCGACGAACGCTATTGCATCGGCGAACGATCCCGAGCGTGGAAGGATACCCGAGCGAGCCGACATGCAGTTCGTAGATCACCAGGTCTGTCAGGTGCAGCGGAGGCGTTCGCCCGGGGGTGTATTCGTTGGCCCAAAACTGCTCTGCCGGGATCAGCGTCTGCTTCACGATCCCGACGTCATTGAAATCGCTGGTGACCTGATCCGGATCGGCGACCAGGGAACAGCTCACGATCCCGTCCAGATCCAGGTATGAGCCGGAATAGGAAGCGCCGCCCGGATTGATGGCGCCACGGCCTACCTGATCGCGCGAATAGATATCCACCTTGTAGGTCTGCCGGCCCTGTTCGTTCGTGATCCGGTACATGTAGGGGCGATTTATATAGTCGTTGAAGCTGCCCGCGGCGCCTTCCCACACGCCGCCGCCCTGCGAGACCAGCGGCACCACGGGCACGGCGGGGTCTATGCCGGTGCCATCGTCGGCGATATAACCTGCCGGCGTGCCAAAGACTACCTCGGCGCCCGTGGCATGTGGCGCCCACACCGCGAATCGGATCGCGGGGCTCGCATCGCCCGGAACCAAATTCTTCTGCGCCCCGAACCGGCGCCCCGTCGCGAACCAGTAATCCTGCCGGCCGTCGCTCGCGGGCAAAACAAAACCACGATACCTCTGATACGAGTTCTCATCCGGCACCTCGGTGACCACCACCCAACTGTTCGGCGCTCCCACCAGGTCGGCCACCACGCCCCATTGAAACGTAACGCCCGCCTGGCTTGCGTCGAACGGAACGCTGGCGCTGAAAGCATCGCAGCCCGTCCCATCCGGCACGGACGTCATCGGAATTTCCGCCCATGCATTGGAGTATTGTCCGGCGGAATTCCAGCTTCCCGACAGCCGGACATTGCCGAACAGGTGGCGTTTGATTCCGCTGTGAAATGTGAAATTGAGTGTGATCTGCGGCATCTCCGATTTTGCTCCTGACTGGGATGATACGATTGTTCGCGTGAGCCCGTTACTCCCCAACGCCTATTCCCGCACCAAATTGTTCTTTCTGATCCTTTTGACTCTTTGCACGCCGGCCTTCAGCCAGGTGACGGCTGCCATAACCGGGAAGATCCTGGATGCGTCCGGCAATGCAGTGCGCGGTGCGGCGGTCACCGTCAAGAGCCTGGAGACCGGCGCCACGCGCGCATGATTACCGACGACACGGGCAACTTTCGAGCCATGTCCCTGCCGGTCGGCCCCTACCAGGTTCGCGCCGAAAAGACCGGCTTCAAAACGCAGGTCCGCACCGGCGTCAATCTGGCGGTCGGACAGGAAGCGGTGGTGAATCTCCGGCTCGAGGTCGGCGAACTCGCCCAGCAGGTCACCGTGTCCGAGGAGGCTCCCGTGGTCAACACCACCACCGCCTCGGTCTCCGGACTGGTCGGCGAGCGCGAGGTGAAGGATCTGCCGCTCAACGGCCGCAGCTTCGACAACCTGATCACGCTCAATCCCGGCGCCATCAACTACAGCGCCTGAAGAGCGCCAACACCAGCACCAGCAACGGCAACACGTTTTCGCGTGGCCGGCCGCCGGCCCGCGGACAATCTGTTCCTGCTGAACGGCATCGAGTACACCGGCTCGAGCCAGCTCGCCGTCACGCCCGGCGGCGTCAGCGGCGAACTGCTGGGCATCGACGCGGTGCGCGAGTTCAACGTGCTGACCGACACCTACGGCGCCGAGTACGGCAAGCGCGCCGGCGCGCAGGTCAGCGTGGTGACGCAGTCCGGCACCAACGCGCTGCACGGCTCGCTGTTCGAATTCCTGCGCAACAGCGCGCTCGACGCGCGCAACTTCTTCGACCAGACGTCGTTCGTCCCGCCGTTCCGCCAGAATCAGTTCGGCGGCGCGCTGGGCGGTCCGCTCAAGAAGAACCAGCTGTTCCTGTTCGGCAACTACGAAGGCTTCCGCCAGGCGCTGACGCTGAGCAGCGTGAGCGTGGTGCCGGACGCGCAGGCGCGCCAGGGCCTGCTGCCCGAACGCGTCCGGCGTCTACACGCCGGTGGCCAATCTGAATCCGGCGATGCTGCCGTACATGTCGTTCTGGCCGCAGGCCAACGGTCCGGAGCTGCTGGCGAACGGCCTGCCGAGCGGCACGGCGCTCTCCTACAACAATCCGCAAGCAGATCGATCCGCGAGGATTTCGGCACCTGCGCGCCGGACTACACCATCCGCGACCGCGACTCGCTCTCCGGCGTCCTACACCATCGACGACGGCAACAGCCTGATTCCCGCTGGCCGATCCGCTGTTCGGCTCCGACACCGCGCTGCGCATCCAGGTGGCCAGCCTGCAGGAGACGCACATCTTCTCGCCGCGACGTCCTGAACACCTTCGCGTGCCGGATTCTCGCGCGCGGCTTTCAATCTCGATTCGGCGCTGCTGGCGCCAGTTTCCGTCCAGACCTCTCGTTCGTCACCGGCGAGGGGCCCGGGCGGCATCGTCGTCGGCGGCGGCGTCACCACCACCGGGCTGCCGCGGCATCACCTCGGCCGGTCCGAACAACGCCGCCGGCGTCTGGAATCGCCGCAATCTCTTCACCTACACCGACGACGTGCAGATCAGCCAAGGGCATCCACCAGATCAGCGCCGGCGTCTGGTTCCAGCGCGTGCAGGACAACGAAGACACCGCGTCGCGCCAGCTCGGGCAGGCCACCTTCGCCAGCCTGACGACGTTCCTGCAGGGAACCGTCAGCACCTTCCAGGTGGTGCCCGACCGCCAACGAACTCGGCTGGCGAAGCCTGTTCGGCGCCTGGTATGTCGCAGGACACCATCAAGCTGCGGCCGCAACCTCACGCTCCAGCGCCGGCATCCGGCACGAATTCACCACCGGCTGGAACGAAGTCGTCGGGCCGCGCCGCCAACTACATCACCGATGCCAACGGCGTGCTGCTGACCGCGCCGCGCGTCGGCAATTCGGTCTTCACGCAAGAACAACGCGACGCAGCTGTTCGGCCCGCGCGTCGGCCTCGCCTGGGACCCGTTCGGCAACGGCAAGACCGCCGTCCGCGCCGGCTTCGGCACCTACTATTCGCTGATCGACGATCTCAGCTTCCTGCTGAATTCGCTGCCGCCCTACAACGGCTCGCTATCGCTTCCGGGCTCGTCTGTTCTCGATCACGCCGATCGCATCCAGGCGTGCCGCCTGCCGCCCTCCTGCGGCCCCGGCGTTCCGCACGCCCTGCACCACCTACGCGCCGCAGGGCATCCAGGCCGACGCCAAGACGCCCACGGTCCAGGAGTGGAACCTCACGATCGAGCAGCAGCTGCACCGCAACACGGCGCTGCGCGTGGCCTACGTCGGCTCGCTTCGGATACCACGGACTGCTCAGCGTCGATCCCAACACCATTCCGGCGCAGATTTGCGCCAATGCCGGCCGGCTGCACGGCCGGCGGCGTACGCCGCGGCACCGACCAGCCAGAGCCACCGTGCCGCAGGGCGCGCAGTACATTCCGGTGCGGCACGCGGCCCAATCCGTATCTGGGCGCCGGCTTCTTCTGGTACACCGAAGGCAACAGCAGCTACAACGCGCTGCAGACTCGACGTTACGCACCGCCTCAGCCACGGCCTGCAGTTCCGCGCCAATTACACCTGGTCGAAGAATCTCGACATGAATTCCGGACTCACCGGCGCGCAGGCCAAGAACCAGGCGCAGATGATTCTGGACCGCAACGATCTGCGCCGCGATTGGGGCCCGTCGGCGTTGAACGTCGACCATCCAGGCCAGCATTTCCGGCCGCTACGAACTGCCCTTCGGCCGCGGCAAGCACTGGCTGCACGACGCCAGCGGCGTCGCGAACAAGCTGATCGGCGGCTGGCAGTTGAACGGCATCGCCACCCTGCTGAGCGGCTTCCCTTCACGCCGCAGATCGGCTCGAACCGTTCCGGCGACGGCGATACCCGCAATCCCGACCGGCCCTCGCTGAATCCCGCGTTTCACCGGCCCGGTCGTTCTGGGCAAGCCCGAGCCAGTGGTTCAATCCCGAACGCCTTCATGCTGCCGCCGGCCGGCACCTACGGCAATCTCGGGCGCGGCGTTTTCACCGGCCCCGGCCTGGCCGACCTCGACATGTCGCTGTTCAAGACCACGTCGCATCACCGAAAGACGCCAGCCTGCAATTCCGCGCGGAGTTCTTCAACGTGCTCAATCACGCGAATTTCGGCACGCCCAACGCCACCGTGTTCTCGGGCAGCGCCGTCAGCGCCTCGGCGGGCCTGATCACCACGCTCGCCACCACTCGCGGCAGATCCAGTTCGGCTTGAAGCTGATCTTCTGAGCGCCTACCGCAATTCCACCGTCCCGCTCTCCGCCGCGCGGAACAGTGCTTCGATCACCTGCTGGTACCGAGCGTCTTCCAGCGGGACGGGCGGCGGCGTATGCGCCAGGATTGCCCGCGAGAAGCGATCGCCCTGCAGCGTGTACTGATCGCACGGCGCGAACTCCTCCACCGTCACCCCCGAGCCGCGGAATATCGCTGCCGTCGTCGATGCGGATGCGCGAGACCCGTCGGGAATCGCGTTGAACGGGATGTCGAATTCGATGCGGCCAGTGGTGCCCAGAAACTTCATGCGCTGATTCGGGACCATCTGCGTGCCGCAGGTGAAGACGCAATGGCCGGAGGGGAATTCCAGCAGTCCCGATGCCAGCACGTCCGTCTGGAAATTCGGATCGCGCACCAGCTGCAGACGCGCACCGGCTCCTCGCCGAACACCATGCGCGAGATCGTGATCGGGTAGCAGCCGATGTCCATCAGCCCGCCGCCGCCGTATTCGCCGACGTTGCGCACGTTCTCCGGGTCAGCGTTGAAGTAGCCGAACGAGCCGATCGCGGCGCGCAGCGTGCCGATGCGCCCGCCGTGCGCCAGCTCCATCGCGCGGATCCACTGCGGGTGGCAGCGACCATGAAGGCTTCGCCGATCTTCACGCCGGTGCGGTCGCGCGCCGCAATCAGTTCGCGCGCCTCGGCCGCGTTCAGGCCGATCGGCTTTTCGCACAGCACGTGCTTGCCCGCCTCGGCCGCGCGGATGGACCACGGCACGTGCAGGTGGTTGGGCAGCGGATTGTAGATCGCGTCGATCTCCGGGTCGGCCAGCAGCTCCTCGTACGAGCCGTAGGCCTTCGGGATGCCGAGCTCGCGGCGCCGCGGCCTCCGCCTTGGCCAGAGTCGCGCGACGCGATGGCCGCGATCTCGGTCAATTCGCCCCTCTGCATCGCCGGAATCACTTTGACGGTGGCGATGCGCGCCGCCCCCAGCACGCCCCAGCGAATTTTATGCATGCGTGTCTCCTACGCCATTTCGGCGCGTGCTTTTTGGATCGCCGCC
>CAVVLD010000012.1:0-14191 GCA_963748795.1 uncultured Solibacteraceae bacterium
GATGCCTTCCACTTCCACCAGGTGCGCGCCCAGCGTACGCCAGGCTTCGTGCAGGGTGCCTTCGGTATGGAGGTAAAGATCGGAATCGGAGATCTGCGGACCGAAGCGGTATGGGTCTTCCATTTCCACTTCGCGGCCGTCGTAGAGACGCGCCCGCAGCAGGTAGGACTGCATATCGCCGTTCACGACGACGCAGAAAAATCCTTGTGGATGGATACGCGGCATGGCGATACGTTCGCCGCCGAGCTGGACCTCCACCGCTTCGGCTTGCGGCAGGAAGACACGAATCTCCCACCGGGTCTGGCCGGCTTTCTTGCGCACCACGTGCGGCCCCAGAATCCGGAAGGCGTCGCCGTGGTACCCGCCGGTTATGGCTTCGATCTCTTCGGCTGTCATGAGAGTCTAATAGTCAAGTATGGCCGATTTTCTAGTCGAAATGCCCAAAGCCGAGCTACATTTGCACCTGGAAGGGGCCATCGAGCCGGAAACCCTGCATGAACTGGACCCGGCGACACCGGTCGAAGAGTTCCGCGCGCTGTACCAATATGCGGATTTCGATGCGTTTTTAAAGGCTTTTGGCGCCATCGGCAAGCGCCTGCGCACACCCGCGGATTATGCGCTGATCACGCGGCGCCTGATCGAGCGGCTGGCCGCGCAGAACGTGCAGTATGCGGAGATCACGCTGGCGGCGGGAGTAGTCCTGTGGAAGGGCCAGGAGTTCGCGCCCATTTTCGAGGCAGTGCGCGAAGCCGCCGAGGGGTCGCGCGTCAACGTACGGTGGATTCTGGACGCGGTCCGGCAGTTCGGCGTGGAGGCGGCGCAGCAGGTGGCGGAATGGGCCGCCGAACGCCGGGAGGATGGAGTAGTTGCGTTGGGGATCGGCGGCAGCGAAGAACGCGGTCCGGCGGAGTGGTTCACGGATGTGTACGCATTCGCGCGGGATGCCGGTTTGCGGCTGGTGGCACACGCCGGCGAGACCATGGGGCCTGAATCGATTTGGGCGGCGCTGGGGCTCGGGGCCGAACGGATCGGGCATGGAATCGCTGCCTCATGCGACGAAGCGCTGATGCTGCATTTGCGCGAGCGAAACATTCCGCTGGAGATTTGTATCACCAGCAACCTGGTGACAGGCGTAGTGGCCCGGCTGGAGGAGCATCCCGTGCGGCGGCTATATGACGCCGGGGTGCCGATCGTGCTGAATACGGACGATCCGGCGATGTTCGGATGCACGTTGACCGGCGAGTTCGAGCTCGCCGCGCGGGCGTTTGGATTCAGCGAAGCGGAATTACGGGCAATTGCGGCAAACGGGTTTAAGTACCGGTTTGGATAGCCGCCAGCGTATCCCAGAATTCGGGGAAGGAGACGGAGGCGGCTTCGGCGTTGCCGATGGCGGATTCGCCATCGGCGCACAGGGCGGCGACGGCGAACGCCATGGCGATGCGGTGATCGCCGAAGGAATCGAGCTGCGCGGCGTGGAACTTCTGGCGGCCGGGAACCACCAGGCCATCGGGTAACTCTTCGGCCTGAATGCCCATGAGCCGCAGGTTGCCGACAACCGTCTGGATGCGGTCTGTCTCTTTGATCCGCAACTCGGAAGCATCCTTGACGGTGATCCCTTCCTCGGTGGCTGCGCCGAGAACGGCGAGGACCGGGATTTCGTCGATCAGCGCCGCGGTCAGCGGTCCGGAAATACTGCCGCCGCGCAGAGGCGAATATTCCACTTCAATTTGGCCGGAGAGCTCGCCATTTGTGCTGTCGAGTTCGGGGATGCGGATCTTCGCGCCCATCCCCACCAGAAAATCCAGCAGCGCGGAGCGGGTGGGGTTCAGGCCCACGCCGCGAATGGCCAGGCGCGAGCCCGGGACCATCAGCGCCGCAGCCAGAAAGAAGGCTGCCGAAGACAGGTCGGAGGGCACCACGAGCGGGCGCCCGGTGAGCTTCGGGCCGCCCTTGGATAGCGATGCGCCCACGGCTGGCACTGAGATCGGCGCCGAACTCGCGGAGCGCGATTTCGGTGTGGTCGCGGGAACGTACCGGCTCGATGACCACGGTTTCCCCTTCGGCGAAGAGGCCGGCGAACAGGACGCAGGTCTTGACCTGCGCGCTGGGTACGGGCAGTTCGTACTGGATGGGGCGGAGCGGGCCGCCGGCGATTTCGAGCGGAGGAAATTTGTCTTCGCGGGCCTGAATCTGCGCGCCCATCTGGGCCAGGGGCTTCATGATGCGCTGCATGGGCCGGCGGCTGAGCGATTCATCGCCGAAGATGCGGCTGCGAAAGGGCTGGGCGGCGAGGATGCCGGAGAGCATGCGGATGGTGGATCCGGAATTGCCGGCGTCGAGTCCGGCGGCGGGCTGCCGCAGGCCCTCAAGGCCGCGTCCGTGCACGACGAATTCGGAGCCGGCGCCTTCGACCTCGATGCCCAGTGCCCGCACACAACCCAGCGTGGAATGGCAATCTGCGCCGCTGGAGTAGTTGGATATGCGCGTCTCGCCCTCGGCGATGGCGGCCAGCATGGCGTAGCGATGGGAGATGGACTTGTCGCCGGGCAAAGAGATGGAACCCGTGATACACGACGCGGGCGAGATCGTTTTTTGCATGGAAGATAATATTTTACCGTGCGGGCGGCAAGGGGCCTACCGGCCTTCGGTAATCACCAGCCACGTCCGCCCGTGAGCCGGTATTTGCACCGGCACGGACACATTGAACTCGCGATCCAGGCGGTATGTCTTCAGCGCACCATCGTGCTCCCGGATGGATGCCATGCTGGAGAGCCCGCTGTAATAGAGCGGCAGCTTTATCGTGCGGGAGACCGCCTGGTCAGCCGGGTTGAACACCATCGCCAGCGCCTTTTCGCTCAGCCGCGGGTTGACGTGCAGCACCACGTCGATATTGTTTCCATCGGCGCGCCGCAGGTGGATGAGGTCGCTCTCGAGAATGTCGCGGTGGGCCTTGTAGAAGTCCACCCATTTCTTCACCACGTCTCTGGTCTTCTCGCGAATCGTACAGGCGCGGCCCGCGATACGCGGCCTGCACGCCGGAGCCGAAATTCTGCGCCAGGTGCTGCTCGTAGTCCTCCAGGTGCTGCTCCAGCGGCTCGAGCGTGGCCGCCGCGCCGCCGCCCTGGTACTCCATCAGCGGCACGAACATCCAGCCCATGCTCGGCGTCTTGTCCCAGGTGCCGTCGTAGATGTTCTGCCGGCCGAGAATGATCTGGCGGTCGCGCGGCAGCGACCAGTTGGTCTCGCGGTAGCCCATGGCGGTCTTGCTCGAGCCGTTCAGGAAGTACCAGTCGGGCACGTTGAGGTAGACGCCGCGCGCGCGGCACCAGCGGTAGAACGCGGTGATCTGCTGCCACTGGCGCATCTGCGAATCGTCGAGCCCGCGATGGCCGGGATGGCTGGTGGAGGCGCAGACGTCGCCGGGATAGGACCCGTCGTGCTCCAGCACGTCGAAGCCGGTGGCTTCGATGAAATGCTGGAGCTTGCGGAAATACTCCAGGCCCCAGCGGCTGCCGAGGCACGGCGAATTGCCGAAGATGGCGCCGCCGGGCTTCCCGGTTTTGGGATTGATGACGTCGTCTGCGTCGATCGATGCGGCGGCTCGCGAGCAGCGAGTAGCCGCCGAGCTCGACGCCCTTGGAGTGCGCGTAGTCACCAGGCTTTTCATCTGCGCCAGGTAGGCGGGATCTTCGCTCTCCATGTTGAGGCCGCTGCCGAAGCTGATGATCACCATCTCGAAGCCGACGTCGGCGCACTGGTCGATGGCCAGTTTCACCGCCTGCGGATCCGCGCGCCGCACGTGCATCAGGATCGGATTCTCGGTCACCCAGGGCGCGATCGTGCGATACATGCGCCGCTGCGCCAGGCCGCGTCGTTCCCGGTCGGTGGAATCGTAGGCGAGTTCGAAGGTGCGGAACGATGTCCATGTGTCGCCGGGAGCAATTGCCGCGGCGGGTCCCAGCGGCGGCCGCACTTGCAGCAGTACTGGCGACACGCGCGCATAGTTCACCTGCGAGAGGTATTGCGGGTCGGGCATCCAGTTGACGGTGCGCGACGCGCTGCGGGAATCCATGCCGTTGAAGGCGTACTCGGTCTCCACGTGCAGCACGTCGGGCGGCTGCGGCGGGTGGTCGACCGCGGAATCGGAATCCACCACGGCCAGCAGTTCGCTGGTGAAGCGATTCAGCATCACTTCCGCATTCGAAGCGTTGCGTACGCCGATCCATTTCGCCATCAACGGAATGCCATCGTACATCTCGTAATGAACCAGAACCTCGACGCCGGGCAGGGTTCCCTCTGGCGGCTGAAAGTGCAGGGTCAGCGAGACGCCCGGGGGCGGCCACGGCGAATGGGAAGAGCGGCGCACCGTCTTCCAGGCAAAGGGCGCCTGGGTCTGGCCCGTCTCGAAGCGGGCGAAGTGAAAGGCGTGCGGCATGGCCGTCATCTGGTCCAGCCATGCGGTTTTGAGATACGCGTAGTCCGGCTGCCCGGCCAGACCGCCCACGTTCCATTCCGCGCCATTCAGTTCCACCACGCACTCCGGTTTGACACCGCGCAACAGGGATTGGCCGGTTTGCAGGTTGTCGAAGCGGACCGTGGCCGCGTCCGGCGCGGTTCGCCAGACACGGCGAATCAGCCGGTTCTCCATAACGATTTCGCGGCCTGAATCGCCGCGGTGTACTTCGGCTTTACTCGCGGGCGGCGCGAGGAGCCAATCGGCGCCGTAGGCCGGTGCGGCCAGCAGCAACACGATGGCGAACGCCTTCATGCGCGCGCCTGGCGCGCCATCTCCACCAGCACGGCACGCGCCTCCTCGCTATTCCGCACCTCACGCAGGAACGCGACGCGGCGGCCATGGACACGGTCGCCGGTTTTGAGCCGCAGGTGGAAACCCAGGCGGTCGACCGCAGTCATCGCCGCTTCGGTGGCCTCTTCTCCGGCAAAGCGACGCGCGATCAGGACCAGCGCGTCCGCGTGATCCGCATTCATGTGCCGCATGATTCCGGGAGCCGTCTCGGCCAGCGGATCCGGTTGGGCGCCGGCGTAGTCGTTCGCCTCGACCCACCCCATCACGCCGAAGCCGCCGATGAAATAAATGGCGGTCACTTCCAGCCGCTGATAGGCGAAGTCGGTGTACTCCTGCCAGTATTTCGCATTCTCATAGCGGGAAAGGTACAGGTCGCGGACTTCCGCCGCGGGCACTTCCGCCGCAGTCCCGATCAAGGTGACGCGGGCCGCGCCAAGCGGGTCGCCGGACGATGTCCGGCTGAGTGATCAGCAGGCTGGCGCGTGCGTCCTGATGCAGGTTTTGCGTGTGCATCGCCATGCTGCTGAT
Organism: uncultured Solibacteraceae bacterium; assembly: GCA_963748795.1. Classification (GTDB taxonomy): domain Bacteria; phylum Acidobacteriota; class Terriglobia; order Bryobacterales; family Bryobacteraceae; genus Sulfopaludibacter. Next base: position 5,336 of record CAVVLD010000012.1, read on the forward strand.
AAAGAAAACGGGACGGCCGAGAGGGTCCGCCGCGTAAGGCATTACGGAGCCGAACGGGAATCCCGGCGAACTTCCGCGAATGCGTCGAGAGGCTGCCGATCCGCCCGAGCGAAACGAGCGTCCGCGCGCGTTCGGCGAGCGAGGGTTCGGGAACATCCGGAACTGCGGGTCCGGGTCCTGCATGTTGGCGAGTAGACACGCTTCAATGGTATCGAAGGTCGGAGCTGCGAGGTGGGACTACAGCTGCGTGCTTCATTTACGGTTTGGTCGGAATCCTGTCGATCGTTCGGCCTGTCGGCATCAGTCTGCTGCAGGCACAAAGAGCAGATCGCGCTCGCCAGACGGACTCGCGCACAATCCGTGCAGCGACTCCGTATACTTCCAAGCTCGTCGGAGCATTCACGGCTGGATCACTGAAGCTGAGCGTTCGTGAGTTATCGAACGTAACGCTGCGCGCTCTGAACGATGGCTGATCAGCGTTAGCCGAGCGTGATGTTCACTGCGATTCCAGACTGACGCCGAGTCACTTTTCGGCTGTAGAAGCGCTAGGATTCCGGTTCGTAGGCGCCATCGCCCAGTCGTGTTCCATGGACGGTCAATGAGTAAACGGGTAATTCTTCGAACACGGACTCGTACGATTCATCGCCGGAGCGTATGGCTCGCAACGCGTTCACAAAGTCAAAGTTGCACGATTCCGGAACAAGGATGCGACACGAACACGCGAACGGGACAGCATGGTCGCGCATCAGGCAGATGCTGGGGCGTTCCGTTTCTGAGGATACGGAGTGATACGTCATTTTGTGCTATTCGCGAGTAACAAGCTACTCCAGAACGACAACAGGTGAGAGTGCTATGCCCTGACGTCGGCGCCGGCTTGGCGTTGGAACGAGAGGATAAGCAGCGATCTTCCACGGTTTGCAACGGGGAAGCGATCATTGGAAGACCATGCCGGTCAGGCCGCATTCTCCTCTCCAACACGGAGGAACGGGCCATTGGGCCTGTCAAGAGCCGTTGATCACCCGAACGGCTTTCCGGCATCAAACGGTCCAGGCTACTGCCAAACACGGCAACCGGGGCATAGTAATCGTGGGATCGAAACAGGCGGTGCCGTCGACTCCAGTCTTCGACAACTGCGAGAGGACACGGCTACAGGACCCAGTTGCAGCCGGCCGCACGCGTCGACCTGATCGCGATAATAATGCGCGGGTACAATTTCCGCTGGCTTAAAGCGAATGGTGGCAGGACGCGATCATTCAACGCACAGAGGCAGAAGCAATGCGTTCAGGATCGAGGTAGAAAGGGCTCATCGGATGTTCTCAGTGGCGCCGATGTAAACTGTGGTCGCTGGAGCAGACTGCGCTCGGACGGCTGCTTTCGGCAAAAAAGCTCGATGAGGAGTCGCTTTCAACGCATCCTTTTCAGCGAAGAGTGATGAACTTTCCGTTAAAGTGACAGTGGGGATCCGTTCCATCAGTGACGATGCTGGGAAGTAGCCAATTCGAATCGGCGTACCGCACTCGTTGGCGCGAGTTTCGAATAGCCAGATTCAGAGCCTCGATTTCTTCATGACGCCTTCGTATTTCATCGGAATCTGGCGTCTCCTGGAGTTTGGCTGTTTTTTGCTTGAAATCTATCGTTTGCAGCTTCATCCTGAAGGTAACTGATACGGATCTGCTGAAACTTGAGGCGCTGACGAAGAGTGTTCAGACTCCTCGGGTATCAGACGGGATATCACAGATTTGAGGCGGAAAGCAAATGCTCGAAGCAGGCCCCGCAAGTCATCGGTCGGCCCCCATCTCACCATCAAGACCAGAACGCCGGCGACATGCCCTAAAAATGGAGGATTCTTTTGGTCGTAGGGGTGGATAGCAAAGTACACAGATACGCTGATTGCTATGGCGGACATGATTACGGTAGCGAAGCAGCCCATGTATCCAGCGAATGCTATGCGAATGCCAGCCCGCATCTTGTCCTTCAACATGACCATCCAGAACATTCAGCACGTCGTTGTGTTTAATGAAGATGCCATCGTCGAGATCCAAAGGGGAAGCGCTACGGTCTTCAGCGAGCGAGAATGGCTGGACCGCGGACTCCGCCGAAATCTGACCCGACCAAACCTCGCGAAAATATTCGAGCTAGGACGCCATTGCAAGAGCCGAAAAGGACCGATCCTCTCTTGTACGCCTGACGTCGTTCAGCACGCAGACGGCTACTAGAGTCGACGCATTGCCTTCGCAGCTTCAGCGGTAGCGACGTCGGAGCTGAAAGCGTCATTCAACGGAACCAGTTATTCAAGGGTCCGGTGGTGCCGGAGGTGGGACTTGAACCCACACGCCCAGTGAAGTGCGCCGGATTTTGAGTCCGGTTCGTCTGCCAATTCCGACACTCCGGCATCAGAGGTGTCGCCTCAATTGTACAACGAAGCAGCCGCCGCCTTCCTGCCCGTTGCGATATCATTTTGGCTTGACCCGAAAACTCTTTCTCCCGCTCAGCCTTGCGCTGTTCATCTTCCAGGCCCGCCCGGCCGAGAAGTTCGCCCTCACCATCGACAACATCATGCGCGGTCCGGCGCTCGTCGGGTATGAGCCGGCGCAGGTCCGGTGGTCGCTTCGATAGCCAGCAGCCTCTACTTCCAGTGGAAGCGGGCGTCCGACAAGCTGGATGCGCCCATGGATACCTACACCGTGAATCGGGACGGCTCCGGCCTGCGCAAGCTGACCGATGACGAAATCAAGCTGCTGCCGCCCGCCGGCGGCGATCCGTCGCGCGACAGGCGGTACACCGTCTACACCAGCGAGGGCGACATCCACATCTACGACACCACTACCGGCAAGATCCAGCAGGTGACGAAGACCGCCGACCAGGAATCCAATCCCCACTTTCTCCCCGATGGGAAGCACATCTACTTCACGCGCGCCAACAACCTGTACGTGCTTTCGCTGGAAAACGGCTACCTGGAGCAGATGACCGATATCCAGACCGCCGCGGCCGCCGCCGCGCCCGCCACAGCCACGGCAGGCTGGACGCGGCGGCGGGCGTGGATTCGGCGGAGGCCGCGGCGGCAGGGCGGCGGAGGTCGCGCTGCCGCTGCCACCAGTGCCGCCCCATCGACAGCCCGCCGAGCGCCAGCCAGGAGTATCTGAAGAAAGAACAGACGGATTTCTTCGAAACTGTGCGCGACCGCGCCGCCCTGCGCGAGGAGGCCGACGCCAAAAAGAAGAAGGAGCCCGCGGCGCGCAAAGCCTTCACCTTGCAGGCTCGATCAGACGGCCACGAATCTCCAGCTTTCGCCGGACAGCAAATGGGTCATCGCTACCGTGATCGACGCCGGCAACGCCAAGAACAACATCGTCCCGAGTTGGATCACCGATTCGGGATACATCGAGGACATCCCCGCGCGCTCGAACGTGGGCGACAGCCAGTCGCGCATCCGCCTCGCCATCATCGACGCGCAGACCGGCGAGGTCAAATGGGCCGACCACGGTCTGAAGACGGGACTATCCGAGCGCGCCATCCAGTTGGGCCAGCCCATCTGGAACGAAGAGGGAACCCGCGCCGTAGTGGTTGGCCGCGCGGCCGATTTTAAGGACCGCTGGATCTTTGCCCTCGACCCCGCCACCGCCAAACTGCGCGTTCTGGAAGACACGCACGATAACGCCTGGGTGGGCGGTCCCGGCGCCAACACCGTGGGTTGGATGAAGAACGATCGCGAGGTCTATTTCCAATCCGAGAAGACCGGCTACTCTCAGCTATACGCCGTCGGCTTCGAGGGCGGCGAACCGCGCGCCCTGACCTCGGGCAACTGGGAAGTGCTCAACACACGGCAGTCGCGCGACCGCTCGAAGTTCTTCCTCACCGCCAGCAAAGACAGCCCCTACGAGAATCACCTGTATGTGATGGATGGCGAAGGCGGTCCACTTACTCGCCTGACCGCCGCGCCCGGCAAGCACGCAACTACCATGTCGCCCGACGAGCAGTGGTTCGCCGATATTTATTCTTACACCAACAAACCGCCCGACTTGTACGTGCAGGAGGCCAGGCCGCAGGCGGAACCCAAGCGGCTGACCACTTCGCCCGCAGCCGGAATTCAGCCAGTACCCCTGGCTGGACGTGCCCATCGTGCAGTTCACGGCGCGCGACGGCGTCAAGGTTCCGGCCCGGCTGTTCAAGCCGTCTAACTTCAAGAAGAGGCGGACCGGGCATCGTCTTCGTGCACGGGTCCGGCTACTTACAGAACGTCGATAAGTGGTGGTCCACCAGTTACTATCACGAGTATATGTTCGACCATATCCTGATGGAGCGCGGGTTCCTGGTGATCGACGTCGATTATCGCGGATCCGCTGGATACGGACGCGACTGGCGCACCGCCATCTATCAGCACATGGGCGGCAAGGATCTCGACGACATCACCGATGCCGCCAAATACATAGTGGCGCAATACGGCGTGGATCCAAAGAAAGTCGGCCTGTGGGGCGGCAGTTACGGCGGATTCATCACTTTGATGGCCATGTTTACGCAGCCGGATACCTTCAGCGGCGGCGCCGCCCTGCGGCCCGTCTCGGATTGGGCGCTCTACAATCACGGGTACACCGGCGAGATTTTGAATCTGCCGCAAAACGATCCCGAGGCCTATCGCAAGTCGTCGCCCATCTATTTCGCGGAGGGGTTGAAGGGCGCGCTGCTCATCTGCCACGGCATGGTGGATACCAACGTGGAGTTCGAAGATACCGTGCGCCTGGTGCAGCGGCTGATCGAATTGCGCAAAGAGAACTGGTCCGTCGCGCCGTATCCGGTGGAGAACCACGGCTTCATCCAGCCCACCAGTTGGGCCGACGAATACAAACGCATCCTGGCGCTCTTTGAGAAGAATCTGAAGTAGCCGCACTTTGCCGACGCCATCGCCACGCCCGTCGCTGGAACGCCCCATCGGCCTGCTCCAGGCGACCGCCATGGTGGTGGGAATCATTATCGGCGCGTCCATCTTCGTGCAGCCCTCGGAGATCAACCGGCACGTGCCTACGATTCCGGGCGTGCTGGCGGTATGGCTGGCGGCGGGCATCCTGACGCTGTTCGGCTCGCTGGTGTGCGCCGAATTGTCGTCGGTGTATCCGCGCACCGGCGGCGTCTACGTGTTCCTGAAAGAGACCATCTCGCCGGCATGGGGATTCCTGTGGGGATGGGCCATGTTCTGGAGCGCGCATTCCGGCATCATCGCCGCATCGTCGATGATTTTCGCGCGTTACGTGGGCTTCTTCGTCCCGCTGAGCGATACCGGAATCCGCGCCGTGGCCATCGCCGGCATTCTGGTGCTGTCCTCGATCAACTACCTGGGAGTGCGCCAGGGCAGCCTGCTGCAAACGCTGGTCACCGGCGGAAAGGTTGTGGCCATCGCGCTGCTGCTCCTCATGGTCGCCTTCTTCGGCGCACCCGCCGCGCATTCGCGCCGCGCCGCAGGCCGCCCCGGCATCGTTTCGCGAGTTCGTGCTGGGCGTGAGCGCGGCGCTGTTCGCTTTCGGAGGATGGCACATGGTCACCTACACGGCGGGCGAAACGCGCGACCCGGCCAGGACTATCCCGCGCGCGCTGCTCATCGGCGCGCTGGTGGTCACTACGGCCTACGTAGCGCTGAACGCCGCGTATCTGTACCTGCTGCCCCTCGAGAAAGTCACGTCCTCCACGCGCGTGGCGGCGGACGCGGCTTTCGCCATGGCCGGCGGGCGCGGCGCCGCGCTGATTTCGGCGCTGGTGGTGCTCTCCGCGGTGGGCGTATTGAACGGCGTGATTCTGGCCGGACCGCGCACCTACCTGGCGATGGCGGAAGACGGCCTGGCATTTCACTGGCTGGCGCGCATCGATCCGCGCTTCCACACGCCCGGGCGGGCGATCGCCATTCAGGCCGTCTGGTCCTGTGCCCTGGTCGCCACCGGCACGTACCGGGCCCTGTTCACGCGCGTGGTCTACACCGAGTGGCTCTTCTTCGCCCTGATGAGCATCGGGCTCATCAGGCTGCGCCGCAATCCCGCGTATAAGCCGGTCTATCGCGCGTGGGGGTATCCGTGGGTGCAGATTGTGTTCGCCGCCGCCGCCGTCATTGTCGCCGGCATCTCGATCGCGGCCAACCCCGGGCAGGCGGCCACGGGACTGCTCCTGGTCGTGTTAGGATTGCCGGTCTACTACTTCTGGATCTCTCATGCGAATCATTGATTTTCACAACCACTACTATCCGCCGGTCTACCTGGACGCGCTGCGCTCCGGATCGAGCGCCGTCGAGGTCACCATCGACGAAGACGGCAACCCGCGCATCTACTATCCCGGCGACTACAACATCTGCGTCCCCGGCCATCGCGATATCGATTACCGCGAGCAGGTGCTCATCGAACACGGCGTTGCCACGCAGATGGTTACGCTCACCACACCCGGCACGCACGTGGAGAAGCCCGAGACGGCCGTACGCTTCGCCGCGCATGGTCAACGACGCTTTCGCGGAGGTGATCGCGCGCAAGAACGGCCGGTTCACCGCCCTGGCGACGCTGCCGCTGAACGATCCCGCCGCTTCGGTAAAGGAACTGGAGCGCGCCTGCCGCCAACTGGGCTTGCGCGGCGCCATGCTGTTCAGCAACGTGAATGGCGTGGGACTCAACGACGATCGCTTCCTGCCTCTCTACGAAGCGGCCAACGATCTGGACGCCGTGCTCTATATTCATCCCACTCATCCGGTGGGCGTCGAGGCGATGACCGATTTCTGGCTCATGCCGCTGGTCGGCTTCCTCTGCGACACCACGCTCGCGGCCGCGAAGATTGTCTTCAGCGGCATCCCCGAGCGCTTTCCGCGCATCCGCTGGGCCCTGTGCCACATGGGCGGAGCGATTCCCTACCTGGCCGAGCGGCTCGATCGTGGCTTCGAAGCCTTCAGCGAATGCCGCGCGAATATCCCGCAGCCGCCCACGCACTACCTCAAGCAGTTTTATTACGACACGGTGAACTTCAACCCGCGCGCCATCGAGCTCGCCATCGATTTCGCGGGCATAGATCACATCCTCGCCGGCAGCGATTACCCGCACATGATCGGCAGCATCCCGCAGATGATCCAGAGCATCGCCGCCCTCCCGATTTCCGATGCCGACAAAGCGGCCATCTACGGAGGCAACGCGGCGCGTTTGATGGGCCTGTGATGCAGCCCCGCAAGATGACGCTGCTGGCGCTCATCGCGGCAACTTATTTCATGGTGGCCGGCGGGCCCTTCGGGCTTGAGGATATCGTGCTGCGCTCGGGTTATGCCGGCGCCTTCCTCATCCTCGTGATCACGCCCATCGTCTGGAGCCTGCCCACCGCCCTGATGGTCAGCGAACTGGCCAGCGCAATTCCCAAAGACGGCGGCTATTACGTCTGGGTGACGCGCGGCATGGGCAACTTCTGGGGATACCAGGAAGCCTGGCTTTCGCTCGTGGCCAGCTTTTTCGATATGGCCATCTACCCCACTCTGTTCGTCGGTTACCTGGGCCATCTGGCGCCCTCGGTCACCGCGCACGGCCGCGGCATCTGGATCGGCGTCGCGCTCATCGCCACCACGTCGGCGTGGAATCTGCTCGGCGCCAAGGTGGTGGGCGGCAGTTCCGTCCTGATGGCCATCGTGATGCTGACTCCCTTCGCCGTGCTCACGGTGTATGCGGTATTCCAGCGGAATCTCGGCGCGGGGCAAAGCATTCCGCTGCGCAACGTGGATTTCCTGGGCGCCATCGCCGTGGCCATGTTCAATTACATGGGTTGGGACGATGCTTCCCCGGTCGCCGGTGAAGTGGAGCGGCCGCAGCGCAGCTACCCCATCGCCATGGCCGTCACCTGCCTGCTGGTGGCGGCGACTTACATTTTGCCCATTGCCGCGGTGGGGCTCACCGGTCTGGATGCCAATCGCTGGACTACCAGCAGTTGGCCCGATGTCGCGCGTGCTGTCTTTCATGGGGGTGCGGCGGGCGGTGCGGCGGCAGTGGCGATCACCATCGGCGGTATGTTGGGCGCGGCCGGCACGCTCAACGCCTTCACCATGTCTTATTCGCGCATTCCCGCCGTGCTCGCCGAGGATGGCTATCTGCCGCGCGTTCTGGGACGGCGCAACGCGGCAGGCGCGCCGTGGGTGTCTATCCTCGCCTGTTCCATCGTCTGGGCGCTGTTCCTGCAACTCAGCTTCGTGGAATTGATCCTGCTGGACGTGCTTCTGAAAGGGCTGAGCGTGCTGCTGGAGTTCGCCGCGCTGGTGGCGCTGCGGCGGCGCGAACCTGCCATGCCGCGGCCCTATCGCATCCCCGGTGGCATGGCGGGCGCTATCGCCGTGGGCATTCCGCCGCTGGTGCTGCTGGTACTCACGGCGGCGCGCACGGAAAACGAACCGCTCGGTCCGATCAATTCGCTCCAATTAGGCCTGCTATTGATCGCCGCCGGAGTAGTAGCCTATTTCATAGGAGACCGCTTCCGAAAAGGAAAAAGCGCTTCATGACTATTGCCGATCTTTCTTTACTGACCGGACGCACCTATCCGGCGCGACGCCGCACGCAGAACCTGGTAGGCGGAGCCAGCCCCATCCAGGCCACCAACTTTTCCATGGGCCACGTCATGCTCGAACCGAACGGCGGGCAGGTGCCGTGGCACAACCAGGAACAGGAAGAGATCTACTTTATTCTGGAAGGCCAGGGCGAAATGTGCCTGGGAGAGGAGCGCATGAAGCTCTCCACCGGACAGGCCGTCTATATTCCCCATCGCGTGTTTCACCAGCTCACCAATGTGGGCGATACGCCGCTCCGCATGATTTACTGCTACGGCCCCGCGGGCGATGTGGCGCACTGGCGCCAGGAACTGGAAGGC
>CAVVLD010000013.1:0-19627 GCA_963748795.1 uncultured Solibacteraceae bacterium
ACGCTATGACTCTATCTGGAGTGACCCGGCGCAGGAATGCTGAGGAACGGCTGAATCCAGATCGCCGGGTCACTTCGGATAGAGACGTTTGAAGGAAGCCGCCCGCGTTTGCGGCGGACGCGGCAGGGCGATGGGCGTTGAATCCGCGGAATGCCTCGAACGTGGTCTGCCGTGGTAACGGAGAGAGCCCGAATTAGACTCTGCGGCAGCGGTGCCAAGACAATGAGGTGGGTTGGAGCTTCTTGAGGGTGTAATTTCGTGTCGCAGACAGGCTTTCTAGAGGATCTGGACACACGCCTTCTGTGCGTGCCGGAGCACGCCGGTTGTTCGTGGATGGATGTCGGCTATGAGGTGTCAGCGACGCACTCCCGCTCAGCAGATCTCCGGCGAATCTGTTTGGGAGTAAGCCTTTCGATGAGCGCCATCGTGCCGCCACAACGCGGACAAGTCCAACTTCCTGAGATCTTTGGTTCGCAGGGCGCCGGCGTTGTCGAACGGGTCAAGGGGGCGGCATTCAGTAACCGACGGCAGAGCGGCAGGAGTTCTCGGCGACGCCGGTTGGCGAGGAAGCCGCAGAAGCGGATGCGCACAAAGCCCCGAGGCAAGGTGTGGAGTAGGAACCGCCGCAAGAACTCCTCACCGGTTACAGTCATCAGTCGTTGCTTGCCCTTGTGCGCGTAGTCTTTCCAGCGGAACGTGACCTTGCCGTCGGCAAAGTTGACGATCCGGTGATTCGAGATGGCGACGCGATGTGTATAGCGCGCCAGGTAGTGGAGGACATGTTCCGGCCCTCCGAAGGGTCGTTTGGCGTAGACCACCCAGTCCTGACGGAACAGCGGGCGCAGAAACGCATGGAAGGCTTTCTGCTCGCCGAGTCCTTTGAGGCTTCCGGGGAACAGTAGTTTGCCGTCACCGAAAGCTTGCTTGAGCCCGGCGATGAACGTGCCGCGAAAGACGCGGCCCAGCACTTTTATCGGCAGGAAGAACGGATACCGCGGGTGTACCCAGCGTTGGTGATCGGCTGCGAGACCACCGGAGGGAATCACGCAGTGGATGTGCGGGTGATGTGTGGAGCACACTGAGGAAACCGATCTCGGCTCCAAGATGCTTTGGATCGGCGGCGATCTCTAGCAGGGTGGCGGCGCTGGCACGGAACAGGAGGTCGTAGACGACTTTCTTGTTTTGCAGGGCCAGCCACGACAACTGGTGCGGAATGGTAAAGACGACGTGAACGTAGTTGATCGGCAGCAGTTCCTGAGTGCGTCCGGCGAGCCACTTGTCGCGAGCGTTGGTTTGGCACTTGGGACAGTGCCGGGAGCGGCAGGAGTTGAAAGAGATGGCCTCATGGCCGCATTGACGGCAGCGGTCCAGATGACCGCTGAGCGTAGCAGCGCGGCAATGCTCGATGGCAAAAAGCACGCGGACGTGGAGCCAAGTCAGCCAGGACCGGCTCTTCTCGATTAGGCTGTTGCCATGCGCGCGGATGATATCGGCCACCTCGAAAGGTGGCCGTGTCATCTCTTGTGGAGCCTCCGTGACCGTTTCACCTGATCCAGGCTCGACAGTTCGGCATTATCGAGCGGGGTGCCGGCCGCCCGGAGATGGCGCTCGGAGAGATGCAGGTAAATCGAGGTAGGCTTGAGGTCGACGTGCCCAAGCAGTGCCTGTACGGTAGGCAGATCGGCTCCCCCTTCCACAAGGTGCGTGGCGAAACTGTGCTCTACTATGCCGCATGCGGCATAGTAGACACACCTACGCCTCAGAAATGCCGGGTCGGTCTTCCTGCTCTCATGCAACTGCTGGGTCACAATGACATCGCCATGACCATGCGCTATCTCCAGGTCACACAACAGGATCTGCAGCGCGAGTTCCATCGCGCACGCCAGAACGCGCCCCACTGCCTGCCCCCGCTTTCTCTTCCCGAGCACACCCGCGCCGCCGGCCTTCCCGCCATCCAGCAGGCACTGGCGGCCGCCCGCCACCTTCTGGAGATGCACCGTCGCTGCTTAACCGATGAAAATGCCCGGAGCCAGTTCCATCTTCTCGATCGGCGCCTCCGCGCCGTAGCGGATCAGTTCGCGCAAATCGCTACAGCCGAAAAATGAGGAAAGATTGGCCGGTCAATCTCGAGAATTCTGAAGGACCGGTTTGGACCGGTTGAAAGCCCGTTCTTGCAGGCTTGACCGTTTCGGTTTTTCGGGCACCGCCGCAAATCGTATGGCCAGCACGGCATACACAAAACGGTGGACTACGACCGGAGAGCCCGCGCAGTGAAGCGCGGGCGAAGCAATCGCGCGCGCGGATGAGAGTCCGGCGGGCGGACCGTGAAATCTTTCCGTAAGCTTTGCGCTTGTCGCATCAGGAGGATGACGTTTGTAAAGTTCGCGGTTTCGTTCCCGATGCTGGCGGCACCGATGCCGGCCAACCTGCTCTCCAACCGCAGGTTTGAGCAGACGCACCTGACCGGCGGAACGAATGCCGCGAGCTACCCGGCGCCGGCACGCGAGTCCGCGTAGCCAGTCACTTCGCCGCCACGTCCGGCACGATCGTCACCGTCTTCGCTGCCCAGTCCACGGTCACCGTCGTGCCGTCGGCAAACGTGGTCCTCTCCTTTTGGCGCGAGGAGTCCAGAAATTCGTGCCGGGTCATCTCCAGCAGGCCTACGCGCGCGTGCAGCGCGGCCATGCGCCGCACCTGCGCGGCGTCGGCATCCGTTCTTCCATACCCCATCTGCGGCGCGTTGCCATGAAGGAACGACCGCAGATTATTGGGCGTGGCCGCGGTCACCACCGCATCGTGATAGACCAGCTCGTATAGCGGAATCGGAATGGCATCCTGGTGGTCCGGGTCGGTCCCGGTATTGGCGCCGCGATTGAATCGCGACGTCGTATAATCCACATACGGCACCAGCCAGTCCGACCCGGCTTCCGTTCCCACAATGCCCAGGTTATTCCGCACCCACTCCAGCACCGCCGCCCGCGCGTTCATCGAATCGGTCCGCGTGCTGGGGTGGTTGGGGTTGAAATCCTCGTCCGGCGGAATATACCCGAACACGTCCTGGTAGCTCCCCTGCGGATGAATCCCGTGCTCGAAAATTGCCTGGTAGTTCTTCACCAGGTGGCCCAGCATGAACCGGTTGTTCAGATACCCCTGAGCGCCGCCGTCCCAATGGTCCATCATCGGGATGTAGCCATCCTTCCAATCGTCCTTGAAACGCGTGCCTGGAAAGGCGTCCGGAGGGCTCACATTGTCCTCTGCATGAACCGCAAAATCGGGATTCCACGAGGGTGCGTCCGTATAATAATCGCGATACTGATCGTGCAGCCAGCAGGTGTAGCCAAGCTCGCGGCAGGCATCGAAGAACGCTTTCATGCCGGCCCATCCGCCGGCTTCCGCCGGAGGCGGTAACGCATCGGGTGTTTGCCGGTCGTAGCCGTGATTCAGCCAGCCCGAGAGGCTCACATTCAGGTGTTCCCACCCCTGCGCCTTCATCTCGCGCAGCCGCTGGATATTCTGTTCGAATGTGGTCAGGCGGCGATTGCTCTCCGGATGGGCCGCATCGTAAGTCGCCGCGCCCGGCCGCTTATTCCGCAGGACGCTGGCCCCGATAAACGGATTCCCGATCAGGCTTTTGACCAGCGGCTGGCGCGCGATCTTCTCCCGCAACGAAACGAACAGCCCCGAATCCTGCACATATCTGCGATACCGCTTGGCCAGGTCCACATAGTTGCCCTTCGGAAGGAAGCCCATGCGCACGCTGCGCAGATAGCCGAACCGCCCCAGTTGCGCGCGCCAGCTCGGCCCGATCGACGTTGGCCCGCCTGCCGGGTGGTGGAACGTGTACGCCGCGTCGTCCGGCGTATCCACGATCACGATCATGGCCGAATCGCCCTTCTCGAATCCCCACCACGACATGGACCAGCTCTCGATCAGGTGACTCTGGATGATGCTATGATCGCCCGCCGCTCTCTGGATGGGATGGTAGGGTTTGGGCCAGTTGCGCGGCAGCAGCGTGCCGTTGTCGCTGGAGAGGACCGTGTAATCCACATCGCGGCCATCCATCGCGGTGGGCCAGTGGAGTTCCTTCACCACGGCGCTGCCTTCGTTGACCATGGCTTCGGAGACCAGGTCTTCGTCCGCGCCCTGCAGGCACATCGTCAGGACCACGCGCACGTCCAGGGGCGCTCCAGGCGCTTTTGGCCCGTGCCGCGGAACCCATCGAGAATCATCCGGACACCGGTGGCATATCCCGTCCGGTAAGGAGCGATCTGCACGCGGCCCGCGTCCGCCAGGCGCACCCAAAACCGGTCGCCGCCCGCCCCCACGAGCATGTCCTGGTTGGACGATGGCACCATTTTCCAGGTCACCGGTCCGGCGTGAATGGTCACCGCCAGGTCGCGCTCGTTTAGCTCGACTGTGTTCTTTCGGCCATGGATCGTCCAGAAGCCGCCGGCATGCGATACCGCAACGTCCTGGGCGTTCGCCGTCAGCGCGGCGAGCACCAGCAGAAGGCAGCCTGCGGTTCGACTCACGCGCGCACCTTCGCCGCGCCCTTGCCCGCTCCTCCTTCGAAGGCTACGGGAGCCGCCGCCTTCGACAAATCGCCGCCTTCGATCGTGATGCCGCGGCTCCCTGCCCCGGCCACCTCCAGGAAAACTGCGGCCGGCGTCAGCACGCGGCACCCCGTCAGCAACGCGTCCTCGGTCTCCACGAATCGCAACAGCGATTTCGCCTTCGCGTTCCCTTGTGCGCTAAGGCCGCCGATACTCGCGTCAGTGACGTGGTCGAACACCACCGCCGGCCGCAGGTCGGGCTTCTCCACCTCGAACCGCACGTTGTTCAGGCTCAACCCCCGCACATTGCGCGCATACAGGCCGTATGCCGGCGGAGTCCCGATTTCGAAATATTCCCCGGCGACCTGCGGCACTTCGCGCTGCGCCTCCTCGGCGGTGCCGCCTCCGCCGTAGCGTCACCCGGACGTCGCTGAACGCGATGTCTTCCAGAAACGCATCGCCAATGGCGTTGAGCACGATGCACTGCCGGGTCTCTCCCGGCCGGTAATTCTGCGAGAAAGACATATCGGGGAATTGCCTGCCTTCCGAAACCACGTGCGCCCGGATCCCCTGAAAGCTGACGTTGCGGAAAAATCCCTTCTGCCCCGGCTCCGGCGCCGGCGTGTTTCCGCGGCCGCGATTGTTCAGATCGATCGAAATCGGCCCGGTCACGTCCTGCAGCACCAGGTTGGAAAACAAAATATTCTGCACCTTCGATTCCGGACCGAAATGCATTTTGATGGGGCAGCCGTAGGTCTCATAGATGATGCAGTTGGAAATGGTCACGTTCTCCGGATTTCCCGCCGCCAAAGCGGAACACCGACCATCGCGTGCTGAACGTGCTGTCGGCCACCGTCACAAACCGGCAACTCCCGAACAGCGCGCACGCATCGTCCTGCGACTGCACATCGCAGCCGGTGACATGCACGTACTCGCTGCTGATGAAGTGGAATCCGTCATTGTTGCCGTTCACCCGGTTGTGAATGCGCAGCCTCTCCATCCACACGTAGCTGCTCTGGATCACCCGGACCGAATGAAACGCGCTCTCCACCAGGTTGAGATCGCGCACCCGCAGATTTTTGCAGCGATGGAACAGCAGGTGGTAGGGCCGATCGGCTCCGCCCCGTCCGGAAGGCGGGGGAACACCGCGGCTGGGACTGCGGAATTGCGCGCCCTGTCCGTCAATGGTTCCCGGACCTTCGATCGTGACGTTGTCGGCATTCACGCCAAAGATCAGCCCGACATTGCCGTCTCCCAGCGTCGAATCGCCGCGCAAGCGGAATCGCGTCCGCCGCGTGATACTGCTTGCCGTCGGCGCTTCCCAGCAGTTTTCCCTGCGCCACAATGTGCAGGGTCACGTTGCTCTTCATCTCGACGGTTCCGATGACGAATACACCTGCCGGCACCAGCACGGTCCCGCCCTGGTCCCTGGTGCACGCATCGATGGCCGCCTGCACCGCCTGTGTATCGAGCGTTTTGCCGTCGCCTTTGGCGCCGAAATCAACAATGTTGTAGACGCGCGTGCCCGCCGTCCCGCTTGGGGCCGCAGGCTGCGCCTCCAGAAAACCGGCCGAAACCGAGGCCGCCGATGCCAGCCCCAGCCAGTTGCGTCTTGATACAGGATCGTTGGAGTGCCTCATCAACGCTTTAGTTTAGCGCTAAATGCTGGCCCCGAGCATCCGTTGGCGCGCCGCCAGCTCTCGTACGGAATAGCTCTTTTTGGAGGCGGCTCCCGTCGAACTTTTGGAACTTCCCGCCGGGCTCGATGGAACCGATAAGTGTGAGGACCCGGAGCTTGCCCTCGGCGCACGACACTCTTGACGTGGCGATAGCCGCTATCGCCAGTGGTGTTGCAGTTTGCGTCTTATACCCGATCTATCTTGTTACAAAACTAGTCAAGATAGTAGTTAGACGGTCCAAGTCGACGACAACCGCCAATGAGTGCCGGGTGGATTCTTAGTAAGTCGATTACTCGTGCCGCAACTAGCTCCCGAATTTCGTGTTCATTCACCTAAACGACTACCTGCAGCATGTGTTTGTAGGCGGACCCCCGGTCCGCGCCGACGCCCTCGTCGGCCTCCCCGTTTCTGGAGGCATTACGACCGGCGCGAGCAGCGGGTCCAGGGGGACCCGGTTCGCCTGAAAGCTGGAGATGGAATCTAAATGGCTGGACGTGCACCGATCAGGCCGATCGGAATCCGCGGCAACGGCCAGTCCGCGTGCCCGCCGGAGTGGATCGTTCGACTCGCCCGTTTGAGACCGGTGGACGACGATGTTCTGCTCGCTCACGTGGAACGCTGCACCGCGTTGTGCGAAGGTATATTCCGGAGACCATAACGATCCGCCGGATCAGTAACGGTAACGTGAAATCATCTCCCGCTAACCGTAGCCGGTCTGTTCCGTCTTAGAGGGTAAGGAGCCAAAGCCAGACGGTTCCGACGGTTTGCCCGGGATCTCGTTGAACAAAAGCGTTCATGTTTGCGTCTTTAATTGCGACGGTCAACGAATTTACCGCGGTCAACCACCCGTAAGGATTTTGCGATATTAAGGGGCTACCCATGTCCGAACGCACTCAAAAACTCGTGTCGATCCGGCGCCGGACCGATCAGGATCTGCTGGTGCTCGTCAACCGTGAACTCGACCGTGGAATTGCCCTCGGCAACCTGTTGACCGCCAGGACTTCTCCCTACTTCGCCCTGGCCGAAAAAGCGCACGCAACTGCCAACGCCCTGCTATCCAAAATCTCCGGTCTGAGCGACGGCGACCGGGCACGCATCGAATCGCGCTTGAGCGACCTCCGGTCGCGGCTCGACCAGGTGCCCTCGTTTGCCACCACAGAGCGATTTCCGGCGACGTTCGCCTCGTAAACAGAATCACGTGCCGGCAGGACCGGCCGATTAGCGGTTCAACGAAAAGCCAGCCGGTCTGTCGCCGCCACCAGCGCGCGGCTGTTCGGCGGTTCGAACGCACTGTGGCCACTATCGGGAGTGATGATGAGTTCGGCTTCGGGCCACGCACGGTGAAGAGCCCAGGCACTCTCCATGGGGCAGACCACGTCGTAACGCCCCTGCACGATCACCCCCGGAATGTGGCGAATCCGCGAGACGTCACGCAGCAACTGGTCGTCTGTCTCCAGGAAACCCCTGTTGATAAAGTAGTGGACTTCGATCCGCGCGAAGGCGAGCGCGAATTCGTCCTCTTCGTAATGCCCGGCAAAGTCGGAGTCCGGAAGCAGCTTGGATGTGGCGCCCTCCCACCCGCTCCAGATCTTCGCCGCGGCAAGCCGCACCGCCGGGTCGTCGCTGGTCAGGCGGCGATGGTACGCGGTGAGCATATCGCCGCGCTCGCCTTCGGGAATGTGGGCCAGGTACGGCTCCCACGCATCCGGGTAAAGCACCGACGCGCCCCTCTGGTAAAACCACTCGATCTCCTGCCTCCGCAGCAGGAAGATGCCGCGAAGCACGATCCCGGTAACCCGCTCGGGATGCGTTTGCGAATAAGCCAGCGCCAGCGTGGAGCCCCAGGATCCGCCAAACACCTGCCACCGCTCGATACCCAGGTGCCGGCGGATCTTTTCGATATCGCCCACCAGGTCCCAGGTGGTATTGGCCTCCAGGGATGCGTAAGGTGTGCTCCTGCCGCAGCCGCGCTGGTCAAAGTTTACAATCCGGTACTTCTCCGGATGGAAAAAGCGGCGTTGTTTCGGATCGGAGCCGCCACCGGGACCGCCATGCAAAAAGATCACCGGCGTGCCGGAGGGTTTCCGCTTTCCTCAAAGTAAATCTCGTGGACGGGCGACACCTGAAGCCGGCCCGTGTTATACGGTTCGATCGGAGGGTAGAGCCAGGTCACCGGATCCTTCATGATAGATCCGGAAAGGCGATGATTAGGCATCGTGGGCAGTATAACCCGATTGCAAATTTACAGGATGGCATCGCCGCTCCTGCTAGGATGAATTCGCCGCGTTCTCCCATTCTTCTGGCTGCCATAGCCTGCCCGCGTCATTCGCGCCGTGCGGTGAATCGCTCCCAGGCAGCACGGGCGTTCCCATCGGATTGTTCTATAACAACGCACCCGTGGGACCTCTGGCCTCCCAGCCGACTTAGCCGGTCCGCTGGTGAGTTTCTCCCCGCCCGGATCACCCATGCCGATGATCGTGTGGATCAAGCAGTGACTAAGTACACGTAGCAAGCAGACCGCTTGCTGGCGCGCGCGGCTCCGATCAGAGACGCGACCGTTAGGGAGCGTTCGGAAGGGAATACGTTAGCGTACTTCTGAAACTAAGTCAGTTCTCGATCGGTTTCTTTTCCGCGTGATCCACAATCAATTCCTCGATCGGGGCTTTGCGCGATTCGAGCCTTAATCCCATAGAGCGAACGGCGTCGGCCAGCGGCAATCCGGCGGCGCCGGGGTCCGAAGCGCTGGGAGCACCGGTCTCGCTCACCATGCCCGGAGCACCCGCTGGAATATCCACTCCGGCGTTCCGCACCATCGCGATCATGTCCTCGATGGAGAGGTCCAGCGACGCTTCGTAGTTGCCCTCGATGTGCGTCATATCGACGATCTGACGCGAGGCGCCGCCGGCCACCTGCGTGAGGATCTGGGTCATCATGCTCGCGAATCCGGTCATCGTCACCATGCTGAGCTCAATGTGGATGACCGGAGGAGCCGTTGCCCGGTTGATCCTGTAACTCATCCTGCCCTCTTCGCCCATGTCCACTATGACGGCGCCGCTGGTAAGGTCCGTACGGACCAGCATCGGCTTGCCTCCAGGCCCGTCCACCTTTCTTTCACCCGGCTTGAGCGGTGCGTTGTCATCGATCGGCACCGGTTTCCCCTCCGAAGCCTTGAGCTTCGGTCCACCCCTGCCGGCCACAAGGCCGAAAACCGGCCGTTCTTCCGTGCTCTTGTGCACCTTCAGCTTGAAACGCTCTTCAAGAAGAGACTGAAGCATTTGTGGGGCATCCGCCTTGGTAGCGCTCACCGGGTACTTCGCGACAATGTCAAATCGCTGCTGCTCCAGCCAATCCGGCCCTGAGACCTGATACGGCTTCACCTGGTACGCATACACAATGAGGCTCTTCAGGTTCATGTAGAGGTACTCGGCGCGGTGGGGGCCGAGGTGCGGTCCCACTGGCATCTGCCCGCCCGCTTGAAGCGCTGCCAGCATCCTCGCAGGGTTCGGTGCCGCCGCAGGTTTGATTGACGCCACTTCAAACTCAAGCATCCGTTGTCCCAACGCCGTAACGGCTGCCAGCACCACACAAAAGAGCGCCCTCTTCATGATCTGCCCCTCCTCGTTCTCTTATCCGGAAGTCCGGCGGCAATCAGTTCGAATGCCTTGCGCAACAGCGGGACCACCGAGCCTGATGGGCCATCACGCAGCCAGCGCTCCGCAACCACGCTGACAACGGCGCTTACTACCGCCGCCGCCACTTGCGGGTACAACTCATTCCCGCGCCTGGCGCCGGTGCGTTCGGCGATGGCTTTGGCCAGCTCACCCTGTGCCGCCGCGGACGCCTTCAGGACCTCTGCGTGAATCGCCGGTTCCGTGAAGAGGAAGCGAATTCGCTCCATCCAGCGGCTGGCATCCGCGGTGGGGACTTCTTCACCCTTCCGCTCCGGCGGAGCGAACTGCGCAGCCACGGAATTTGTGACCGCCGTCCAGAACGGTTCGCCGGCAGGTCGGGCGCGCAACTCGTCGGCGATCCGCAGCATGCGCTCCAGGTGTCCGGCGGCGACCGCTTCCGCTTTGGTGGAAAAATAGTTCCGAAAGGTCCGCGGGGAAACGTCGGCCGCCGCGGCGATATCGTCCACTGTCACGTTCTCCCACCCCCGCTGCATGCTCAACCGAATGGCGGCGCGGCTCAGGGCGGCCCGCGTCTCGCGCCGCTTGCGCTGCCTCAGGCCCGCGCCATCCGCACCCTCGACGTTCATACCGGTCATAATAGCCCAAACTTGCCGAAATGGCAAAAATATAATTCAGGCAATATTGCCGGCCCGGCAAGCCCGTCTGCGGGTTGGAGCCGGAAGTGATAGGATTGCAGTTTTCAATGAACTTCCGGCATCCGCGCCGGCACATCGACATGGCTCTTTCAACGGCGACACTCTATATCGAGGAACTCAAGGCGACCATGCGCGGGCGCTTCGCCTGGCTGGGCGCCGCGGTGATGCTGCTGGCCGTCGGCGGACTGGCAACGGTCGGTACACAGGATACGTGGCTCGACGGGTACGGCATCATTGCCTACGGCCTGGTTCCGCTCGCCTTCATTCCGATTGCCGCCGGAATGATTGCGAGCCCGCGCGCCAATCGATTTGTCGAGTGCGTCTTTACCGCGCCCGTGAGCCGCCGGGACTGGCTCGCCGCGAAGATATCTGGTGCTGCTTACCCTCGCCGCCGCCTATTACGTGGCGCTGGCGCCCATGATGCTGGTCTACACCTGGCACGTCGGCTTCCCGCCGCTGCTGCGGGAGTTTCTGATTTGGAGGCCGGCCTGCTGCTCGCCAGCGTATCGGTCGGCACGCTGATCGGCGTCCTCTTCATCGGTCGCAGTCTGGCAGCGCCCGCCGGCGCCGGCATGGGCGTCCTCCTCGCCTATGCCGGCCTCCTCCCATTGCAGGAACTGATGGTGGCGCAGGGCAACGGCGCGACCCGGACCGGCCATCTCACGCTCGCCAGCCCCGCCGTGCTACTCAAGAATGCCCTCGGATTCACGCTCGCGGCGAGCAGCATCCCCGCTACCACCAAGCTGACCTGGATCAGCCTGTTGGCCATCGTCACCGGCGCGCTCGCCCTCGCCTTCTGGGTGTTTCTGCGCGCCCAAGGCGTCGAAACATGGGAGGCCACACGCCGGCAGCAATGGACCATCGCGCTGGCCATCGCCGCCATGTTCCTCCTTCCAGTGGTGTTCGCCGACACGAATTACGACAAACCCGCGCCGCGCCAAAACGCCGCTCCAGCGATCCGGGCGCTGTTCTCCCGCGCCGGAACGAGCATGGCCCTGGTCCCGCCGGGCGGCAGGCCCCCGACCCGGTGCTGCAGCACCATCCTCAACCGCGATGAGTGGCCCATGGGTACCGATGAACGCACGCCGCGAGACCTGCTGCTGCTCCTCCCTGTCGAAACCACCAACCGCGTCACCGATCTTCGCACCAGGGTAACCGGAGAGGCCGGCCTGCACGTGACCGCGGACGCCGCCGAATTGGTGCAGGCGGAGCCGAACCTGGAGACCCGCACATACGCGAACGACTCGGGACCGGCCGCCGCCGATGGCCATCACGTGGTCACCGGGTGGATCGTGCGAATCCCCGTCACCCTGAACCCGACGAAGCCTTGGGATATCGGCGGCGACCGTTATCCACTGGCCGTCACTGCCACCTACCAGGTGGCCGGGGAGAGCCAACCGCGCACGTTCAGCGCCCGTGCCGCCGTCGACGCCGAAGTGGCCAGCGCCATCTAGGAGATGGGCGTCGCCGCGCTCATCTTGCCCCTGCTTTGTCTCGGCGCCGCCGTGACGCGTTGGAGGCGGACACGATGAGCGCCGCAACCGCGTACGCCGTAGAGATGGACGCGCTCACCCGCCGGTTCGGCGACTTCGTGGCGGTGGACCAGCTTACGCTCAAGATCCCCAAGGGGCAGCTGTACGGTTTCCTCGGCCTCAACGGCGCCGGCAAGACCACGACGATTCGAGTGCTCACGACACTGCTGCCGCCCACCGCGGGCAGCGCCAGGCTGTGGGGACATGACGTTGTCAAGGAACCCCTGGCGGTGCGGCGGCTGGTGGGGCTGGTGAGCGACGAGACCAGCGAAAGCCAATCCACATGGACCGCGCGCGAATATCTTTCCTACTTCGCCCGCATCCGTCACTTGGCAGATCCCGGCGACCAGGTGGAGCGCCTGCTCGATCAAGTCGGCCTGGAAGTTGCGTTTCGCGGCAAGCTCATCGGCACCTACAGCACCGGCATGAACCGGCGCGTCGAGATAGCGCGCGCCCTGATGGGCCATCCGAAGGTGCTGTTCCTCGACGAACCGACGCGGGGTCTCGACTTGCCGGCGAAGCGCGAGATGTGGAACCTGCTCCGCCGCCTGGCGGCCGAAGAGAACGTCACGACCTTTCTGAGCAGCCACGACTCGCATGAGATCCGCAGCCTCTGCGACGAAATCAGCGTGATCGCCCGCGGCAGGCTGGTCTACACCGGCGCCACCCGGGACCTGGGCACCGATCTCGATACGTTTGAGGAGTGCCTGATCGGCCTTCTGACTCACGCGGAATAAGCGCGATTGTCAGCGCTTACACTGAACATGTCCCAAAATGTTATCGTGTACCTGAAGGGGAAAACCCATTGAAGCAGCATTGGAATAAAGGCCAGTTGAGTCGCCGCGGCCTGTTCGGAGCAGTAGGAAAGGCGGCCGCCGCGTCGGTGGTGCTTTCTCCCATGGTGAAAAGCGCGATTGTCGGCTATGGCGAAACCGAAGCCATGGATGCGCCAGTCAACGGCAGCGCCGGAGTAGACCGCATCACCGTCCTGGGCAGCAAGACCTACCTGCATGGATGGGCCGGATATGGCGAGGCTCCCGTACTGGGACGTCCGCCGGCAACGGCAGCCCCTGAGGCGCCGCCGGACGCACCCGCGCCCACCGGCGTCTGGAGCAAGGAATCCGGACCGGGCACCGTCACGTTCGCCGATCCCAAAGCGCTGGTCACCACTGCCAGGTTCTCCGAGCTTGGGCCTTATGTGTTGAAACTGACCGTGACCAACGGCAATAGTACGCACTCTTCCACCCTGGGTGTTTCCGTGGAAGCGCCGCCGCCCGCAAAGCAACTCGAAGCCGTCTACACCAAAAACTTCAAGATCTCGAGCCCCTTCTGGAACGCCCGCGCCAAGTCGCTCATCGTCGATTGGATTCCTCACTGCATCGACCAGATCAACCGCAGCGATCTGACCCTTGGCCCCGGCGGCATCGACAACTTCATCAACGCCGGCAAAGCGCTGCGCGGCGAGCCGCACGGGTATCACAGAGGCTACGTCTTCTCCAACGCCTGGGTGCACCAGACCGTAGAGGCGATGAGCATCGCGCTAATGATCGATCCGCAGGGCGATCCCGAGATCCTCAAGGCTCACGAGAAGTTCCACAAAACGCTGGACACCTGGATTCCGATTATTCTGGCCGCGCAGGAACCCGACGGGTACTTGCAGACTGCCTTCACCGCGGCAGCGCCCCGGCGCGCCCCACTGCCCCCGGTTCCGGTCACCAAGCCGGACGGTAGTGTGGTGCTGGCGCGAGTCATGGTTTCGCAGGATCCCGATGGCACCCTGCACGCCCTGCACGGCGGCGGCCGCGGCGGTCAGCGGCAGGGTCAGTCCAACGTGGAACAGCCGTTTGACGGCAAGACCTCCACCACCATCCTTTTCCCGGTGCTGAATCAGGACAGCACGATCACCCCCATGCGCATTGCCCTCATCGAGGGAACGCCGGCGGCCGGTGGCCGTAGAGGGGGCGGCCCGAATTTTGTACCCATCACCGCCACGAAGATCACCGGCGCCAATCCCGATGGCAAGTCCGATACCACCATTGAGGTCCCTCCGTCCCAGCCTGCCAATCTGAAGCACTGGGATCCGGCGACTCGCGGCAATCATGAGGGCTACACCGCGGGCTACTTTCTGGAATCGGCCATCAACCATTACCTGATGACCAAAAAGCAGGACGCCCGCCTGTACAACGCCGCCAAAAAACTGGCGGACTGCTGGTACAACAATCTGGGTCCCGCTCCCAAGAAGCCCTGGTACGACGGCCACGAGGAAATGGAACAGGCGCTCGTCCGCTTCGGCCGCTTCGTCAACGATATGGAGGGCGGCGGCAAGGGGCAAAAATACATCGAGCTGGCCAAGTGGCTTCTGGACTGCCGCTCCACCACGTCGGTGCAGAGGACCCGGCCGGACGGCACCGTCACCAGCGAACGCTCGGAATACGATCAGAGCCACCTTCCGGTGGTCCAGCAGTACGAAGTGGTGGGCCACGCCGTGCGCGCCATGTACCTGGATTCCGGTATGGCCGACGTCGCCGTAGAAACCCACGACCTGGAGTACCACAGCGCCGTCAAATCGCTCTGGGACAACCTGGTGAACAAGAAGATTTACGTCACCGGCGGAGTCGGCAGCGGCGATACCGCGGAGGGCTTCGGTGTCAACTACGCGCTCAGCAACCAGGCGTATTGCGAAGCCTGTTCGAGCTGCGGCGGCATCTTCTTCCATTGGAAAATGCATCTGGCGTACCACCAGGCCAAGTACGCCGACCTCATCGAAGAGACCATGTACAACGCCCTGCTGGGCGCTACCGATCTCGAGGGCCGCAATTTCTATTACGATAATCCGCTCGACGAGAATAAGGTTCGGTATGCCTGGCACACCTGCCCGTGCTGCGTCGGAAACATTCCGCGCACACTGCTGATGATGCCCACCTGGGTTTATACCAAGAGTCCCGACGGCGTCTACGTCAATCTGTTCGTCGGCAGCACCATCACCGTCGAGAACGTGGGCGGAACCGACGTCGAAATGGTGCAAGCCACGGACTATCCCTGGAAAGGGAACGTGGCCATCACCGTGAATCCCAAGACCGCCAAGACTTTCAGCCTGCGAATCCGCGTGCCCGATCGCGGAGTGAGCAAGCTGTACACTCCCAAGCCCGAGGCCAACGGAGTTACCTCCATCCACGTCAACGGTGCGGCCGTGAAACCCGCCATCGAAAACGGCTACGCCGTGATCAAACGCAACTGGAAGGCCGGCGACAAGGTCGAGGTGGTGCTGCCGATGACCGTGCAGCGCGTCTATCCCGACGAACGGATCATCGCCCGCAGCCGCGGCGGCGAAGTGACGCATCCCGATCAGGGAAAAGTCACGCTGAAGTATGGTCCCATCATCTATAACATCGAGAGAGTCGATCAGGACATCGACAAACCGATCAGTAAGACGGCTCCCCTGACCGCCGAATGGCGGCCCGATCTGTTAGGCGGCGTCATGGCGATCAAGGGCAAGTTCGCCGATGGCAGCGATCTGCTCGCCATCCCGAACTACGCCCGTACCAATCGCGACGGCCCAGCCACAGCCGCCCCGCAAGGCTTCGGGCGCGGACGCCCACTCAGTTCCATCGTCTGGATGAAAGAAGGGTAGCCACCACATTGCCGATTCCCATCCTGAAACCTACCGCGGCGCGTGACGAACAGTTCGCCGGTGTGACTTATCACATCGAAGGCGAGCTCGTTCCCGTCTTGCGCATCGAGCTGGGGAGTGTCCCCGTCTACTTCGAGCACCACATTCTTCTGTGGAAGGAACCCGTCGTACAGATTGGCATCAAACCCTTGAAGGGCGGTTTTAAGCGCGTAATGGCGGGCATGCCGATCATGATGACCGAAGCCGGCGGACCCGGACAGATCGCGTTCAGCCGCGATGGCGCGGGGCATGTTTTCGCCATTCATCTGAACCGTGGGGAAGGCATCGAGATGCGGGAACACCAGTTTCTCGCCGCCACCGGCAGCGTCGAGTATACCTTCACGCGGGTGAAAGGGATCTCTAACATGCTGATGGGCGGAAGTGGCTTCTTCATCGACCATTTCCTCGCGCCGCAAAGCGATGGCATTGTGTGGGTGCACGGATACGGCAACGTTTTCGAGGTGACCCTGGGAGCCGGCGAGCAGATCGACGTCGAACCCGGCGGCTGGATCTATAAGGACCGCTCCGTCCAGATGGAAACGCAATTTCAGCGCTTTTCAACCGGCCTGTTCGCCAGCGCCGGCCAAATCGTGTGCAACCGCTTCACCGGCCCGGGACGGGTCGGGATCCAGTCCATGTACATTCACATGCCGACGGCGGAATAGGCCAAAACGGGCGAGCAGCACCCGGCCAATATTCCTTGACAAAATATCACATTAGATATAGTCTAAAAAGCGAATGGATGCTGAGGCGGTGAAGCGTTTCCTGGAAGGCAGCGGGTTGCGCTGCACTCCGCAGCGCTACGCCGTGATGGCATTTCTAATGCAGCACACCGGGCATCCCACGGCCGCGGAGATCTTCGAAGGCGTCAATCGCGTGGATCCGCGCTCTTCACGGGCCACTACTTATAACAATCTGCGGGACCTGGTGCAGGCGGGTTTAGTGCGTGAAGTGGCCGTCGAGGGCCGCGCTGCGCGATTCGATGCAAAAGGCGTGCGGCATCACCACTTCATCTGCGACCGCTGCGGCAATGTGGAAGACATGGAGTGGTACGACGTGCCCAGGCCTGCCTCGGGCTCCCTCGGTAAGCGGACTCTTCGCGAATGCGAACTGATTTTCCGGGGGCTCTGTACCAGGTGCGCTCCGCGGCACGCTTCCCGTTAGGTGGCGCGGGCGGGTTCTTATTTCATAGCAGTTTCTTGAGGGCTAATTCGAAGGAGAGGAACAACATGGAGAAGGAGAAGCAATTCACGACCGCGGTCGGGGAGCCTGTCCCCGATACTCGCGAGCAAACCGCGTCGACGGAATCCAAGTGCCCGGTAGCGGGCGCCGCTCGCAGACACACGGCTGGAGGCTCGGCAAATGCGGCCTGGTGGCCGAATCAACTGAACCTGAAAATTCTGCACCAGCACTCCCCCCTGTCCGATCCCATGGACAAGGAGTTCAATTATGCGGAAGAATTCAAGAGCCTCGATCTCGATGCCGTGATCAAGGACCTCCATGCCCTGATGACCGATTCGCAGGAATGGTGGCCCGCGGACTACGGCCACTATGGACCGTTCTTTATCCGTATGGCCTGGCATAGCGCCGGCACGTACCGTATCTCCGATGGCCGCGGCGGCGCTGGTTCCGGAGCACAGCGATTTGCGCCCCTCAACAGTTGGCCGGACAACGTGAGCCTCGATAAGGCGCGCCGGTTACTGTGGCCCATCAAGCAGAAGTATGGCCGCAAAATCTCGTGGGCCGATCTCATGATTCTCGCCGGTAACGTCGCCTTGGAGTCGATGGGTTTCAAGACCTTCGGTTTCGGCGGCGGGCGCCCCGACGTCTGGGAGCCCGAAGAGGACATTTACTGGGGTCCTGAGGGCAAGTGGCTGGCAGACGAGCGCTACAGCGGCGATCGTCAACTCGAGAATCCTCTCGGCGCTGTTCAGATGGGCCTGATCTACGTGAATCCGGAAGGGCCCAATGGAAAACCGGATCCGGCCGCTGCGGTGCGGGATATCCGGGAGACCTTCGCCCGCATGGCGATGAATGACGAGGAGACGGTGGCTCTCATCGCCGGCGGACACACTTTCGGCAAAGCCCACGGCGCTGCCGAGCCGGACAAGTATGTCGGTCCCGAACCGGAGGGCGCCGCCATCGAAGAGCAGGGCCTCGGCTGGAAAAACAGCTTTGGCAGCGGCAAAGGCGTGGATTCGATCGGCAGCGGGCTAGAGGGCGCGTGGACCACCAACCCGATCAAGTGGGACAACAACTACTTCGACAACCTGTTCAGCTATGAATGGGAACTCACGAAGAGTCCCGCCGGTGCGCAACAGTGGACGCCCAGGAACGGATCCGCGGCGGGCAGCGTGCCGGATGCCCACGATCCGTCGAAGAAACATGCTCCCATAATGTTCACGACGGACCTCGCGCTGAAGGCGGACCCGGGCTACGCGAAAATTTCGAAGTATTTCCACGAGAACCCGGAGGCATTCGCAGACGCCTTCGCCAAGGCCTGGTTCAAACTGACGCACCGCGACATGGGGCCGCTTTCACGGTACCTTGGCCCGCTTGTGCCCGCGGAGAGGCTGCTTTGGCAGGACCCCATTCCTGCGGTGGATCATGAACTCATCGGCGAACAGGACATTGCTTCCCTGAAGGCCAAAATCCTCGCATCCGGAGTTTCCATCTCACAACTGGTGGCGACGGCTTGGGCGTCGGCGGCAACGTTCCGCGGCGGCGACAAACGCGGCGGAGCTAACGGTGCACGCATTCGCCTCTCCCCGCAAAAAGATTGGGCGGTGAACCAACCCGCCAAGTTGGCCACGGTCCTTCAGAAGCTGGAGGCGATCCAGAAAGATTTCAACGGCTCGCAATCCGGCGGGAAGAAGGTCTCGCTCGCCGACCTGATCGTTCTGGGCGGCTGCGCAGCCGTCGAGGAAGCTGCCAGAAGGGCCGGCCACAATGTGAAGGTCCCCTTCTCACCGGGGCGCACGGACGCGTCGCAGGAGCAGACCGATATCGAATCGTTCGCCGTTCTCGAACCGGCCGCGGACGGGTTCCGTAACTACCTCCCGAACGGGCACCAAAGACCGGCGGAGGAACTGCTGGTGGACCGGGCGCAGCTATTGACGCTGACCGCCCCCGAAATGACCGTCCTCGTCGGCGGCATGCGCGCTCTGAATGCCAACTTCGGGCAATCCAAGACCGGCGTCTTCACCAACCGGCCCGAAACGCTGACGAATGATTTCTTCGTCAACCTGCTCGATATGAAAACGAAGTGGCAGCCTTCCTCTACATCCGAAGGTGTGTATGAGGGGCGCGATCGCGCGACGGGCGAACTCAAGTGGACCGGCACCCGCGTCGACCTTGTCTTCGGTTCCAACTCCCAGCTCCGGGCCATCGCCGAAGCCTATGCATGTGACGACTCGAAAGAGGCGTTCGTGAAGGACTTCGCAGCGGCATGGAGCAAAGTGATGAACCTCGATCGCTACGACCTTGCCTGATTGACGCGCACCCTGAGTAACACGGGCATCCTGTATGCGAACGCCGTTGAGGCGCAATGCATCGGATGCCCGACCTACCCGGCATTACCTCTTGTGCGGAAACCAATTTCCGCCCCAGGTTGTTTGCATCCGTTTCTCCCAACCCGGCGGGTGCATCTCCGATAGCCGTTCCAGCGAACCCGTGCGCTCACACCAGCGCACCAACGCGGCAAACTCCTTCACGTCTCCGAGGCTCTTTCCCACAGCCGTGAATCCACGGAAAAAGCCCGGCCGTTCGATCTCCGATTCCGCCGTCCACTGGAAACCACCTTTGTCGGTGTTGCGCTTGAACTTGAACTTTTTGACGAGCATCAGGTTGTCCTTATATGCGATGGT
>CAVVLD010000014.1:0-110647 GCA_963748795.1 uncultured Solibacteraceae bacterium
CGGAGGCTCGCTTGGGGCGCCGGACGGCCCGGACCTTTCCGCTGTTGCCTCCTCCGCAGAAGAACCGATCGCCGCCATCGGACTCGAGCCCGGACACACCCATGCCGGCCGGCATATCGAGTCTCTCCAGGACCTCTCCCGTTCCGGGATCGACTCGCCTCACGTCGCTCTCGTCACCTTCCCAGGTGGCGTGCCAGAGCTCTCCATCGACCCAGGTGACTCCGGTGACGAAGCGGTTGGATTCGATGGTGCGAAGAATCGCGCCTGTCTCGGGATCGACCTGATGGATCTTCCGGCCCCGATACTGCCCGACCCAGAGCGACCCTTCGGCCCAGGCGAGCCCCGAGTCGCCGCCGCCGCCGGGCGCCGGGATGGTGGCAAGCACACGGCCGGTCTCGCGGATCGATCTTCCGGATGCGATCCTCGGCGAGTCTGAAACAGGTGCCGGCCGTCGAAGGCCGTTCCCGCATGCGCGGCGACATCGATGGAGCGCCGCATCTCGTCCGCTCGCCGGATCGAAGGCGTTCAGCGTGTCTCCGGCCGCAAACCAGACCTGCCGGCCGTCATAGGTGACGCCATGGACTCTGTCGATACCCGGAAAGGGTCCATACTCGCGGACGATTTCGGCGTTTGCGTCGCTGCATGCTTCCACATTACTCAATCGGCAGAGGAGCGGGGAGTAACAAAGTCGTCGTGAATCCCGGCACCGGCGGAGTCAGCCAGCGGCGAGCCCGCGCGCGGCCGAACGACTGCACCTTGCCCGCTGCCGCAAGCGAGTCGAGCGCCCGCTGCACGGTGCGCTGGCTGGTGCCGAGCGCCAGCGCCAGCGCGGAACTCGACCAGGATTCACCGTCGGCGAGAAAGGCGAGCACCGCCGCATGCTCGTCTTCGACGGGCCGCGCCAGCACGACCACCTCGCGCGCGCGGCGCGGCGCCAGCGCAAACCCGCGAGCGTCGCGTGAATCTCGGCCAGCGTCCGCAGCGACCTGCGAAGCCGGCCGATCTCGACTCGCAAGCGCGCGCGATGGGATTCGTCGGCGAGTTTCGCTCCGAATGCCCGGCGCGAGGAGCACGTCCCGCGGCACGTCTCCGGGCCACGCTTCGCCTAGCGCTCGTGCCAGTGCGAACAACACCGGACGCGTTGCCAGCGAGACGGCCGTGCCGCCCTGACGCACGACGTTCCGGCAGGCATCCACCACGAATGCTTCCGACGCCAGCAAAGCTTCGACTTCCTCGAGCAGGAGGAGACGCTCGGCGCCGCCGGCAATCAGGCGCGCAGCAGGGGTCTGTCAAGACGAGCGATGCGCTTTCGACCTCGGCCATGAGCGCAGGGATACCGGCCTGGCGCGCGGCCTGCTCGGCCCGGGCGAGCGCGGCGCGGGCCGCCCCGGTTTGGAGGCGCCGCATCGCGATGCCCGCAACTACCAACTGGTGAGCGGCCCTGGACGCGGGCGGAAAAGGCGTGGGGTCGAGATCGGCCAGCACCCGCTCGGCCTCGTCGAGCCGCCCCATCAGGAGGAGGCGCCGGACTTCGAGGTAGCGGGCATGCGCGGCGTTGACGCGGTCGCCGTGCGCTTCGAGCGTCGCGCGCGCCGCGTCGAGGGTCTTCGCCGGCCAGCCCAGATCGCGCGAGGCGAGCGCGATCTCGGCTTCCGCGACGATGCACCTGGCGCGGGCCACCGCCTCGTTCGGACCGAAGGCGCGCGCGGCACTCCGCAGCAGTTCCTTGGCTCGAACCAGATCGCCGAGCTGCGCCATGGCGATGCCGCGGAGAGCGAGAGCGGGCGCGTCATCGCGCAGGGCGACGCGCTTCAACGCGCCGAGGGGATCGCCCGCCGCGAGTGCGCGTGCCGCGGCCGTGATCAGCGAGTCCATCGGGAATCCCGCCACACTTGTCACTCCCACCATTTCGACGTCCGGCGTTAAGTTTATCTCGTGAGGCAACAAACAACATTGTTTCCGAAGGAAGGAAACAAAGCAAAAGGAGGGGCATATGTGCCCGGTATGCATCGCAAACGCAGCAGCAGTGGTCGCCGGAGCCGGATCCACCGGAGGAATTCTGGCGGTGTGCGTCGGCAGGTTCAGAAAATATTTCAGAGCGAATCGTTTCGGACTGTTTCAGACAAAGGAGAAATAAGATGGCAACCAACAAAGAGAGAAACGCGATGAAGACACCCCCGATCGTGTCGCAGCAGGAGTGGGAGGCTGCGCGCCAGCAGCTCCTGGTGAAGGAGAAGGCCTTGACCCGCTCGCGTGACGCGCTGGCCGCCGAACGCCGGCGGATGCCGTGGCTGGCGGTGGAGAAGAAGTACGAGTTCGACGGACCCAAGGGCAAGGTAAGCCTGCTCGATCTGTTCGAGGGCCGCCGTCAGTTGATCGTCTATCGCGCCTTCTTCGAGCCCGGGGTGTTCGGCTGGCCCGAGCACGCCTGCCGCGGCTGCTCCCTGGGCGCCGATCAGGTCGCCCACCTGGCCCATCTGAACGCCCGCGACACCACGCTCGCCTACGCCTCGCGCGCGCCGCAGGCGGACATCGCGCGCCTGAAGGCGCGGATGGGCTGGGAGATGCCCTGGTACACCATCACCGACAGCTTCGACACGGACTTCGGCGTCGATGAATGGCACGGCCACAACGTGTTCTTCCGCGACGGCGAGCGGGTGTTCCGCACCTACTTCATCAACAACCGCGGCGACGAGGCGATGGGGACCACCTGGAGCTACCTCGACATCACGCCGCTCGGCCGTCAGGAGACTTGGGAGGACTCGCCGGAGGGTTACCCCCAGACCCCGCCGTACAAGTGGTGGAACTGGCACGACAACTACGACGCCGAGGCCTCGCCTGACCCGAAGTGGGTCGACATCATCACCGACCCTCAAGAAGCCGCCCGAAAGCGCGACGCAGAGGCGAAAGCGTGATCGGACACTGACCAAGCTTGCAGCAGAGGAGAGAACGATGACAGACATCATGAGAGATGAACTTGGCAGCTCCCGAAATAGTCGATCGGAGCACCTTCCAGGCGGAGCTGGACGCATTGCGGGTTCGAGAGAAGGCTCACACCAGAGAAGGCGACGCCATTGCAGCCGCCCGCCGGCGGCTGCCCATGGTGGAGGTGGATGGCGCCACACCGCTCATTGGCGAACGTGGCGCGGTGACACTGTTGGACGCGTTTGAGGGACGCCGGATGCTCATCGCCTACTACTTCATGTGGCACACCGGCCACCCTGCGCCGGAGCAGTGCGAGGGGTGCACCTGGGTTACATCGCAGGTCCGCGAGCTGTCCTATATTCATTCTCGCGACGTCACCTACGCCATGTTTTGCCAGGGCCCGTACGAAGAGAGCGCCCGGTACCGCGACTTCATGGGCTGGGAGATGCCTTGGTACTCGGCCCAGGACTCGCTCGACACCCTCTTGGTTGGACGCCGGGTGGGCAGGATGCACATCGTTTGCTACCTGCGACAAGGATCCAAGGTCTTCGAGACTTACTGGACGACGGCGCGCGGCGTCGAGGCGATGGATAACAGCTACCGGTTGCTCGACTTGACCGTCTACGGGCGGCAGGAGACGTGGGAGGACTCGCCGGCCGGCTGGCCACAACGGTTTACAGGCAAGCAGAACTATCCGTACCGATGGACGTCCCACCGCCCAGTGGTCTCGCCTGAAGGCCGGGTATTCGGACGACCTGGGAACCGGCAGGCGCTGAACCGCCGGGTGGCCATCGGCGGTGAAGAATTCGTGACCAGCGTTACAATCGTCATGTATGCGCCGCCTGTTCCTGTTGCTGGCTTCCGCCGCGCTTGTCTGCGCGCAGAAGCGGCCGTTCGACACGAGCGCTGATGATGCAGCTCAAGCGTATGAGCGATCCGCAGATTTCGCCCGACGGGCAGTGGGTGGCGTTCACCGTGCAGACCGTGGACGTGACCGCCAACCAGAAGCCGGTGCAGATCTGGATTGTGCCGCTGGATGGCGGCACGCCGCGGCAGATCACGCACGATGGCGACGACAACGAGCGGCCGCGCTGGTCGCCCGATTCCAAACGGATCGCCTACATTTCCGACCGCGGCGGCTCTTCGCAGATCTGGATGATGGATCCGGACGGCGGCAACGCCAAACAGATCACGAATCTTTCGACCGAAGCCGACGGCGTGCTGTTTTCGCCGGATGGCAAGAACCTGGTCTTCACCAGCGAGGTGTATCCCGATTGCGGCGGCGACGATGCCTGCAACCAGAAGAACCTGGAGGCCGACAAGGCCAGCAAGGTGAAGGCGCGCATCTACACCGAGCTGCTCTACCGCCACTGGACGCAATGGCAGAGCCGCCGGCGCAGCCATCTGTTGGTGGTGCCGGCTGGCGGGCGGGGCGCCGAAAGACCTGACGCCCGGCACGCGCGATGTGCCGCCGTTTTCGCTGGGCGGTCCCGACGATTACGACATTTCGCCCGACGGCCAGGAAGTCTGCTACGCCATGAATGCGGACCCGGTGCCGGCCACCAGCACCAATTCCGATCTGTATGCGGTCTCGATCGCCGGCGGCGCCGCGCGCAAAATCACCACGAACCCCGGCGCCGATTCGAGCCCGCGCTATTCGCCCGACGGAAAATATCTGGCGTGGCGCGCGCAGTTCCGCGCGGGATACGAGAGCGACCGCTGGCGGCTGATGGTGCTGGAGCGCGCCACCGGCAAGCTGACGAACCTGACCGAGAGCATGGACCGCTGGGTGAACAGCTTCACCTGGTCGCCCGATTCGGCGAATCTGTTCTTCACCACGGCCGATCGCGGACGGCAGGCGATTCAGTTGATGTCGGTGACCGGCGGGCCCATCCGGATCGCGGCCAGCGGCGACAGCGAACTGGACGACATGCAGTTCACGCGCGACGGCAAGACGATGGTCTACACGCAGCAGACCGGCACATCGCCCGTGGAGATCTATCGCGCGGCTTCCAGCGGCGGCGCCCCGGTGGCGCTGACGCATCTGAACGATGCGGTGCTCAACGCGCTGCAGCTGACGCCGCTGGAGGAGTTCTGGGTGAACGCGCCCGACGGCGCGCGCGTCCAGAGCTTCATCGTGAAGCCGTACGGCTTTGACCCGGCGCGCAAATATCCGGTGCTGATGCTGATTCACGGCGGGCCGCAGGGCAACTGGGGATATAGCTGGAGCTATCGCTGGAACGCGCAGGTGTTCGCCGCCGCGGGATACGTGGTGGTGATGCCGAATCCGCGCGGCTCCACCGGCTACGGGCAGAAATTCATCGACGAGATCAATGACGATTGGGGCGGCAAAGCGTTCGACGACATCATGGCCGTGACCGACCACGCGGCCAACCTGCCGTATGTCGATCCCGCGCGCATGGTGGCGGCGGGCGCTTCCTACGGCGGCTACATGATCGACTGGATGCTGGGCCACACGCAGCGCTTCAAGGCGCTGGTGTCGCATGCCGGCGTCTACGATCTGACGGCAGCGAGTTCGGCGCTACCGAAGAGTTGTGGTTCCCGCTGTGGGAGTTCGGCGGCACGCCGTGGGACAATCCCGAGGAGTATCAGCAAATGGTCGCCCAGCAGCTACGTGAAGGATTTCCATACGCCCACGCTGGTGATTCACGGCGAGCAGGATTTCCGCGTGCCCTATCACGCAGGGGCTGCAACTGTTCACGGCGCTGCAGATGCAGAAGGTTCCGTCCAAGCTTCTGATCTTCCCCGACGAAGGTCATTGGGTTCTGAAGCCGCAAAACAGCCTGCTCTGGTACAGAACCGTCATCGATTGGCTCGATACCTGGGTAAAAAAGTGAAAGCAATCATCATCGCTGTTTCCGTGATTCTCGTTGGCATCGGATTTCTCTTTTCGTCATGTCCGGTCACACGACGCTGAGCCTGAATCCGGCGGTGAAGACCATCGGCGTCAGCACGCCGGTCACGGTGCAGGCCAGCAATCCGCACGGCGTGCGCCGGGTGACGCGCTTACCTCGAGCAGAACGGCCAGCAGTATCCGCTGCTCGACCAGATCCTCGCCGTCGCACGCGCTTCTTCTGGCACCGGCACGAACCCGCCGCGCACCATCACGTTCGAAGCCGGCAAGAACAAGGCGCCGAATCTGAAGGACGGCAAGGCGCGGCTGGTGGTGGAGACGGTCTCGAACGACATGCGCGGCAGCACCGACACGGTGGCCGACGATGTGGACGTGGTTCTGGCCGCGCCGCGCGTGATCGCCGACGAAGCGCAGCACTACATCAATCAGGGCGGCATGGAGCTGGTGACGTTCACGGCCAGCGGCTCGTGGAACGGAGGCGGGCGTGAAGGTGGGCAAATACACGTTCCGCAGCTTCCCGCTGCCGGGCCGGCCGGCGGGCGAGCGCTTCGCGATGTTCGCCTACCCGTGGGACCTGCCGCCGGACGTCGTGCCGCTGGTGTACGCGCGCAATCGGCGCCGGCACTGAAGCCACGGCGCACTTCTGGTTCAAGCTGTTTCCCAAGAAATTCCGCGTGCGCGATTTCGAACTGACCGATTCGCTCATGGACAAGCTGGTGAACTCGGTGGACCCGACCGGCCAACTGGCGCCCGGCAAGGACCTGCTGTCGCGCTTCCTCTACATCAACGGAGACATGCGCCGCAAGAACAATCAGCAGCTGGCCGACCTGCGCCTCAAGACCGAAGAGAAGATGCTGTGGAACGGGCCGTTCATTCACTGGGGCAAGGAAGAGGCCGATTTCGCCGACGTCCGCAACTACATCTATCACGGCCAGAAGGTGGACCAGCAGGTGCACCTGGGCTTCGATCTTTCCGATGTGGCCGAACGGTCCGGTGAGCGCGGCCAACGACGGCCGCGTGGTTTGGGGATCGGACCTGGGCATCTACGGCAACTGCGTGGTGCTGGACCACGGCTACGGCCTGCAATCGATCTACGGCCACATGCGCGAGATCGACGTGAAGGTCGGCGACATGGTGAAGAAGGGCCAGAAGATGGGGATCGCCGGTGCGACGGGACTGGCCGGCGGCGTCCATGTGCACTTCGGCATGCAGATCGACGGCGTGCAGGTCAATCCGCGCGAGTGGTGGGACGAGCACTGGATCCGGGATCGCGTGCTGGCGAAGCTGGATCCCACGCGCGCCGCCGCGGTTACGGCGACCTCGGAGGAGACGCCGGCGCCCCGGCACAAGGCGGGAAGGAAGCGGCGGCGGTAGGGCGGAACTCGCAAACGCGAGCAGCTCTATTTTCCCGGACCCTGATTTTCGTACCACTTCACCTTCGACCCATCGATGCACACGATATCCGTCCGCCGGTCGCCATTCAGATCCGCCACCGCGCAAGCGGCCGCCGCCATGCCACCGTCATCCAGCACCCGCTTGCTCCAACGCTCTCCCGCCGCATCCTCGGCATGATACAGGTACACGCTGCGACCCTGCCCGCGATATCCGGCCACCACATCGTCCCGCCCGCCGCCATCGAAATCGCCCACCTGAATGGTGTGCCCGTCCACCAGGGAGCTATCGATCACCTGCCGCGCCCACACCTTTTCCTGCTGCCGGTAAATCGCCACCTGATTCCCGTGCCATGGTTCGATCGCCGCCAGAAACCGCCGCCGCCCCAACTGCCCCACCGTCACATCGCTCGACCCCGATTTCGGCCACGGCGCCGGGTCCCCGCGCGCGATCTCCGTCCGGCTCCAGCGCCCGCTCTTTTCCAGTTTGAAAAGGTGGATGCCCTCGAAGCTCGCCGTCAGAATCTCATCGCGCCCGTCGCCGTCCCAATCGATCACGAAGATCCCGTGAACCACTCCGCTGTTCTCGGTGCTGATGGTCTGCCGCTTCCAGTCGCCCGGCCGGTAGAACACCAGGGGTGTCTGGTCGCGATAATCCGGAGCTTCGGCCTTCGCCCCGGTGAGCGCCGCATTGATCACCACGAGCTTGCCGCTGCCGTCGATGTCCGCCGTACGCAGCCGGTGCGATGTCGGAATCCGGTCGATTTCCGTTTTGCTCCAGGGCTGGCGAGGGTCGCCCTGGTGTCGCAGCACCCACACGATTCCCAGGCTGTTCTTCGCCTGGTTCTGAAACTCACTGGCCAGCACGATCTCCGGAATCCCCTCGGCATCCGCTCCCACCACCGTGCAATTAATCATCCGCGCCATTCCGTCCACAATCACATGCCGCTGCCACCCCGGATTCTCGTACCAGGCCAGTTCGCTCATGCCGCTTGCCAGGGCGATGATGTCCGGCTTGCCGTCGTGGTTCAGATCGGCCACCACCACCTGGTATCCGCCGCGCAATCCGTCGACGACCGGATGCGCGGCGAATTGAGCCCCCGCCAGAGGGATCGCCAGCCACACAACGCATAGACGATGCACGCTCCACAGTATACGTCCTACAATGGATAGAGATGCTTCGACTGTCGACGCTCTTAGTGTTTGCGACCGTCCTGGCGGCCCAGACGGCCAGGACTTCCGCAGTCCCGCAGGCGCCTCCCAAGGTGGAGCGGGCCCTTCGCGCCCGCGTGACGCAGTTCCTGAATTATCACATCACGGGCGAATTTCGAAAGGCTGAAGCTCTGGTTGCCGCGGACAGCAAAGACGTCTATTACAACCGCTCCAAACCGCGGTACATGAGTTGTAAGGGCATCACGAGCATTCGCTATTCCGAAAACTTCACGAAAGCATACGTCACGGCGATGTGCGCCCTGCCGGTGGTGATTCAACCTTCGGACAATGAGTTGCAGTCCGACCGCACTGCGCTTCCATGGACCGCGCCGACGGTTCCTCTTCCCAGTATGTGGAAGCTCGAACACGGCAAGTGGTGCTGGTATATCGATAAAGAGCTGGATCGCCGGTCGCCGTTTGGAACCATGCCGATGGTTCCGACGGGCCAATCCATCGCGCCGGGCACGACACTCCCCATGATCAACGCGCCGGGCAGTCGTTCCGGTTCGGCCGCTCCTGCTCCGCCGGGGGGATTCAGTGCGACGCCCCAAGGCTCCATGACCGATCCCGGGATGCTCGCCGCCATGCGTGCCGTTCAGGTCCCGGTGACGGCCGCGTCCCTCGGCAAAGTCCCCGACGCGGAACTTCATCATGTAAAGCTGGACAAGAGCAGCGTGACCCTTCAGGTGGGTTCCTCCGTCAAAGTAAGAATATCCAACGACGCCGCGGACGCCCGGCAGATCATGCTTCTCGGACAACTCACCGGCATTGAGGCCAAACTGGAATCGAGTTCCATCAAAGGCGGCGAGTCGACCGTCCTCGACGTGAAAGCCACCCCGGGTGCCAGGTCCGCCGCCCTGAACATGGTGGTAGTCACCACAGGCGAGTTGCTCTCGCTCCCCATCACGATCAACTGATCGCCACCGCTTCCCGCGAGCTGGTCCACTTTTCGAGCACCGCAGCCAGTTCCCTGGGATGAATCGGTTTGGCAATGTAGTCGTCCATCCCCGCGTTGAAACAGGTCTCCCGATCGCCCTTCATCGCGTGGGCCGTGAGCGCCACGACCGGAACGTGCCGGCCGGATTCGCGTTCCGCGGCGCGGATCCTTTCCGTAGCGTCGTACCCGTTCATCACCGGCATTTGCACATCCATCAGGATCAGGTCGAAATCACGGCGCGCGAGTGCCGTCAGAGCTTCCGCCCCATTTGCCGCGATTTCCACCGAGTGCCCCTGCTTTTCCAGCAGACGTGCCGCGACCTTCTGATTGACGATATTGTCTTCAGCCAGCAGAATCTGCAGAGGCCGGCCGGCTGTCACCGCGGGGACGCTGCTCGATGGCACCGTCAACTCGGATCCTTCTCCCAGCACCTTTCGCATGACCCCCAGCAGATCGGCCCGGGTAACCGGCTTCATCACGTAATGACCCAGCGCCCGCGACTCCCCGTCCAGCGCGCCGATGTCCGGAGAGCTGAGCATGAGGATGGCGGGTCCTGCCCGCACCGGCTCCTCCCGAACCTGCTTCGCCAGCGTGAAGCCATCCACTACAGGCATTTGAGCATCCAGCAAAATCAGGTCGAAGGGTCCTCCCTGCCCGTCGAACTGGCGCAGCAAAGCCATCGCATGTGCCGCCGAGTCTGCCAGTGCCGGCTTCATCTTCCAGCGCAGCAGCGTTTCCGACAGAATGCGCCGGTGAGTTTCATTGTCGTCCACTACCAGGACCCTCAGACCCTTCAGGACCTCCGGCCCGGCCGTGCGCGACCTGGCGGAAGCCGCCGCCGGAATACCCAGATTCACCGTGAAATGGAACGTGCTGCCTCGCCCCACCTCGCTCTCCACCCACATTCTGCCGCCCATAAACTCTACCAGCCGCGAGCAGATGGAGAGTCCCAGGCCGGTGCCGCCATGGCATCGTGTGCTGGATCCGTCAGCCTGCACGAAAGCGTCGAAAATGCGGCCCTTCCATTCGGGTGCAATTCCGATTCCGGTATCGGAGACCCCCAGATGTACCGTCAGCCCGTGTTCTTCCTCGCGGGCTTCCAGCACCAAAAGGGAAACCTCGCCCACCGTGGTGAACTTGATGGCATTACCAAGCAGATTCACCACCACCTGGCGCAATCTTCCGGGGTCCCCTTTAACGCAATCCGGCAGTTCCACGCGATTTTCGTAAAGTAATTCCAACCCTTTCTCGTGCGCCGGCACGGCCATCATCCGCAAGACTTCTTCCATGGTCTGGTCCAGTTCGAACCTGGTACTTTCCAGGGTGAATTTTCCCGCTTCGATCTTCGAGAAATCCAGAATGTCGTTGATGATGGTAAGCAACGATTCGCCCGAGGTTCGCACGGAATTGAGGTAATCGCGCTGCAACTCGTTGAGGTTGGTATCCAGGGCGAGTTCGGTCATCCCGATGATGCCGTTCATCGGGGTGCGGATTTCGTGGCTCATGTTGGCCAGAAACTGGCTCTTGGCGCGGCTGGCGGCTTCCGCGGCCTCTTTGGCTTCGACCAACTCCCGCTGAGCCCGCTTTCGTTCGGTGATGTCTTCCAGATGCGCAATATAGTGGGATGGCCGGTCGCCGGCATTGGTAACCGCCGAGATCTTCAAGCGGACCCAGATGGTATCCCCCAATTTGTGGATGTATCGTTTCTCGAATTCGATACTGGCGGTGGGGCAGCCGAGCAGTTGCAGAGCCGCTTGCCGCGAACGTTCCAGATCGTCCGGATGCGTGATCCGCGCCCAGGCTCCGCCCACCAGTTCCTGCTCGCTATAGCCCAGAGTCTCGCAAAGCGCTGCATTAGCCTGCAGGAAACGCCCGTCGAGGCCGGTCAGGCACATCCCGAATGGAGCATCTGCAAACGCCGTCCGGAACAGCTCTTCGGTGGCGCGCAAGGCCTCTTCACTCCGGCGCTGCTCGGTCACATCCTGCGATACGATCAGAGCCGCCGCCCGCCCTTTCCATTCCGTCCGGTGCCACGCCACCTGGGCCCAGATGATGCGCCCATCCTTTAAAATGTGACGCCACGTACCGCACTCGTCGAAATCCGGACGCGGCTCGCGCATCTTTTCCCGCAGACGCGGAATATCCTCCGGCGGGCGAATGTCCGTGATACGCAGTTGCAGGAACTCTTCGCGCGAGTAGCCGTAGCGCGCCACTGCCGTGCCGTTAACCTCTAGGAACCGAAGCGTCTCCAGGTCATAAACCCACATAGGGACAGGATTATCGGCGAACAGCAACTGGAATTTCGTCTCACCTTGAAGCGCCCGGCGCGCCTGGCTCCGGTATGCAATATAGCGAGTCGCCACCGCAGTGGAGCCAATCAGAAAGACGGAAGCCTCCCGCGATGGCCTCCAGGCGATATACGCAAGCGCCCCGGCTCCCGCGGCCAGCAGAAAGGTCCCGATCCATATACGGAATAACCGCACGAATATGTATCGGAAAAACGCGCCTGAATCTGTAGGCTCAACGCGCTAATCGCACCGCAAAGCCTGCATCGGATCCACCCGCAAGGCCCGTCTGGCCGGCACGGAGGCCGCCAATGCTACCGTGAGGACAAAAAGCCCGATCGCCGCCGCGTAAGCCGCCGGATCCAGACCGCTGACCCCGTACAGCACCCGGCGCAGTATCCCCGACAACGCCGCCGCGCCTCCCGCCCCCATCGCCAGTCCGACTGACACGGGCAGCGAAAATTGCCACAGAATCGCCCCGATCACGTCGCCCGGCCGCGCCCCCAGGGCCATCCGGATGCCGATCTCTTTGCTGCGCTGCGAAACCGCGTACGCCACGATTCCAACAATCCCGAGACACGCCAGGCCCAGTGCCGCCATCCCTAACACGCTTACAGCCAGTGCGCCGTATTCGATCATTGTCACTTTGCGCCCCAGCAAACTCTTCAGCTTATCCACCGTCGGAATCACTTTCGGGTCGATGCTCTTCACGATCGACGCCGCCATCGGCGTCAACGCGTCCGGTTGGCCAACGCTCTTCACCAGAACGGTCATCCAAGGCAGGTCGGCAGGCGCGGCGGCGTAATACAACTCGGTCAGGTCCGGATCCTCGAGCTTCACCACACGGGCATCGCCTACGACTCCCACCACTACCTCCTGTCCCGTCGGCAACCGTTTACCCAAGGGATCCTCCAGTGGCCATAATCGCCGCGCCAGTGAGCGGCTCACAACCACTGCGTGCGCTTCGCCAGGCGCCAGATTGCGGCCCGCCAGCAGCGGAATCCCCATCGTCCGGAAATACTGCGGCTCCACGTGGCTCAGGGACGCTTCGACAACGCGCCCGTCGAAGTCCACCTTCAATGTCCGCGTGACATTGCCGAACGGAGGGGTATCGGTAATCGACACCGACTCCACGCCCGGAAGCCCTCGCAGGCGCCCCTCGATCGTATCCAGAAACGTCCCCGCCTGAGCCGCCGAATATCCGTGGCCGCCCAACTCTGGATCTATGGCGAAGACCCGCTGATAGTCGATGCCCGGCCGCGCGCCGGTAGCGTGATCCAGTGCCCGGACCAGCAGCGCCGAGACGATGAGCAGCACGCAGCTCGCCGCCACCTGCGCCGCGAGAAGCACCTGACGCATCGCCGTGGCCCTGTGCCGCTGCCGGGCAATCTGCAGCGCCGGCGTGAAACCGAACAGGATCGCCGCCGCGCATCCCATTCCCAGCGCAAAGGTGACGATCCGCCAGTCGGGCGCCGGGTCGAGCCACGCCGGGGAACCGCTGAACCTCATCAGCACCCGCAGCAAAGCGTTGCCCACAAAGAGCCCGGCGGCGGACCCCAGAAGCGCCAGCACCAGGCTCTCCGTCAACAACTGCCGCACCAGGCGCCCGCGCCCCGCCCCCACCGCCACCCGGATCGCAATCTCGCGATCCCGAGCCACGCCGCGGGCCAGCAGCAGGCTGCCCAGGTTGCCGCAAGCCACCGCCAGAATCAGCAGCGTGAGCGTGCCCACCATGGCGGCCGCCGGGTAGATGCTATCCCGCTCCTCGGTTCCCGTGCCGCGCCTGCCGCCAATGATCAGGCTTTGGGCGTAACCGCTGGGCTCGGCTGGTATGTTCTCTCCTTCCCAAATGTCCTTGGGGTGCTGCCGCCGCAATTCCGCCGCCAGCGAGCGCAGTTCCTCCTGCGCGGCCCGTGGCGTCACCCCCGCGGCCAGCCGCCCCCACGTCTCCACACCGCTACTATCGGCTGAAAAATCGGTCAGCAGCGTACTGCCCGCCGCGAAATAAGGCTGCTGCCCTAGCGGCGCCCACAAATCCGGCTGCTCCAGGCTCAGCCCCGCGAACGCGGGTGAAGCCACCCCAATCACCGTTGCCGGCTTGCCGTTCAGCCGGATTACCCGCCCCACCACGGAACGATCGCCGCCGAAGTGCCGCTGCCAGAAACCGTCGCTAAGAACCACCACTGTCGCATCCGCCGCGCTATCCTGCGCGGGGTCGAACATCCTGCCAAGCCCGTGAGGCGCGCCCAGTTCGCTGAACCAATTGGGCGACACAAACTGGGCCTTCAGCGGTCTCTCCCCGCCCTCCAGCGTAAGGCTCGTGTAATTCAAAGCCAGGACCGCGGACAGTGTCTTACTGTATTCGCGAAAGAAAGCCATCTCCGGGTACGGCAGAACGAAAGAATAGTTCGGCTGCGACCGCCGGTGAAGCCGCACCAGCGTGGCCGGTTCCCGCACATTCAGCGGCCGGAGCACCATGAAATCGAAGAAACCGAACGCCGCGATGTTTACGCCCGTTCCCACGGCGAGCATCAGCACCGCCACCAGCGTGAAACCGGGCGACCGCCGCAGCATGCGTCCGGCATAGCGCAGATCCTGCTGCAGCCGGTCGATCCACGTCCACCCCCAGGCTTCGCGCGCCTCTTCCCGCAGGCGCAGCACGTTGCCGAGCGGAATGCCACTATCACGAGCGGCCATCTCCCGGTGAACGTCCATGTCCGCGGCGAGTTCGCGGTCCAGGCGCCGGCGGTTCAGCAGGTATTGCAAACGGCGAAATAGATCTCCCATGGCGCCTCCTAAGCGGTCCGCAGCACAGCCTGAATGGCCTCGTGAACCCTGTCGTATGCCGCCAGTTCGGCCTCCAGTTGCTTACGGCCGGCGGGCGTGAGCCGGTAGAAACGCACCTTCCGGTTGGTCTCGGAAATTCCCCACTCGGACGTCACCCAGCCCTTGAGCAGAATCTTCTGCAGCGCCGGGTAGAGCGCGCCTTCCTCCACCCGTAGCACCTCCGACGAAAGCGCGTGAATCCGCTGCGCAATCGCATAGCCATGAAGCGAACCCGAACGCAGCACCCGCAGAATCAGAAGCACGAGCGCACCTGAAGGCATATCCAGCTTAGGCATAAGTCTATTATGGGTATGGCATCGCCGCCTGTCAAGTAGTAACCTTTTCCCGTGCCGGCGGTATCCGCTGTATGCACTTTGCCGCATTCCGGGAACAACTGTTTCAGGATCTCCGCTATGCTTTTCGCAGCATGGCCATACAGCCGCTCTTTACCGCCATGGCCGCACTGTCACTGGCCCTCGGAATCGGCGCCAATACTGCCATCTTCAGCTTCATGGACGCGATCCTGCTCCGCGCGCTCCCGGTACCGAATCCCGAATCCCTCGTCGTCCTCAACTGGCACGCCCGCGACTGGCCCCCGCTTGCCCACACCATCAACGGAACCTTTTTCCGGGACTCGAAACTCGGCTTCACCAGCGTCAATTTCCCATACGCCGCCTACGAACAGCTACGTACACACAGCCAGGTATTCACATCCTTATTCGCCTCCTATCCGACCGGGCCGCTGAATCTCCTTGCCGGCAACCAGGCCGAACGCGCCAGCGGCCAGTACGTCTCCGGCAACTATTTCAGCGGACTCGCCATCGCCCCGGCGGCCGGCCGCTGGATCGATCCCTCCGACGACCGCCCCGGAGCGCCGCTCGTCGCCGTCCTCAGCTTTCCATACGCCCAGCGCCGCTTCGGCAATCTACCGTCAGCCCTGGGACAATCCATCCTGGTTAACAACCAACTCTTCACTGTGGCGGGCGTGGCCGCGCCAGACTTCTTCGGCGTCGACCCCGCCGGCGCTCCCGACCTCTACCTCCCGCTTCACTCCAATCTCGCGGTCCAACCGCTCCCGCCCCCCGACAATCCCAACCGTCTGTACGTGGACAACACCTTTTACTGGGTCCGCCTGATGGGCCGTCTCCACCCCGGCATTACCCGCCACCAGGCCCTGGCCGAACTCGCACCCGCCTTCCACAATTTCGTCGATTCCACGGCCGCCAACGCTCGCGAGCGCGCTGACCTGCCTGCCCTCTACCTCCAGGAGGGTGCGGCTGGTCTCGACTCCCTGCGCCGCCAGTACTCTCAACCGCTCTACGTGCTGATGACCATGGTCGCCCTGATTCTGGCCATCGCCTGCGCCAACATCGCCAACCTTTTGCTGTCGCGAGCCAGCTCCCGCCGCCGCGAGATGGCACTCCGTATCAGCCTGGGAGCAGGCCGGCTGCGCGTCGTTCGTCAGCTTCTCACCGAATCCGTCTCTCTCTCGGCCCTCGGCGGCCTTCTCGGAATCGCTTTCGCCGCCTGGGGAATCCGAGCCCTGACTTTATTAATCGGCGGCGGGCGCCAGAACTTTACGCTGCACGCCACGCTCAACTGGCGTGTCCTCGCAGTCGCCATCGCGCTCTCGCTCGCCACTGGAATTCTCTTCGGCCTCGCCCCAGCCCTGCAATCCATGCGCGTCGACCTCAACTATGCCCTCCGTCAAACCCGCGC
Source organism: uncultured Solibacteraceae bacterium (assembly GCA_963748795.1). Classification (GTDB taxonomy): domain Bacteria; phylum Acidobacteriota; class Terriglobia; order Bryobacterales; family Bryobacteraceae; genus Sulfopaludibacter. Next base: position 16,171 of record CAVVLD010000014.1, read on the forward strand.
CGGCGGCCAGCGGCTCCGTCTTGCCTCCTGGTGCCGCATCGCTCCCAGTCAGCTCCTGGTGGTATCCCAGATCGCGATCTCGCTGCTGCTCCTGGTCTCCGCCGGCCTCTTCGTCAGGACGCTCACCAACCTGAACATGATCGCCCTCGGCTTTAACGCCGAGCGCCTGATGCTGTTCACCGTCAACGCCCAACAGGCGGGCTACAAAGACGACGCCCTCGTCCGCTTTTACGAGGACCTGGGTACGCGCCTCGCCGACATTCCCGGCGTGCGCAGCGTCACCGCGTCAGACCGCCCCTTGCTCTCGGGCGGGACGAGTTCCACCAGGGTCCGCCTGCCCGGCTTCACCGGAACGAACCCGATTACCTCGTTCCTTAACGTCGCTCCCGCCTTCTTCACCACCATGCAGATCCCTATCCTCATCGGCCGCGAAATTGACGAGCGCGATATCCGCCAGGGCGCGCCCATCGCCGTGGTCAACGAAGTCTTCGTGAAAAAGTTCTTTGACGGCCGGAATCCCATCGGCCTTCGTTTCGGATTAATGGCCCGTGGCGCCCCGCCGCAGATCGAAATCGTCGGTGTCTCCAGAAACGCGCGCTATGCGTCGCTGAAAGACGACATCCCGCCCGTCGCCTACCTGCCGTATTCCCAGATCCTCATGGGACCGCGCCAGATGACCTTCGAGCTGCGCGCCGCCGGCAACCCGCTTTCGCTCGCCCAGTCGGCGCGCCAGGCAGTCCGCGAGGCCGACCCGCGTGTCCCGGCCTACAACATCGAAACGCAGACCGGCCAGATCGACCAGACCATCAGTCAGGAGCGCACCTTCGCCACCCTGTGCACCTGTTTCGCCGTGCTCGCCGTACTGATCGCCTGTGTGGGCCTCTATGGAACCATGTCCTATAGCGTCACCCGGCGCACCGGTGAAATCGGCCTCCGCATGGCCCTGGGAGCACAGCGCGGCCGGGTGGTCTGGATGGTCCTCCGCGAGGTGCTGGCGATGTCCGCCGCCGGCCTCGCCATCGGATTCGCCGGCGCGGCCGCCGCCGCTCACCTGCTCGCCGGCTTCCTGTTCCAGATGAAACCCAATGACCCGCTGGCCCTGGCCCTCGCCGCCGCGATCCTCTGCACCGCCGGCCTCCTCGCCGGTTACGGTCCCGCCCTGCGAGCCTCCCGGGTCGATCCGTGGACCGCCCTTCGCGACGAGTAGACCTATTGTCCGGCCGGCGGCAGGGCGCTCCGGGACGCGCCGAATGCCTGGTTGGGCCGGCTGCCCATCTTGAAAACGATGGACCCGCCCTGCGCCACCGCCGCGTGGCTGAACCATACCTTGTCGTAGGGCTTGCCGTTCAGCGTCACCGACTGAATGTACTGGTCCGAGGGGGCGCTCCGCTTGGCCTCCACGGTCAGTTGACGATCTCCCACGCGCACCACCGCTTTATCGAAGAGCGGACTGCCGAACACGTAATTCCCACCGGCCGGATTGACCGCGTAAAACCCCAGGGCGCTGATCACGTACCAGGCCGACATCTGCCCGCAGTCCTCGTTCCCCGCCAGGCCGTCCGGCTGGTTGTCATACTGGTGATCCAGCAGGTCCCGCACCCGCTGCTGCGTCTTGTACGCCGCCCCGGCGTAGTCGTAAAGATACGCCACGTGATGGCTCGGTTCGTTGCCGTGCGCGTACATGCCGACGAGGCCGGTCATGTCCGCGGGCACCTCGCCTTTGATCTCGACGTGCAGATTGAACAGGTCGTCCAGCTTCTTCACGAACGCCTGCGCCGACCCCAGCAGTTCGATGTAGGCTTCCGGTTCGTGCTGCGCCGCCCAGGTGCCCTGCCAGGAATTGGACTCCGTGAAGTCGCGCCATTTCGGAGTTGTACCGGTCAGCCGTGGGATCGAAGTTCGGCGCCCATTCCCCGCTCTCCAGGCGCGGGCGAATGAAGCCCACGCTCTTGTCGAACAGATTCCGGTAGTTCCGCGATTGGGCCAGCAGCAGTTTGTAGTCGTCCATTCTGCCCAGGTAGCGGGCCACCTGCGCCACCGCCCAGGCATCGTAGCTGTACTCCAGCGTGCGCGTGGCCGATTCCGACACTTTGTCGCTGGGAATGTAGCCCAGCTTCCGGAAGTAGCCCAGGCCGCGGAAATCGTCTTCCAGCGCCCGCTTTCTCATGGGGCCGTACGCCCGCGCGAAGTCGATGCCCTTAAAGCCCTTCACGGCCGCTTCCGCAATCACCGAAGCCGAGTGATACCCGGTCATGGTGCCGGTCTCCACACCTTGCAGCGGCCACACCGGCATTCCCGCGGGACTCTCTTCGGACATGCGAATCAGGCAGTTCACCAGGTCCGGCACGCGCCCGGCCTCCGTCAGGGTGAACAGCGGATGCGCGGCGCGATAGGTATCCCAAAGCGAAAACGTGCTGTAGTTGTGCGACCCCGCGGGCAACTGGTGTACCTGCCCGTCCATGCCGCGATACTTGCCGTCCACGTCGTCGAACAACGTGGGCGCTTCCAGTGTGTGGAACATCGCCGTGTAGAAGATCTCGCGCTGCTTCTTGTCGCCGCCTTCGATCAGGATCTTCGAAAGCTCGCGCTGCCACGCCGCGTGGGCCGCCTGCCGCACCGCCGCGAAGTCCCAGCCAGGAATCTCGCGATCCAGGTTCTGCATGGCGCCATCGATGCTGACTCCGGAGATCCCCACCTTCACGTAGATGACCTCACCCGTCCTGGTCGCATAGTGGATCAGGGCTTGCAGCGCGGTGCCGGTGGCTTCTTTCACGCCGGCATCCAGGATCTTGTGCTGGGACACAAGCTCCGCGGACTGGAACGGCTTGGAGAACTTCATGGCGAAGAAAATCCGCCGGCCGCGGGCCCACCCGTTGACCGTCCTCCCGCCGACAATCGTGGTCGATATCCACGATGCGCAACTCGGCGGCGCGCACGCGCGACGGCCTGGCCGTATCCGTGAATCAGGTCGACGATGAAATGGCTGCTGTCGCTCTGCGGGAACGTGTACCGGTGGATGCCCGCCCGCTCGGTGGCGCTGAGTTCCGCCCGAATGCCGTAGTCCTTCAGCATCACCGAGTAGTAGCCCGGGCTCGGCCTTCTCCTCGGCGTGCGAGAAGCGCGAGCGGTAGCCTTCTTCCGGCTTCTCGCGAGTTCCCGGAACCAGTTTCGCCGGACCCGTCCCGGGCATCACCAGGACATCCAGCATGTCTCCGATGCCGGTGCCGCTCAGGTGGGTGTGGCTGAACCCCATGATGGAGCCGTCCGAATAGTGGTACCCGGAACACCAGTCCCACCCGTCGTTGAACGTATCGGGGCCCACGGCCACCATGCCGAACGGCACTGTGGCGCCGGGATGCGTATGGCCGTGGCCGCCGGTTCCGATGAATTCATTCACCAACTGCGTGACATCCAGTGAAGCGCCGCTGGCTCCGGAAACCGCGAGGGCAGACGCGAGAAGCAGAGAAAACTTGCAGGCAAAATGCATGATCGAGTCCTGTTAGCAACGTCCAATGTATCAGCGCGTCATGGAAGGGGGCGCCGCATCGGGCGCGCTGCCCCAGCGCGGTATTCGGCTTCGGCCCCATCACCAGAATCAGGGTGCCGCCGCCCGCCAGGTCGGAGTGCGCGAACCACGCCTTGTCCCACGGCTTGCCGTTCAGGGTGGCCGATTGCACGTACTTGTTCTGCGCGGAAACGCCCCTGGCGATAATCGTGAATACCTTGCCCTTGTCGAGCGTGATGCGCGTCTCGGCGAACAGCGGGCTGCCGATCTCGTACGCGGGCTGCCCCGGACTCACCGGGTAAAAGCCCATGGCGCTGAGCACATACCAGGACGACATGGCGCCGCCGTCCTCGTCCCCGCAGATGCCCAGGGGACCATCGCCGTACCACACGTCCATAATCTGGCGCACGCGGCGCTGGGTCTTCCAGGGCTGGCCGCAGTAGTCATACAGGTAGGGAATGTGGAAGGCCGGCTCGTTGCCCTGCGGGTACATGCCGATCAGTCCGGTCATATCGGGGAACTGGCCCAGGAAGGCGAATTTCGAAGTCCCCGGCTGCTCCACGAACAACTGGTCCAGTTTGGCGGCGAATTTCTCGCGTCCGCCCATCAGCGCCATCAACCCGGCGGGATCGTGCTGCACGTGCCAGGTGTACACCCACGAGTTGCACTCGGCGAACCAGGCGCGGCCGCCCTGCCCGCCGCCCAACTTCGGATCGAAGCCCTCCACCCAATTGCCGTCGGCGGTCTTCGGCGCCATGAAGCCGGTCTGCTGGTTGAACACGTTGGCGTAATTGTGCGCCCGCTTCAGGAAGTAGGCGTAGTCGTCCTGCTTGCCCAGTCCCTTGGCGACCTGCGCGAGGCACCAGTCGTCGTAGCAATTCTCCAGCGTGACCGAGACCGCCTGGCGGTGCTCCGATGGATGCACCTCGCGCACGCTTTCGGTCTCGCCTTTGGCCAGCGCGGGAAAGAAACCCTTCTCCAGGTAGACCTTGTCCAGCGGGGTCATTGGTCCGCGCCGCCACGGCAGCATGGTGGCTTCCATGGCGTTCTTCTTCATGCCCGCATAAGCCTGCTCTACGTCGAAATCGCGATAGCCCTTGGTGTACGCGTCCGCGATCAGCGCCGTGGAGTGATGGCCGATCATCACCGCGCGGTCTCCGCCGATCGACGGGAACGAGGGCATCCAGCCGCTCTGCTCGTACATCCGGATGTACGACCGCACCATGTCCATCTGCCGCGCCGTCTCGATCAGCAGCGAAAGCGGATGCGCGCTGCGGTAGGTGTCCCAGAGGCCGTCATCCACGTAGAAATCGTGGCCGTCCGCCTGGTGCACCTGGTGGTCGTAGCCGCTGTAATAGCGGCCGTCCTCGGTGATGTCGGTCATGCGGCAAAGCGTCCGGTAGAGCGCGGTATAGAAAATGGTCCGCTGGCGTTCGGTTCCACCTGTCACCAGGATGGTGCTGAGCGCCCGGTTCCAGGCGGCGCGCGTCCTGGCCTTCACTTGGTCAAAAGTCGCTTTGGCGATCTCGCGCTCCAGGTTCTTCTTCGCCTGCTCCACGCTGATGTACGAAATGCCTACGCGCACTTCGATCTGCTCCCCGGCGCGCGTCGCGAAATCGCTGGCGAAGCTCAGACTGTTCCCGAAGCGCTCCACGTGCCCCGCGATTGGCTTGGAGAACTCGGCATGGAAATAGGAGCGCACGCCTCCATCATTCCGTCCGGCGCTGGCGAATCCGGAAACCGTGCCCGGCTCAGAGAGAATGATCTCGCCATTGCGCACACTCAGGGAGAAATGCCCATGGGGAGCGGCGGGAAACGTGAACCGGTAATAGGCGGCCGATTGCGTGGCGGTGAATTCCGCCGCAATGTCCGAATCGTCCAGCCGCACCCTGTACCAATACGGCGTGGCGGTTTCGAAATCGTGGTCGTAGCGCGAAGCCGTACGGGCCGGATCGGTAGTCATCTCACCGGTGTAGGCCATCAGGGTCGCGGGTCCGGCGGGGAAGCCGTAAATCTTGTCGGCCAGGTAGCGGTCCTGCGTGCCCGGGGTGGTGACGGGAGCCAGCCGGGCCATCCCGTGCGGCACCTGCACGTAGGGCACGGTCGCGGTCAGCAGGTGTCCGATGGTGCCGATATTCGGATTCACCGAATCCACCGGCTCTTTGACGCGCGCCGGCTGCGCGGCGAGGGTCAGGCAAACGCAAAGCAGAGGTGTGAGTTTCCTAGTGAACATGGGGAACCTTGGAGTCGGGGGGTATTTCTCCGTGAAACATTTTTGTAATGTCGCCCGCGAGTTTCAGGTACCAGTCGCTGGGCAAATCGGCGCCGTCGGCATCCAGGGTCAGCCAGAAGCCCTGATCGGGCGCATCCTTGCGGTGGGAGGCCACTTTGAGGATGGCCGTCCCTTCGTCCACTTCGTCGAACATGGCGATTTTCAGGACCTTGGCGCCGGCCATCTTGGCGTTGTATGCCTGCCGCCAGAGAAATTCGCCGCTCAGCCGCGGAATTTGATTTTTCCTGCCGTTGTTTTTGAGATTGCTCCAGGAGAAGCCCGGAAAAATCACGGGCATGTAGAGCTGATGGTTCTTCGACGCCAGTTTCACATCGGGCATCAGCACATCTGTCTTCCACCGGTCGACGGCCTCCAGCGTGCCGTAGCGGCCCACGTTCCACGGTTGGACCACGTCCATCGCCGCGTAAACGCCGGCCCAGGCCGGATCGCTGCGCGCGTCGGCCGTCAGCGTGCCCCAACGGGCCGGCGTGCCGCCCATATAGGTGACCCGCGATTGGAACCACTCGATCAGGTCCTTGGCCACCTGGGGATCCGCGGGCGGGTGGGCGTTGCCATCGCTCAGTCCCATGCCCCAAACGGAAAGCACCGGCTTCCCGTTGTGGCGCTGATAATTGGGATGCGTAGTCACCTTCAAGTCGTCCACCAGGTAGGTCCAGTCGTCCTTCAAAGTCTGCACGAATGTCCCGGGATTCCCGCCTGAGATGTCGTACTCGATGGCGAAAGTGCGGCCGGATTCCCTGGCGGCGGCCATGATGTTCTTCAGCACCACGTCGCCGCCGGCGCGCTTGCGCGGGATCTCTCCCACGAAGCGCTGCACCAGAACACCGTCCAGTCCGTATTGCTTCATCCAGGCGAAATGGCGGGTCACCGTCTTCGGGTTGCGCGACGAAAACAGGTACGCGGGCTTCCCGTCGATCGTCATGCCAGGGACGGCGCACCGCTCATCGGGGTCGAGCTCGCGCAGATCGGGAAACAGTTCCACGGTCAACGTCGCGGCGCTGGGCACCCCGCGCGACCAGTGCGTCCAGCGGCCTGAGCCATCGCCGGGACACGTGAACCATCCCTGGTAGCCGATCAGCACTTTGCCGTCGAGCGTGGACGGGTCAACCGCCAGCATCGCGCGGCAGCAGAACAGGAATAGCGCGACGCGAGCGGTCATTTCGAATCCGCCCGCCAGATTGCCTTGATCGTTTCCTCCTGGCTGTACCCCTGCGGGCAGGCCGGACTGTTCGTATTCGCGAAGTACCACTTGTCTTTTCCGTTGGTCAACATGCGGCCGCCGGGCATCTCCAGAAAGCCGGCACGGTCGTGCTCCTTGAGCCACTTCCACGCATACCGCAGCCATTCGTTGCGATACGGCTCGGGCTGCTGCGCGAACCACGTGATCTCGTCATAGCCCCAGGTGAAGATTGAGGGGCCGCGCGCCTGCGACGCCTGACCCGGCGTGCGCGTGCCTCCGAAATTATCGAACTCCACCAGGTACGGCAGGTGGTCGCACTTCCAGCCGCTGGGCGCGATGCCTCCGTTACTCCTTCCGTAGAGCGAGTCGGAATGGCCCACCTCCAGCACGGCTTTCTCCGGGGAGTCCGCTACCTCTTTCGGGCGCAGCGGAAACGAATGGAAATCCAGCAGGAGTTTTCCGTCCACCACCGGGCCGGCTTTGGGCACGTGAGCATCGCACAAGATGAAGTGGCGGCGGGCCTTTCGCGCCGCATAGCCGCGTACATGCCGCAGCAGGTCGGCCCAATTCCGGTATTCCGGATCGTTCCTGCCCATCAGATCGAGCTGGCCGAAGTGAATGGCTTCGATCCCGATATCCATATACGAGGCAGCCAGAAAGAAGAACCACATCTTCGTCTCGGGCTTGCAGATGTCGGGAACCGAAGATCCGCGCCGCCAATGGTCGGCGAAACGCTTGTCTTCCGGAGCGAACATCCGGGAGTAGTCGAAATGGCGCGTCTCCGGAGCCTGCCCGAACTCCTGAAACACCCACGCCGGAACGGGGACTTCGCTAACGCTCTGTTGCGTCACGATCTCGAAGATGGCGGCCTGCAGGACCACGTCGGGGTCGTCGCGATGGATGCGCTCCGCCATTTCCCTGCCCTGTGCAAGAAATTTCGGGTCGGCAATCCTGGCCTCACCGCCCCACAGGTAGATGGACCGGCCCAGGAATTTGGCGCCGATGTTGTGCACCATGCGAATATCGTCGTCCAGGTTCCCGGGCGAACGATACAACTCGGCCATCGTGATGGAACGGGAAAGATAATTTTCCAGTACCGGGCGGGAGATCTTTCCGTCGAAGTGGTAGTTGCGCCTGGCGAGCAACCCCTGAAAGTGACCGGACATCAGCAGCACGCAAAGGCCGAAGCCCATCCGTGCGCGCCTGAGATTCATTCTTTCAGAGTGATTTGTCCCGAGTTGGATGTCAACTGCGCTGGCGCGTCCTTCAGGCTGAGCGAAGGTTGGGTTGTTCCGCCGGCAGCCGGATTGAAGCTGATGCCCGTGTCCACGCTAGAATACTAAGTCGGTCGTTTCAGAAGTACGCTAAACGTGTTCCCGCCCGAACGCTCGCTAAGAAGCTGTGAAAAAAATAAGCAATTAACGCAGAATCGGAATTCATGCGACATACGCAGAAAAACTTGGCCATTGGAGGCGCCAGGATTGATCGCTGGAACCCCGGTGGATGTTTTATACCCCCGCCGATTTCGGTCCGGCATAAGTTGCTTAATTTTTTCACAGCATCTAACGGTCGCGGCTCTGGTCAGAGCGTCATGTAGGCTCGATTCGCAGCCGTATCTATGAAACGGTGTGGCGCCCCCGTTGAACATCCCGGTCCAGGATTGCAGCAGACGTTGGTTCCGGCGTAGCCGAAGAATCTCCCTCAGGCCGCTCGTCCCGCCACCAGGCCGTTATCATCGAAGATATGGACTTTCGCCGATATTTTCTTATTTTGGTGTTTGCTGTCTTCGCCGCATACGGCCAACCGAACGACCCGCGCGCCCTGGTGAATGGCAAGACAGTTTTTCTATCGGACTTGGAAGGCTTGTACGGTCAACTCCCGCCCGAGCTTCAGAAAAATCCCGAGCAGATGTTTCGCTATTACGGGTTTCTCGACCTCATGGCGGCGAAGGGTGAAGCTGCCAAACTGTACGACCAGAGCCCCTACAAAGAGAGGCTCGCTTTGTTCCGCAAGCAAATGCTGGCTGAGGCGGTGATGCAGCAGTTCGAAAACAACCTCGATATCACTGACGCTGACGTGAAGGAATATTACCAGAAGCACGAACGCGAGTTCGACGTCGCTAGCGTGCAGGCGCTGATGGTCCCGATCAAAACGAAAGACGACGCTCCGGCGGCCACGGCCAAGGCGCAGCAGATTGCACCGCAGTTGAAGGACGGAACCAACGTCGCGGTCCTGTTCGCGCAATATCCCACCAATTTGACATCCATTCGCAACGGCGATGCGGCCGTGCCCGCCGCCCTGCGCAAAGCGGTGTTTGCGCTGAAGCCGGGCGAGGTTACCGCGCCGCTCGTCGAGCCCAACGGAGTCTACGTCATACGGCTGGACAAGGTAACCACGGTCAATTTCGAACAAGCCAAGCCTTACATACGAAAGTCGATCTCCGATGCCAAATTGCAGGCCTTTCTCGAAGACGTGCGAAAGTCCGTGACCGTCACGCCCTTAAAAGCGCCGGAAGAGCATCACTGAACAGCCTCCGGCGCGCGCCCTCCGCACCATCTATAATCGACTGCATGCTGCGCTGGCTCTTGTTCTTCTGTTGCGCGCCGCTCCTGCTGGCCCAGGGCGACGCCATTCGCAAGATGATGGCGGATTCCGCCAACGCCTGGAATCGCGGCGACCTGCCCGCCTTCGCTTCCTACTACGAAGACTCACCGCAAACCACCTTTATGGGGCGCGAGGTCATTCGCGGCGGAACGCAGGCGATTCTGGACCGCTACCGGAAGGCCTACCCCACACGGGAAGCGATGGGGACGCTCACTTTCTCGGAAATCGACGTGCGGCCGCTGGCCACCGGACTGGTCCTGGTGACCGGCAAGTTCGAATTGAAGCGCACAGCCGCGGGCGGAGGGCCGGCATGGGGACGCTATACGCTGGTGGTGCGTCAGACTGCCCGCGGCTGGAAGATCATTCACGATCATTCCAGCAGCTATTCCAATCCGTAGACAGATCTGCAAGCTGAAAAAACAAAAAAGAGAGCCGCGGAGGGGGGATCCGCGGCTCGTAGTGCACACGAGAGTCAGGAGGCCGGCAGTTTAATTTTTCGGGCCGCCCGGGCGCGGACCACGTCCACCGCGTCCGCCCTGATGCAAGGTGTAGTCGGCAGGTATCTGAAAAAGAGAGGCGTCCGGTTCGCCACGGTTAATTTGGGTCAACTGCATTGTCCGGGTGCCGAAACGGGGGTCGGTGGTCTTCTCCAGCACGGGCACCTTCAGGTCCGCCGCCATCCAGGTCTCGCGCACGGACTGAATCGGCTGGGAATTGCCGATGGTTCCGGCGGGAATTGTGTGGGTGGTACGGTTCCCCTTGGCGATGACGCTGTTGACGGTCTGGGTGCCCAGATCTTCCGCCTTCACGTTGGGGTCGGCCGCGCGGTTCGCACGCATGCCGGGTCCGCGGCCGGCGAACTGCTGGCCGTTATTGGGATTACGCGGCCGCATCGCAGCCTGAGCCCCCATGGGACGCACGTTGCGCGCATTGACCACTTTGTTCTGTGGATCGATTTCGTACACTTTGCCGGCCACCGGATCGGAAATCGTAATCCGGGTGACCGTAGCGGTCTGCCCGTCAGCCCCGGGGCGTGTGATCTGCGATTCCACCCGGACACGGCCCTGGCCGTCACGATAAATGGTGCGCGTGGTCTGGCGCTGGATTACGTTGCCGCCCGCCAACGCCTGTTGCTCGGTGGTCACCTCAACGGCCGAATAAGGAGCGCCGGTAACCGGACTTCTCATCTCCATACCGCCCGGTCCCATGGGCCCGAGACCAAAGCCCATCGGCCCGCCCCGTCGTCCGGCAGGTGGCTGCGCCAACAGGCAGAAAGAAGCGAACAACGCAGTGAATGCCAGTGTTTTCATTTGTACCTCTCACCTGGAATTCCGGCCCTACCGGCAAAAAGTTCCACGGAAAACCGACAAAACGATGGAATTCGATTCACCTCGAACGCGCTTCCCGGAGTCCTGGCCGCCTAGTGCGGACTATATCCGGCCCCGGACAGGCTCCAGAGCAGAACCGCCAGCACCAGCGCGCTAAGCCCAACGTAGACGCGGTCCCGCTGCACTGCGAATGCCGCTACGGAGAACGCCACCCGGGCGATGGGGGTCGCGATCAGCAACAGCAGTCCGAGCTGAATGACGCTGCGCGGCTCCAGGCGCAGAACTCCTCCCCAGACTCCCGAGATGCTCCGCAAGCCCTGGGGCTCGCCGCGAAACGTTCGGTAATCCGGGATGGTCATGCCGTGCCGCGCCAGGTGCCAAAGACCGCCGGCGAGGACTACCGTGGCGGACGTGAGCACGCCCACTCGCAGCATCACGCCGATGGTGCGCTCCACCTGTTCTTCGGTGCGTTGCATGGCTCAAATCCTCCCGCTCAACCCGTTGTAAATCATCTCGATAGCCAGAACCGTCACCACCGCGCCGAAAACCAGCCGCAGGACGCGAGTTTCGGCGCCCGAAAGATGGCGCGCCCCCAGCAGCGACCCGGCGGAAACGCCCAGCATCACCGGCATGGCCAGCACCGGGTCGATGTAGCCGCGGTTCAGGTAGACGCCGGCGCTGGCCGCGGCAGTCACCCCGATCATGAAATTGCTGGTGCTGGTGGAAACCTTGAACGGAATCCGCATGGCGTGGTCCATGGCCAGCACTTTAAGCGCCCCCGAGCCGATTCCCAGCAGCCCGGATAGCACGCCGGCTCCGAACATCATGCCGAATCCGGTCTTGACGCGCTGCACGCGATAGGGCTGCCAGCCGTGCGGCGTGGGATAAGTCGAACTCAGTTTTAAACGCTCGGCCAGGGAATCGGCGCGGTCGCCGGCGTGTGTTTCCGGCTTGGGCCGCGTGGAGAGGAATGCGGAGTACAGCAGCATTATTCCCAGGATCACGCCCAGCGCCGAAGTGGCGATCCGCGTGGCCAGAAAGGCTCCCGTGATGGCGCCAAACGTGGTCGCAATCTCCAGGAACATGCCGATCCGGATATTGGAGAAGCCTTCCTTCAGAAAGGCCGAGGCGGCTCCGGAGGAGGTGGCGATCACCGAGACCAGCGTGGCACCGATCGCATATCGAATGTCCACGCCGAAGATCAGGGTGAGTACGGGCGTGATCACCACGCCTCCGCCGAGACCCGTCAAGGCGCCGAGGAATCCGGCGGCGCCGCCGAACAGACCTACGATCAGACTGAATTCGAGCGAATTCACGCGATTTTTCCTTTACCCCACACGAAAGAGGCCCCCCACGAGCATTTCGAAATCCATGATCCGCAGAAACCATGCCAGCAGCAGCAGGATTTTGGTCTCCGGCTGGTCCATCGCTCCGCAACAGACCTTCACCTTTCCGCCTTGCATCAGCGGGCCGGATTCCTGCGAGAGGCATATCGACGCCTCCCGATCCATGCGGGTGAAGCACCACGAGCCGCCCCAGAGGTGAGCCTTGCGCCAGCGGTAACGCACTCCGGAATCGAACGACACCCAACCGCCGCCGGTCCAACAGGTCAGGAATTCCGCAATGATATGTTGTGGATCCTCTTCGCTTGCAACGGTAACCCGCGGGTGCAGACTGGAGCTGTAGTGGAACAGCAATCGCTTGTCGCCATAGCCGCCGGTGGAAGCGGCCGGCTCTTCGCGAAAAGCAAGCCACCCGGCTTCGCCGTTCTCATCGCGCAGGATGAAGGGTTGACCCTCCTGTCCGGGATACTCCCAGGCGAGGTCGCGGGTCTTCGATTCGGAGGAAGCGGTCATTGCTTTTGGTACCTCATAGGAAAAACTGGATGACGTATCTCAGCCCCAGGCCCGTCACAAGCAGCCCCAGCAGCAGGCGGATGGAACGCTCCGGCAAGTGCTTTTGCAACCGGGCTCCACAGTAACTGCCCGCCAGGCCGCCCGCGCCGAACAGAAGGCCGAGCGTCCAGTCCGGCGCGCCGCCGAGCACTTCGAAGAAACCGACTCCCGCGATGGAGGTGACGAGGGTGCCGAGCAGGGCCGCGCCGGCGACGGTGTAAGCCGGCAGGCCCAGAACCGTCATGGCGAAGGGCGCGATCATGGCCCCGCCGCCGACTCCGTAAATTCCGCCGATCACGCCGACCACCACGGAAACCCCGGCGAGAGTTGCCGGCTTGAAGGAGTAGCTCCGCCCGTCGAATTCGAAGCCGATTCGCCGCGCCGATACGAAAATGCCTTTCACCACCGCGCCATCCGAGACACGGACGGTGAATCCGCGGATGCCAGGCGTCCTTCAGCAGGCGCACGCCCAGGTAGAGCAGGACGCATCCGACAAATGCCTTGCAATACCGGGGATCGGGAAGATAACGAAGCCGGACGAAGCTGCCGACGAAGATACCGGGCAGAGTCCCCACCGCGATCACCCAGGCGATGGGCCAGACCATGCGGCGATCCTTGATATACTTGCCCACGCCGCCCGGGACCGACACCACGTTGTAGATAAGGTTCGTGGGAGTGACCGCGGGGCTTACGAAGCCGAGGACGCTCATTTGAAACGGCAGCAGCAGAAAGGCTCCCGAGACGCCCGCAGGTGTGGCTACCAGCGCGACGAAGAACGCGATCACCGGCGGCAGCCATATGGGACAATCGACGCCGGAAACGGGGAAATGCATCTGCGCCTCCGCGCTTCAGCCGTGAAACAGCGCCTTATCCAGCAGCACCAGAACGGCCAGCAGGAATAGCCCGAGGGACACGCTCCATACCACCAGCTTCTTTTCGATAGGGAGCAGCGGCTCGTACGGCATTTTCTCCAGCTCTTCGGAGATTTTCGGTTCGGACGTCGCGTGTATGGTTGGCATGTGCTCTCCTTACATGACTGGCGGTTTCACTCCATGGAAGAAGATCCAGGAGATTGCCAGTCCGATCCAGATGATGAACCCGAACAGACACAGGACATAGACCAGGGCCAGTTTCCCGATGCCTTCCTGCCACAGCCTCCGGAAGTCGGAAATCACTCCGATGGTGAAGAACGTCATGACGAAGAAGATGCCGCGAAAGACGTTAGCCTGCGCCATGGCGGCTTTGGCTTTCGGAAGCAGCGCCGGCGCCAGCAAGCCGACCCCCAGGATAATGGCGAACGTGGCGATGTAACCGAGAATGAACTTGGGAAATCGCTGCCAGATCTCGATGACCTTCACCTTTTCGCCTCGCTTGGGATCGATTTTCGCCGACCAGATCCAGGCCAGGACGAAGGCCCAGATGCCGATGAAGATGTCGATGAAGACCTTGACGGTGGTGGTGACGCCCATGATCCAGCCGGGCTTGTACTGAATACCTGTCTCGGCGAACACCTTGGCTCGGATCAGCGCGTCGGTCACCGCACCGCTGGTCACCGCCGCGCCGTCGGTCTTGACGGCCAGGCCCATCCACGCGCCCGCGACCATCGGCTGGTGGGAAAGAAAAGTCTGAGCCATGAACGGGAGCAGCAGCATCTCCATCACGGCGAAGACGACGACCAGTGAGGACACCATCACCGGCACTACGGGACGGGCACGAATGGCCGAGCCGGTGGCAATGGCCGCCGAGACTCCGCAGATCGAAATCCCCGAGGCCAGCGGCGCGGCCCATTCCCGGCTGAATTTGAAATAGCGGCGCGCGACGTAGTACACCACGGCCCAGTAGATCAGATAGGCCTCGATGATGGCGCATACCCCGCGGAACATCACCGAGGTGGCGAGACCAAGCTGCTCGGCGGCGGTGATTCCCAGAAATCCGCCCAGGATCACGATCGCGGTCTTAATATAAAGCTCCGGCCGGATGGCTTCCTTCATCCACGCGGCGACGCCGGGAAAGAAGTTGCCGATGAACAGGCCGACCAGCAGCGCCACAATGTAGCCGGCTTCATTGGTCAGGTTCATGGACCAGCCGATGTGAAACGCGGCCCGTTTGTCCGGCGTGGCGGCGATGTAGGCCCAGCTTCCCAAAAACCAGGAGAAATAGGACGCACAGAAGATGGCCGTGAAGCCCATCATGAAACGCGCCAGGTTGAGCCGTAAAGCGCGTGCGCCAAGGGTTGTGATTGCCAGAAGAAACAGGTACGTCAGAAACAGCGAAACCGGGCCGGAAAGGGAATACCCTTTGGACGCCGTCGCGAGCGCCTTACCCGGGCTGGTCCAGACAGACGTAGACACAGCCCAGCCGAGCGCGTCGCCGCCAAAGAAAGTAGCCAGCGACAAGGCAAACAGAAACAACCCGAGACAGACCGCCAGCCAGTCTTCGTTGAGCCTGGGTTTCATGCATGCACCTCCACCTGCGCCGGCGGCGCGGCGGAACGTAGCGGCTCTTCGCGAACGGAGAGCGCAATTTTATACAACACGGTCAGGATCAGCGCCCCAACGGCCCAAATCGCCAGCACGATCAGCGCCTCCGGCAGAGAGGGGGTATAGTCGGTGACTGTTCCCAGCGGCGACGGCACGAAGGCCGCGACGATCAGCCCGATGCCCTTATCGATCCACAGCGAGAGAAACACCATGCCGCAGGCCACCGCGAGGAGTTTCTCGTTGTGGCGGTATTGCGGCACGATCAGCAGAACCAGTGAGCCCGCGGCCAGGATCATGGAAATCCACATCCATGGCGCCAGGCCGGCGTGGCCATCCAGCCCGAAGAACATGTAGCGCAGCGATTCGGTGTGCTCCGGTATCCCGCTATAGAACGCCGTGAAGAATTCCATCAGGACGAAGAACATGCTGATCGCCATGGCGTAGGTGACGATGATCGAGAGTTTCTGAACGGCCTCGCGCCCGCACCGAAAAACGCGAAACTCGCCGCAAGCAGCAGGCACAGCAGGATCAGCAGCGCCGGGCCCGACGCGAAAGCCGAAGCCAGGAAACGCGGCGCCAGGATCGCGGTGAGCCAGAGCGAACGGCCGGGCAGCCCGCTATACAGAAACGCCGTGACCGTGTGGATGCTGACCGCCCACGGGATGGAAAGCAGGATCACCGGCTTGATCCAGTGCGGCGGCTTCACGCCTTCCCGTTCGGACTTCAGCGTGACGCGCGCAATCACCGCGTTCAGAACCAGGTACCCGCTGAGCGAGACCATGTCCCAGAACATCATGGAGTGCGGCGTGGGATACAGCAGCACGTTCAGCACGCGCGTGGGCTGCCCCATATCCACGAAGATGAACAGCATGCACATGATGACCGCGGCGATGGCCAGGAACTCGCCGAGTATGGTGAGCGGCCCGAACGCCTTGCAAGTCGTGCAGGTAGTACGGCAGCACCACCATCACCGCGGACGCGGCGACTCCCACCAGGAAAGTGAACTGAGCGATGTACAGACCCCAGGTGACATCCCGGCTGAGGCCGGTGATCATCAGTCCGACTTGCAACTGGCGCAGGTAACAGGCCAGGCCGATCCCCATGACGATGGCCAGGGCGCAGATCCAGAGCCAGTATCTGCGGCTGCCCGTAACTGCTTTTTCAAACATGAACATGGCGGATCCTCAGATGAGATAAAAGACGTCGGGGCCGGTCCCCAGTTCGGGCCTGCGCCGCACGTGCCGGCGGGCCGCCAGAATTTCCCGCACGGGCGAGTGCGGATCGGCCAGATTGCCGAACACCAGGGCCTTCTCCGGGCACGCCTCGACGCACGCCGGCGGACGGCCCACCGCCAGGCGCTCACTGCAGAACGTGCACTTTTCCACGACGCCCTTGGTGCGCGTCGGAAATTCGGGATTGGGATTGTGGATGTACGGCCGCGGGTCCATCCAGTTGAAACTGCGCGACCCGTAAGGGCACGCCGCCATGCAGTAGCGGCACCCGATGCAGCGGTGCCAGTCCATGGCGACGATGCCGTCTTCGCGCTTCCAGGTGGCCTGCGTGGGACAGACCTTGCACGCACGGCGGATTTTCGCAGTGATTGCAGAGCAGCATGGCAGGCGCGCCGCGCAGCGAAGAATACTCGTCCACCTGCCCCGGGAAGGCGTGCTCGAAAGGCTCCTTCCAGACCCAGCGGACTTCCCGCTTGCGGTCGGGAATGGAGGGCACGTTGTGCGCCTCGTGGCAGGCGGCGATGCACTTGGTGCAATCCTGCTGCGTACGGCACTTGGCCACATCGACGACCATGCGCCCAGCGCGCGGCGCGGTGATCGCGGCTCCGATGGCTTTCCGCGCCACCGGCTGCCGCAGATCCAGCGCCAGGCCCGCTCGATGCGAAGGAATGCTTGTCTGGAAATGGTCATCGTTGGCGCTCCTCAGCACCGCCCTGGCATCCATGGTGGCAGTTCCAGCAGGGAGGCGACACCGCGGCGTAGTCGTGGCAGCGATCGCAGAACTCGCTTGCTGGCGCCGTGACACTGTTCCAGGCAGGTGGGCGTCAGGCTCATGTTGTAAGTGCTTGCCGTCGGCGGCGGTGAAGTCGCGGCGGCCCGCGCGCACCACCGTCTCGCGCCAGTCGATCAGCAGGTTCATGTGCGAGGTGCGCATGTACTCGACGGGCGCGACGCACTGCTTCGCGTTCACCGGCAGCTTGACCTCCGGCCCCTTGCCGGTGACGCCGGCGCGAGAGATTGTGCCAGACCGGAAAGGTGACCAGGGCCAGGAACAGCAGCCAGGCCAGAGTAGATCAGACCGCGATCACGCATGCGCCACCTCCTTTGCTGTCGATGCGGCTCGCCGCGCAGGTCCGTCGTGCGCTCCTTCTCGCCCTTCATGACCAGGGCGTTGCCCACCAGTTCGTGAACGCCGGCGACATCCACGCCCGGCACCCAGTATTCCAGCAGCGGCGGCAGCGTGGCCTTGTCGATGGCGCAGATGCAGGCCAGCAGGTTGACGCCGTGCTTCTCCTGGACGTACTTCACGGCGTTGGCGCGCGGCAGGCCGCCGCGCATGCGCATTTCGAAGTTCTCGTCGGTGCCCAGCCCCGACGCCGCTGCCGCAGCAGAACGTCTGCTCGCGGATGGTGTTCTCGGGCATCTCGTGGAACTGGTTGCAGACGCTGCGCAGGATGTAGCGCGGCTCTTCGAGCAGGCCCATGGCGCGCGCCGGATTGCAGGAATCGTGGTAGGTGACGTTCCAGCGGTCGTTGCGCGACGGGTCCAGCTTCAGCTTGCCGTGGTGAATCAGGTCGGCGGTGAACTCGCAGATGTGCACCATCTTGGTGGAGCGGGCGTTCTCGAAGCGCGTTCCGGTGATCGGCGAGACCGGCACTTCCAGGAAGTCGGCCGGGCCGTTCATGGTGTCCATGTACTGGTGCAGCACGCGCCACATGTGGCCGCATTCGCCGCCCAGGATCCACTTCACGCCCAGGCGCTTGGCCTCGGCGTAGATCTTGGCGTTCAGCCGCTTGATCATCTCGTGCGAGGTGAACAGGCCGAAGTTGCCGCCCTCGGAGGCGTAGGCGCTGAAGGTGTAGTCGAGCCCGACTTCGTGCAACAGCATCAGGTAGCCGAGAAGCGTGTAGTAGTGCGGCGTCGCCGAAGTAGTCGGCCGAGGGGATGACGAACAGGATCTCGGCGCCCTTGCGGTTGATCGGAGGCCTCGACGCGGATGCCGGTCATCTCCTCCAGTTCGTCCACCGCGAAATCGACGCTGTCCTTGAAGCCGTGCGGCTGGATGCCCAGGTGATTGCCGGTGCGGAAGCAGTTGGCCGCCGGCTCCAGCACCCAGTTGATGTTGCAGCCGATCAGGTTCAGCAGCTCGCGGCCGATCATGGTGATCTCGGCGGTGTCGATGCCGTAGGGGCAGAAGACCGAGCAGCGGCGGCACTCGGTGCACTGGTAGAAGTAGTAGAACCACTCCTTGAGGACGTCCTCGGTCAGGTCGCGCGCGCCCGCCAGCGCGCCGAAGAGCTGGCCGGCGCAGCGGTGAAGTAGCGGCGGTAGACCGAGCGCATCAGCTCGGCGCGCAGCACCGGCATGTTCTTCGGGTCGCCCGAGCCGATGATAGAAGTGGCACTTGTCGGCGCAGGCGCCGCAGCGCACGCAGATGTCCATGAAGAGGCGGAAGGAGCGGTACTTCTCGAGGCGCTCCTTCATGCCGTCCAGGATGATCTGCTTCCAGTCCGGCGGCAGCTTCCAGTCCGCGTCGAACGGCTGCCAGTCGCGCGGGTTGGGCAGGCCCGAGATAGTTGAGATTCTTGGCGCAGCGCGCTGTAGCAGAAGGTGCCCTTGCGGAACTCGACCGCCGGGTCCATCCAGCCCTTGGCGGGGGCTGGTATTCGAATCTGTACGAGCTCTTCCGGTTTCGGGTTCGCCATGGCTTAATGCTTCTCGACCGGCAGGCCGGCCGCCTCGATCTTGTCCCGGAACTCGTCTTCCCACTCTTCGTAGGTATGCACCTTGACCGGATAGTTCCAGGGGTTCACGTGCCGCTTCATGCGGTTGTTGTTGGCCAGGTTGCGCGTGGGGCTGAGGAAGACGCCGCCCATGTGCATCAGCTTGCTGAAGGGCAGATAGGCCGCCAGCGTGCTGACCAGCGCCAGGTGCACGAAAAACCAGGCAGCTCGAGGTTCTTGGGCAGGACGGGCGCGAAAGACGGTCAGGCCGAGGGCGCCAGTTGCTTCACCGCAACCACGTCCACGCGGGCGAAATAGCGCATCCAGATGCCCGAGAGCGCGATGCCCAGCAGCAGGAACAGCGCGAAATAGTCGGTGAACAGCGAAATGTAGCGCACCTGCGGCTCGCGCAGACGCCGCAGCAGCAGGTAGACCAGGGCGGCCGCCAGGATGGCGATGATCGGTGAGGTACAGCACCGGCGCGCCGACCTGGAAGAAGCCATCGAGGCGGTTCCAGCCACACGGCCAGACTGCGGGCACCGGCTCCACCAAGAAGCGCAGGTGGCGCAGCACGATCACCAGCATCGACCAGTGAAACGCCAGCGCGCCCAGCCACAGCCACTTGTCTTCGCCGTAGATCAGCCTGCGGCCCCTGCGTCCAGCCGCGACGCGGGTGTTGCGGAACAGGCTGCGGAACAGCAGAATCTCGAGCGCCATCCGCGCCGACCACGCCCAGCGTGGTGTGCGGACTCTCCAGCCGGCCGGACTTGATCCAGGGCAGCGATTTCTGCTGGCCGCAGACGGTCGGAATGCGGAACGGCACCGGCGAGCCGCGCCCAGCGCATGACGCGCCAGCGCGAGGCCGGCCAGCAAGATGGCGCAGCCGCCGTAAGGCACCGCGACTGCCGCAGGCCACGGCTGCAGCCATCCACGCTGCCGGCGGCCAGCCGCGCGGCCACGGCGATCGCAGCCACCGCGAGCAATGCACACGCAGCAGTTTTCACGTTCACCTCGTTCCTGCCACGGCTGCTGGCACTCGCGCGGCCGAGCGGCGCTCCAGGACGAAGACGCGGCCGCTGGCTTCGTTGGTCCTGCGCCTCGTAGGTCCGCTCGCGGTATTTCACGTAGAGGTCGAAGGCCATCAGGGCCAGTTCATCGATGCGGGAATCGAGCAGCTCCAGTTCCGGGCCGGCCGACTCGGGGCGCAGGATCTCCTTGAGCTGAAACAGAAACTCCAGGGCCGGCCGGGCGTAAAGTCCTGCACGGCGCGGATCTGCACGATGGAATCGAGCGCCGCGCGCGATCCGTGTCGCGGTCCATGCCGACCGAGCAGTTCATCCAGCAGGATGCCGAGCGCCTGCGCGGAGGTGCTGCCTGACGGGATTACGGAACGGATCCGCGCTCCTCCGGCCAGGAACTGCGCGCCCTGGGCCGGATACGTGCGCAGCACGCGCGCCGAGCCACTGCTCGGCAATGGCTTCCTCTGGTACTGCCACGGCACCACCTCCTTATTTAGACGCAGCCGGTCGGTTTGGGCAGGCCGGCCAGTTTGCAGGCGCCCTTGGCCGGGCCGGACGGGAACATCGTGTAGATCTCGTTCAGCTTGAATCCGGTCTCCTTGCAGAGCTTGCGGATCATGGGGGCGATGCCGAACTGCAGGTAGTAGTTGCGCAGATAATTGATCACTTTCCAGTGATTCTCGGTCAGCTCCGTCGACGCCCTTCGCGATGCGCGAAATCGGTTGCCACCGACTTCGTTCCAGACTCCCGGCTCCTCCAGGAAACCGTCTTCATCGACGTCGTACGTCTTGCCGTTCGACTTCAAATACTGGCACTTTGATACCTCCCTCATGACTAATTCATTTCGATGTAACCGCAGGGGCAGGCTTCGGCGCACTTCTTGCAGCCGTTGCACAGCTCCAGCTTGACCTTGTAATGCTCTCCCTTGGGCAGCTTCACGAAACAGTTGTTGGTGCAGTACATCCAGCAGGTTTCGCAATCCATGCACATGCCGCAGGACATGCAGCGTTTGGCTTCTTCGAGCGCTTCGGCTTCGCCGATGACCCAGTCTGAACTTCGGTATCCGGCTGCGCGCTCGGCCACGGCAACTGCGCGCGCTCGTGCCGCTCGGCCGGCTTGTACCAATCGAGCTTCACGCGATCCGGCGCAATGCACGGCCGGAGCTGCGGGCTCGCTCGAGCGTCTTGCCCTGGATCCAGGCGTCGATGGCTTCGGCCGCGAACCGGCCCTGCGCGATGGCGATGGTCACCAGCCCCAGTTCGACGTCGTCGCCGCCGGCGAAGACGCCGTCCGCGCCCGGCAACCGCGGCCGTCGGTCGCCTGGAATCCACTTCGCGCCGCCGGTCACAGGTCCGAGGCCCGTCGGTCTGCGGGCTGCTGGCTGATGGCGGCGATGATGGTAGTGGCTTCGATGTCGAATTCGGAGCCGGGGCGGGGCACCGGCCGCGGCCGGCCGGAGGCATCCGGCTCGCCCAGGTCCATGCGCGATCGCAGCGCAGCCCGACAGCCACGCCGTCCTTCCGCAGGATCTCCACCGGCGCGGCCAGGAACTCGATCTTGACGCCCTCTTCGAGCGCGCCGTCGATCTCCGGGCTTGATGGCCGGCATTTCCGCCCGCGAGCGGCGGTAGAGGATGGTGACGTCCGCGCCCAGCCGCTTGCTGACGCGGGCCGAATCGATGGCGGTGTCGCCGCCGCCGATCACCAGCACCTTGCCGCCCAGCTCGAACCGTCTTCGCCGCTGTTGACGCGGTTCAGGAACTCGGTGCCGGTCAGGACGTTCGGCGGCGTCTTCGCCGGGAATCCGCAGCGTGAGGCCGCGATGCGCGCCGATGCCGACGAACACCGCCTTGTAGCTCGCGGCGCAGACTGCTCGAGCGACACATCGCGGCCGACTGGCGCGTATTGCACTTCAGCTTCGACGCCCAGGTCCAGGATGCGCTGGATTTCGGCGTCCAGCACCTCGCGCGGCAGCCGGTACTTGGGAATGCCGTAGCGCAGCATGCCGCCGGGCTGAGCTGAAGGCCTCGAAAACCGTGACGCGGATAGCCGCGGCGGGCAAGCTGGTAGGCGCAGGAAAGCCCGGCCGGACCCGGCGCCGACGACGGCGATGCTTCTCCGCGCGCGTCTCGCCGGTGCAGCCGCGAGAGCTTCAGACCGTGCGCGATTCCGAAATCGCCGACGAACCGCTCCATCGCGTTGATGGCGACGGCGCCATCCTTTTCGCTTGCGGTTGCAGGCGTCCTCGCAGGGGTGCGGGCAGACCCGGCCGCAGACCGCCGGGAAACGGGTTGCGGTCGGTGATCTTCTCCCACGCGATGCGGTAGGCCTCTTCGCGGACGTGCGGCCGTAATGCTTCGGCCTGGGCGATGGTGGTCAGCCAGCCGCGGATGTCGGTGCCGCAGGGGCAGCCGCCGCTGCACGGCGGCGCCTTCGGCACATAAGCGGGACGCAGCGGGCTGATCTCTCCGCCGGACGGTGGCAGCCGCCTTGATCGACCGGTTTTTTGACATGCTTTGAATAGCGCCATGGACAGTCACCCCTAGGCGTACGGATAGATGTTGCGTTTGAAATCCTCAAGTTGTCCGAGAAGCCGGTCGTGCTTCTTCTCGTCGTCGAGCAGGTAGGTGAGCAGGTGCCGCTGCACAAACAGACGGCAGTTCTTCAGGGCCTTCTCCGCCAGTTCGATGGTCTGTCTTCTCCATGTCGGCGTGCTTCTCCACCATGCTCCCAGATCTCGCCCAATTCGTCGGGCGTGAGCGCTGAATGCCTGGCTTCTCCAGGCTGTCCAGCAGCACCTGCTGCACGCGGTGATGCATTTCGGAATCGTGCCGGATGATCTCCATCACAAGCTGGATCAGCGGATTCTTGGTCTTGGCGATCACTGTCGGTGGTATGCGCGACGGTAGCGGTTTCCAGCGCCTGCCAGCTCTTCAGAAGCGCCGTCAATTCCTCGGGATTCTCGGCTATTTTCGGGGCTCATGAGTTCGCCTCGCTTCCTAGAACCGGATGTGTGCGCGACCGTGCGAAGCTCATGGCCCGCGTGCTTGAAGTCGTCGATGTGGTAGCGGGTGAACGGGATGCCGGTCAGCTCGAAGAAGCGCGGCCAGCCGATGCGCTCGATCCACTCGCCCATGCGCTCGTACTTGCGGGCGTTCGCGGCGTAGACGTCCACGATGTTCTTCACCGCGTCGACCACTTCGGGCCAGCGCGGCGGATTGTTCGGGCAGGAACGGGATGGCCAGCTTCGAGAACTTGGGCTCGCGTGCGGGCGTTGCTCACCTTGCCGCCGACCCAGATGGAGATGCCGTCGTTTTCCGGATCGTTCAGCGGCATCGCCGGGCAGACCGTGTAGCAGTTGCCGCAGTACATGCACTGCTCTTCGATGACTTCGACGGACTGCTTGCCGTCGACCGTCGCCGGCCGGATGGCGCCCGTCGGGCAGGAGGCGATCAGGGTCGGGATCTCGCAGATCTTGCGGCAGCACGTCGTGGTTGACCTTCGGCGGCTTGCGGTGGATGCCGAGGATGGCGATGTCGGAGCAGTGCACCGCGCCGCACATGTTCAGGCAGCAGGCGACGGCGATGCGCAGCTTGGCCGGGCAGCTTCTCTTCGTGAAGTAGCGGGAACAGCTCGTCCATCATGGACTTGACGAGGCCGGAGGCGTCGGTGGCCGCCGAGTGGCAGTGCACCCAGCCCTGCGTGTGGACGATGTTGCTGATGGCGTTGCCGGTGCCGCCGACCGGGTAGCCGGCTGCCTCGAGCTCGCTCGATCAGCGGCTCGATATTGGCCGGGTTCGTCGAGCAGGAACTCGACGTTGTTGCGGCTGGTGAAGCGCAGGTAGCCGCCGCAGTACTTGTCGGCCAGGTCGGCGAACAGGCGGATGGTCTGGACGCTCAGCAGGCGCGGCGAGCCGGCGCGCACCGTGTAGAGCTTCTCGCCGGACTCGGCGACGTGGCACGAGCACGCCGGGCGCGACGATCTCGTGGTACTTCCACTTCCCGTAGTTCCGCTTGATGACCGGCGGCAGGAACTTCTCGTAGTGCGGCGGTCCAATATCGGTGATTCGCTTCGGTTTCGGTGTCGTGTTGTCATTTGCTTTCCTCCTCGTCTGGCCTCCTGCCTTGTCCTCGAAGAAGATGTAGGGGTTGTCGCGCGGCGCGCGAGACCATCTCCGGCACCGGCTCGAGACCGATGCGCGTCGAGGAAGTTGCCCATGCCGACGCGCTGGATCAGTTCGCCGACGCGCTCGCGGTTCTTGCCGTGCTCATCCCAGAACTCCCAGATGCGCTTGATCAGCTCCTTGATGGTTTCGTAGCGGCTCCTCCGCGGGAACGAAGGGGACCAGGACGCGACGAGAGCAGCGCGCCCTGCACGATGGGCGCCTTGGCGCCGATCAGGATCGTCGCGCCGCGCTCCTTGCCCGGGCCGCAGCGCCTTCGGCATCACGTTGATGCAGTGCATGCAGCGGACGCACTCGCGGTTGTCGATGGTCAGCTTCTCGCCGTCCCAGCTCATGCAGCTGGGTCGGGCAGCGGTCGCACGACGTCCTTCTGGATGTCCAGCGCCGCCGGCGGCGTATTCGGCCACCGCCGCGTCGTCCTGCTGGATGTCGTCCTTCCAGGTGCCGATGATCGGACAGGTCGGCGCGGGCGATCGAGGCCACGCAGTCGTTGGGGCAGCCGGCGCACTTGATCTTGAACTTGTAGGGGAACGGCGGCCGGTGCAGCTCGTCCTGGTAGGTCTGGGTGAGGTCGTAGCAGAGCTTCATGGTGTCGTAGCAGGCCCACTCGCAGCGCGCCGGACCGACGCAGCAGCGAGGGCGTGCGCAGGCCGAGCCCGGAGCCGCCGAGGTCGAAGCCGGCCTCGGTGAGCTCGGCGAAGATGGGCTCCAGCTCGTCGGTCTTGGTGCCGAGGAAGACGATGTCGCCGGTCGAGCCGTGCATGTTGGTCAGGCCGGAGCCGTGCCTCTCCCAGATGTCGCAGAGCGTGCGCAGGGCGTCGCTGGTGTAGAACCAGCCGGCGGGCTGGTTGACGCGCATGGTGTGGAAGTGCGCGACCTCGGGGAACTCCTCGGGGAGGTCGCAGTAGCGGCCGATGACGCCGCCGCCGTAGCCCAGCACGCCCGACGATGCCGCCGTGCTTCCAGTGGCCCTTCTTCTCCTCGTAGGAGAGCTCGAGCTGCCCCAGCAGGTCGTCGCACATCGGGCTGACGTCGCTGGTCTTCTTGATTTCCGTGACGAAGCTCGGCCAGGGCCCTTTTTCGAGCTCGTCCAGCAGCTTCGTCTTCGGCTTTCCGTTTTCGTCAGCCATGCGTGTTTCTCCTTAGTTGCACTGGAGTATTCCAATGCACTCTTCTTCACCGCGGCGACATAGATCGCCAGCGGCCTGTACAACAGGTGCGCCCACTTGCCAAACGGCACTTCCACCACCAGCATCGGTACCGCGATCGCCAGGTGCACCACGTATAAGACATAAGTCGGCATCGCCTGATCCAGCAGCCGGCATACGTTCAGCAGGATGCCGGTCAGCGCCGTCAGAAACAGCAGGATCCGGGAACAGCCAGTCCGAGAGCTGGCTGAAGCGGTGCATCTCGCCGCTGTGGGCCGGCGCGGTCCGCCAGCATCCAGGCGCGTGGCTCCCAGCAGGGCCGCCGAGGCGTAGTAGCCCAGCAGGCTGTTCCAGTGGAAGCTGTGGTCCTGCACCTGAAACCAGGGCAGAAACACCACCACCAGAAGAAAGATCGTGGCGTAGCCGCTCACCAGAATCAGGTGACGCAGCCAGTTCTTGAACGAATCCCCGGCATCGCAGTCGCGCCAGCGCTTCTGCGTCACGTCCCTGCACCGCGAAGCCCGGCAGATTGCGTCAGATAGACGCCGAGCGGGAATGTGCGTGTCTCGCGTGACCATCCGGAACATGCGCGCGGCATTGGTCAACAGCAGCACGCCGAGCAGGCGAAGCCAGCAGAGTATCGCCGCATATGCACGATCTCTTTCGGCGCGAACTTGTCGAGCATCGACCGTGGCTCGCGCCGCCGGACCCGCCTGGCTCAGCAGGCCGAAACCGAAATTCGCCGGCACCGTGAACAGCAGCACCACCACCAGCGCCACCAGCCAGCAGCATGCCGATGGCCCAGGCCTCGCTGCGGTACATCAGGCGCGACAGCCCGGTCCAGTCGTATTGCCCGGTCAGGTAGCGGCGCAGCGCCATCATGGTCTCGCCGGGATTGGCCTGCCGCGGACAATGCTCCGTGCAGTCGCCGCAATAGAAGCACAGCCAGGGACTCGGGTCCGCCAGCAACCGGTCTTTCAGACCCCACTGCGCGTGCAGAATCTGCCGGCGGGGAAAGCCGTCCTCGGGGGTCGAGAGCGAACAGACCGCAGGTGCAGGTGGAGCACTGCATGCACTTCTTCAGGTCGGCGCCGCCCGCCGCCATCAGGCTGGCGGATGAGCTCGATATCGGGTTCGACTGCACCTGGCGTCCTTCATGCTAGAAGCCCTTGTACGGATTCGGTCCCAATTCCCGCATCCGGTTCACGAAATCGTCAAACAGCGCCGGCAGCTTGTCCCATTCGTTGATGGCAAGCTGGGTCAGCTGCAGCCGCTCCGGCTCCAGTTGCAGGCGCTGCGAGCGTTTCCTTGACGTTTTCCAGGCGCCGCTGCGGCCAGTTCGCTGCCCTTGGTGAAATGGCACTGGTAATCGTCGCCGTACTTGCAGCCCACCAGCATGACGCCGTCGATGCCGCGGGACAGAGCGTCGGCGATCCACACGATGTTGAGCGAGCCCAGGCAGCGCAGCGGAATGACGCGCACGCTGGCGTCGTACTGGCGGCGCTTCAGCCCGGCCAGGTCGAGCGCCGGATAGGCGTCGTTCTCGCACATCAGGGCGAGCACGCGCGGCTTCTCTTCGTCCTCTTCGGGCACCTCGATGGCCTTGATCATGGAGGCGATCATGTCCACCGAGTAGTTCGTGGAAGGAGACGATGCGCTCCGGGCAGGCGCCCATGCAGACGCCGCAGCGGCGGCAGCGGTACGGGTTCGGCTTGGGCGTGCCCTTGGCGTCTTCGTCCAGCGCGCCGAACGGGCACTCTTCGGTGCAGCGCTTGCATTGCGTGCAGCGCTGCAGGAAGAACGCGGGATAGCGAGAGGTCGCCGGCGCGCGGATGCACGGCCCGGCCGCGCGCGGCCAGTTCCACGCGACTGGATCGCCTTCAGCGCCGCGCCCGCCGCGTCCTGGCGCGCCTGCGTTCGCATCCATGGGCGCGCGCACGGCGCCGGCCGCGTAGATTCCGGTGCGGCGCGTTTCGTAGGGGAAGCAGACGAAGTGCGAATCCGGGAAGCCGTCCTGGAGCACCGGCAGTTCCGGCCCCTGACGATAGGTCAGGTTGAGGATCTGCTCGCGTGCCGTTGGGGACCATGCCGGTCGCCAGCACCACCAGGTCCACGTCAGAGACGATGGATTCGCCCAGCAGGGTGTGGTTCACCGTCACCGCCAGCCGCCCGTCGCCGCCGCGACTCCACCGAGGCCACTTCGCCTTTGGTGAAGAAATTCAGAGGGTGCTCCTGCGCCTCGCGGTAGACCCGCTCGTACTGGCCGGGCGTGCGCATGTCCTTGTAGATCACGTAGACCTGCGGCTTCCGGGTCGTCCTGCTGCGGACGTAGGCGATCTGCGTTCAGCGTCGGTCATGCAGCAGGTCGAGGAGCAGTAGGGCAGGTGCTCCGGGTCGCGCGAGCCGGCGCATTGCACGAAGAGCACGCTCGTCACCGGTTGGCCGTTGGATGGGCGCAGATCGGCCCGGTGGCGGCCATCTGTTCGAATTCCACGTTGGTGACCACGTCCGGGACTGAGGCCGTACCCGAGGTGCGCCAGGCGGGAAGCATCGTAAGGCTTCCAGCCGGTGGCCACCACGATGGCGCCCGCGCGGACGGTCTGCGGCTCGCCGGCGGCGGTTCCAGCGTGACATCGAACATGCCCGGCTGGCCTTCGATCTTCTCGATCTGCGCGAGGAGCAGAAGACCCGGATGCGCGGAGTTGTAGAGCACCGCTTCGCGAGTCCGCCGGATTGCGGCGTGCAGCCTCGCGGAGCACCGGCGGCGCGGCCACCCAGACGCTCCTGCTTTTCGACCAGGACCACCTCGTAGCCCGCCTCGGCCGCTTCGAGCGCCGCGGTGATGCCCGTCGACGCCGCCGCCCACCACCAGCGAGTCCTGCGCGAGATCTTCGTCTGCCAGCGGCTTCGGCGCGGCTCGGTCTTCAGCGCGCGCGCCATGCCCATCCGCAGGTAGTCTTCGGCCAGCATCTGGGTGTCTTCGTCCTGCGGCTTGTGGCACCAGGCCACGTGCTCGCGCAGGTTGACGCGCTCGACCACCGCGCCGTGATTGAAGTTGAAGGCCTCCGGCTTGAACCGCGGCGAGCAGGCCGCGATCACCACCGTGTCCACCGTGCCCGGCGTCCAGGTCCTGCCGGATCAGTTGCGCGGCCTTCCGCGCCGCACAGCGCCGCATGGGTCCGGCAGACGGCCGCCTGGCATTCGCCGGCGGCCACCTTGGCCAGCTTCGCCGCGTCGAGGCTCTCACCGATGGCGCAGCCCGTGCAGACGTAAACGCCGAGCTTAGCCGGACATGGGACACGCTCCTGTTGGCGCACTGCAGGGCCTTCAGGGCCGTTCCCGTGGCGTCCTGCACGGTCGCGGAAACCTCCGCCGGCCGGCACACGCAGCCGGCCGCGTAAATGCCCGGGCGAGCCGTTTCGGCCCGCACAGAATCCGAATTCGTCGCGCTTCAGAGCCGCGGGCAAGCCCTCGGTCTGCGGCACCATGCCGGTCGCCAGCACCACCAGCTCGAAATGCTCGCGTGCTCTTGCGACTGGCGAGCGACGTCTTCCGCGGTGACCAGCAGGTCGCCGGTGCGCCGGATTCTCTTCCACCCGCGCCACCTTGCCTTTGACCAGTCCGCACATTGGCGTCGCGCTGCACCCGCGCGCCGAACTCCTCCAGGCGGCCCGGCGTGCGCATATCGATATAGAAGATGGTGATGGCCGTTTCCGGATAGAGCGCGCGGATGTACGCCGCGTGCTTCAGGGAAGCCGTGCAGCACACGGCGGAGCAGTAGGGCAGGTGATTCTCGTCGCGCGAACCGGCGCATTGCACAAATGCCACGGTGCGCGGCTCCTTGCCGTCGGAGGGCCGCAGGATGCGGCCGCCGGTCGGCCCATCCGACGGCCGCCATCCGCTCCAGCATCACGTTGGTGACTACGTTGCGGCACTGCGCCGAAACCGAGGTGTTCCGAGCTTGGCGGCGTCGTACGGCTTCCAGCCGGTGGCCGCCATGATGGCGCAGACGCTGATCGTCCGGGTCTCGGGCTGCGCATCCAGCCGGATGGCGTCGTAGTGCACAGCCGCTTCGCGCAGGCCGTGCAGCCTTCCGGGCAGGCCGCGCGATCGATGGCGTAGCGCGCCGGGTAAGCCACGCCATGCGGCAGGTAGGCGGCCTTGGTCGTGCGCCAGCCCGTAATTGAAATCGTCGGGCCGCTCCGCCGGGCAGGCGTCGCGCGCAGTCGCCGCACAGGGTGCAGGCTTCGCTGACAAAGCGCGGGTCGACCCGCACCGTCACTTCATAATCGCCCGCGCGAACCGGTCACGCTCCACAACTTCGGCCAGGGTCAGCACCGTGATCGCGGGATTCTCGCGCACGCGGCCGATAGTGCATTTCCAGGCCGCAGGCGGGCGGGCAGAGCTTGGGGAAATACTGATGCATGCGCGCCACGCGTCCGCCCAGGCTGGCCGATTTCTCCACCAGGACCACCTCGCACGCCGGTATCGGCCAGTTCCACCGCCGCGGTCAGGCCGGCGATGCCGCCGCCGATGATCAGCACCGGATTGGGGCGACATTGGGACTCATCTGCCGCTTCTCCCTGGCCGGCGCGGCTCCCGGACGCAGCCTCATGCAGTTCTCGCCGAAGATGGAGAAGCGCAGCCACTGCATGGCGAAATCCAGCAGTTCCTGGTCGTCCGGTGCGCAGGGCTTCGACGCGCGCCTCGTCCACTTCGAACAGCTGCAGAAAGCGGGTTTCGAAGACGAACCGGCGGAAACGGTCCAGATCGTAGCAGGCCATGTAGAACATGTCCGACTGCTGCGGCGTGAGCGCCTTGTTGCTGTTCCAGAAGTCGTGCAGGGTCAGCTCCTTGAAACCGCCGGCCATCATTTCGAACTCTTCGATGCCCTGGCACGTCGATCCATTCGCGCACCGAGACGGGATACGCCCTCGCCATGGCCCTGGCAGATGTCTTCCTGAATCACAAAGTGGAACGGCTGATCGTCAGGCGTCGGCGATTTCGGCTCGGCCAGGCCCAGCGGGTACATGCGGCAGGCCCACGGACGGTCGTCGATAGATGCCGCAGCCCTTCTCGTTGAGGAACGGGCAGCGCTTGCTCTGCTCTTCCATCTTGAGAATCACGATGGGGAATTTCTGCTCGGCGTTCTGCAGGCGCAGCGTGTATTGCTCCAGAAACTCCGAGGAGTCGATGCCCAGCGATCGCTTCATCCGCAGCACGTCGTAGGGGGTGAGCACGATGGTGACGTCGTGGCAGCAGTGTCCAAAGCAGCTCAGTTGGGGATTGCAGCGGAACGTGAAGCGATCGTCCAGGCCCAGGCGGGCGGCATTCCTTCAGAATCTTTTCGGGTGTGATGGAATTCATCGGCCATGGGTGGCCTCCTCGGGGTCTAAAATGATGTCGCTTTTGCAGAGCCTCGGGCGACCACACCGGCAGCGGGCCGTGTTCGCCGGTCACCGGATCCAGGCGGTAGCGGTAAGACACCGCCAGGTTGTAGCGGCTCTCCATCCAGGCCCAGCCGCGGGACATAGTACGGGCAATCGTCGTTGAAACAGACGTACTGGAATTCGCCTTCCCAACTGGACGCTTCGGGGTTGGCCCATCGGAGCATGGGGCTGTCGCAATGCGGGCACACAGGATGGGCAGTATTCATGGGATCGGGACCTCTAAGAGCGGGAGGAGGTGAGTCCTCCCGCTCCTGCTCGGCAGCTTCTCAGACGCGCGCTACTGCGGGCTCCTTGGGCTGCGGACTGAAGACGTGCAGAATCGGCCGGGCCATGATCTCCCAGGTGTTGGTCTTGGGATCGAACCGGCAATTCGCAAACACGTGCCAGTTCTCTTCGTCGAGGGCGGGCTTGTCGGCGCGGAAGTAGTAGCCGGGCCAGCGGGTTTCCTCGCGGAACAGCACGGTCCGGACGTGCGCTTCGGCCTGCCACATGCGGTGCTGTTCTCCCAGCAGCGCATCAGCTCGTGCAGGTTCGATGCGGCCAGTTTGGCGGAGTCTTCCTTCAGGATAGGCCAGCAGTTCCAGCGCCTTCTTGAGCAGGGCTTCGTTGGTCGTGAACTGAGCGGTGATGCCGCCGGCGTACTCGTCCATGATCTTCTGCAGGCGGAACATGAACATCCGGGGCTTGATGTAGTTGGGGTTGATTTCCGGATCGGTGGTGGTCTTGCTGAACTGCTCGTAAAGGTCGAGCGGCTTCAGGATCTCGGCCTTCAGCGCTTCGATCGCGGCCGGCGTCCAGCTACGGGCATCTGGTTGTGCTCGACGATGAACTTGATGGCGGCCTTGGCGGCGATGCGTCCTTCGGCGTGCGAGCCCGAGGAGAACTTGTGGCTGGAGGCGCCCGAGGCGTCGCCGGCGCAGAAGAGCCCCTGCACCGTCGACATGTGCGCGTAGCCCCAGAAGTACTCGGCCCTTGGTCTCCGCGGTCTGCAGATCTTCCGGACCGCTGACCCAGGCGCCCGAGGCGCCGGAGTGCGAGCCGATGAAGTACGGCTCGGCGGCGGCGATTTCCGAAGCTCTGCTCTTCGGGCTGCAGGTTGGTGGCCGCCCAGAGGAGGGCCTGCGAGATGGTCATGTCGAGGAAGTCTTCCCAGGCCTCGGTCTCCAGTTCCTTCATCTTCTTCTTGTAGGCCTTCGGATCGTCCTTGCAGGCTCGTCGGCGATGTTCTGGATGGCCTCTTCGGTCCGCATGTAGATCGGGCCCTTGCCTTCCATCACGTCCAGCATGCCCAGGTAGTTGCGCAGGTTGGCCGGAATCGGCTTGACCTGCCGTAGGGGCCCCACTTTTCGAGCTCGGGCTTCGCGCTCGACCATGTAGTTGCCGCCCAGGGCATTGGTGGCGCGCGACTTGAACAGCAGGAACCACGCGCCCACCGGACCGTAGGCGTCCTTGAACCGCACCGGAATGAAGCGGACTTCCTGGCAGGTCATCTCGGCGCCGGCCTTGAGGGTGAAGTAGGCCGAAGAACCCGAGTTCAATGGCGGATACCAGGCGCGGCCCATGCCTTCGCCGGAGCAGCGGGGTTTGAACACGTGCACCGCGCCGCCCATGGCCACCAGGGTGGCCTTGGCCTTGAACACGTAGAACTTGTTCTCGCGGACCGAGAAGCCGACGGCGCCGGCGCAGCGGTCGCCGTCCATCAGCGGACCCGACGATGAAGACGCGCTCGAAGATCTCGCCCACGCCCGTTTGCAGCAGGGCGTTCTTGGCGGCTTCGGCCACGATGACCTTGTACGATTCGCCGTTGATCATGAGCTGCCAGCGGCCTTCGTGCACGTAGTCGCCTTTTTCGTCCTTCCAGATGGGCAGGCCCCACTTTTCGAACAGGTGCACCGAGGAATCCACGTGGCGCGCGATGTTGGCCACCAGGTCTTCGCGCGTGATGCCCATCAGATCGTTGCGCACGTAATCCACGTAGTCCTGGATGGTGTTCTCGCCGTCTTTCAGGCCCACGTACTGATTGATGGCCGAGAGCCCCATGGCCACGGCGCCCGGAGCGGTCCATGGCGGCCTTGTCGACCAGGGTGACCTTGAGGCCGTTCTGCTTGGCCCAATAGGCGGCTTCGACAGCGGCGCCGCAGGCGGCCATGCCGCCGCCGAGAATCAGCAGATCGGTTTCTACGATTACAGTTTCGAAATTCAGCCATTGCATCCTTCTCCTCTCAGTTCTTCAACCGGTAAGACGTCGTCCATACCAATCGACGCCGGCTCCGTGATACAGCAGCGGACTGTCCAGGTCGCCGCCGGTCGCGAATCCGCCGTCCGGCACCGCTTTGCCCTCGGGCGTGGTCCGGATCGGGAACTTGAATCGCTTGATCGTTCCGTTGCGAAACTTGACGGTCCACAGGATCGTATCCGTGGAACGCATCGGCGTCGCCGAGGCGCCCAGCGGGACGAAATCGGCGTAGCCGCGGACTTCGACGGCTTGCGTGGGACAAATCTTGACGCAGTTGTAGCACTCCCAGCACATCGAAACGTCCCGGTTGTAGGCCTTCATCGTTTCCTTATCCAGGACCATCAGGTCGTTGGGGCAGATGTGCTGGCACGCGGTCTTGTCCAGCGCCTTGCACCCATCGCATTTGTCCGGGTTGACGTAGCTCGGCATTAGTCCACCTTTCCTTCCGCAGGACCCGGGTCTGGCTGCATGGGCCTGCTTCTTGTGTCGCTGATAAAAACAATTGCGGTGACCGTATTCGCCAAACCTGCAGCGGTCACGTACGTAGATCTCACACTGCATGCAGGTGGCACTCGGATCGGAGCCGTCGCTGACGATGGCGCCCGCCAGACGGTCGAGAAGTTCCGAGGTCCTTCTCAACTCGTCCGGAGCAAACTGCCGGAAGGCCATGATGGCCTTGTAGTCGCGCGCCGTCTGGTACGCGTCCATCAGTTTGCGGCTGGTTTCGGTAAGGGACAGCCGGATCATGCGGCGGTCCTCCTGCGGCGCCACCCGCCGCAGCAGCCGCCGCCGGACCAGCTTATCCACGGTCCTGCTGACGGCCCCGCAGGTCACTCCGAGAAAAGCCGCGGCATCGCCGATGCTGAGAACGTCCGTATTGGCCACCAGGTAGAGCAGCTTGAACTGCGAGAAGGTCAGCCTGTCGCCGGATACCTCGCGCAACACGGTCCGCTCGATCACCTCACGCACACGACCACGCGAACACGCGAGCGCTGCTGAGGAATTCGTTGCTGAGTTCTGCCGTGAGAGCGCCGGCTGCGACCATCTCTTCTGGGGGCTGCATGATCCGAATGTTTGATCTAGATCAAAATTTAAACCTAGTCAACGATCGGTGCAAGCAAATTTTGATCAATTTAAGACCTTTTACTATTAATATGAGAAAACGCCCGCGGTAAATCACGCTCCCTTACGGTCGCGGCTCTGTAACACACTGAATCTACAGAGCCGCGCACGTTAGTAAGCGGTCTTTTTGAACTGCTGCCACAGGCTGCTACGGGCGTGGCGATGGCCCGAATGGGCCGGGTCTAAGGGTGATCCGTCGAGCTCTTCGTCACCGGATGGCGAAACCACAGTACCAATTCTCCCGGGATGCGGAAAGACCGGATGGCCATGGACGCGAAATGCATATTTCGCGGATTTCTCTGTTTGGATTGCCCTGGTCGAGGAGAAAATCTACATCGCGCTGGCGGTCACGAGCTGGGTGCCCCCGGGAATCGCCTCCCGCTGCGTCACCTGCCATCCGAACGCGCGCAATTCACTTTCCAACCGTGCCACCGACCAGTTCCGGCTGCCCCCCCGCATGACATGCCGCCCAAAGGCGGAGAGCAGGAGTTCCGGCGGTGGAGTGGACTCGGTACCGATGAAGGAATCGTGCAAAAACAAAAGGCCGCCGGGCTTCACAACGCCGGCGGCACGCTGCAGCATGGGGCCGTACTCGCCGCGCTCGCAACCCTCCAGCAAGCCCGAGAGCAGCACCGCGCCGAACGGCCCGTCGCCATTTCCCATAGCCCCGGCCGGATCCGCCGTGGCGACTTTCAGACCGGGCCAGCGCTGCGCCGCGAGTTCCCGGTAGTAATCCGCGCCCCATCCCACCAGCAGCGCCGGACCGCGCGGCTCCAGGTCCAGCTTTTCGAGCACAAACGGGGCAGCGTAACGCGCCAGGCTTTCGCTGGCCTGCCGGTGCAGGAGCGGCACATCCTCGGGCACGCCGCCCTCGCGCCCGTTGAGCAGGTAGCGCCCCACCGCGCTCAGGGGCGCCAGGTGCGCCGTCTGGTACAGCAGCGCGGGCCGCAGGCTTTGCGGCGAGTTCTCCACCAGGTAACGGCTGGCCAGCTCCAGATTCCGGTAGCCCTGCTCGCCGCCTTCCATCAGACCCATCGAGACCAGGCACTCCAGCACTTCCGCCAGCCCGAGCCGGTTCAGTCCCAGGACGGAGGCCAGAGCGGACGCCGTGCGCCACTCCTCCAGGCGATCGAACAGCGAAGTCGCCAGCGCGAAGCGCAGTACCTGGCTGCCCATGCCGGCGCTGGCCATGCGGAGCAGTTGATCGGGCGCGGGCGCGGGCTCGAAATGCGCCGCTCTGTCCGGCCGGCGGCGCAAATCGCGCTGCGGAATGCTTGAGTTTTTCGCGCAAACGGACGGCTTCGCCGATCACCAGCGTGGCGGGCGGCTCGATGCCGGCCCGTTCCACTTCGGCGGCGATGGTGGCGAGAGTCGCGGTGATGACCCTCTCGCCGTGCCAGAAGGCCATCTGGATCATGGCGGCGGGAGTCTCGGGATCGCGCCCGTGCGCGATCAGTTCCGCGGCTACCCGCTCCACCGTGTGCACTGCCATCAGAAACACCAGCGTATCGATGCCGGCCAGCGCCGCCCAGTTGGTCCGGCTATGCTCGCGATTGGCTTCGTGCCCGGTCACAATCGCCACCGAAGAGGCCGAATCCCGATGGGTGACGGCGATTCCCGCGCTCGCCGGAGCCGCCAGCGCCGAGGATACGCCCGGAACCACTTCGAATGGAACGCCATGCTCGGCCAGATACTCGGCCTCTTCGCCGCCCCGCCCGAACAGAAACGGGTCCCCGCCCTTGAGCCGCACCACCATCTGGCCTTCGCGGGCCTTCCGCACCAGCATCTCGCAGATCTCTTCCTGGCGGGATTCGTGGATACCCACACTTTTGCCCAGGTAGATCCGCTCGGCCGAGGGCTTCGCCAGGGCCAGGATTTCCTCCTGAATCAGACGATCGTAGATGATGACGTCGCTGGCTTCGAGAAGCTTTACAGCTTTCACAGTCAGCAACTCGGGGTGGCCGGGGCCGGCGCCCACCAGATATACCTTACCGGACGGCACTAGGGTGTACGCTTGGTTCGAAAGTCAATTCGATGATAACATGATCTGCAAACCCGAAATTGTCCGAGCAGGTATAAAAAGGCGCCACTTATGTCGGTAATTACCATATCCCGCGGACCGTTCAGCGGCGGCGAAATGCTCGCGGAATGCCTCTCCCACGAATTGGGATTTCGCTGCGTCGATCGCGAAGTCATCGTCGAGCGGGCCGCCGCCCATGGCATCTCCCAGGAGGAGTTGCGCGCCGCCCTGGAAAAGCCGCCCACCCTCATCGAATGGCTCCAGCACAGAAAGTACATGTACCTGGTGCTGATTCAGGCGGCGCTGATCGAAGAAGTGAAGACCGGCAAAGCCGTCTACCACGGCAACGCCGGCCATCTGCTGCTCCAGGGCGGACCTCCCCTGTTGCGCGTGCGCATCGTCGCGCCCACCGGGTTCCGCGTCAAACTGGCTCAGGATCGTCTCAAGCTGACCCCCGATGAGGCTCTCGACTATATCGCCCGCGCCGACCAGGACCGCAGGAAGTGGACTCAGTACCTGTACGGAATCGACTGGTCCGATCCCGTCAATTACGACGTGGTCCTCAACCTGGAATCCATCGATATTGCCGGCGCGTGCCAGACCGTTGCCGCCCTCGCACGGCGCAAGTCCTTCGAGGTGACTCCCGCCTGGCATGCCGCCATGGATGACCTGGCCCTCGCCAGCCGGGTGCGCACGGAACTGGCGTTCAACGAAGCCACCGCTCACATGGAAGTGGCAGTGGCGGCGAAGGAGCACTCCGTCCGCATCGCCGGCTCCGTTTCCAATCTCTGGGAGGTGGAGCAGGTCCGCCTCATCGCCGCCTCCGTCCCCGGAGTCCAGTCCGTCAACCTCGACGAACTGGCTTCCCCCGTGCGCCCGTAGCGGGAAGAGTATCAGCCGCAGATGAACGCGGATGAACGCAGATAACGATAAGTAAGTCAGGTCGCGATGCACTGGGCTATCTAGCCCACGCCATCCGCTGCCACCGACGTGGCCACGCACCGGCTTCTTTGCTGCCCAAGGGGTAACCCCCTGAACTGTTGACGATGATTTTCAGTGCGGTGAATGCGGTCCTGTTGATAGTGCCTATGCCGAGTGGAATGCCGGGCGGGTGGGTTTTCTTCCGATGCTCGGTCTACGCCCGCGCCCTCTATCAAATCGAGTAAACTCGCGTTATGGGCCTCCCTCCCTGCGAAGAGTGTCAGGCGATCATGCGGGAACTGCGTGAGCTGGTGGAAATTTCCGGCCGGTCAAAGCCGCGCGCCAGCGCCACCCTGCGGGAACTTGCCTGATGGTTCGATCGGCGCTACCACGACGAGGATTGCAGGACGCGCCTGCGGCCCGCGCCCTCCGCGCTGCAGCGCAGATTGATGGAACACCTTACGCAGACCGGACAACCGATCCTCAACCCTTTGTCATTTGGCGGCCCGCCCGGCCTGAATTGAACGCAAGCTTCAGTCGGGCGCGGTCGGCCGCGTCGCAACCTTCTCGAAAAGGAGATTAATGTGTCACTTCAAATCGCCAGGTCGAATCTCAGATCAAAGTTACTGACCGATACAGCGTTCGAACCACAAGAGCAAAGAGATACGCTGGAACTCATCGACAAGTGGTGGTTCCAATACAAGGAATGGGAGGAGCGCGACACCTTCGTCGGGGCCTTCAAGGAAGGGCGCATGACGATCCGGCAGGGCCCCCACTCACAAACCTATGGCTGGTACCAGGGAAGGCACTCCGGCACCGACTTCGTCGCGGAAAAGCAGGTGTACGAGAAGGAACGGTATCGAACCGGAGTGGACAGCATTAAGGAACGTCTGAATCCCGACAATCTCGCTACCTTGGAGACCGGCGAAAGGATGAAGTACACCCACGGACTCCATGATTTGAGCGCGTCGCTTGGTACTCCCACCATTCCCCAGATCTCCAAGCAGTTGCGGTGGAAAAATGAGACCGGAAAACTCAGTGACTGGGTCACCATCTTTATGCCGCTGGCGGAGCCGGAGGATCACGGCCTCTTCATTCTGCTTAACTTAATGGCAAAGAGGCTGAAGATCGCGAGTCCCCTTGTTTATGAAAGGGTCAGATATATGAGCAAGCGCATGACGCGCCTCAAACTCGCCGCGGCCGAAGATATAGGAGCCGGTTTGAGCAATCATTCGCTCAGTGACCTGCCGAAGTTCAAATACGGAGTGAAGAGAGACTCGGACCTGGATTTCGCACGATTCAAAAATACGCTCGACTACACGTCGATCCTACCCAAGGCGACCACGCCAAAGCCGGTTTCCCAACCGATGCCTAAACCGACCTTCACATCGGGGTCCATCCCGCCGCCTCCGCCGCCCAAGGCAGCGGACACGAATACGAACGAAATTGTGATTTCCTATCGCGAGCATAAAGGAGACCGTTTTCCGGTGTTCACCCAGTGGAACGGCGGTGCTTTTGTATGTCTCCCTGGCGAACCAGGTTCGAAGTGGTTTCAAAGACAACGAGTCCCCGACTATTGGCAGAAGACGGTTGAACTTTCGCGTTAGCCGCGGCCGTCACGGTTCAGGCGTTGATCTGCGCGATGGGCCGTATCTCTATCGCCTTGGGGCGCGCGCACGGGCGTCCCCGCGACCGCGCCGGTTGGCTGCTGAGCCCTGAGTGGAATGCGCACGATTCCGCATAATCTTCGTTCCCCGCTATGACTTACTCAAGTCCGTCCGCGTCACATTCATCATGCGCAGCGCCTGCTCGGGATTCCTGAAGTAATAGCGGACGATGTCTCCGCCCTTCCAGGTATCCGCGGGGAGGGCGAGCAGGTCGTCGGATGCCGGAAACGTGATCACCGTATGCTCGTCCCTCCAATACAGGCTGACGGTCCGTTTCTCTCTATCGATCAGCGGAAAGCCGGTGCCCTTCGCTACGTTATGGCGCTCTTCGAGCGGCGTATATGAAACGGTCCGGAACTGATTCGCGGCACTGTCGTAGATGGTGATCAGGCGATTCTTCAAATCTACAGCCATCAACTTGCCGGCCTGCGGCTCCGGCCCCATCTCGTGAGGGTCACTGGGAGACTTGACCGAGATGGGAGGCAGTGTGTCGTACACCGCTCGCGGCGCCTTGCCGCCGGTGGAATCCCGGATCAGCGTCACCTGGCCGCTGGTCCGGTCGTAACCGATGACTCGTCCCTGCTCCACCGTTCCCATCCCGCCGCAACCGGCCATCCACAAGACCGCCGCGCCCGCAACGAGAATTCTCCGGTCACACATGAGCGTATGCCTCCCTTTCTGGCCCGGCGCTCTTCCGCCACGCCCTTCACAAAATTCGCCACAATGAACAGCGATAGCGCCGTGACCAGCCCCAGGATCAAAATCGTAGCTGCCACGTCCAGAGCCGGCTTCACCGATACATACGCCGCACCCAGCAACTTCAACAGAACCGATATGCCGCAGCCC
The DNA here is from genome assembly GCA_963748795.1 of uncultured Solibacteraceae bacterium. Lineage (GTDB taxonomy): Bacteria > Acidobacteriota > Terriglobia > Bryobacterales > Bryobacteraceae > Sulfopaludibacter. The sequence continues at coordinate 56,023 of CAVVLD010000014.1, forward strand.
ACTACGGCCAGGCCGAAGTACACGCGGATGGCATACCCCTTCACATACTTCGTCGCCACCGTGCCGATCTGCGCGCCCACCGCCGCCCCCAACAGCATGATGAAAACCGCCACCAGGTCCACGCGCCCCTTGTAGCTGTATGTTGCGGCGCCGTACAGGCCCGAGATCATGACCCCGAACAGGTCCGTGCCTACCGCCACATGCGTCGGGCAGCCCACTAGGTAGATCAGTGCCGGCATGCAGATCAAACCGCCGCCGATGCCCAGGAAACCGGCCATTAGTCCGGTGAAGAGGGCAATCGTAATCGGCAACCATACTGAGCAACGTACCCCGGACTTGGGGAAATGGACAATCGGCGGGATGTTGAGCCGCTGCAGTTTCTTGTGCCACTCCAGGCCGGTGGAAAGCGCTTCCACGCTCCGTCCGGCCGCTCTGGCTTCCTGGTCCTTTTTCTGCTTCTGGCGGACATCCGAAAAAACAACCCAGGCAATCACCGTCAGCAGAACCATATATCCGTACCGCACATACAGCGCCACGCTTCCCAAGCGCTCGAGCCACATCACGATGCGCGACCCGCATTCCACGCCGCATACCGTGCCGAGCACCATCATCGAGCCGAGTTTGTAATCCACGTTGCCGAACTTGGCGTGCCGCATCGTCGAGATGAGTGACTTGCCCGACATGTGCGCGATATCGGTGCCGATGGCGAAGGCCATCGGAAAGCCCAGAATGTTCAGGCCCGGAGTCACCATCCAGGCGCCGCCCATACCGAAAAACCCGCCAATAATTCCTACTCCGAGGCCCAGGATCACCAGGCCGGGCCAAAATACCTTAACGCCCACGATGGGCATTAACACGTATAACCAGTCCATAGGTAGTCTCCGTCCCGCTCTTACGCGAACTATCCCTCTCTCAACGACCGGGATTTCAGATTGATGCCGATCCGCGACATCACCAGATCGGCCAACGATCCCAGAAGCACGCCCGCCAGCGGGATCAGTAGAGTCGTCATCAACGCAAAATGAAAATGGCTCTCATTATAGAAATTGGCCCAGATTTGTCTCACGCCGTGAAACTTGCGGGAGTCGGCGACAATCACGATGGCCTGCGCCGATTCCGCGGCCGACAGCAACCGGGCGCCCAGCAGAATTAGCAAGGGTGATTTCCCCGCGGCCGGCAAATGCTTCTTCCAATGCATCTTTATTCTCCCTAGGCTCGTCAGATAAAGTTGATCTGGATGCGAAATATCAAGGCCTTTTCGGTGGGCCGGTTTCCGCCCGCCGCGAGCGTCGCGCCGCCGCCGAAATTCGTCCGTCCGTAGTCCATGGAGAACCGGACCAGCCGGTTCAGATACCAGTTCACCCCGCCCACACACCTCGCGCGCTACCCGCGGCGTGGTTGTCGGCGAAGCGAAGCCGTAGTTGTAGATTCCCTGCTCGGCGCTGAACTCCCCCACTCGCAACGCCAGTTCCACGGCGCCCCAGCCGTGGTTCGCCGGATCGAAATTCCTCTGCGGCGTCGGGCTGGTGAACTTCTTCTTCTCCCGTCAGGATGTAGCTGCCGGCTACCTGCCAGGCGCGGAACGCCACGTCGCTGCCGCACGCCGTGTCTTTTGCAGGCCTTCCTCGGTCAGGCCGTACTCGGTGAACAAGCCGAACGGCCCCAGATAATAGTAGGCGCCCGGCGCCAGCCGCGTGCGATGGCCGGCTTCGGACGCCCGGAGGCAAATGGAAAAAAGCTGTTCTGGCCGAAAGTCTTGAACGACGGGCAGGCCCTCGCCATCCACGCTGCCGAACGAGGAACCGACGCCGAATCCGAGGCCGCTCAGCGCATTTTCGTCCGGCTGGAAAGGCGTGAAGAACAGCCGGGCCGTATAATCCCGGTGGTTGCTCACGGCGGCATCGCTGAGGCTGTTGTCCGGAACTCCGTTGAAGACACCCACCGAATAGTTCATGCGCCGTGTTCACGATGTCGCCGGACAGCTGGTAGCCGATGTCGCGGCTGGCGACCAGGAGAGTCGGAAATCCGCGCTCCACGAAACTGGTGTCGTCGTCCGACTGCAACCGCTCCAGCCCAACCCCCGGCTTGAATTTGCCGACTCGCAGTTTGAAGCGTTCGAGAAATATTTGAGTTCCACGTACGCGTCGTAGATGATGGTCGAACCCATGCCGAAATCGGGCCGGAAGAAGTAGTCGACGTACTGGAAGACGGTTCCGGAAAAAGTGGGACGAATCCGCCGCAGCAGCGATCGAATCGACGAGCGGATCCGCTTCCCTCGCGCAAAATTCTGCGGCTGTCCAGCCTGCAGGTCGGCGCCGATCTTGAGCAGGAAGTTGCGATCGCTGGACTGGATTGTGAAACCGGTGAGATCGGCGCTCACCTTGGCGGTGCTTTTGTTCTTTTCGTCCGCCGCCTGAACCTTCTGAGTTAACCGGTCAACCTGTTCCTGTAGCTGCTGGAGCTTCTGGTCGGTAGTTTGCGGATCGGCCGGCTGCGCGGCCTCTTGGCCGGGATCAGCCGTAGAGGCTGGCAGGCCGTCCCTTGTGGCAATGAGAAGAAATCCTATCAGCAGAACAACACGGTAATGGCGCTTCACTGAAAGACTCCCGGGAAAGGCGCAGCGGCGAGATCATGACGTTCCCCAATACCTTCCAGGGGAACGCTGTCGAGCTTCGGTGCAGGAAGCTTCCTGCGATGCGCTACCGGGTCTAGCGTTCGCGGTAGTCTCATCCGGCCCGGCTCGCCTGCTTGGCGCAGTCCCATACTAACCAGAGCGTCTACAACACTGTTTGGCATAACTCTACCGCGAAGATACGGACCATTCAAGATCTAAATATCTGAAACAAAAACGTGTCTACAGTCTCCACAAAGAAGAACACCGGGGTCCGGGAATCCATAAAGCAAGATGTCCGAAGCTCCACAACGCTATGGAAATTATTGGTTGATGCACAGGCTCGAACAAAAATCGCTGTAGCATCAGGAACAGCGCTGCCCTATAGTGGAGCTGTCGAACTCCGTCTTATGAGCTTCTGGCATCGCCAAAGACCCGCGCCGGCGGCGCCTGCCGAGGCGGCAGAACGCCTCCGCACCAAGTACGCCAGCTTTCGCGAGCTGCTCACGGCCAACAACGAAAGCCTGGAATTGATGGCCCGGCTCCAGGAGGATCTCCAGCATGTGCCCCCGCACCGGGACGTGATCGAAGGTCCCATCACCGGCATTTTCGAGCGTGTCCGCTGCGTGGTCGGCGCGCTCGAAAAGCTCACCGGAACCACCGAGCGCATCCTGGCGGAATCCCTGGCGTCGCAGCAGCATGAAATCGAGCGCTTTGCCGCGGCGCTGCAGGAGACCGTGCGGACCCGTCTGGCGGCATGGCTATCGGAAGTGAACGCCGGGTCGGAACAGGAGGTAGGCAGCAAGGCCTCCGCCCTCGGCGAAATTCGCAACAAGCTGGGCCTGCCCGTACCCGATGGCTTCGTCCTCACTACCGAGGCATACTCGCGATACTGCGGGCTGCCTCTCTGGCAGGAGATTCGCGACGCCACCCGCAACCTGGATCTGAACGATCTCGACGCGCTCCACAGCGTGGCCGCGAGCCTCCGCGACAAAGCCCTGAACTGCGCCGTACCGCGCGCCGTGGAAGTGGCCATCGCCGCCCGGGTGGAAGCGCTGTTGAAGAATGGAGGATCCCTGGCTGTGCGGTCCAGCGCCAGGAACGAAGGCGGCGCCAAGACCTTCGCCGGCCAGTTTCTGAGCGTTCTGAACGTTCCCCGGGAAGGCGCCCTGGATGCCTACAAGCAGGTGGTGGCCAGCCGCTTCAGCGACACGGCCCTGTTCTACCGCCTCTCCACCGGCCTGCTCGAAGTGGATAGCCCCATGGCGGTGCTGTTTCTGCTGATGCTGCCCGCGCGCGCCGCCGGAATCATGTATACGCGCGACCCCAGCGATCCCAAAAGCAAGACCCTGTGGGTCACCGCCACGCGCGGCCTGGGCGCCGAAATCGCCAGCGGCCGCACGCCGGCCGATATGTTCGTGGTTTCCCGCGCGCGCCCTCACGCCATCCTCAGCCGCGCCATCGTCTCCAAGGACGAGCAACTGGTTCTCCAGCCGGGTGGCGGAGTGGCCAGCGTTCCTCTCGCCGCCGGCGCCCGCGACGAACCCAGCCTGGGGGACACGCACGTGCAGACGCTCGCGCAATGGGGATTGAGCCTGGAAGACCACTACCGCACGGCTCAGGACGTCGAGTGGGTACTGGACCAGAATGACCGTCTGTGGATCGTGCAGTCGCGCGCCCTGGCGAATGTGGAAATCGGTGGCGCGAAGTCGCGTCCGCGGCCTAAGGTGGAACCGCGCGCGCAAGGCGGGCGCACCGTCTACCCCGGCCAGACCTCGGGCAGCGCCTTCGTGGTGAATGAAATCCAGCGGATCGGTGAAGTCCCGCCCGGTTCGATCGTGTTCCTTCGCAAGCCCTCTCCCGAGATTTGCGAAGTCTTCCCGCGCATCGCCGGACTGGTTGCCGAGTGGGGCAACGTGACGGGACACGCGGCCTCTTTGCTGCGCGAATTCCAGGTTCCTTCGGTGTTCCAGATGACCGGCGCGTTCGACTCGGTGACCTCCGGCGAGCCGGTGAGCCTGGATGCCGTGCAGGCGCGCCTGTATCCCGGCGTTCTATGGCCCTCGGCGAGGCGGGAAGCGGCCCTTCCCGAACGGTACGGGGCACGCTCGAACGGCGACCCTATCGCCACTCGTTTGCTCACCCTGAATCTGACCGATCCCAACGCCACGAACTTCCGGCCCTCCGGCTGTAAGTCCGCACACGACGTTCTCCGTTATTGCCATGAGAAGGCCATCGAGGCCATGTTCGCCGTGAACGACTATGAGTTCGAACACGGGGCGGGCGGTTGCCGGAAGTTGCTCACGCCTCTCCCCCTGCACTTGCAGGTGCTGGACCTGGGCGGCGGGCTGGCTACCGTTGTCGCCGACCCGCGCGGCGTCGTCCCTTCGGAAATTCTCTCCCGGCCCTTTCAGGCCATCTGGGGCGGCATCTCCCATCCCGGCGTCTCCTGGACCCGCAGGATGCCCGCCAGCCTCAGCGATCTCGCCTCCGTCCTCGGCAACTCCATCGGCCCGCGCGAAGGTAGCATGCGCCCCCTGGGCGAAAAGAGCTATCTGCTGGTGGCCCACGAGTACATGAACCTGAATACGCGCCTGGCCTACCATTACTCGCTGGTGGACGCCTGCCTCTGCGACACGCCCGCCGACAATTACATCTCGTTCCGCTTCGAAGGCGGCGGCGCCACGCGCCAGCGCCGCAGCCTGCGCGCGCGTTTTCTGGAGACCTGCCTGCTGCGGCACGGCTTCCAGGCGGACCGCCGCACGGACCTGGTCAACGCCTGGTTCCGCAAGGCTCCCGCGGACCAGATCGCTTCGCGCCTGGACATTTTGGGACGGCTCCTGGCCTGCTCCAGCCAGCTCGATATGTACATGGCCAGCCAGGAGATGATGAACTGGTTCGTGCAGCAGTTCCTGGAAGGCAACTACTCTTTCGAAGTCAAATAGCCGCGCTTTTCGCTTTGCCGGTCAAGCACGACACAAAAGTGGAGCACGGGCGACTCGATTCAGAGAGATTCAGAGACGCGACCTAAGTCGGTCGTTCCAGAAGTACGCTAACATATTCCCTTCCGAACGCTCCCTAACGGTCTCTGATCGGAGCCGCGCGCGTCAGCAAGCGGTCTTCTTGATACGTCGATGAACTTTTGAAACGATGTACTAAGCTTAGTCGATCATTTCAGAAATACGCCGACGTATTACCGCCCGAACGCTCCCTTTACGGTCGCGGCTCACCTGAAGTAAGACCCACGCCAAGGCCAGGATCTGCCCGGTCGGCTGCTGTTTCCGCGAATCTTCGACTTTCATGTCGCGCACCGCCGACTTTCCTTCTTGACCCGCCGCTGTACTGGTCCTAGCATGGAATTAGATCTGAATATCTGGAATGGAGGGCTTTATGCCCGTCACAGTTGACGCTCTGGCCGACGAAATGTTGGCTCTGGTAACACAGTACGCCGGCAAAAGAAATCTGAAAGCCGGCGACCTGACCAAGGAAATGATCGCCCGGCACGGCGATGCAGGCTGCAGCAAGGATGATTGTAAGCATGCCATTCGCGCACTCATGGATTCCGGACGCTGTGTCTACAGCTACCTGGGCGGCTCGTATATCACTCTTCCGCCCAAAGAGGGCACACCCGGCAATTGATGAATATGGAGAGTGCCGCGGCCACGGCCGGCTTGCCGCGTCTGGTGGTCGCCGGCCTTTCCGGAGAGTCTGGTAAGACTCTCGTCTCACTGGCATTGCTGCTGGAAGCCGGGCGCAGGGATATTCCCGCCCAGGCTTTCAAAAAGGGGCCCGATTACATCGACGCGGCCTGGCTGGAGTGGGCTTCCGGCCGTCCCGCTCGCAATCTGGATCCTTACCTGATGGGGTTCGAGGGCGCCGCCGCGAGCTTTGCGCGCCACGCCGTGCCCGGCGGGTGCAACGTCGTGGAAGGCAATCGCGGCCTCTACGATGGCGCCGACGCCCGCGGCACACACAGCACCGCGGAACTGGCCAAGACCCTGCGCGCCCCCGTGGTGCTGGTGGTGAACGCCACCAAGATTACCCGTACGGCCGCGGCGCTGGTGCTGGGCTGCCGGCATCTGGATCCGGAGGTCGAAATCGCCGGCGTGGTGGTCAACCAGGTCAGCGGCGCCCGCCACGAGCGCATTCTCCGCGAAGCCATCGAATCGGCCTGCGGCGTTCCGGTCCTGGGCGCGATTCCACGAGCCAAAGTCGATGTGCTCCTGCCCTCCCGCCACCTCGGCCTGGTCACGCCTCACGAGCACCCGGACCGCGCCCTGCTGGCCCGGCAGTTGCGCGAAGTGGCAGGCGCCTATCTGGATTTCGACCGCCTCTTCGCCATCTCGCGCCAGGCGCCGCCGCTCGCCCTGCCGCATCGTTGATGAGCCGGAGCCGGCCGGTGGCGGCGGCGTCAAAATCGGCTATCTCCGCGACTCGGCATTTTGTTTTTACTACCCGGAGAATCTCGAAGCCCTGCGCGCCGCCGGCGCCTGCCTGGTGGCCATCTCCAGTCTCACCTCCCCACAGCTTCCCGCCGGCTTGGACGCCCTCTACATCGGCGGAGGGTTTCCGGAAACGCATGCCGAGGCCTTATCCGCGAATTCCGGCCTGCTCGCTTCGGTCCGCGAGGCCGCCCGCCAGGGCCTTCCCATCTACGCCGAATGCGGCGGCCTGATGTACCTGTCGCAAGCCCTCACCTGGCGCGGACGCCGCTATCCCATGGCCGGCGCTCTGCCGTTCGAAGTGGATCTGTGCGACTCTCCGCAGGGGCATGGATACGTGGAGCTTCTGGTGGACCGCCCCAACGCCTTCTTCGCGCCGGGCACCCGGCTACGCGGCCATGAATTCCACTATTCGAAGATCTGCGCTCCCTCCGGCACGCACGGAGACTGCCTGCGCGGTGCTGCGCGGCACCGGTTGCTGCCAGGGGCGCGATGCCGTGGTTACCGGCAACATCTGGGCCGCCTACACCCACCTCCACGCCCTGGCTACGCCGGAATGGGCCCGCGGTATGCTGCAAGCCGCCCGGCATGGTAACATGCGCTCCCTAACGGTCGCGGCTCCGTAACACACTAACTTACTCTCCGTCGGCCAGCGTCTCCACCGGAATCCGGTTCACGATGGCCACCAGGTCTTCCGCATGGAAGGGTTCCTCGATCATGGCGTAGACCGCCCGGTTATGCGTGCGCAGCCCCATGGAGCCTTTGCGGACCGCCACCACCACCCGAGTCCCTCGCGCCCTCGGATCGGCGGCCAGCGCATCTAAGAGCGTGATGCCCAGCTCTTCCAGAACCGCCTGGTCGATCACTACGAACGCCGGCCGGAACACCGCGATGGTAGCCGAGGCGTCGTAGCCGCGGCGCGCGAACCGGAAGGCCACCGTCTCGTTTTCATTCTTCGCCAGATCGCGGATCAGGACCTCGTCTTTGCTCACCACCAGCACGTTCGCCGGTAAGCCGTGAACCCGCCGGTAATACGGGCATTCCTGGCAAAGACCGCTGCAGAACCGCCTGGCATGACCCGTGCCCTTAACCACGCCCACCAGCCGGAAACACCACGTAGCGTGCGTCTTGTACACCACGCATTCCTGGCACTCCGCGCCGGGACTGTTGCTCAGGTACTCCCAGCAACGCATGGGGCGGGAACAAAGCGTTTTGTCTTCGCGGCACTCGCCGTCCTCTTCCGGAGAAAGCACCTGGAGCAGGTCCTGCTCTTCCACCCGGTAGTGGCCTCCCATGGTGCGCGTTGCCGGCAGCACGCCCTTTTTGATCCATTTCAATACGGTATCCGGCTTGACCGAGCACATTCGCGCCGCCTTGCCGGTGGTCAATAGTGGGCTACCCATGGATGATGTACCTCGAATTCCGCTGCTTATATTATCCACAGTTCAGATCCGGGAATCAACGGTCTGAATACCCGATTTCTGGATTTTCAGGATAGGCGCGAGATGGCGCGGGGGTTTCTGCGTTTGCCCCTGAGGGCAAGCCTAACTCCAATATTAATGCGGACTTAAACAACATCGCGAGGCCAAGAAATCCGGTGACAATTTCCTTTTCTGGCTCTATTATTGAGTTGTTTAATACCTGAAAAACTTAAATATCGACGTAGTCAAAGGTTTTTTGGGAACAGGAGGCTATCCATGAGTAAGTTGATTCTGCCGCACGGCGGCGGAGAACTGCGGCCCTTGCTGTTGGAAGGGGAAGCCGCGCGGGAAGAGACCCTCAGAGCGGAGCATCTGAAAAAACTGCCGATGACCAGCCGGGAGACCGGCGACCTCATCATGATGGGCATTGGCGCATTCACGCCCCTCGACGGATTCATGGGGCGGGATGACTGGCACGGCTGCTGCGAGTCTTACCTCATGCCCAGCAAGAACGGGCTGTTCTGGCCGATCCCCATTACGCTGTCCGCCGAAGAGGATTATGCCAAATCGATCGCGGTCGGCGAGGAAGTGGCGCTGTGGGACGTCGAGACCGAGTCCATCATGGGCACCATGAAGATCGCTGAAAAATACGCGATCGACAAGGAGTACGAGTGCAAGCAGGTGTTCCGGACCAACGACCCGGCCCACCCCGGCGTGCAGAAGGTGATGGAACAGGGCGCGATCAATCTGGCCGGCCCCGTGAAGGTGGTTTCCGAATCCTTCTACCCCGAAATGTTCAAGGGCATTTACCAGCGGCCGGCGGAAGCCCGCAAGGCGTTCGCCGAGCGCGGCTGGAGCACCGTGGCCGCCCTTCAGCTTCGCAATCCCATGCACAATTCCCACGCCTACCTGGCCTGGATCGCCATTGAAGTCTGCGACGGCGTCTACATCCACCAACTGGTCGGCAAGCTGAAGCCCGGCGACATCCCCGCCGAAACGCGCGTCAAGGCCATCGACGCGCTGGTCAACAAGTATTTCCGCAAGGATCGCGTCATCCAGGGCGGCTATCCCATGGAAATGCGCTATGCCGGTCCGCGCGAAGCCCTGCTGCACGCGTTGTTCCGCCAGAACTACGGATGCACCCACCTCATCGTGGGCCGCGACCATGCCGGAGTCGGCGATTACTACGGTCCGTTCGACGCGCAGAAGATCTTCAACGAAATCCCGGCCGGCGCGCTGCTGCTCCAGCCGCTCTGCATGGATTGGACCTTCTACTGCTACGAATGCGGCACCATGGCCTCTATGAAGACCTGCCCGCATTCCGAGCAAAGCCGTGATCGACGAGGCCGGAAACTATAAGGGCGGCGCCCGCCTGCTGCTCTCCGGAACGCTGCTCCGCAAGCTGATGAGCGAGGGCAAGCCCGTACCGGCGGAGTTCTCCAAGCCCGAAGTCATCGCCATTCTCAAGGAGTACTACGACACTCTCGAAGAGAAGGTCGAAGTCAAACTGCACGGCGCCGCCACCGGCAGTTCCGTCAAGAAGTAGTAGATAGTCTGCGATTGCCTCCCGTCTGCCGGCGGGGATGTACTTCCCGCCGGCAGTAACCTGGTACTTGCAATGACCTCCGAGCAGAATCCGGCCTGTGCCCGCGGCGATTGCGAAGGTTCCATCGCTTTACTGGAACAGTCCGTCCAACGGCAGCCCCATAACTACGCCCTGCATTACAATTTGGGCGTGTGCTACGGAGGCCTTTGCCGGAGCCATCCCCTGGTCCATCCGGATACCGCCGCGGCTTACCTGCGGCAGGCCCTGCGCCTCGCTCCCGCTCCTGCCGCCGTGCGCGCCGCCATCCTGGATCAACTCGCCGGAACGCTGCTGCAAGTGCCCGGCGAGACCGCCCTGCGGGAAGCCATCGACCGTCATCTGGAAGCCGCCGGACTCTACCGCACCCTGGGAATGGCCGCCGATTGGAGCCGGACCGAATACAACCTGGGAAACTCCTGCTGTGAACTATCCGAAAGCACGCGGAGAGGAGCACTGGAGCGAAGCCATCGCTCACTACCTGACGTCCCTGGAGATCGAGCCCAGGGAGAAGAACCCGGAGCGTGACATGGCGGTCCTGATCAACCTGGGAACCGCCTACCGCCGCGTCCACAACCCCGGCGGCAGCGTCCAGTGCTATCGCCGCGCCTTGCGCTACCCGGCGGCCCGTTGCAATCCCGAAAAAAGAGCCACACTGGAAAACAACCTGGGCAACGCCATTCTCTCCCTCCCCGAACCGGACCAAAGGACCGGCGCCCGCAACGCCCGGCGCGCGCTTCGCCATTTCGACCGCGCCTTGCGCGACTCCCGCGGCCGCACGCTGGCCATCGCCCACTACAACCGCGCCCAGGCTTATTTGCGCCTGAATCCGCGGCAGGCGTTGGCCTGCCTGCAATCCGCCGAAGCCGCCTTCCAATCGTGCGGAGACAGTCGGTACATGCAACTGGTCCAGGCGCAACTGCAATCGCTTCGCCGGACGCCGGAATGAAACCCGGGATCGCGGTGGAGATTCCCGGATTCGGCCGGCTCGCGCTGGAACTGCTGGTAAGCGACTACACCGGCACGCTCTCCCGCGGCGGCAAGTTGAGCGCCGCCACCGAACGGCGCATTCTTCTTCTGGCGCAAGTGGTGGATATTCACATCCTGACTGCCGATACGCTCGGTACCGCCGCCCGCGAACTGGGCCACCTGCCGGTGGCCATTCACTACCTGGAATTGCCGCAACAGGATGTGCAGAAGCAGAGCTTTGTGGCCGCCGGGAATCCGGCTCGCGTCGCCGCAATCGGCAACGGCAATAACGACCGCTTGCTTCTCGGCGCGGTGAAGCAGGCCGGCGGTCTCGCCATCGCGGTGGATAACGGCGAGGGGTGCGCCGTGGAGACCTTGCTACAGGCCAACCTCTTCATTACCGGCATCGAGAACGCCCTGGACCTGTTGCTCGAGACCGGCCGCCTCAAAGCCACGCTGCGATTCTGAACGGTTGGCGGCTGCTACTGCACCGCGGTGTACAGAGTCTGGGTGCTCTTCACGCCGTTCAGCGTGATGGTGAGCGGGACCTGGTCGCTGCTGGGGATGGCCGGCACCACCACATTGAGCTGATACAGGCCGAAGGTTCCCGGCGCCAGCCCTGCAAACATGACCACCGCCGGTGCGGTTCCGAACAGCACCTGAACAGTTCCCTTAATCGCTATAGTGCCGGTGACCGGAGAAATAGTCCCAGGCAGCAGCCCGTTGCTGACCGGACCGAAACCGATGCCGAAAATAGTGATGATTTCGCCGGGATGGGCCTGGCGGGACGTGAAACCGGAGACGGAGTTGGGAGGCATCACATAGGTGCCATCGTTGAAAATCGCGCCCACATACTGGTTGCCGCCCACCACAAACTGTGGAGGCGCGTAAACCGCAAACTGGTTCGTGCTCACATTGACGGGATAAGACGCGCTGTTGCCCGCGGCAGTGGTAATGGTCATCTGCTGCGGTCCCGAGCTGACCAGCGGCAGTAGCGCATTCACCTGCGTGGCGCTGATGTAGTCGATATACGCCTGCTGGCCGGCAATGGTCACGCTCGTACGGTCCAGCGATACCGGCGCTTGCTGTCCAACGGTGCTGCTGGTGAAGTCGTCGGTGGTCCAACTGCGCGTATCGGCAGCCAGGTCAGTCCCGTAAATCTCCACCCAGGTGCCGGGAGCCACCGAGGAGGATCCGCCAAAAGCGCCCGCCGTGATCACGCCCTGCGACGTCCGGATCACCGGAAGCACGCCTCCTCCTCCGCCGCTCGAAACGGAAGGCGTCAGAAGCCGGATCACGTTGTTGTTGGTATCGGCGACGTAGATGTTGCCCTTGGAGTCGATGGAAATCTGGGAGGGAAAATTCAGCGAGGCGCTGGTTGCCGGCCCGTTATCGCCGCCATACCCGAACGCGCCCGTGCCGGCGATGGTGGTGATGGTGTTGTCGGTCGAAATCATGCGGATCCGGCTGTTCGTCGTATCGGCGATATAGATATTGCCGGCGCCGTCCACCGCCACGCCCTTGGGGCTGTTGAGCTCAGTCGCGACTGAGATCTTCTTGCCGTCGCCTGCAAACCCGGGGGTGCCGTTCCCTGCGACGGTTGTGATGACGCCGTTTGTGACTTTGCGAATGACGTGATTGCCGGTATCCGCAATGTAGAGATTGCCCGAGGCATCCAGCGCAATACCTACCGGATGATTGAGAGTAGCCTTCACAGCCGGGCCGTTATCGCCGTTATATAAACCGGTCGGGCTGCCCGTGCCGGCCACGGTAGTGATGATGCCGGTCTTCGCGATGACCTTGCGGATGGCGTTATTATTCGTGTCCGCGATATAGAAATTGCCTGCCGGATCGTAGAGCATGGCCGACGGTTTGCTCAACGCGGCTTGCGGGGCCGGTCCGCCGTCGCCGTTGAAGGAATTTCCGGTGTAGTTGTTGATGCCCACGACTGTCGAGATAGTGCCGTCCGGAGTAACCTTGCGAATCACGTTGTTGACGGTATCGGCGATGAACAGGTTCCCGCTCGAATCGAGCACGACGCCAGACGGTGTGTCCAACTCCGCATCGCCTGCTTTTCCCGTAACGCCCGCGCCGGAGCCGGTATCGCCGTAGAAACCCGCGACTCCATCGCCCGCCGCGGTGGTGATAGTCCCGCCGGTCACGTAACGCACGCGGTGATTGGCCGAGTCCGCAATGTAAAGGTTCCCCTTGCTGTCGATCACCGCGGAGGTGGGCACGTTAAGTTCCGCCTGCGTGGCCGGCCCCGCATCGCCCGTCCAGCCTCCCGGTATCGTGCCGTTGCCCGCGAGGGTCGTGATGGTGTACGTGGTGGTTTGAGCGAAGACCGCCGCGGCACAAAAGCAGGAGATTCCGGACAGACGCAAGATGGCTCGACGAGAAGAGTGGATCGACATGTTTTTCCAACGAATAACACATATCGACGGTGCCCGTGAACACAAGGTTTCCAGTGTGACTCCGGGGATACAGTGTGACCGTGTTCCCCTCCCGCATACGCCTCTGTAGAATGAAGGCTGAGAGAGCTCCAAATGGCTATCACCAGAAGGCATTTTCTGGGCGCCGCCGGCGCCGGATTGGCCGCGCAAACCTCTGCGCAGGCACAGAATGTTTCGCCCAGTGACAGGCTTCGCATCGCCCTCATCGGCGCCGGCGGACAAGGCAGCGCCGATACGCGCAACGCCCTGCTGGTGGGCGGCGTGGAACTGGTTGCCGTCAGCGACATCTACGACGGCCGCCTCACTCGCGCGCGCGAAGTGTGGGGCGACCACCTGTTCACCACGCGCGACTACCGCGAAGTGCTGGCCCGCCGCGACGTGGATGCGGTCATCGTCGGCACACCCGATCACTGGCATCAGAAGATCACCGTGGACGCCCTCAGCGCCGGCAAGGACGTCTATTGCGAAAAGCCCATGGTGCAGCTTGTGGAAGACGGCAAGGCCGTGGTCGACGCGCAGCAGCGCACCGGCCGCATCCTCCAGGTTGGCAGCCAGAGGGTGAGCTCCATCGTCTACCAGAAGGCCAGGGACCTGTTGGCCTCCGGCGCAATCGGCGAGCTGAATTTCGTGGAAGCCTGGATCGACCGCGGCACCGCGCTCGGCGCCTGGCAATATTCCATCCCGCCCGACGCGTCGCCCTCCACCGTGGATTGGGACCGCTTCGTGGGGCGCGCCCCCAAAGTGCCCTTTGAACCCGTCCGCCTGTTCCGCTGGCGCAATTATCGCGATTATGGCACCGGCGTGGGCGGCGACCTGTTCGTCCACCTCTTCAGCGGCCTGCATTTCGCCACCGGCAGCAACGGCCCCACACGCGTCTTCTCCACCGGCGGCCTGCGCTATTGGAAGGACGGCCGCGACGTACCCGACGTGCTGGCCGGCCTGTACGATTACCCCGCCGCCGGGTCGCGGCCGGCTTTCACGTTTTCCCTCCGCGTGAACCTCATCGATGGCGCCGTGGTCGAGACCAGCGGATTCCGCTTCGTCGGCAGCGAGGGCATGTTGACCATCGACAGTGGAGTCACGCTCGCCCGCACCCCGCGCGAAAGCGAGCCGGGCTACACCATCGATACCTTCCCCAAAGCGGTGCAGGAGCAGTACCTCGAGGAATATCGCGAAAAATATCCGCAGCGCCCCAAGCTGAACACCGGGTCCCTGGCGACCGAGGAAAAATTCCTGCCGCCGCATGGCTACAGCGATCACTTCGAGCACGTCCGCAACTTCATCCAGGCGGTGCGCACCCGCAAGCCTGTGGTCGAAGACGCGGTATTCGGCTTCCGCGCCGCCGGCCCCGCCCTCCTGGCCAACATCAGCTATTTCGAAAAACGCGTCTGCAACTGGGACCCGGAAAAAATGACGATGGTATAGGCACCTCGCGCCCCCGCAAGTCGGAATTACGGCGGATACCCTCGCCAGCGTGTTCGGGCCCAACATATCGACTATGAATCAGATACGCTCTGGCCGACCAGTCTCGGCGATATTTCCGTCGTTTGGGTGGAGGATTCCGCGAGCAATCAGAAAATGGCCCAAATCCTGTTCCTCTGCCCGAATCAGATGAATATCTATATCCCGCCCGGGATCCGATGCTCTTCAGACGCACCTGCACCGGCTGCGTCGCGCCGCGAAATACGGTGATGGTCTCCGGCGTAACGCCCCATTGCGCCCGCACCCTGCCGATGAGTGCGTCTATGCTCAATGGCCGCGCATCGGGCGCGGGCGGCCTGGAGTGTAAATCCCACCGGTCGAACAGCGCTATCGTCTGCCGTTCATAAGTCAAGAGGACTCCGGTAACGCACATCACCCCAACCACGATAGCGGCGATGAGTCCCGCTGCCAGATGAGTCCAGAAGATGACTTTGCGCATCGCCGGCCACATGCCCGTTAGACGTCCGCAGCCGAAGATTTGTGCACGGTATAATCGATCCAGGGAGAAATCTGGGATGCTGAAGTCTGTCTGTTTAGCCGCCGTCGTGTTTTCGACGCTCTCTTTTGCTGAAGGCATTCCGCCTCACAGCGTGACCGGCACCTATATTGAAGCCCGCACCGCCGACGTCTTCACCGGACCCTGCTTCGCCAACGGCGAAGTGGAGATGGCCGGCAAAGAGGCTGTGTTCGGCTGGAAGATCAATACCGGCAAATGGCAGGGCGTGGACCTGCAGGGCCTCTCGGTAGTGGGCGTGGTGCGCGCCGAGCACACCCTGGGCAACGTGTATGAGCCCGTCAACGAGATGCGCGCGGTGCTGATTGTAGATAGCCGCGCCAACGCCGAACAGCGCGCCGCGCTGCGCAGCTTCGCCGTGAAAGCCGGCGGCGACCTGCTGAAGGACATCGTCAGGGTGGACACCGCACCCATCGAGTTCACCATCCAAAACGACAACATCCATAGCGCCGTGGCCCACCTGTCCGCCGGCTCGCTGGCGGCCATCCGCACTCGCGCCATCATGGCAGCCGATCACACCTGCGGCAACGAAGATGCCTACTATCCGCCCCTGACCGACCTGGATCACGCCATGCCCGCCTATGCCCTGGAAGACGAGTTTCAAGGCAGCGGACTCGGCGAAACCTGGAAGAACGGACCGCGGCGCTCCGGATTCCTGGGAACATTCCATCTGGCCACCGATTAACTGCGTCGATTTCCCGGCCCTTCGTTCGTTTATCCTGTGAGACGGCGGCTCACGCCTTCTCAGAGGAGACGAATATGGAAAGCTACTTACTTCTACTTCACGAATGCAATGAATACGCGCCTCTGAGTCCGGAGGAGATGCAGGCGATTTTCGGCCGCTACCGAGCCTGGAGCCAGAAACTCCGCGACGCCGGCCGCATCCTCGGCAGCAACAAGCTGGAGGACGGCTCCGGCCGCGTGCTCCGCGGCAAGAACGGCGACCTGCGCATTACCGACGGCCCCTTCACCGAAACCAAAGACGTCCTCGGTGGCTATTTCCTGGTTTCCGCCGAGACCTACGAAGACGCCGTGGAGCTTTGCCGCGACTGCCCGCACCTGGACTTCGGCGCCATCGAAGTCCGGCGCATTCAAAAGGTATGAACGATCTGGTCGACCATCTGTTCCGCCGCCAGGCGGGTCTGCTGGTTTCGACCCTCACCCGCATCCTGGGCCCGCGCCATCTTTCCCTGGCGGAAGACGTGGTCCAGGAAGCGCTGGTGAAGGCCCTACAGCAGTGGCCCCACAGCGGTGTGCCGGCCAACCCTTCGGCGTGGCTCATTCAGGTGGCGCGCAACCGCGCGCTGGATGTGCTGCGCCGGCAGGCATCGTTTGCCGCCAAGGCTCCGGAGATCGCGCGCGCCATCTCGCGTCCGCCTTCGCCTGCCGAAGAGGTGGACGACCAGCTCGCCATGATGTTCCTCTGCTGCCATCCCCGGATTCCGCGCGATGCCCGCGTGGCCCTGACCCTGAAAACCGTGGGCGGCTTCGGAACCGGCGAAATCGCGCGCGCGTTTCTGATTCAGGAGACCGCCGCGGCGCAGCGCATCGTCCGCGCCAAGCGGCTGATTCGCGAACTCGATCTGACCTTCGAACTCGAGGGGCTGCCGCGCGAACGCCTGGATTCCGTGCTGGAGACCCTGTACCTCATGTTCAATGAAGGCTACAGCGGCGCGGAAGAATTCGCCGACGAAGCCATCCGCATGGCCCGTCTGCTGGCCGGGCACGCCGCAACGCGCGCCCCGCACGTCCATGCCCTGCTGGCTCTCTTCCTTCTGCAATCCGCCCGCGGTCCGGCGCGCCTCGATGCACAAGGCGACCTGCTGTTGCTCGCCGGGCAGGACCGGTCGCTCTGGAACCGCGAGCGCATCTCCGAAGGCCTGCGCCATCTGGACCGCTCAGCCGCCGGCGAGCGCCTGACCGCCTGGCACCTGGAAGCAGGCATTGCGGCGGCCCACGCCACCGCGCCCGATTTCGAATCGACCCGCTGGGACTACATCGCCGACCAGTACGATCAGCTCTATGCCCTCAATCCGTCACCTGTGATCGCTCTGAATCGCGCAGTGGCGCTCTCCCGATGCCGTGGCGCCGAAGCCGGACTGCGCGCCGCTCAGGCCATCGAGCACCACCCCGCCTTGCAGCGCTATCACCTGCTGCCGGCCACTCTCGGGCGCCTCTGGCAGGAACTGGGCGATACGGAAAAGACGGCGGCGTACCTGAAAAAGGCGCTCGCCTGCGAATGCTCCGCGCCCGAGCGGCGCTTCCTGGAAAAGCAGTTGGCCGGCCTCAAACCGCTCACCGCAGCATCAGGTGCCGTGCCGCTGCGATAGGCTCGTCGAGAACGCGCGCCACCTGCGCTTCCACGTGGCCGCCGGGATCGGCGTGAAAAGTCGCCTCGACGGCTTTGGCCGTCTTTTCGGCCCGATCCACAACAGCCGCCGCGTCCGCATCGGTCGCACGGCGCACCAGCACCCTGTTCGCCGCGGCGCTCAAAGCCGCCAGTGACTCCCGGTAGCGCCCGCCGGCCGTCACGGCGGCTTCCACCGGCTGGAATGTCTCGCGAAGCCCGGCATCCCCTACGGCCACGTTCTCTGCCGCCAGGTTCAGCCATTCCATCAGCGGCGATTTTTCGCCTGCCAGCGTCGTGAGCTTGGCTGCCGCGTCTTTCAGGCTGGTGAACCGCGCCGGCACGCCGCCATGCAGGTATTCGCGCCAGGCCTGCGCATAATCCGCGCGATAACGTTCCGAAAGATTCGCTGTCAGGCGGGCCCGGTCCACGTTCGGTGCGTTGTTTCCCACCACCCAGACCTCGCCGGACAGGTAGCTCTCCCCACGCTGGATCGCGGCATGTACGAAGTCCCAACCGCTCTTGGTAAACTGCCCGGGAACCTCGTACGATTCGGTCAGCACCGCAGCCGACTCCGGAAACCGGCCGTTAAAGCTGAGAGGCCGTTCGCGCTTCGCGGCGTCCGCCATCACGAAGGCGTACACCCGCTCCAGCCCCGCAAACTGGTCCAGGTACCGCCGCGCCGCGGTCACCGTGGCGCCGTCGGCATCTCTCGGGAACGGATCGTCCTTCGTCAGTTCCTGCGCGTAGAATTCGAATTGCCGGCGCGCCCCGGACTCGCGATCCGCGCCGGGATTCAGACCCGCGTCCCACCAGTGCAGCAGCACCGGTACCAGAAAGCTGGCATCGCTTTTGTCCGGTTGCGACGTCGTGCAGAGATACGCCTTCAGCGTTTCGTAAACCGCTCCGTAGGCCGGCCCGGGCGCCGCCGGCAGTCCGCGCAGAAACTGCAGTTCATTGTTCTGCGTGGGTCCGAGAAAAAAGGTGCGGAAACGTTCGAAATACAGCCGGCGCGCGGGCAGGTACAGATCGCCCCGCAGCATCTCCCCCAGGCGATAGCCCAACGGAGCGCCTTGCCGGTGATAGCGGTCAATGGTGTCAAGGCGTTCTCGCAGAGTTTCGAACTGCTTCAGACCTTCGGCCCCAATCAATCCGTCGGCCGCGATGCCCGCCGATGAAATCCCGTCCGCCGCGCCGCGCACCTCGGTGTCCAGCCGGTGGTATCCCGCCCAGGCCAAACCGAAACCAACGCCAAGCGCCAGCGCCAGAAGCGCCACCGAAGCCCAAATCGCCAGAGTGCGGCGTTTGACGCCAAACAGGCCAGAGGTGTTTTCGCTTGCTGACGCGCGCGTCTCGGACCGGAGCCGCGACTGTAAAGGAGCGAATGTGCCCTCTCCCGCCAGTTGTTCCAGCACGGCGCGCACTGGAGCAAAGCCCTGTGGCCGGTCGGCCGGATTCTTTGCCGTGCAGCGCGCCACCAGGTCGCAGATTTCCGGCGGCGCGCCGGAAGCCGGAAGCGGCGAAAGGTCCAGCGGCTCATTCAGGATGATGTAGAAAATGCGCTCCACCGTGTCGCCCGCAATCGGCTTCGCCCCGGTCATGAGTTCGAATAGAAGCACGCCGAATGCGTAGACGTCCGCCTGCTCGGTGACGTCTTTGCCCGTCACCTGCTCCGGCGACATGTAGTATGGCGTCCCCAGCACGTAGCCCGTGCGGGTCATACTCAGACCCTCGGTCTTGGCGATGCCGAAATCCATCAGCTTGGCGACACCGGCGCGCGTGATGTGCACGTTCTCCGGCTTGATGTCGCGGTGAATCACCTTCTGGCTGTGGATGTACTCAATGGCCCGGGCTATTTGCAGGGCGATCCGGATTTTGCCGGCGATATCGCCCGTCTCTCCCTTGCGGATGGCGCTGCTCAGATTCTGGCCGCGCAGAAACTCCATCACCATGAACGGGCGTTTCTGTTGGTCTTCCCCGAAATCGTAAATGCTCAGGACGTTATCGTGGGTAAGATTGCTGGCCAGCCGCGCCTCGGCCAGGAATCGCACCTTGGCGTCCGCTTGGGCGCACGCGGCTTCGGTGAGAATCTTGACGGCCACGGTGCGGCCCAGAACGGTGTCTCGCGCCCGGTAGACATGCGACATCCCGCCGCCCAGGAACTCCTCTAACTCGTACTTACCGATTCGTCCGCCGGCCTGCACCTAACGCAATATCATACGACGAAACTCCCTACTTCCGTCCCGTAACCGCGGCCGGGATAGCTGGCAGCGTAAACGACTTCTTATCGTTCGCCATCAGCCGGACAGTTTCCCCTTTGGCGATGTATTTGGCCAGAAATTCCGGGTCCTGAAACTGGTTCGGCTCCAGTTCTTCCCACGCCAGCAGCTTGTAATCGCCCGGCGGCAGATTCGTAAAATCGAATGCCCCCTTCTGGTCGCTCACGGTATTGTGGAACTGCGAGATCCGCCGCGAATCCGGCACCAGCACCACCGTCACACCGGCCATCGCGTTGCCGTCTTCACCTGTAATGGCGCCCTTCGCTTCAGCGCCTTCGGTGCTCAGGGTAATCTGCACCGGACCCTGCGCGCCGGCCGAAAGATCCATGCCGTCGTCATCCACTTCGTGGTCCCCATACGTTACGCTCTTCATGTAAAGCTGCGCGGACCCGTTATCGGTGCGCACCTCGTAGCGCGCCGGAGTGACGCCCTTGAAGGTGAACTTACCGGATTCGTCGGCCGTGGCTTTCGGCGGGTTCAGCAAAATGAAATCCACCGGATTCAGCCGGGCGCCCAGTTGCTTCAAATCGATCCTGTCGCTGCCCTTCCCTTCCACCACCAGGCTTCCCGAAAGATCGATCGGCGCCATGGTCTGCATGATCACACCGCTGATGTGGCGATCCTTCACCTGCACTGGCATCTGCGCGCCCATCGGCGAGAGGAAATCCTGCGTCGCGCTGAGCATATACTCGCCCGGCGGCACACCGCGAAACTCGAAGCTGCCGTCGGGATTCAGTTGCGCGCGGTTGGCGGAGAGCATCCCCAGAATGCCCGAGCCTTTCGGGGTGAGCACCACCAGGGTCAGCTTGCCCTGCGTGGGCGCGTTATCCCACCGGCCTTTCACGCGGAACGAATCCACTTTCACCAGGTGAATGTCGATCCGGCCCACTTCGCCGCCCACCCCGACCTCGACCGGCGACGCGGTCTCCTGGTCGGCAACGCTGGGGTAGTAAGTGGTGATGTAGGCCGGCTCCGGTTTGTCCTCGGCGGGCTTGGCGGCCGTGCCGGTCATGCTGCCGGTGAGATTGTTCACCAGGTTCGATGCCATCACGATGTACTTGCCGGCCTTCAGGTTGGCCACGCGGTACTCGCCCTGATCGTTGGTCATGCCCTGTCCCGCCGGCGCCCACATCTTCCTGCCTTTGTCATACGCCGCAATCATCGGCATCACCATGGCATTCTGGATGGGCTCGCCGTCGGCATCCAGCACTTTGCCCGTAATCACCGCGTTGGGCAGAAGCTTCCAGTTCAACCCCTTCATTTGCTGGCCCGCGGACAGATTCAGCGGCGTCCCCGCCATGGAATTGCCGCGCGCCCCATAAGCACCGGGGGCGAAGCCATTCTTCTGCGCCATCAGAGTGTAGCGCCCGGGTTCCAGATTGTCGAACGAGAACGCGCCCTTGTCATCGGTCTCCGCGGTCGTATTCTTCCCGTGGCCGGAGAGGATCACGCTGACCTTCTTCACGGGTTCTCCGGTGATCGCGTGGGAGATTTTGCCTTCCAGCGAGGCTTTGTGATTGTCGGAAGTTTGGAATGCAGCCAGCGCCAGCACTCCGCTCAGCAGGCAGATCGCCAGCTTGATCGGCGTATGGAGTCGCATGATATCACCCCGGTCTATAATTTCAGACCTGAATGTATTATTACGCGTTCCAGGCTAAACGGCACTCAGCCTGCGGTGGCGCCCCCAGGCCGCCCCTGCCAGAACCAGTATCTGCGGTGCGGCGTCGTTCAGAAAGCCGACGCTCCCGGGAACAACCATCATGGAGACGCAGCCGAACGCCGCCGCCGCAATCGCATACCCCAGGCACGCGGCCGCCTCGCGCCCGGGCGCCCAGCGGGCCAGCATGCGTCCGGTCGCCAGCGGGATGAGGAGTACCGGCGCAAGGAACCAGATTCTCCACGCCAGGGAGTTCAGTTGAATAGAATGGCCGCTTTGGTACGCGTCGGCGAAAAACGCGACTCCGCTGAGGAAGGCGAAGAGCAAGTCTAGCACCACGTACACGGCGAGTCCCAGGATTGCCAGGCAGGTGACGCGCACCGGGTTATCCGCAACCTCGCGCCAAAGAAGCGAAGCCGCCGTTCGTAAGACGCCGGACCAGAACCAAGCCGCGCCGCGAGCCCCCGCCTCTTCGGCGAGATCGCCGGCTGTCGAGGCGGCGCGCTCCTGGCTGGTAACCAGTGCGAGGATCCATTCTGCGAGGGATATATTATGCATGGCTGAGTCCCGGAAGTTCACAACCCTTCAGTAACCGGCGGTACGATTGTTGGGCGCGGGTGATCTCGCGAAGGCCCTTCGCGCTGAGTGTAAAGTAGCGCTTGGCCCGGCCACCGCGCTGCGGAGTCGGATCCCCCAGTCGCGAGGAAAGCAACCCCTTGACCTCCAACCGGTCCAGCGTAGTGTAAAGCGCCCCCGGAGCCGGGCGGCGGCGCGTACATTCGGTGATTTCCGCGCTAATCGTCACGCCATAAGCGCTCTCGCCCAAGCGCAGAATCGCCAGCATGACCACCTGCTCGAACTCTCCTAGCATATCCGGTACCGCTGTGTCTTCTCGTCTGAGCCCAGAAATGTTTTCTCCGGTGAAGTAACGATCGCACAAATTTCTACTACAGAATAGAGGAAAGTGCCAGGGTCGTCAAGAGTCAACTACGTCGAACGGCAGCACCGCGCCCTGGTCCAGGCTGTTCAGCTTCCCGGTGGACAGATTCCTGTGCGCAACATAATCAGGTAGACTAACTCCGCGGCAGCTTCTTACAGATGGCGGCCGCCTGCCATTGCGTCCGGGCGGAGTCCGCGATTTAATGGGTCTTGCGACACTGGCGAACATCTTTCCTCATTGCAGCCTGCCTGCTGGCAGCGCTGCCCGGCCGGGCGGTCGAATACCTGGTCTACGCCGGCACCTACACCAATCGCGGTGGCAAGGGAATCTACCTTTACCGATTCCAGACCGCTACCGGGAAGCTCACGCCCGAAGGACCCGTGGCGGAGACCCTCAATCCCACCTTTCTGGTGTTGAACCCCAACCGCCAGGTCATCTATGCCGTGAACGAGAATACCGATCAGGCGGCGGGCACAGTCAGCGCCTTCGGCATCAATCCCAAGAACGGCAAGCTGGTATTACTCAATCGCGCCTCGTCGCGCGGCGCCGGACCCCGCCACATGGCCCTGGACAGCACCGGTAAGTGGCTCGCCGTCGCCAACGGCGCGGGCGCCAGCATCGCGGTATTGCCGCTGCAACCCGACGGCCGTGTGGGCGAGGCCGTTGCCAATGAGAAGCAGCCCGAAAAATCGAACCCGGCGGGCGTTGCCTTTTCGCCCGACAACCGCTACCTGCTGGCCGCCGACCAGGGACTGGATCGCATTCTGGTGTACCATTTCGATGCCGCCAAAGGCACGCTGACCGCCAATGACCCGCCCTTCGTCGAAGCCAAACCGGAATCCGGCCCGCGGCGCCTGGCATTCCACCCGAGTGGCAAGGCCCTCTACGTAGTCAATGAAAAAACATCCAGCGTCACCGCCTACCACTGGGCCGCGGACACCGGTACGCTGGAGGATTTCCAGAACATGCTCACTTGGCCCATGGGATTTACCGGCGCCAATGCCGCCTTGGAACTCGCCGTGAATCGCGCCGGAACCGTGTTGTACGTTTCCAACAAGGGGCTCGACGGCTTCGCCCAGTTCGCCATCGATCCCGAAAAACTTACCCTGACCGCCATGGATTACCCGCCGGCCATGGGACACAATCCGCGTGAATTTGCCCTCGACCCCAGCGGCCGGTTCCTGTTCGTGGCCAACGAAGATTCCGGCAACATCGCGGTGTTTCGCGTGCATCCGCGCACCGGACAACTGCAGCCCACCACGGCTGTCGGTCTGCACGTGCCGAGCCTGGCATGCGTCCTGTTCGTGCCTGAACGGTGACCGCGCTACGCCGGTCGTTTCAGAAGTATGCTAACGTGTTCCCTTCTGAGCGCTCCCTAACGGTCGCGTCTCGGATCGGAGCCGCGCGCGTCAGCAAGCGGTTTTCTTGATACGTCGGTGAACTTCTGAATCGGCGCGCTACGCCGCGACAGGCGGTCCGAACCAAGTGGTCAGCGCATCAGCGAGCCCCACCTGGGTGCGGTCTCCCACCCAGGCCACATATCCGTCGGGCCGAACCAAAACGGCCTTGGGAGCCGTGACCGCCCCGATCGCCGGAAGCTCCCACGTGCCCACATATTTGGCGTCGATCGACGGAACGCGAGCCGCCCATGGAGCGATGTCGAAGCCGCCGGGCTCATCAAGGTTGAGGAGCACCGGCCGGGCACCGTGCAGCAAGGTGAAGACCCGCAGTGGGCCGTTGGCGGTGACCAGGTCGAGATCGGGCATGCGGCGGCCGAGCAACGGATGTCCCTCGCCCAGGTCGTAATGAATGTCGAGACCAGACATCATCGCGCCGAACCGCCTCCGCGGCTCGTCCATGCCGAGGAGCTCTGACATTGTGTCGCGCAGTGCCTTCGTGCGTTCGTCTTCGCGGCGAAGAACGATCGACGCCATCGTGTTGCGCAACACGCGGGCAGCGACCGGGTGGCGCTCGGCATGGTACGTATCCAGGAGGCTTTCCGGCGACGTCCCCTTGACCACCTGGGCAAGCTTCCATCCCAGATTCACCGCATCCTGCACACCGGTCTGGAGGCCCTGTCCACCGTCCGGCGGATGCACGTGTGCGGCGTCGCCGGCCAGCAGCAAGCGCCCTTTGCGGTAGGCCACGGCCTGCCGGGTCATATCGGTGAACCGGGAGATCGAAGTGGGATTGTGGATCCCGTAATCGGTCCCATATACCGCGATGAGCGCCTCGCTGAGATCGCGCAGGGTGGGTTCGGTCGTGGCTCCGGCGTGCTGTTCGGTCACCAGGACGCGGACCCGCCTCCCATCCTCCAACCTGCTGAGGGAATGGATTCCGAGGGCGTCGCGGCGGACGCCCCATTCCGGCGGCTCCTCGCTCAATCTCGGCCTCGGCGATCAGGTTGCTGGTGGTCGGATCCGAGCCCGGGAACTCGATGCCGGCGGCTTTGCGGATCAGACTGCGTCCGCCATCGCACCCCACGAGATATTTCGCCCGCAGCGAATGACCATCGCTGAGCTCGACGTCAACGCCGGCGTCGTCCTGCGCGAAGCCCTTCGCCTCAATGCCGTAGTAGATGGGCACCGCCAGTTCGTCGACCCAGCCCGCGAGTATGCGCTCGATATGGCTTTGCCACAGCGCAAGCCCGTAATTGTGCCGGGTGGGAAAGTCGCTGATGTCCAAAAGGGTTCCGGCAAACCTGGCGACCTGCGCCACTTGCCCCTGTGAGAGGAACCGGTCGGCGATTCCGCGCTGATCGAAGACCTCGATAGTGCGTGCGTGCAAACCGCCCGAGCGCAAGCCGATGAGGTCCCGGCTGGCGCGCCGCTCGACAACGGCGACGTCGATCCCCGCCAACGCCAGCTCGCCCGCCAACATCAGGCCTGTGGGACCCCCTCCGGCAATCGCCACCGCATGTTCGGTCATAGCGGCAATTATGCGGCACGGCTCGGGTCTTGCGGCAAGTCCCCCGGTGCGCAATACAATAGAATTAAGAGGTGCTGGGAAGGCCCTCGCGCTAGCGCATCAGCTCGCGGATCTCCCGCACCGTGCCTTCGAGCTCCTCATCGGTGGTATAGAAATGCGGAGCCACGCGGATTCCGGCTTGCGGACGGTAGTCCACCAGCACTTCCCGCCGGATCAGTTCAGCAGTAATCTCCTTGGCGTTCGGCACGTCGAAGGTCACCACGCCGCCCCGCCGCTCCGGAGTGCGGCAGGTGTTGACTGCGATGCCGGCCTCATCGGCCAGTTCCAGCAGGCGCGAGGTCTGGCGCATCGACTTCGCGCGGATCGCCGGCACGCCGATCTCGTTGATGATCTCGTACCCCGAGCGCGCCGCATACAGCGCCGGAACGTTGGGCGTGCCGTTCAAAAAACGGTATGCGTCCCCCGCGTACCGAATCGGCCCGCCCTCGAAGGCGAACGGACGCTCGTGCGCCATCCAGCCCGTAGCCGCCGGCTCCAGCCGGTCCCACAAATCCCGGCGTACGTAAAGATAGCCCGCTCCCGGTCCGCCGCACAACCATTTCACCGACCCTCCGGTGGCGAAGTCCAGGTCCAGTTCACGTACGTTCACCGGCACCGTGCCGGCGGATTGATACAGGTCCGCGATCACCATCGCTCCCACGGCATGCGCGCGCTTCACAATGGCGTCCAGGTCCTGAATGTAGGAACTGCGAAACGCCACGTGCGAGACCGAGACCAACAGCGTTTCTTCGTCGATGGCATCCAGCAGCAGTTCCACCGGCAATGTGAATCCATCGGGCGAGGGCACCGTCACCACACGCGCGCCCAGGCGCGA
Source organism: uncultured Solibacteraceae bacterium (assembly GCA_963748795.1). GTDB lineage: Bacteria > Acidobacteriota > Terriglobia > Bryobacterales > Bryobacteraceae > Sulfopaludibacter. The sequence continues at coordinate 82,522 of CAVVLD010000014.1, forward strand.
CAGCCCGTGATACACGTAGTCATTGGAAGGAAAGTTCAACCCGTCGGTGATCAGCTTGTTGCGCCTGCCGGTCCACGCCAGGCACGAGGTCACCAGCGCCTGGCACACCGAGACGTTCTGGTGCATCACCACTTCGCCTTCCGCCGCGCCGATGATCCGCCCGATGAGGTTGCCCACCGTCACCGGCATCTCCCACCAGCCCTCTTCCCAGGCCCGAATGCCGCGCGATGCCCACGTGTCGGTGAACTCGCGCATGCGCAGCGCGGCGCGCTCCGGCATAGCGCCCAGCGAGTGGCTGATCATGTAAGTGGTGTGGCCCAGGATGGGAAATTCCCTGCGCCACGCAAGCAGCGGATCCATGCTTACTGCGCCAGTTGCCGCAGCACGTACGGCAGAATGCCGCCGTTGCGGTAGTACTCCACTTCCTGCGGCGTGTCCACGCGGACGTCCACGGTGAACGTTGGTCTCCGTGCCGTCCGCCGCCACCGCGCGCACCGTGCGCCTTCCGTCCGCCGCCATTGAGACGTCGCGGGACGCCTTCGATGTGGAACAGTCTCCTTGCCGGTCAGCCCCAGGCTGGCCGCGTTCTCGCCCGCCTGGAATTGCAGCGGCAGCACGCCCATGCCCACCAGGTTGGTGCGGTGGATGCGCTCGAAGCTCTCGGCGATCACCGCGCGCACGCCCAGCAGCAGCACGCCCTTGGCCGCCCAGTCGCGCGACGAGCCGGAGCCGTACTCCTTGCCCGCCAGGATCAGCAGCGGCACGCCTTCCTGCTGGTACTTCATGGAGGCGTCGTAGATGAACATCTGCTCGCCATCGGGCAGGTGCACGGTCCAGCCGCCTTCCGTGCCCGGCGCCAGCTGGTTGCGCAGCCGGATGTTGGCCAGCGTGCCGCGCACCATCACTTCGTGATTGCCGCGGCGCGCGCCGTAGGAGTTGAAATCCTTCGGCTCCACGCCCTGCGCGATCAGGTAGCGTCCCGCCGGGCTGTCCTTGGCGATCGAGCCGGCCGGCGAGATGTGGTCGGTGGTGACCGAATCGCCCAGCAGCGCCAGCACGCGCATGCCCGTGCAGGTCCGCCACCGAGGTGCGTTCGGGTCCACCATGTTGTCGAAGTAGGGCGGCTTCTTGATGTAGGTGGATTGCTCGTCCCACTGGTAAAGTGCCGCCGGTGGGCACCGGCATGCTCTGCCAGTTGCCGTCGCCGTCGAACGCCTGCGCGTATTCGTGCTGGAACATGCCGCGGTCGATCGGCCGTGCGCACGGTGCTGCCGCACCTCTTCGTTGGTCGGCCAGATGTCGCGCAGGTAGACCGGCTGTGCCGTCGGATCCGTTGCCCAGCGGCTCGGTCGCCAGGTCGATATCCACGCGTGCCGGCCAGCGCGTAGGCCACCACCAGCGGCGGCGAGGCCAGGTAGTTGGCCTTCACCAGCGGATTGATGCGGCCTTCGAAGTTGCGATTGCCGCTCAGCACCGCCGCCACCACCAGGTTTTCCTTCTGCACCGCCTCGCGCCACCGGCTCCGGCAGCGGGCCGCTGTTGCCGATGCAGGTGGTGCAGCCGAAGCCCACCAGGTGGAAGTTGAGCTGCTTCCAGATAGGGCATCAGCCCGGCCTCGTCGGTAGTAATCCGTCACCACCTTCGAGCCGGGCGCGAGGCTGGTCTTCACCCACGGCTTCACTCGTCAGCCCGCGCTCCACGGCCTTCTTCGCCAGCAGTCCGGCGGCCAGCATCACCGACGGATTCGAGGTGTTGGTGCAACTGGTGATGGCGGCGATCACCACCGCGCCGTCTTCGATCGCGGCGTCTGCGCCGTCGATCTCGGCCGTGCGCTGTCTTCGCCGGCCGCGGAAACGCGTCGTGGAAGTTCTTCCGCACGTCGGGCAGCTCCACGCGATCCTGCGGCCGCTTCGGGCCCGGCCATCGAGGGCGTGACCGTCGGCCAGATCGAGTTCCAGCGTGTCGGAGTAGAGCGGGTCGGGCGTGGCATCGGTGCGGAACAGGCCCTGCTCCTTGGTATAGGCTTCCACCAGCGCGACCAGGTCGGCGGTCGCGGTTGGTGAAGTCGCAGGTACGCCAGCGTCTCCTGCGTCCACCGGGAAGAAGCCCATGGTGGCGCCGTATTCGGGCGCCATGTTGGCGACGGTGGCGCGGTCGGCCAGGCTCAGCGCGCTCAGGCCCGGCGCCGTAGAACTCGACGAACTTGCCCACCACGCCCTTCTTGCGCAGCATCTGGGTGATGGTGAGCACCAGGTCGGTGGCGGTGCAGCCTTCGCGCAGCCTGCCGTGCAGCTTGAAGCCGACCACCGGCGGCAGCAGCATGGAAATCGGCTGGCCCAGCATGCAGGCCTCGGCTTCGATGCCGCCCACGCCCCAGCCGAGCACGCCCAGGCCGTTGATCATGGTGGTGTGCGAATCGGTGCCCACCAGCGTATCGGGATAGGCCTGCGCCGTTCGCGTCGCGGAACACCACCGGCGCCAGGTATTCCAGGTTCACCTGGTGCACGATGCCGGTATCGGGCGGCACCACGCGGAAATTGCTGGAACGCCGTCTGCCCCCAGCGCAGCAGCATGTAGCGCTCGCGGTTGCGCTGGAATTCCAGCAGCGCGTTGACCTCGAACGCGTCGCTCGATGCCGAAGCGATCCACCTGCACGGAGTGGTCGATCACCAGGTCGGCGGGCAGCAGCGGATTGGCGCGGCTCGGGGTCGGCGCCCATGGCCGCCAGGGCGTCGCGCATGGCGGCCAGATCCACCACGCACGGCACGCCGGTGAAATCCTGCAGCAGCACGCGCGCCGGCATGAAGCTGATTTCTTTCGCCTCGCGGCCCGCCGCGCCGCGCGCGCCACGTAGTCGACGTCGGCGGCCGAAACGCGCTTGCCGTCTTCGTGGCGCAGCAGGTTTTCGAGCAGGATCTTGGTGGAAAACGGCAGGCGCGAGACGTTGCCGACGCCCTGTTCTTCAAGCGTGGCGAGGCGGAAAATATTCGTATTCGCGCGTCGCCGACGCGCAGCTTCGCCGCCGCGCCAAAACTGTTTTTTGCCATCCCTTCGATTGTGGCATAAATGGATACTACTGCCGTACTTCCACGGTGACGCTCTTACGGTCGGCGGCATTGCCCAGAAAGTACCCGGCGGTGGTCACCGCGATGGGTATGCAGACGAAGGCGGCCGTCGCCGCGCCCTGGTTCTGGTTGTTGAACAGCCCGCCCTGAATTCCGATGGCGGCGCCGATTCCGCCGGCAAGCCCGGCTACGGCGCCCAGGGCTGTCCCGATCACCCGGAACTTCACGCCCTTACTCTTAAGTTCGATGGTCCGCAGCGTGGCGCGCGGCACACGAAGCGAGCCTTTGGGATACGCCGCGTGGTCCGTTGTTTTCGTCACGCGCATCACCAGCGCGTCTGCTTCGACCGCGGTGGCCCTGCCGGTAACAGCGGCGTCTCCCGGCATGATCACCATCAGGGTCTTGCCGGTAATACTGGGGAGTTCCTCCCACGTGAGCTGGCGAGATGGCTCGGCCGCAACGCATGACAGCAGCGGAACCAGGAGCAACCAGAACCTTCGATTCGGCATGGCAGATCTCCGGGCTTCATGCTAGCAGCCGAAGAAGGCGTTGTCGAGGTCTCTGGTTACCGGCATCGGAAAGCGGCTGGAGTTCCCCCACCGCGCGGGCGTTGATGATGGCCTCGGCAGTCGATTCCAGCACCTCCAGCCGGTCGAACGCTTCCAGCACGTCCGACCCGGTCACCAGCACGCCGTCGTTTTCCAGAATGATCGCGGGCCGCGTCGCCGACAACCGCTCCGCCAGTTCTTCACCGTCGCCGAACTGCATGCCAAACGGCGCGCGGCCTACGTGCCGCATCACCACGTAGCTCTCCGGAATCGTGCGGCTGTCCAGCTCCGCTCCCGGTGACGCTGAATGCCGTGGCGTTCACCGGGTAGGCGTTCACGATCGCGCCCACGTGCGGATGCCGCCGGTAGATGGCCTGGTGCACCACGCGCCGCGCGGCTGGGCGACTTGCCGGCCTCCACCTCGCCGTCGCGCACCAGCACCAGGTCCTCGCACGTCCACCGTCCCGCGGTCCACCTGGTAGGGCGTGATCAGGAAGGCGCCGTCGTCCAGCCGCGCCGAGTAGCTGCCCTGCGTGCTGATGAACAGCCGCTGCCGGTAGGCCCGGCGCACGAACTCGCACAGCCGGCCGCGCAGTTCCTTCTCCTGGCTGCGAGGGGTACCGCGGCTCCGAACTCGTCCAACGGCCGTGATCGCTGGCGCTCCAGGTCGATCTGCTCGTCGGTCAGGTAGCGGACCTCGCCGCCCAGCAGGCTTCGCTTTGATGATCGTCTTGGCCGTGAACTCGAGCGTCTCGAAGCGGCGGAAGGCCTCCTGAACGTCGCCCCCGCGGTCACCACGCCGTGGTTCTCCAGGATCACGCAGTCGTAGCCCTGCTCGAAAGTGTCGGCCACGCGATTGCCCAGCGCCACGCTGCCCGGCAGTTCGTAGGGCGCGAATCCGACCTCGCCGCAGACGCGCCGCGCCTGGTGGAACAGCCGCGTGTTCGGCACCTGGTGCACCAGGCTGAATGCCACCAGCGCCGTCGGATGCGCGTGCACGATCCCGCCCAGCTCCGGCCGGCGCCGCGCGAATCTCCTGGTGCAATCGGCAGCTCCGACGACGGCACGGCGGTCCCTCGCACCTCGCCCGTCGGCCGCACGCAGCACGATATCGTCGCGCCGCAGCCCGCCCTTATCCACGCGCGCCGGCGTGATCCAGACATCGCCCGTTGGCTTCGCGGATGGAAAGGTTCCCGCCGGACGTCGTGGTCATGCGATAGCGGTAGATCCGCTCCATGGCCTGCAGAATCTCGTCGCGCGGGTGCTGGTAGGAACTGGGCGTGAACATATTCTTCTATTGGCGTTGCAGGTAAACCACGTGCGTCTGCGTGAATTCGTAGAGGCCGTGCTTGCCGTCGGCGCCGCCGATGCCGCTCTTGCGCCAGCCGGCGTGGAAGCCCTGCATGGCTTCGAAGTTCTCGCGATTGATATACGTTTCGCCGAAGCGGATCTCCTGGCAGGCCCGCAGCGCCACATTCAGATCGCGCGTGTAGATGGAGGAGGTCAGGCCGTAGTCGGAATCGTTGGCGAACGCGATCGCCTCGTCCAGATCGTGGAAGGTCACTATCGGCATCACCGGGCCGAAGATCTTCGCGGCGAATGATCTCCATGTCCTGCCGGCAGCCGGTGAGCACGGTCGGCTCGATAGTAGTAGCCGCCTTCGCCCGCGCCGCGCGTCGCCGCCGGTAGCGACAGTGGCCCCCGCGGCCACCGCGCCGCGCACCAGCGCATCCACCTTGCGATAGCCGGCCTCGTTGATGAGCGGGCCATACTCCACCGTGGAATCGGCCAGCGGATCGCCGTAGCGCGTGCTCTTCATGGCCGCGGTCAGCTTGTCGGTGAACTGCGTCGGCGACGTTCGCTCTGCACGTAGACACGCTCCGCGCAGTTGCAGACCTGCCCGCTGTTGATGACGCGCGATGCCTTGATGGCGCTGCACCGCCAGATCGATATCGGCGTCGGCCATCACGATGGCGGGCGCCTTGCCGCCCAGTTCGAGATTCACCTTGGTGATGTTCGGCGCGGCCAGCGACATGATGGCCGACCCGGTTTCCACGCTGCCCGTGAAGCTGATCATGCCGATCTCGCGGCGACCCGGCCAGCGCTTTGCCCGCCGTTGCGCCGCGCCCGTGGACCACGTTGATCAGTCCCGGGGGCACGTCCGTTTCCGCCAGCAGTTCGCAGAACTTCACGGCGTTGTGCGGCGTCTCTTCGCTCGGCTTGATCACGATGGTGTTGCCGGTCACCAGCGCCGGCGCGGCCTTGCGCGCGATCAGGAAGAACGGGAAGTTCCACGGCAGAATGCCGCCGATGACGCCGATGGGCTGACGGAACAGCAGGATGGTCTCTCCGGGCCGATCGCTCTCCAGAATTTCGCCTTCGATGCGGCGCGCCCACTCCGCCATGTAGTCCAGATAGTCCGCGGTGAACGCGACTTCCACGCGCGCCAGGTCGAGGATCTTGCCCTGCTCCTCGGTGATCACGCGTGCCAGCGGCTCCACCTGCTCGCGAATCTTGGCCGCGATGGTGCGCAGCGCCTTGGCGCGCTCGATGGCCGGCGTCTTCGCCCAGCCCTTCTGCGCCGTTTCGGCGGCGGAAAGAGCCGCCTCCACATCGTCCGCCGTGCTGTCGGGAACCGTACAAATCAGTTTGCCCGTGGAGGGATTCACCACCTCGATGCGCGCGCTCCCGCTGGACGGCACAAATTGGCCGTCGATGAAATTCTGATAGTCGGGCATGACTGACTTTTAGTGTATCGTGGCGTTTACGGTTCAATCACCAGCACGGCAAACGTGCCGGGCAGCACCGGCCTTCTGCCCCTGCCGCCGGCGGGCGCCGCGCCGAATTTCGCCGAGGCCAGGAAGATGCGATGGTTGGTCGGATCGAGCCCCATGTTGCGCGACCCCTGCGGCGTCTCCACGCGTCTGCACCACGCGATATTGGTCCGGCGAATCCTGATGGATCACCGTGAGGGTGCCGTCCGCGTTCGAGGCAAACGCGTTGCCCGACGCGGGGTCGTACCCCGCGCCATCCACGCCCGTGCCGATGGGCAGCGTCGCCACCACCTTGCCCGCCTGGTAGTCGGATACCGCCATCACCCCGCTGCGGCATCCGCTGAACAGCCGGTGGTGCGCCGTATCGATGGCCATCGAGACAGGCTGCTTGCACGGCGCCGTGGACCATCGCCGCGTCACCGTCGCCGATTTCCCGTCGATCTCCACCACTTCGCTGATGTCCGTCAGATTCGCGTACACCTTGCCGTCGCCGGCCGACGCGCCGTACTCCGGCTTGCCGCCGAGCGGAATGTTCGTGATCAGCGTCCCGGCGCGCGGATCGATGACGGTGGAAGAGTGCGCGTCGCCGTTCAGGGTGAAGACGCGGTTCGGAGGCGGGGTCGTAGACGATGGCGTCCGCATCCTCCGCCGCCGGAATCCGCCCCAGCGCCTTGTACGTCTTCAGATCGAACATCACCACGGATTGATCGTTGCCGCTGGTGGCGAACCCGTGCCCCGTATCTTCGGCGATCGCCGTCCCGTGCGCGCCGTTGATGCCGGTGACTTCGCCCAGCAGTTTCCCGTCGTTCTCGTCCACCACCATCAACCGCGTCTGGCGGGCGATGAACACCCGGTGATGCGGCGGATCCGGAACCACGTAGTCCCAACTGCCGTCGCCGCCCAACGTGTAAGTGTGGGTGATGTGGTAAGACGAAGAGGACTGCGCCAGCAACGAAGCAACCGCAGCCAGCGTAAGAGCGAACGCGGAACTACGCATGGTGACTCCTTTCCCCTGAATTATAGTCCCCGCCGCCTCACTCGTTCCGCAGCGCCGTCAGCGGATCCACCCGCGCGGCTCTCCGCGCGGGCCAGTAACTGGCGAACAGCCCCGCCGCCAGCAGCAGCACAGTCACTGCCGCGAAAGACCAGAAGTCCAACGTAGACACGTTCCGCACCAGCCCCGAGAGCATCTTTACCGAGAACAGGCTCGCCCCGAGCCCGATGGCGATCCCGATGCCTAGCAATCGGGCCCCGGAACTCAACACCATGCCGATGACTTGCCAGAAGCCCGCGCCCAGCGCGATGCGTATCCCGATTTCGCGCGTCTGCTGCGCCACGCTGTGCGAGATAACGCCGTAAATTCCGAACAGCGCCAGCACCAGGCCCAGCGCCGCGAACACCGTGAACAGCAGCAGATTGAAGCGCGGACGCGCATACGCATCGTCGTGCAGCACCGTCTCTAAGGACTGATCCTCCGTCACCGGCTGCACCGGGTCCACCGCATAGATTTGCGCCTTCACGGCCTTGTCCAGGCCTTCGGCGCGGCCGTTGCCCAGTACAAAGATCCGGTCGGCCCGGGCGAGCACCGTGAACGGCAGGTACATCTCCGGCAGAATCTCCCGGGAGCCCACCTGGTTCACCGTGTCTTTCACAATTCCGGCAATCTGGAAGGAATCGTCGGCCAGGTTCCAGGGCGCGGCGTCCAGCGCGGGAATGCGCACCGCGCGCCCGATCGCCGGCACGCCGGGCAGATATCGCCGCACGAACGTCTGGTTCACAACGGCGATGTGCATCTTGCCGTTCACTTCCTGCGCGTCGAAGAAGCGCCCCTGCAGCAGCGTCGTGCCCATCAACGTCAGATAGTTTTCATCGGTCTGATGCACCAGAACGCGGCGCGTGTCCGTTCCGGTACTGCCCACCACGCTCACCGGCCAGGACGGCGTGAACACCGGGGGCAGGCCCCAATTGATGCTCGCGGCCAGCACGCCCGGAACGGCCCGGATGCGCCGGAGCGCTTCCTGCAGCAGCGCCGTGCGGCGATCCGCATCTTTGTAGCGCTGTTCCGACACCGGAATGCGCAGGGTCAGGATCCGCTCGGGATGGAACCCAAGGCTCGTGCCCTGGATCGCCATCAGGCTACGCACCATCAGGCTGGCTCCCACCAGCAGCATGAGCGAGAGCGCCACTTCGCCTACGACAAGAGTGCCGCGGAGCAGGCGCTGGCGTACCCCGCCCGCGGTGCCGCGTCCGGCCTCTTTGAGCGGCGTCAGAATGTCGCGGCCCGAAAGTTGCAGCGCGGGCGCGAGGCCGAACAGCAAGGCCGCCGCCACCGAAACGCCCAGCGCAAACAGCAGCACGGAAGTGTTCAGGGCGATATGCGCTTCGTCGGGAATGGTGCCGGGCGGCACCATGGCGATGATGCCGCGCAGTCCGCCGGCCGCAATTGCCACGCCCAACACCGCGCCGCCGAGAGCCAGCAGCAGGTTTTCCGCCAGCAACTGGCGAATCAGCCGGAATCGCTGCGCGCCCATGGCGGCTCGCACGGCCATCTCGCGCCGGCGATAGGCCGCGCGCGATAATAGCAGGTTGCTCACATTGACGCACGCGATCAGCAGCAACAGTCCGACCGCGCCGAACAGGATCCATAGCGCGTCCTGAATGTCGCTCGGAAAGGTCTCGCCAAAGTCCTGCAGGCGCAGCTTCCAGTTCTTCGGAAAGTCATCCGGACTGCGGCGCGCTATGTCCTGAAACAACGGCATCAGAGAGTCGGCCGCCTGTTGCCGCGTCACCCCCGGCTTCAGCCGCGCCAGCAGGTGGACCTCCCGCTCCCCTTCCACCGTCTGGCCGCGATGAAACACGTCCGGCAGGTACACATCCGCGCCGCGCCACATGAACCGCGGCGGCATCACTCCGATCACCGTGCGCACTTTGTCGTTGAGCCGCAGCTTGCGGCCAAGCACATTGGGGTCGCCTCCGAACCGGCGCTGCCAGAATTTGTACCCCAGCACCGTGACCGGTTCGGCGCCCTCCGCCGCGTCCTCCGCGGATGTGGTCCGCCCGATCAGACGCGGGCACTCCCATCACATCGAAGGTGTTCATGGTGCAGTGATTGCCCCGCAATCGCTGCGGCTCGCCCTGTCCCGTCCAGGTGACGTCCGACCACGTGGAAGCGATCACGCCCTCAAACACGGTGTTGCTGTTCCGTGATGTCCAGGAACTGGTCGATCGGGTAGTAACTCCCGTTTCCGCCCCTCTGGCCCTGCACCGAGACGCTCATCAGGCGGTCGGGATCCTTATAAGGAAACGGGTGGAGAATCACCGCGTAAATCACGCTGTACATCGCCGTGCTTCCGCCGATTCCGAGTGCCAGCGACCCCACTGCGATGGCGGTGAACGAACGGCTCCGCGCCAGGTCCCGCAGGCCGAACCGGATGTCCCCCACAAATTGTTCCAGCAGCCGGAAGAGCCTCATCCCTGTCCCCTCAATGCTCAATCGCCGCCGCGGCCATCGCCATAAAGCTGTTGATCTCGTCCGCCACATCGCCGCCGCCGTTGGTGCGCTGCATGAAGATAATGCCCACCAGGTCTTTCGCCGGATCCACCCACCCGTACGTGCGATACGCGCCGCCTTTCACGAAACTGCCGATCGAGTTGTAGCGGTACGTGCCCAGCGGCTCGCGCACCACTTCGAAGCCGAAGCCGTGACCCACTCCCGGCGCGAAGCCGGCCTTCATGGTCCCGGTCTGTGACGTCGTCATGGCTTCCACGGCGGCCGCCGAAAGAATGCGCTGCCCGTTCAGCGTGCCCTTGTCGAGCAGCATCTGGTGGAACGTCGCCATGTCGGCGGCCGTGCTGAAGAGGCCGCCTTCCGGCGCGGGAAATTTCGGCGGCGCCATGGTGACGCTTCTTCAGCCCGTCGGCCTCGTACGTGTACACCGAGGCCACGCGACTCGCCTTGTCCGCCGGCACGAAGAAGAACGTATCCTTCATGCCGAGCGGCTGAAAGATTCGCTCCGCCAGAAAGCGATCGTAAGGCTGGCCGGTCACGACCTCGATGACGCGGCCCAGCGCGGCGATCCCGATATTGCTGTAGTTCCACGCCGTCCCCGGTTCGAACAGCAGCGTGGCGCTGCGAGACCGCGGCCACGCGCTCGGCCAGCGTAGTTGGGCGGCTCACGGTCCGGATGCCGAACCCGGCAGCCCCGAAGTGTGAGTCATCAGGTCGAGTATGTTGATCGGACGCGACGGCGGCACCGCCGAGCAGTTGTACCCCGCGCGAGTGCCGCACGGATTCAGCTTCAGGCCCTTGAATTCGGGCAGGTACTTCTCCACCGGATCGATCAGCGAGACCCGCCCCTCGTCCACCAGAATCATGATGCCGGCGCAGGTGACCGGCTTGGTGACCGACGCCAGCCGGAAGATGGTGTCGGTGCGCATGGGAGTCTTGCTTTCCAGGTCCTGATAACCAACGGCATCGAGGGCCGCGACGTGCCCGTGCCGCGCCACCAGCGTGACCACGCCCGCGGTCTTGCCTGCATCGACGAACTCTTTCATGCGTACCGGAATCCGCGCCAGCGCGCTCGGCACTCATGCCGGCGGCTTGCGGATCCTTCTTATCGGTGGCGAACGTGCCGGCGGCCCATGCGGCCAGGCAGCACGCCAGCGTCAGGGAAATGCCTGTCTTCATAGATTGCACCTGGAATTAATTGTGGCATGTACCATGGTTGGGTGACTTTCACTCGACGGGCCTGCCTGGCGATGGCCGGCGCGGGTTTCTGCCGCGCGGCGGCGATGGATCTGGCGGCGCAGTGGCGCGCCATCGCGGAGCAGACCGATGGTGTCTGCGGCGCCGCGGCCCTGCGAATCGATTCGGGACAGCGAATCGGCCTGCACGCCGGCGAACGCTTTCCGCTGGCCAGCGTGTGCAAACTGCCCATCGCCCTGGCGATCCTCGAAATGGCCGCCGAAAGAAAGTTCTCGCTGAACGACGAGATCGAAATCCCGCCATACGATGTGGTGCCCGGCGTCAGTCCCCTGGCCGACCGCTGGCCCCATCAGAAGCGGTTCCGCCTGGACGAAATGATCGAGCTGATGGTCACCAAAAGCGACAACACCGCCGTCCAGACACTCTTCCGGATGGCCGGGGGCGCCGCCGGCATGGCCGCCAGGATGCGCGCGTGGCACATCGACGCCATGCGCGTGGACCGCGACGAGCGCTCCTGCGGCCTGGATGCCATGGGCGTGAAGAACATCCCGCCCGTCGCGCAGTGGACCCCGCGAATGGCCGACGCCCTGGTGGCGCAGGTGCCGCTCGCTGAGCGAATCGCCGCCATGCGCCGCTTCCTCAACGATCCGCGCGATACCGCCACGCCCAACGCCACGGTAGACCTGCTGCGCCTTGCGTACACCCGCGGCGACGCCGTGGGCACACGCCTGCGGGCCATCCTGGAAGCCACCACCACCGGCGACGGCCGCATTAAAGGAATGCTGCCGGCGGGCACTGTCGGTGGGTCACAAGACCGGCACCACCGCCACCGCCGGCCGCCTGAACGGCTCCACCAACGACGCCGGAGTGATCGTCCTGCCCGGTGGCGCGCTCCTCGCCGTGGCCTTCTATTTGAAGGGCAGCACGCAAGACCTGGCGCGTCCGCGAGCGTACCATCGCCCGTATGGCACGCGCCGCCTTTGACTGGGCCGTGGCGTGACGCGCCCCACGCTGGCCGTTGGTTTGCACCACTCCATACCGTGAGGAATGCAATATGAGACGAGCTCTACAAATCTGCGTATTGGCGGCCGGACTGGCGAGTTTCGGCACATTCGCGTACGCGCAATACGGACCGCCGAACGGCCCCTACCAGCCGAATTCGGTCAGCAGCATGGTGGACAAAGTTCACACCGATCTGAACCAGGGATACGATCACTGGCACTTGGCCAAGGGCGATCGCGACCGGCTCAACAATGCGGAAAAGAAACTGCGCGGTTTCGCCGCCGACTGGCGTCACGGCAAATTCGATAAAGGCGATCTGGATGAATCCATCGCTTCCATTCAACACGTGCTCGACAACAACCACTTGCAAGGTCCCGAGCGCGACGCCCTGGGGAGCGATGTGGAACAACTTCGCCAGATGCGGCAGGCCTACGACCGTCACGAGATCGGTAGCTGGTAGCTTCACGCCCCGGCGGCCAGGTGATGGGGCAGCCGGAGATTGAACCGGATGCGGTCGATCTCCTGAATCGGCTTGAGGAACGCGGGTTCTTCCAAAGGCCAAAGTTGCGCCGGTGGAGCGGTGGAACCTGCGGCCGCCAGCAGGCAGTTCACCGCTCGCCGGGCCGCTTCGTTCGCCGCTTCCATGCAGGCGATGTCCGTGTAGGTCCGCACGTAGTCTGAAGCCAGGAAGAAATTCTCCAGCTCGACCTGCGCTTCCGGCCGGTACTGCAGCGAGCCGGCCGTATTGATGAGCAGCGGCTCGGCGTTGGCCGCGGAGCTCGGATTCGGGAAACTGATATCCGGGTCGAGGAACCAGGAAATCAGGTTCGCGTCGTCGATGCGCACCGCTCCCCCAATATTCAGGTGCTGCTTGAGCTGCGCCCATACCTCGTCCTTGATCTCCTGCGCCGTGCACTCCTGCGCGGGCTTGCCGTACACCACGCCGGGCGATTCCCAGTCGGAGATATCCACCGAGAGAATGCCGCGGACCGTGCCGGGTCCGAACTGTGACAGGTCCACGTGGGTCCAGAACTGCCGCTGCGAAATGGAAGTCAGCGCCCAGGGCGAATCCAGGTAGATGGCGTGACCATTCACCAGCGGCTCATCCTGCAAGAGGTAGAACTGAATGCCGTTCATCCAGCGCGTCTTCAGCTTGTTCAGATTGGCGAGCGCCGGAGCGGCAAGGCTCAGCGGGCCGGTCACAAGCGTGGTCATCACCTCCACCGGCAGAGCCGCGACATAAAAGTCGGCAGTCAGGGAAGAACGGCCGGCCGCGGTCTCCACGGTCACGCCAGTCACTCGCGCCCCGCTGGTCGCGATGTCGATGACACTGGTTCCAGGATAAAACTCCACCCCGAGCGTCTGGAGATATTGCGTCCACGGCGTGATCCAGACATCGCTCGTGGGACCCGATAGCAGGCGGTCGAAAACGCGGTCCGGGCAAATCAACCCGTACAGAAGTTGCAGTTGCGTGCAGCCCACCGTGCGCGTGCTGCTCTCTTCGGCGCGCATGGCCACCAGGGAACGCGTGAGTCCCTGGCCCAGGTCGGTCTGGTAGACCTTCGACATGTGCGGTGCGTTGATGAAGTCCCACCACGCGATATTTTCGAACTCCTGCAGCCGCCGCTCCGCGCAGCTTGTGGCCACAATCAGCAGCCGGCTGACGAAGAAGGCGGTTTCCTCCAGCGGCACACCCAGAGGCGTGAACAGCTCCATCAGGAAGGCCTGGAAATCCGGGAGGGTCGTGGGGCAGCGGGCCAGCCAGGTGATCTCGGTTTGTCCGGCGCGTGCCAGCAGGATGCGCGTGGCCGCCGTGAGATTGTCGAACGTGTTGCCGTGCGCGCCATAAGGAATGCGCCGCATGGTATCGGTGACGTGCTTGTAGAAGCCGGGGAAGAAGCGGAAACCGTGCTCGCCGGGAAGAGGCAGCCGGCCGCCGCCGTCCGAACCGGGAACGGGAATGCTGCGCGCCTTTCCGCCGAACACCGGCTTGCGTTCATACACTCGCACCCGAAAGCCGCGCTCCGCCAGTTCCTGGGCCGCGCTGAGACCCGCGACCCCGCCACCCAAAATGGCCACCGTCTGCTGCATTCCGCCATTCTACGCCGGAGAAGTCCCGGAGACCGAAAAAGGCCCCGGACCGGGACTGCCAGATCCGGATGCTATTTGATGTGCGCCTTGATGCTAAAGTGCATCATATGGAGAAGAAGCGCCGGATCACCGTGAGTTGACCGCCAGGTTCTCTCTCTCACGTTCAACGAATCGCGCGAGGAGACGTCTCGTGAGCACCGTGATGTCCAAGGCACTTTCGGACGGTTTCGCGGAAGTCTGGCTGGATTAGGACCACAAGTGGCCCGCCTACCAGAGCCGCCGTTCTCCGGACGTATCCGAAGCGGAAAGTTAGTCCTGGACGGAGTGATCCCGGAGCCGAAAAGCGCAGGGCGGCGCCACACCTCCCGCCATTCGTGGAAGAGTAAGGTGCGCCACGCGCTTGCCTAGACGCCCTTGTGACACCGTAACCGCGTTGTGAAGGTTGACTGCACAAGGGGCTTTCATGCCGTCTTGCTCGTCCAACCGCACTTCCGAAGGAACCCCTCGGAGGCTGGAGGTGATGGGGTGCGACCGATGCCGTCGACAAGTATTCGAGAGCGCTGTCGCGGGTAAGTACTACGACTGGTCTGGCTTTGTCCGGAGGAGCAAAACGGTAAAGCCGAATATCGCCCCTGGCAATTCCGCCGGCCAAATCGCCTCCCCCTCCCAACTTGACAGATTCCCGGCATCCCCCTGGCCGGCTTCATAGCCTTTTCGGTCCCGCAGTTCCCGTTCCTTGATCTCAAGGTTCTTCAGGTGAGCGCGGAGCGCCTCCCGAATCAGCGCGGAGCGATTCAACTTTGCTCGCCGGGCTGCAACTTCCGTGGCCCGCAGCAGCTTGGAATCGAGGACGACCTGAATCGTTTCCATATGTGGACTCTACTACACAGTGTACTCCACAGTGGGTCATCCAGCCGCGCTTGTCGGTTCCACTGCCGCCCAGCCAACCTGTCACACCGCCACCCGGAAGCCGTAATCGGCATAACGGAATTCGGGCGGAATGCTGCTGCGCGCGGCGCAACGGGCAATCCTGATGTGGTGACGCCACGCGCCCCCACGCGAAGCCCGCCGGCTTCCGCTGGCCGGACCCGGCGGATTGTCCGCCGGCGAAACGGCGTAGTAGCCCGCGTCGTACCAATCGCTGCACCACTCGTGAACGTTCTCGCACATGTCGCACAGCCCGTAGCCGTTGGGTTCGGACCCGCCCACGGGCTCCGGACCCTCCCGCCACCGCTCCGCATAGCCGGGACGCTCTGTGACCGGCGCGTCGCCCCACGGGTACAGTTTCTGCTCCAGGCCGCCGCGCGCGGCAAATTCCCATTCGGCTTCGGTCGGCAGCCGCACGTCCACTCCCCACTTGCGGCCGAGCCACGCGCAAAACTCCACGGCATCGAACCAGCTCACGCTGGTCACCGGTAACTCGGCGCACTCGTAGGCAAACGGGCGGAATGCGGCGTACTCCGCATTGGTTACCTGGTAGCGGCAGAGTCGAAACGGTGCGACGGTCACCCGGTGGACCGGACGCTCCTCATCGCGCCCGTCGTTTTGCCCCATGAGAAACGTTCCGCCGGGGATTGCCGCCAGCTCGCTTGGGTCGAGGAGTTTCATCTTCCAGGATTGAAAACTGCAGCTTGCGTTCGTTGGCATCCACGCGGTCGAGCACCACGCGCACCTGGTCGCCGATGGAAAACTCACGGCGGGTGCGCCGGCCCACAATCTTGCGGATGTTCTCCTGATAAGTGTACTGGTCGCCGGGCAGGGTGTCGATAGGCACCAGGCCCTCGATAAACAGCTCGGCCAGTTCGACGAAGATCCCGTATTTGGCGGTGCTGATGATCAGCGCGTCGAAATCCTGGCCCACGCGCTCGGCCATGAACTTCACCTTTTTCCACTCCACCAGTTCGCGCTCGGCATCGGCCGCGTGCCGCTCGGATTGCGAACACTCTTCGGCGATGGCGCGCAGCTCCGGCTCCTGCGGCAGCGACGCGATGCTGTGCTCCATCACGCCGCGGAGCAGGCGGTGAATCTCCAGGTCGGGATAGCGGCGGATGGGTGAAGTGAAATGCGTGTAACTCGCGGCCGCCAGGGCGAAGTGGCCGGCATTGTCCACGTGGTAGCGCGCCTGCCGCAGGGAGCGCAGCATCAGGTAACTCAGAATGCGCTCTTCGGGCTTGCCTTCAATCTTTCGCCACCAGCTTCTGATAATGGCGCGACGAGATGTTGGTCTGGCCGGGCAGCACGATTTCCTTCCGCTGCTTGCTGCCGTCCCGCCGCTTATCGGTGTAACCGAATTTCTTCACCGGAATCGCGCCCACCCCCAGCGAATATCCGAAATGCGCCGCCACTTCTTCGAATTCCAGCACGCGGCGCGGATCGGGCGTTTCGTGAATGCGGTAAATGGACGCGATGCCGGTATGTTCCAGGTGCGCCGCCACGGCTTCATTGGCGGCCAGCATGAACTCTTCGATCAGGCGGTGCGCGATGTTGCGCGGCGCGCGCGAAACGCCGGTCATGGCGCCCCACTCGTCGAATTCGATGAGCGGCTCGGGCAGATCGAAATCGATGGAACCGCGGCGCACGCGCTTGCGATTCAGAATCAGCGCCAGTTCCTGCATCAGCTCGAAGCGCTTCACCAGCGGGCGGTAGCGATCGCGCAGCCCGGCATCGCCTTCCAGCAGCAGGTGGACACGTTGGTATACGTCATGCGCTCCACGCTGCGGATGACTCCGGCGGTAAAATCCTGGCCGACCACTTCGCCCTGATGGTCGAGTTCGAGCAGCGCCGACAGCACCAGCCGGTCGGCCTGCGGCACCAGCGAGCAGATGTTGGTGGAAAGCTCGAACGGCAGCATGGGGACGGCGCGATCGGGAAAGTAGACGCTGGTGCCGCGCAGCCGGGCTTCGGCATCGATGGGCGTGCCCGGGCGCACGTAGTGGCTCACGTCGGCGATGTGCACCTGCAGCGCATAGTTGCCGTTGGGCAGGCGATCGACCCACACCGCATCGTCGAAATCGCGCGCCGTCTCGCCGTCGATCGTCACGATGTCCAGCGCGCGGAAATCGCGGCGTCCCTCCAACTCGGCGGAGGTAATTACGGAGGGCACCGCCTGCGCCTGCTCCACCACCTCCGGCGGAAACTGGTGCGGCAGGTGGTGCTTGCGAATGACGATTTCGACATCCACTCCGAAATCGTCGGGCTGGCCCAGAATCTCGATCACGCGGCCTACGGGACCGCTGCCCTTCTCCGGGAATTCCAGCAGTTCGACGTTCACCACCATCCCGTCGAGCTCTTCCACCGAATCGACCTTCGGCGCAGTCACACCGATGCGGTCCACCGGCACGGTCTCCGGCGGAAACTCCATGCCTTCGGGAATCTCGATCCACTGCTGGATGCGCTCATCGTGCGGCACCACGTAGCACCCGCGCCGGCCGATGTGGAATTCGCCCACCACCAGCGGATTGGCGCGGCGCAGCACCTTGACGATTTCGCCGTCCGCCCGCCCGTCCGCTTCGATGCGCGCGATCCGCACCACCACCCGATCGCCATGCATGGCCTTGGCGGCCGAATCCGGCGGTATGAAGATATCGCCGTTGAGACGCTCGATAGGGTGATCGGAAATGAGAAAACCGTAGCCTTCGCGGTGCATGTTGAGACGGCCGACGGCGAATTCGCGGCTGCGCGCCGTGACGGCAAAGTGGCCGGATCGCAGCTCGATCAGGTCGCCGCGCGCCGTCAGGCGGGCCAGCGCGGATTCCAGGCCGGCACGCTCGCCGCCCTTCGTTCCCAGCTCCCGAACGAGCTGCTTAAAGTTGGCCTTGGCATGCGGCAGGCTGGCGATGTGGTCCAAAAGGACGGCGTCCGTCACTCTTTGATTTTACTTACAACGCTTGCGGAGGTATGCTCGTCAACATTGGCGGGTAGGTGTCATGCAACGGCTCACCCTTTTGTTGATTCCCGCGGCGCTCTTCGCCGGACAGGTACGGTACGCCCGCCTGGGCGAATTTTCGGGCCCGGTGGAAGTGCAACTTCACCCGGCGGACGATTGGATGCCGGCGGAGCGGAATCTGCCTCTGCCCGAATCCGCCTGGGTGCGAACGGGCGACGGCGCGCGCGTCGAAATTGAACTGGACGATGGCGGCGTCTGCCGGCTGGGTGCGGACTCGCAAGGCGAATTGTCCGATTATTCCCAGCTTTCTACCGGCCAGCGAGTCACCCTGATCTCGCTGGATCACGGCGTGGCTTACTTCACGGGCCGTCCACAGGGCAGAGACGCCTTGACCCTGGCCGCACCCGGCATGCAGGTGATCATGGTCAAAAAGGCGCGCATCCGCCTGGAAGCGGAGCCGGCCTGGACCCGCCTCTCCATACTCGAAGGGTCGGCCCGGTTCTCCTCGCCCACTGCCGAAATCGACCTGGTACAAGGGCAGTACACGCGTGTGGAGCCGGATAACCCCGCGCGCTTTGTGCTGGATCGCGGAATCGCCGAAATGGCCCTCGACCGGTGGGACGCTGAGCGCGACAAAGCGCTGTCGTCGCCTGTGAGCGCGGGACACGTGGTGGAGCGGTACGGTCTGGCCGATCTCGACGCGGCGGGCCAGTGGTTCGAGACTGACGCGTACGGAACCGTCTGGCAGCCCAAAGCGCCCGCCGGTTGGGTGCCCTTTCAAAACGGCCACTGGCGCTGGTACGATGCCATGGGCTACACCTGGGTCAGCAGCGATTCGTGGGGCTGGCTGCCGTTCCATTACGGCCGCTGGACACGCACCAGTGATTTGGGCTGGATCTGGGCCCCTTCGGTGAGCCAGGTATTCAAGCCCGGCGACGTGTATTGGATGCGCGGCACGAAGATCGCCGGATGGGGACCGCTGGCCCCCGGCGAAAAATGGATCCGGCCGGCGCAGCCGCAGGAGTTCCTGAACGTGCACACCACCTGGGCCGCGTTTTCGCCCGAAGCGCGCACCATCGACCCGGCGGGCTTCAAGGATCGTCCCAAGGAGGCGCTCACGGCCGCGGTGTTTCTGTCGTCGCTTCCCTCTCCCGCGTTCGTCACGGCGCGGCTGGAAGCCCTGCGGCCCGTGGTCAAAGCCGGCAGCACGCGAATCGTGCCCTCTCTGCAGGGCGTCAGCTTTCAGGATTTCGGCGATCCGCCGCCGCCCCCGCCAACCATCGTGATCACTCCTGCGCCGCCTCCGCCGGTCGTGGTAATCAACAATCCGCCGCCCGACCCGGAGCAGGTGGCCGTCCCCTATGCCGTACCCTATCCGGTGCTGGCCGGAACCTTCAGCATGACCACTTCGGGCGGTCCCGAAGAAGCAGCCTCCCCCGCAGCCCAAAACCTCCGCGCCCGCCGCCGCCGCAATCCGCCGGCCGAAGCGGCGGGAAATCGGGCCGGCCCCAGCCTCCCATTCTGAAGCCGAAACGGCCGCGCGACGATGGCGAACGCGCCAGCTACAACCAGGTGCTGAAAGACGCCGCCGATCCCGCCAAACAACTCGTGGACCTGGATAACTGGTCGCGCCGCTACCGCGATTCGGATTACGGAGACGAGCGAAGCGTCCTCTACATGCAGGTCTTCAGCAAATTGAATCATCCGGACAAAGTTGTCGAAGAGGGCGCGAAACTGCTTGCCAAAGGCCTGGAGCAGACCTTCCCGGACCCGGCCGATGGCCCCACCGAGATTCTGAACGTCCTCTACCTGACCACGGTAAGCGGCCAGCTACTGCACAACCCGCGCCATCCCGAAGCGTCCACCATTACCACTGCGGCGCGCCGGCTGCGCGAGTATCTCCCGGTCTTCTTCGCACCGGAGCGCAAGCCCGCCGACCTCAGTCCGGAAAACTGGACGCAGGCCCGCACCTTCATGGACGACGCCGCCAAAAAGACGCTGGCGACCGCGGCCCACTGGTCGCCAACGAATTAATGAATGCCCATGACCTTCCCCGCTCCTGTCCCGGAAATCCCCACGGCCAACGTCTCCAAAGCCGCAGCCTACTATGTCCACACGCTGGGCTTCACCCTCGATTGGGGAGACGATGAGGGCGGCATCGCAGGCGTCTCCAGGGGCCATTGCAGGCTGTTTATCACCAACCGCTCCTTTCGGGAGTCCTACGGGCAACACCGGCCCTATCCTTTTCTGGCTCAATCTCGAGAGCAAAGCTGAGGTGGACGAACTCTACGCCGAATGGAAGGCCGCGCAAGCCAAGATTGTTTCCAAGCCAGAGGACAAACCGTGGAAGCTGCGCGAGTTTATCGCGGCCGATCTGGATGGCAACCTGATTCGTGTCTTCTATGATTTCCGGAGAGACCACTAAGCGAGTCTCCGCCACGATCGCGTCCAGCCGCGCGGCATCGCCGACGCTGCCCTGCGCGATGCGCGCCGTGCCGCCGCCGCGTCCGCCATGAGCGGTGAGAGCGGCCTTCAATACCTTGCCGGCATCGATTCCCGCATCCTCGGACACGGCCAGCAGGATCGACGCCGGATCCTGCAGAACTGCCACGAAGACGGCCTTCGATTGCGCGGTGAAGTTCTGCGCGATGGCGCGCAACTCCTCCAGATTGCCGCGCTCGGCCCACCGCGATACGCGGCGAACTCCGTCGGCCCCGGGTTCGGTGGCGGTGTACAGTTCGCGCCCCTGGTACGCCGCCAGGTCCAGCTCCAGTTTGCGGCGCGTCTTTTCCCCCGCGCGAGACGCTTCCTGTGCCGCGGCGACCATTCCCGGCACCTCGTCAAGCGGTGCGGAAAAAGCTGCGCGGTCCGTGACAGCGCGTCGTAGTCGGCGCGGGCGCGGCGGATGGCGCGGCCTCCGCAGAGGAATTCCACCCGCGTGGTCTGCCGCACTTTTTCCACTTTGCGCAGCAGCACGGCGCCGATTTCGCCGGTGGCGCGCACGTGCGTGCCACCGCAGGCGCTGCGGTCCATGCCCTCGATCGAGACGATGCGCAGCGTGCCCTCGCGATCCGAAGGCTTGCGGAGCCCCTGAACTTCCGCGGCGTGCTCGAACTGCACCGCCACCGCGCGATTCTCCCAAATCACCTCGTTGACGCGCCGCTCGGTATCGGCCAGCACGCGCGCATCCACGGCGCCGCCTTCCAGATCGATGGTAGAGCTGTCTGCGCCCATGTGGAAACTCACCGTCTTCAGGTGAAACAGTTCCTCGAAAACCGCCGAAAGCAGATGCTGGCCGGTATGCTGCTGCATGTGATCGAAACGGCGCCGCCAGTCGATGGCACACTCGACCGGGCCCACGGCGATCGGCGCGGCCACCCGGTGGGCCACGCGCTCCGCCTCATCGAAGACTTCAGTCACCGCGACGCCGGAGATGGTCCCGAGATCGAACGGCTGTCCGCCCGAAGTGGGGTAGAACGCGGTCCGGTCAAGGTAAACCAGCAGGCCTTCGGCGGACGTTTCGATCGCGCGCGCCGCGAAATCGCGCAGATAGGAATCGGTGTAGTAGAGACGTTCAGACATGAGGGCGGCTCCTTACGCGGTCGCCGGCCGCAGATGCAGCGCCTCCAGCAGCCCTTTCCACTTCCGCAGCACCAGTTCAGTCAGGTTCAGCAGAATTGCCAGCGCCAGGAACAGCGGCCACAAATCCATTACCGTGGCAATGGAACGCCCTGTCGCGTCGAATACCTGCCGCGCCTGCGGATTGTAACGCCCGCCCGTGGCCGACGCAATCTGCCGCAGCAGTTGCGGATTGTTGCCGTACTCCTGCATCTCGTCTTCCTGCCGGTAGAAACCCACCTCCGGAAACGCCGGCGAATCCGCCACCGGGCGCACCCGGAACAGCCCCTGGTCTCTGCCCGATCGCCACGCTGCCGCGATAGAGCCCGTCAGCCACTTTGGTCACCTTCAGCGGCTGTTGGAATCCGTTCGGTCCGATGGCATAAATGTCCGGAATCGCCGCCGGCTCCTGCACATTCTTCGAAAGGTGATAATCCACCACGAGCAGCCCGTAGGCGCGATCGTAATCGGCGGCCGTCTCCGTCTGCGGGCATGCGGCAGCAGATCGCGAAAGAGGTTCGCCCACAGCTTGTCGAAGCCCGGCCAGGTCACCCATTCGGCCGCCCAGCGGCTCTTCGCGTCGGTGTGAAGACCGCGCGCGCGGCCCAGCCCGTATTGCCAGCGCACCAGCAGCGGATCCCGCGGACCGTCGAGGATGGTCTCGGCGGTCGGCTTGGCGATGAATCGCACGTAGCCGCGCAGCGGCGGCGCCGTCTCGATGCCCACACCGTCGAGAATCTCGGCTGCTGCACAACCCCGGCGCTGATCGACTTCTCTACCGCCGTCGATCCGGTGTGCTCCTCACGTCGCGCAGCAGAATCTGCTCCAGCCCGGAGGGGTCGTTCAGGAAGTAGGATTTGCCTTCGGCCGATGTCGCGACTTTTTCCAGATAGGCGCGGTTGACGTCCTGCCCAAGGCCGACGGTCGAGATGGTCACCGTGATTGCGCAGCGCTTCCTTGGCCAGCTACATGCTGTCGCCCTCTTCGGAGATGCCGTCGGTCAGCAGCACGATGTGCTTGTACACCGCGCTCGTGGGCAGCATTTTCTGATAAGCCTCGGCCAGCGCGGGCGCGATCTGCGTGCCGCCGTCCGGCGTGATCCCGGCGATCAGCCGCTTGATGGTCGACCGGTCCGTCGCCGCGGCGAATGGGGATCGTCCATTGGAAGGAGTTGTCGAAGATGAGCACGCCCACCGTATCGACGGGCCGCAGGTTGTCGACCACGCCGATCGCCGCCAGCCGCGCCAGCTCGATCTTCTTGCCCTTCCATCGAAGAGGACTTATCGATGATGAGGACCACGCAAGTGCCTTCCGGCGACCGCGGCGGCGCGAGTTTGGCGGGCAGCGTCCGCTCGATCGGCGTCTTCCTTCTTCTTCTCCACGTAAATGTTGTGCTCGCCGGCGATCCACAAAAGACCGCCGCCCTGTTTGACGAAATGCCTCCACCGACATTTTTGCGCCGCCGAAAGCATTCGATATCCCAATTGTTGATCACGATGAGTTGAAAATCGTCGAGCTTCTCCGGAATCCCCGTCTGGGAGTGTTCCACCTCGAACTTGTTCGCCTGCAAAGTGCGCTGCAAGTGGACCTCGCTGGCCGGCGGATCGTTAGAGACCAGCAGCACCCGCGGATGGCGCAGAATCACCGCATCCTCGAACCGGGCCTCTCCCAAGCCATCGGCCGAGATCTTTTCCCCCAGGGCGATCGCCCCCACCGAATTCACACTGGCCTCCAGGCGCCGATGATTCGTGCCGGCGGCCAGCGCCACTTGCTCGCCCAGTTGTTTTCCTTCGGCCGTCAGTTCCACCGCGGCCTGCGCGGCGGACGGCGATTCCAGAGTCACCTCAATTGGAAACCGCTCCCCGCTGAATACCTGTCCGGGAAAGGAAACCGTTTCGAGCAGCAGTCCCGGCTTGGGCCGGCCCGCCACCGCCACGGTATCGATCGGCACTCCCAACTGCTGCGCCTGCCAGATTCCGCGCGCCACGCTCCCCAGGTTCTCGTTGCCGTCGCTCACCAGCACCAGCCGCGGCACCATTCCCGCAGGCAGAGCGGCCACGCTATTGCGAATCGCCGCTTCCAGGTCTGTGCCGTGCCCCGGAGCGCCCGCGGTGTGACGCAACTGCCAGCCCTTGCGCCCGTGCTCATCCAGCGCCGTATTCCGCGTGGTGCGGGCGAATGGAATCACGCGCATCCAAGGGCTCCCGCGAGCCCTGCTCCAGACGGTCGGCCAGACCCGATTCGGTGCGCAAATCGTCCGGCGAGATACTGGCCGATGTATCCACAAGCAGCCCTACCGCCACTTTGTTCTGATAGACCGTGAGCCGGGGCATCGCCAGCGCCAGCGCAATCGCCACCAGCGCGCCGGCCTTCAGGCTCAAAGCCAGCCGGCGGGAAGAGCTGCGCCACTCCCACGCCGCCCAAACCACCGGCAACAGAGCCAGCACCAGCGCCCATGGACGGTCGATGGTCATCGCCGCACCTCCGCCGTGCTGCGCGACCTGTGCCGCAACACCAGCGGACGCAACGCCCGCCGGAAACTCCCGTACAGCACCCACTCCGCCAGCAGACATACTCCGCCGGCGAGCGCCAGCCACGGCCACACATCGATGCTGCTGTCCAGTACCGCCGCAAAATGCGGAATACCCTGCCGCGCATCCGCCGGCGGCACCCATTTCGAATCCCACAGTTCCGGAATGGTCATCGCGTACATGTACTCGCGATTGCCCGCCACCACGCGCACCGACCCCGGAGTCCCCGAGAAAAACTGCACTGTGCGATCGCGCATGGTGAACGGCAGGGGGGCGCCGTTTTCGCCCGTCACCTGGATGTCCTTCTGCGGCGTGTCCCGATCCAGAGCCACGCGCACGGTACCCACGCTGCCGCCGGTAATTTCCCAGCGCTGAAAAATCTCCGGCGATACCCAGCGCAGCAGGTTGGCAACAGCAGCGGAGTGGCCAGTTCGTATCGCATGGCCGAAAGCGCCGGATGGAATCCCAGCACCACGATCTTGGGCTTGCCATCGCGCGCCACAATTACCGGACCCGCCGCCACCTCGCCCACCAGTCCGTCGGTGGCGCGGCTTCGAAGACCGAGACTTTGTCCAGCTTGAAGTCCTTAGTGCGCAACCCCGCCGATGCAGGGTGGTCCGGATTCCAGCCTCCGAAGGGCACATTCTCCACCGACGTGCGAATGGGTATCGGCGAGCCCTGCGCCGGGGGATCGATCCAGATCGAATCGGCCGGCGGACGCTGGGGCGGCACAAAGCGGTCCAGAATCACCAGCCCCGGATCGTTCGCGCGGTACTCGGCGGGCTGGCGAAAGACCGCGGTCACCCGGGCGGTCGCCGCCAGCACCGGCCGCAGCAGTTCGGGCTGGTTCGAGTAGACCGTCACCGCCAGCGCGGGCTCGCGCGGCAATTCCATCACGGCGCGATCGTCGGCCGGGAACACATCGTGCGGCGTCAGATGCACGCCGAGCACCCCCGCGGCCGGGTGCGAAATTGAAAGTCGGCCTCGCGATCTCCGCCCGCCGGCAGCGTCATCTGCTGCGTGCCGACGGGCACGGCCCCGCGTGCTGCGGAGGGCCGAATCCCCACCGATACCGTCACCGCGCGCGGCACCGCTCCGTAGTTGTGGGCGGATACGTAAATCTCCCACATCGCCGGATCGGTGGTGGAACGGCGCATCCCGATTTTGCGCAGCCCGCAGTTCTCGACGTTATCCGTCACGGGCACCACGCGCAGGTTCTTGGGCCGCTGAGGTGCTCCACCGTCTCTCCGCCGTGCGCCCGGACCCACAAACGCGATTTCGTCCGCCCGCGGCCGTCTTGCACCTGCACCTGCCGCGCGAAGGAAAACGCCTGGTTCAGGTTCAGGGCGGTGGAGCCGGGGTGCGACGTCAGGATGGCCGCGTCCACCTTCCGGTGCGTGGGCTCGAACGCGGTGGCGGGCGTGGCCAGGGCATCCACCCGCACCAGCATGACGCGGTCCCGCGCGGGTAGCGCGCGTAGACATTGACGCGCGCGCGCCCGCGCCCCGTCCATCAGCGCCCCCTTGCCGGCGCGCCATCATCCACGCCGATGTATCGAGCACCAGGACGTGATCGCGCCCCGCCAGCGCCGGCGTGCCGAGACGCAACTGCGCGATCGCGAGCAGCAGCAGCGCCATGCTGATCAGTTGCAGCAGCAGGGTCCAGGGCTTGTGGATGCGTTCGCGCCGCGTCGCCACCGCCGGCTGCTCGGCCACCCAGAAGCGCAGCGTGGAAACCACCTGCCGGCGCCGCGAGCGGTCCAGCAGGTACAGCGCCACCGAACCGCGCCGATGGATCCGAAGACCGCCAGGAACTGGAAGGATAGGTTCAGCAGATACATGGTGAGCCCACGCGATTCCCCTGGCGCTGATCAACCCGAAGATCACCTCTTCGAGGTTGCGAAGTGACAATCCCGCGTACCGGCCGCCGTTGCGCTACGCCAGCGTCTGCATCGAGCTCGCGTAGTCGTCGAACGCGCGCGTGTAGCGGCGCCGCGCGTCGTCGTCGAACTCCAGCTTCAGGCCCGCGCCGGTTTCGGCGTCACCAGTTCCAGTTCCCCGTTCCAGGGCGGCGTGCGGTCTTCATCGGACCACACCTGAACCAGCAGCAGCTCGTGGCCGAAATCCGCCAGATACTGCAGGGCTCTTTCGCAGCCCTCGTCGTCCAGAAAATCGGAGATCACGATCAGCAGCCCGCGCTGCGGATAGCTGCGATGAACTCGCGCACCACGGCGTGATAGTCGGTCCGGCCCGGCGGTGAGCGCGGCCAGGGAATCCATCACGCTCGGGAAGCGATGCCGTCCGCCGGCCGAAAATGCGCTGCGCCAGGCGCCCGGAAAATCGAGAACTCAATCGTGTCCAGCCGCACCAGCCCGACGTAGCAGAGCGCCGCCGCCAGCTGGCGCGCATAGTCGAACTTCTGCTCCGCGTACCGGCCGCCATCGATGTCGCTGGTATCGAGCAGCATGCGCACCGGCACGCGCGGCTCGATCTGGAACATCTTCAGGAACAGCTTCTCCAGGCGCATGTAGGCGCGCCAGTTCACCGCACGCAGATCGTCGCCGTGATGGAAATGGCGGTGATCGAGAAATTCCTGGCCGCCGCCGGCGAAGCGCGAACGGTTGTGGCCCGCCCACCAGACCGGCGAACGACTGTCTGCCAGTGGATGGTCAGGCGCTCCAGCTTCTCGAGAAACTCGCGGTCGAGCAAGGGGCTCTTCGGCAGATGCCGAATTCCTACGCAGCGGAAGCCGTGCGCGGTTACTCCGCGGATGATCGCGGTCAGGATGGCGTCCGGCGTCTGGCCGTCGGCATGCGCGTCGAAGTTCAGGATGATGCGATGGCGCAGCACGGCCGAGGCGCACCTGCTCGATGTCGTCGACGCTCAGGTGAAAGCGGCCGCGCATCAGCGCCAGCACGCGCCCGCATTCCACCAGCGCCTGCGCGCCGCGCGGCGAGCTGCCGTAGCGGATGTACTTGCGCGCCAGCTCGTGCGCCTCGGGCTGCTCCGGCTGCGTCGCCATCACGAGTGCGATGGCGAAATCCTGCACGTGCGGCGCGACCAGCACTTCGCGGCACACGGAGCGCACCTCGCAGAATCGTCGTCGCGGTCCGAGCACCGCGCACGGACCGTGCTCCTCCCGCTGAATGGTGCGCTCGACGATGCGGTTCAGCTCTCGCGCGACGGATACGTCACCAGGATCTTCATCAGGAAGCGGTCGAGCTGCGCTTCGGGCAGCGGATAGGTGCCTTCCATCTCGATCGGGTTCTGCGTGGCCATGACCAGAAACGGCGCTTCGAGCTCGTGGGTGGTGGTGCCGCTGGTGACGGTGCGCTCCTGCATCGCCTCGAGCAGCGCCGACTGCGTCTTCGGCGTGGCGCGGTTGATCTCGTCGGCCAGCACCAGGTTGGCGAAGATCGGCCCCGGCTGGAAGCGCAGCGTCTTGCGACCGCGGTCGTCGGTCTCGATGATCATGCTGCCGACGATGTCGGCCGGCATCAGGTCGGGCGTGAACTGGATGCGCGAATACTTCAGGCTGCAGGCGCGCGCCAGCGTGCGCAGCAGCGTGGTCTTGCCCAGCCCCGGCACGCCTTCGAGCAGCACGTGTCCGCCGGCCAGCAGGCAGATCAGCACGCCATCGACCACGTCCTGCTGGCCGACGATGATTTTGGCGATTTCCCGCCGCACCTGATTGAGCCTGTCTACGGCCGCTTCAAGAGTGGCTTGGGTTCCCATTTTTTACATTGTAGAGCACCCGGCCGGGAACAAGCGCGGACTTCTGCTGCGGCTTTCGTGGGGCGAGTAGGAATACGTTGCGGGAAAGGAGTTAAACGCCCGCTTGCTGGCTCATCTTACGGACCATTACATCCAGAACGGTCGCCATCTCCGTGAGCGCTTTGCGAGCCTG